>JBEKNI010000029.1:0-48960 GCA_049522975.1 Occallatibacter sp. | reverse complement strand
CCGACTCCGCTTCACCGGCCGAGGCCAGGATCAACCAAAACCTAGCTCTCGGCATAACCAAAAACAGCCAACGGCAGGCGCGACAAAAAGAAACTGTCTCAACTTAGGGGGTCACCCCAGGCGGAAAATGGGGCATTTTTAGAACTAAAAGCGGGTGCAAATGATCGCTTTTTCCCGCCCTGCGAGATATGGAGGCGTGGAATCCAGGATTTGGTGTTGATTCCAGAGGAGTTAAAATTATCTGCAAGGTTTCGAGGTCGAGAGAAAATAAATTAGGGGGGTGGGTCGAGCGGTTTCTGGTGCAGACCGGGCACATCCCTGACAGATTGGCGGCGGGGAATGCGGGCGTGTTGCTGTTGATGTTCTTCATGGTTTGCGGTCCGGCGACGCGATGCTACTTCACTGCTTATGCCTTTCAATTCCGATTGTGCGCCGGCGGAGGGTTATTATCTGCAAAGAGCGGAGGGAAAAGTTCGTGGTTTCCCAGGCACCAAAAACGGGAACTGGGGCATCCGGCGCGTGAGGCGTTCGGCAGATTACCCGAAAAGTTCGCTGTGCGAGCCGAGGCGAGCCAGACGCAGTGACTCCGCGTCTGTTTTCTTGTAGATCAGCAGCAAGTCGGGCTTGACGTGGCACTCCCGATAGCCCTCCCAATCGCCGCTCAGGTCATGGTCGCGGTGTTTTGGCTCCAGGGGAAAGTCGTTAGCCAGGGCCACGAGAATGGGCACCAAGTCAGCGTCCAGCGTTGCGCCATGCCGGCCTCTGGCCTCGCGCTTATTGTCGCGTTTGAATGCCGAAGATCGCTCAATCGCCCGCATGCAAATCCGCCATCAATGCCTCGACGCTGGCAAAGCGTTTGCCTTTCCCGGCCTCAAGCTCGGCGATTGCCTTGCGGGTGGTCGCGTTGGGAACCTTGACCTCGAAGGGCAGGCGGCGTTCGTCGGCAATGCGCAGCATCAGCAGGCGGATGGCGTCGGAGATGGACAAGCCCATGGCATCCAGCGCGTCAGCGGCACGATCTTTGGTCTTTGTGTCGATTCGGGCACGGACGTAAGTGTCGGCGGTGGGCATGGGGATCTCCTTGAACACAAGCGGTCAGACTCAACTGTAGTCACATTTGGACTACACCGCAAGCGCACTATCCCGGTCGCCCTAGCCAGGGCGAGCTGGCATGGAGCTCTGTTTGGCCTTTTGGGTCATTGGACGGATAATGGCGGAATGAGCGGATGCGCGGGAATTGAATCACTTGAAGATCTGGACCGCGAATTCCGGGGGGCGGGCGTGCCGCTCCGCTACCGCCCTCTCGACTGCTTTAAGAAGCTGTACGGCTCTGTCCCTGATGGGAGGCGTCGTGAAGAATTGTTTGATCCAATTATCAACTGGTACTTGGTTAAATACGGCGAAGCTGTGCGTTGGGACGGGGTCATTGCACGTTTCCCAATTCTCATTCGAGGAGATGTTTACCTTGCCGTGTCGCGATTTGTGGCCGGGAATGATGTGGCATTCGAGTACAAAGAAGATATTGAGGACCTGCCGGACAGCATTGTGCAGTCTCTTGTTTTCGAAGACTTCGAGGCTATCGGAAGAAAGCTCGCCGTCGCTAATCAAGGCTTTCACTGTCTATATAACTTACTGATTGATGACGATTGTCTCGGCGCGGAGGAGCAGGGTCTGGTCCGTCGGGCGCTTTATGACCTTGAGAATGCCGCGGTCACTTTGAAGCACACAGGGGACACGCAAACTGCAATCGTCCAGTCGCATGAGGCGGCAGAAAAGTTCTTAAAGGCCGCTCTTCGCAAGTCAGGGTACGCCAAACCTCTTGAGAAACTCGGCCATAATGTTCCAAGGGTGTTTAAGGAGTTGGTACGTGCGAGTCTTCGCTACTCATGGATGACATTACCTGTTGAGAATCTTCAAACGCTCTCACCGAATATGCAATTACGATATGGCCCCGTCCCTCGATCAACCGAAAATGCAGTTTGCGCATTCCACGGAGCACTATATATATGCGGAACAATCGCGCAAATGTGGCTATTCGATAAGGCCAGGGGGACGAGCAAGTCAGATTTCAAAGAGTGCCATTTCTATATAAACGGGGAAGGACACTCGTTCTACTGCAAAAAGATTATGGGACGATCAGCTACACTCACTTTCTTTCATTCGAGCGAATTCACAGGGTCTCAGATGATGGATATCCCAATGAGCGTGGACCAAAGCGCGCTGTACCTTGAAGTGACCGACCCTCAACAGGATGCAAATTTACGCTTGAGGTTAGCCGAACACCTCCGCGATCCTGGTAGGCGCGCCACACCGGAGGAGATTGGCCTCAAGGTAGTCAAGGGCGTGGAAGGCAGTTATGCCACGGCCATGTTTAGGATGCGAAAAAGCTAATCCGTTCCTCGACTAACGCGGGCGGACCTCTGCGCTTTCTACGTCGGGTTCCCCGGTTTTTCTCCGACCGAGATCGCAGTTGGTTGCGTTCTCGCCCGCTACGCCAGCTCCACCTCAATCTTCTTGGCTTCCGCCTCCAGCTTCACAATTCTGAAGCTGCGGATCTGGCCTTCGCTGATTGGCTCGGGCTTGGCGGACACGGCAGGTACGTTGCCTTTCCAGCGATCTTTGAGCATCGACGAGAGACTGGTCAAGTCGGGCTTGGCTTCGGTTTCTACCTTATGCTTGGATTTCGGTTTCGGCTTCGGTGAGGCAATCGCCGCGGCGGGTGGTTCGGCAGCCGGGGCATCCGGGATGAAGGTTGGAGCAATCCGGCAGACAGCGCGGATGCCGTCGCCCAACTCGACGTGAACGAGGCTTGGAGATTGCGCAATGACGCGGCCGGAGATCTTGTCCCCCACCTTGTGCTCGGCGATGTACTCGTCGATCTCGGTGGGGATGAGCTGCTTCATGCTGAGTTTGATCTGGCGCTTTTCAGTGTCAATGGCCAGCACCTGCGCCTTGACGATCTGACCGGCGCGCAGCACATCCGAAGGGTGGTTGAGCCGGCGGTCGGCGACGATCTCGCTGATGTGGACCAGGCCCTCGACGCCGTCGGCCAACTCGACGAAGGCTCCGAAGTTCATCAGCTTGGTCACCGGTCCCTGAATCTGCGAGCCGATGGGGAAGTTGCGCTGAACTTCCGTCCAAGGATCGGCGAGAGTCTGCTTGAGGCCGAGCGAGATGCGCCGCTCCTCGGGCTTGATGCCCAGGATGACGGTGTCCACGCGGTCGCCCTGCCTGACCATCTCACTGGGGTGGCGCAGCTTCTTGCCATAGGACATCTCGGAGATGTGAATGAGGCCTTCGACGCCGGGTTCGATCTCGACAAACGCGCCGAAGTCGGTCAGGCGGGTAACCGTGCCGGTGATGCGCTGGTTGACGGCGAGGCGATCGGGGACGGTCTGCCAGGGCTCGGGCTGAAGCTGCTTGAGGCCGAGCGAGATCTTTTTGGTTTCGGGATCGATTTTGAGGATTTTGAGCTGAAGTTCCTGGCCCACGGCGAGCGCGTCTTCGGGCTTGGCGACGCGCGTGTGGGAGATGTCGGAGACATGGAGGAGGCCGTCGATGCCGCCCAGATCGACAAACGCGCCATAAGGCATCAGCGTGCGGACCGTTCCGCTGACCGTGTCGCCTTCTTTCATGGCGTCGCGCCGAGCCGCGGTCAGCCCGCGCGCCTGCTCCTCGAGGACCACGCGGCGATCCACAACCACATCTTCATCCAGCACATCGAGCTTCGTAATGCGGCAGTTGATCTCCGTGCCGACCAGCTTCTCCAGCTCAGCGGCATCCTTGGTTCCGCTTCGGCTGGCGGGCATGAAGGCGCGCACGCCAACATCGACGGTCACGCCGCCCTTTCTGACTTCAGTGACCGTGCCGACGATAGCCAGCTTCTCGGCGAAAGCGGCTTCCAGGGCCGACCAGTCGCGGGGCTGCGCCACCTTGAAGCGCGAAAGCTCGTAGTAGTGCTCTTCATTGCGGCCAGTGACCGAGACGGGAAACTTGTCGCCGGGCTTGACTGAGTCGGCGTTGTCGTCGAAGGCCGAGCGGGGCAGGACACCTTCGGTTTTATAGCCGATGTCGAGGAAGACCTGGTCGGCGGAGAGCGAGACGACGACGCCTTGCAACTGCCGCTGGCCGGGCTCGCCCTTGTGCGAGTGGCTGCGCTCAAAGGCCGAAAGCAGGTCGGCGAAGGACTCCTGAGGCTCGGATGGCTCTTCGACAGGATCGGCGGAGGCATCTGCCGGCTGTTTCTCCCAGTTCTCAGAATCGAGACCCTTCGGCAAGCTCAGGGCAGGCTCTGGGGCAACCGCAAGGGTCGGCGCAGTAACTGGCTCGCGAGCCGGTTCGGCGATAGGCTCCCCTGCGTGCAAATCCTCTGAGATTTCAAGGGACGGCTCTGAGACGTCCGCGCTCGCGGCTGGCTCAGGGATACTCTCGGGGGCAAGCTCCTGGCTGGGCTCAACAGTCTCTTCGGGGATCGGCAGGGATTCTTGGAGGTTGTCGTTGGTCATGTCGGTGTACCCATCTATTTTCCCATGATTGAGCGGGGAATGGTGTGAAAGGCGGGTTGTGGGCTGAGAATTCCCGCCCGCGCGCAAGGAAAGAATCACAGGAATGGGACGGCAGACATTCGCCTCATCTCGCTCAGCGGGTGGACACGGGCCAGGCTGGAGAGCGAGAATTGCCTCGCGCGGGAGAGACGCTATGAAAGCATCATCGATGACGCGGCGGGATTTTGTGCGGCTGGGAGCGGGCGCGGCGGTGGCCGGATCGGTAGTCGCGGGAGCGGCGGGGAACGCGACGGTGCTGGAGCCGGAGACTTTGGCTGCCCAGGCGCCGGCCGGCGGGCGCAGGATTCGCTTTGGCTCGATTGGAACGGGGATTCGCGGCTGCGATTTACTGCGATCTGCGCGGAAGCTGTCCAACGCGGAATTGGTGGGCACGGCGGATTTGTACGACATGCACCAGAAAGCCGGCATCGAGGCCTGGGTCAGCGTGATTCCGACCACGAAAGATTACCGCTCGCTGCTGGACCGCAAGGATGTGGACGCGGTGATTGTGGCCGTCGCCGATTTTCAACATCGTCGCGTGGTTTTGGACGCAGTTGCAGCGGGCAAGGATGTCTACTGCGAGAAGCCGATGTCGCATACGACGCCCGACGGATTCGCCATGGTCGAGGCGGTCCAGGCCGGCAAGCGCATCTTTGAGGCCGGCAGCCAGCGGGTCAGTAACATCGTCTACAAAAAGGCCGCGGAGATCTACGCTTCGGGCCGGCTGGGCGAAGTGCATCTGATCGAGGGCCACTCAGACCGCAATTCCCCCTCCGGCGCCTGGGTCTATCCCATCGCGCCTGACGCCAGCCCGCAGACCATCGACTGGGATGCATTTCTGCGCGATGCGCCGCCGCGGCCGTTTGACGCCGCGCGCTTCTTCCGCTGGCGCTGCTTCATGGAATACGGAGAGGGTGTGGCCGGCGATCTCTTCGTTCACCTGCTCTCCGGAATGCAGTGCGTCACCGGGATCAACGCCATTCCCAGCCGGGCCTACTCGACTGGCAGCCTCACCCACTTCAATGACGGCCGCGATTTCCCCGACCTGCTGGCCACGCTCTACGACTATCCCGGCGTGACCGTGGCTCTGCACTGTAACCAGAACAACGAAGCCGGCGAGCCGATCATCTTTTGCGGAAAGGAAGCCACCATGGTCCTCAACGGCAACACGCTCACGGTGACTCCGCAGGACACTGCGCCGCGCCCCGAGGGCTACTCGCTCAACGGCTGGACCGCGGCGGCAAAGCAGCAGTACCTGGCGGATTGGTATGCGGCCCATCCGTCGCCGCCCGCCAAGCTGGGCGAGGTGGAGAGCTACACCGCGCCCGCTGGATACGACGATACCGCTGACCACCTCGCCAACTTCTTCCGCGCCGTCGAGACGCGCGAGCATGTCGTCGAGGACGAGGTCTTCGGCAATAACGCCGCCGTCGCCTGCCACATGGCGAATCATTCGTACTTTCACCGCAGCGTGGCGACATGGGATGCGGCGGAGAAAAAGATCAGAGTTTAGGCTTCGACTTTCCCAGGGAGAACAAATCAATGAGCAACACTTCGCGCAGAACGTTTTTGAAGGCCACGGCGGCGGTTGCGGCCGCTGCCACAGCGGGCGCCAGCCGGCTGGCCGCCAAGCCCCTGAGCCTGCCCATCGGCCTGCAACTCTACAGTGTGCGCGAGCTGCTGCCCAAGGACTTTAACGGCACGCTGGCCAAAGTGCGCGCCGACGGCTACACCGAGGTCGAGGCGGCGGGCTATTACGACAAGACGGCGGCGGATTTCCGCAAGGCGATGGACAAGGCCGGGCTGCGCTGCACCAGCACCCATCACCCCCTGGTCCCGTTGCTGGAGCATGGGGATGAGTTGATTGAATACGGCCATACGCTGGGCCTCGATTACATCATCTGCCCCTGGCCCCGGCGGCGCGACCCAGCCGCGACCGGGGCGCTCACGCTGGACGACTGGCGCTGGGTTGCTGGGCAATTGAACCGCATCGGCGAAAAGGTGAAGGCGGCCGGGATGGTCTTCGGCTACCACAACCACGGCCCGGAGTTCGGCTCCGAGGGTGGGGTGATTTTCTACGACGAACTGCTGCGCCTCACCGACCCTAAGCTGGTCTGCTTCGAGATGGATTGCGGCTGGGTGGCCGCGGCCGGCCGCAACCCGGTCGACTATCTCGGCAAGATCCCGGAACGCTTCCCGCTGCTGCATGTGAAGGATATGGTGAAGGGAGCGAACGGCCAATTCCACTCCACGGTGATGGGCCGGGGGGTGGTGGATTACAAGCCGATTCTGCGCGCCGCCACCAACCTCAAGCACTACTACATCGAGCAGGAGGAGTTCGACATCGACCCCATCGAAGCTCTTCGGCTGGATGCCGAGTACATGCGCAAGCTGGAGTTGTAGAGCGTACCCCGAGAAAGCCCCGTGCCCTATTGTGAGCCCGTGCGCTGGGTTGGCGAAGCAGCTAATGAATCAGCACGGAGAGGCAGATCCTGTTGATCGGCAGATCGGAAAGTGATCTTATCATGAGTGGATTCAGTTTTTCTCTTCGCACAGAATATAACCAGGCACCGCTTTCAATTCAAATGGTTGAACAGGTTCTTCGTTGGAACGGAATCAACCCCACGGAAATCGCCTCTTTGGTGGCCGATCAGATACTTAGGTTTGTTATCGACGGGCTAACTGAGCGGGATTTCCGGCGGTGGTGCGAGTCGGGCGACTCTCCAGAGCCGCTGAGATATTTTCCAACAAAATGGGGAACACTGCTTTTTTCTAGCGTCTCAGGTGCGATCTGCGCGTGTCATCAGCGTAAGCAGCTTTTAGAGGTTTCCGAGGGGATATTTCCTTATTGGCAATTGTTCAGCATGTCCCGTTTTTGCGGGAAGCATTCCTCTCTTGATGGCTTTATTGCGCCGCCGTCTGATCCAATCTGGGCGGATATTTATCCTCCGAATGGTTGGATGTGCGCCTGTACAGTGATCGTTCTTCTCCAAGAGGATGTCCCGCGCCGCGCGCGCATCTCTAGACCCATTTCTGAGGTGATACGAGCTGAATGCAGAAATTGGTTGCTGAATCGCCCGGATCGCATTTTCAAATGGTTATGATGTAGAACCTATCCCACCCTTGAGCCATTTTTCTGGCGCACGGGTGGAAAACCGCGAAATCTACGTTCGCGCCGGGATGCCCGGCGTCGTCTCGCGCGCATCCAGCCCCAGGAATTCTTGGAAGACATCGTTCGAGAGCAGCCGTCCCCGCGCGGTCAGCCGGACCGTTTCTCCGTCGAAGAGAACCAATCCAGCCTCGGCCAGTCGCGCAACCGCTTGCATCGCCGGTGCCACCGTCTCCGCGCCAAACTCCCGTTCCAGCGCGGCCACGCTAACTCCCACATTCAGCCGCAATCCCAGAAACCACGCCTCCTCGTGCTGCCGCGCGGCCGTGAGCCATGCCAACTCTACTGGCTCCCCACCCTCGATATACACCTTCAGATCGTCGGTCGTCGTCGAGCGCAGCACCCGCCGCATCTCGCCGCCGTCCGCCGCCCGCGCCTCGCGCAGCATCGACGAAGCATCCAGCCCCAGCCCCAAATAAGGCCGCCGCTCCCAGTAGCGCAGATTGTGCCGCGACGCCATCCCCGGCCGGCAAAAGTTCGAAATCTCATATTGTCCCAGCCCAGCCTCGCACAGCCTTTCAATTGCCGCCTCGTACATGCGCGCAATCGCATCCTCGCCAGGGACCAGCTCCGCATGGTAACGCGCGCCGCGCGCCAGCACCTCCCGGCCCAGCCGCGAGTCCTCATCGATCTCCAGCATGTAGACGCTGGCGTGGGGCACGCCCGTCCCGGCCAGCGCCGCCAGCGACTCCTCCCACGACACGAAGCTCTGCCCGGCCAGTCCCGCAATCAGGTCCACATTCAGGTTGGCGATGCCCGCCCGGCGCAGCCGCTCGATGTCAGCCAGCACCACCGCACGGCTGTGCAGCCGCCCGCTGCGGGCCGCCTCGCGGTCAATAAACGACTGCACGCCCAGGCTCACGCGGTTCACGCCCGCCTCGGCCAGCGCATCCAGCATCGCATCCCCAAGCTGCCCCGGCGCGTATTCGACGGTGATCTCCGCCTCCGGCTCCACGTCGAACTCGGCCCGCACCGCCGCGAAGAGCCGCGCCACCAGCTCCGGCGCCAACAGGCTGGGCGTTCCTCCGCCCAGATAAATCGTGTCCACCCGCCGCGGCAGCTCCAGGCCCATCCGCTCCACCCACGTGCCGGCTCCAGTCATCTCCTCGATCACCCGATTCACGTAGCGCGCATGTTCGCCAGCCGGATAAACCCCCGAGGCAAAGTTGCAATAGGTGCACTTCGACCGGCAGAAAGGGATCGAGATGTAAAGACCAAGAGAGTCGTCGCGCAAACCGGGCATGGAATGCATTGTTACATGGCGAACAGCCTGACCCGCCGCATCCGGGTGCGGTTGGCTTGAGGCGCCCGGCGTCATGAGGAACAGGCCTTAGACTGAACCTATGGCGTTCACCTTCCATGTGGAGCATTTCGGTTGCAGGGCCGCTCGCGCTGACGGCGAAGCGGTGAGCGACCGGCTGCGTGCCGCGGGGCTCGGCGAGCAGCAGCCCTCGGCGGCGGGCGTGGTGGTGGTGAACACGTGCAGCGTAACAGCGGAGGCCGACCGGGCGGCGCGGGCCTTCATTCGCCGGGCGCACCGGCTGAATCCGGAGGCGCGCATCGTGGTGACCGGCTGCTATGCGCAGCGCGCGCCGGAGGAACTGGCCAGCCTGGCCGGCGTGGCCGCCGTGGTGGGCAACAGCCACAAGGCGCTGGCGCCGGAAATTGTTTTTGGATTGGCTCAAGAGGCTGAGGAAAGGCGCCTTGGTTTGAAAGGGCACGACTTTAGTCGTGCCGTAAGTGGCGCAAAATCAAAGCGGGCTTCAGCCCCTGAGGCATGTTCTTCGCCCGCCCCGCCCGAGACTCCGATTTTTTCCGCAGCCTCTCAAAGCACTCAATTCCCTGTGCCAACGAACGCCTCGAGCGATCTCGCGGGATTGGTCAGCGTAGCGTCGCTCGTAGCGGGCGGGAGTTTGGCGCCGATCTGGGCCGACGACCGCTTTGCCCATTCGTTTCTTGAAGAGGCGCAGGTTGTGCCCGGCGCGCAGACCCGGCCCAACCTGAAGATCCAGGAGGGCTGTGGGAACCGCTGCACGTTTTGCGTCATTCCTTCTACGCGAGGTCCATCCAGGAGTCTGCCCCACGCAGTGGTTCTCCGGCAGGTGGAGGGCTTTGTGGCCGCCGGGGGGAAGGAACTGGTGCTCTCGGGGATCAATCTGGGGCGATGGGGGCGGGACCTGCCGGCATCCGTCCCCACCGGTGAGGAAGCCTCAGCCCCGCGGACGCTGGCCAACCTGGTGCGGCAGATCTTCGAGCGGACGGCGCTCAACCGGCTGCGGCTCAGCTCGATTGAGCCGATGGATTGGGACGCGGAACTGATTGGACTGATGGCGGAATTCGGCGGTGGAAGGCTGGCGCGTCATGCGCACCTGCCGCTCCAATCCGGTTCCGACGCGGTGCTCCGCCGGATGCACCGGCGCTACCGGCCCTGGCATTACGCGGAGAAGGTCGCGGCGCTGCTTCGCGCTGCCGGTCCGGAATTGACTCTTGGCGCGGATGTGATGGTGGGTTTTCCCGGCGAGACGGACGCCGAGTTTGAGGAGACCTTTGCGCTGATTGAGGCGCTGCCCTTCGGCTATCTGCACCTGTTTCCCTTTTCGCCCCGGCCGGGAACGCCCGGCTGGACCCTCCATGCCGAGCGGCCGGTTCCGGCGGAGGCGGTCGAGGAGCGGATGGCCGCCCTGCGGGCTCTTGCGGCGAAAAAATGTGAAATCCACCGTAGGCGCTTTGTGGGCCGGGAACTGGACGCTATCACGCTACGCACCTCGGCGGAAGTGGACCTGCGGGCGCGCACCGCTGCGCTGACGGAGAACTTTCTGCCGGTGGAGTTGGAGGGCCGGCACGCCGCCAATCAGCTAGTGCGGCTGCGGGTGACCGGATTGAACGCCGACGGTGCGCTGGAGGCCGCAGCGTCCGAGAATTCGATGTAAACCCTTTGTTCCACAGAGCCGGACCAATGCTATACTCAGTTTGCGTTCGTGCGCCCGCGGCAATTCCGGCTGTACCCGGAAGGCGGGCCGCGGCGACTTTTGGAGGAGCACCATCGCACTCGACAAGCGTTCGGCAAAGTCCTTTATCCGCATCAACGACCGGATTCGCGCGAGAGAGATTCGCGTCATCGACGAAAACGGCGAACAACTGGGCATCCTGCCGCCCTTTGAGGCACTGAGGATCGCCCGCGAGCGCGGCCTCGACCTGGTCGAGGTTTCCGCCAACGCGGTTCCCCCCGTCTGCCGCATCCAGGATTATGGCCGCTTTCTTTACGAGAAGGAAAAGAGCGAACGCGCCGCTAAGAAGAAGCAGAAGGTGATCACGGTCAAGGAGGTCAAGTTCTCCGTGACCGTGGACGAGCACGACTACCAGACCAAGAAGAATCAGGCAATCAAATTCCTCCTCGGCGGCGACAAGGTCAAGGCCAGCCTGCGCTTCCGCGGCCGCCAGATGGCCCACCGCGATCTGGGCTACGCCATCGTCAACCGGCTGATTCAGGACATTGGCGACGCGGGCATCGTCGAGTTCATGCCGCGCATGGAAGGCACGATTCTGCACGCCATCCTGGCGCCGGCCAAGAAGCAGGAAGCGCCCAAACCCAAACCGCCCGCCCCGCCGCAAGTAAAGTAAGCTGCTCCCGCACGCTGCATAAGCGGAATACCCGTCTCTTTTGAGCGGCCTGTCCGTATGGCAAGTGTACTCACATCGTTGCAGCAAGGGATGCCAATCGGCGGGGTGGCATCTTTCGCAATACCCACCTGACCTGTGAAAGCTGGTTCATTCCGTTGATAGGATTTTGAAATGGTGGGGATTCTGAAGACGATATCCGCGCCCCTGCTTGACAAGGTCGCCGATGCAAGTTACTACCCGCCGCTCGTCATGGGCTCTCAACGCCACGCTATATTCGGCAGGTCCGAGCGGAATGCTAACGCGATGAAATTTTCCGTCTACATAGGCATCAAGCTTAATATCTCCCTCAACCTCTTCAACACCCCTATCGGATGCGAGTACAAAACCTGTCACCTCGCAGTCTTCCGATGGAGCCACCTCGCGAAACATTCGGGCAGCCTCTTCGACCACTTGGATCGTATCGCTACCAAACAGGACGCGGGCGGGAATCGTTGGGCTAACGGGTCGTGTTCTTGACCATGAAATTTGCATGTCCAAGTTGTCGCCAGAACTGACAGCGGATAGGCCAACGAGCGCGTCACAGAGATTTGCCGACACTCCTCTTTCCACTGCATTTTGAAACGGATCCATATTTGAATGCAATGTTGCGTCGCGCGCGGCAATGTCGAGAGCGCTTAGCGAATCCATAAGTATCCGTGTAACGCGCCTCTCATAAGGATCTTCCGGTTCGGTGTCCAATAGGGATCCTTGGGCTGGCCGAAGCTCTGGTGTAACAGGTGAGAGAATTGTTAGCACAAAGCTTCCGCGCTCAGTCTGTCCCATTTGGACATGGTTCAAATAATCCATGGCCTGCTGAGGCTTCCTCTTCGCGTAAACTGAGCGTTTCTCGATGGCAGCGCATGCGGCGGCCAGCATCATATCCCGCGTGTACGCTACGAACCTGACAGCTTCCTCCAGCGGTAGCGCACCAGCTTCGGCGGATTGGTTCGAGACCCGGACTCTAATCAGGTCAGAGGTCGTTGCTTGTATGTCACGCAAAACGTCGAGTTCAGAGCGGTCTTCAGCCCGTGCAAGCGTGTGAAGAACTTCCGATATCCGAAGAACATAATCCCCAAGCTCGCGTCTCGTCGGGAGTGTCAGCTCATAATCCTCATCCAGAGCCCAAATCGTTCCCTTGTTCGGAATCTCAAGTTCCTGTCTCCATCCCTTCGCGCGCAGATAGGCTATCAACTCCAATGGTTTTAGGGAGCGCAGTGCCAATACGTCCTGAATCGCAACTCTCACAGCGCACCCTCCTCACTGACTTTTTGCATTAACAAACGCAATTGTTCGACCTTGAGCAATTGGTTAGTTGGCACATTGACGGTGACGGATGTCTCGTTACTACTTCCTGGAAGCCCGGCGAGGGAAACCCAATATGCTGATCGCCGCAATATCAATTCCTCTGGGGATACACTGAGCCATTTGTCGATGTCTTCCGGCACAGCCACAAGCACCAAAATGCGTGGGGCAAGAACATCCGTCAGGATCAGGTCATCATAATTCTTCTTCTTGAGGGGGTAAGAAATAGCTTCAGCAAATTGACCATCGCACGAAATTGTCTTCATTTGGACATCGATCTTGGGTCTCCGTGGGAGTTTACAAGAAAGGGTCCAGTCGATTGAGTCGTTGTCCGTCTCGGGCTTTGCGTAAGAGCATCCGGCTACGCTCGCAACGGCCAGCAAGAATGCATCACCAAAGCGTTCTTGTTGGGCGGTGCGCGCCATACCAAAACTTATTGATGTGGCCATTGTTTAGCCTCTGGTAACCAGCGGGCGTCTTTATCGTCTGTCTAAAGATGTTCTCACATGGGGGATGTGTCCTTCAATGACTATCCAGGTTCCATATCGGTTCCATATCGAAAGCCGCCGCTTCAGTGCAACCAGCGCAGGCCGAGGGACCTGTTCGGCGGCACCGGCAGAACGATGAAGCCCTCGCGCCAGTGGCCATCCTCGCGGCGCGGCGGATTGCCCACAATGCGCGCCCCGGCTGTCGAGCGCTCCTCCAGAGCCAGCCCCGGCAAGCCGCCGACGATGGCCTGCAGCTGGTCGTGATTCGGCGGGCGGTTCACCGTAAGCGGAATCAGAGTCCGCAGAGCGCCGAAGGCCTCGGCCAGGTCGCTCACCCTCGCGCGGCGCTTCGACTTGAGCGGCTTCAGCCCCAGCGACTTCCATGCCGCGAACGGATAGCTCTCCACCAGAACACGCTCCTGCGGCGAGCCGGGCTGCTCGCGCGTGGCCAGCCTGCGCCAGCCGCGCCGGCAGAGAGCCTCATACACATCCACGCAGAACTCGGCGAAGGGGCGGTAGCTCGATGGCTTCACCATGCCGGGCAGGCCGGTTTTGGCCGCCGTGTTCACTTGCCGCTCGCTGACGCGGGCGTGCTCCAGGCCATTCGAGCGCGACTTCCAGGCCTGCGGGCCGTCCAGCATCATCACCCGGATGCCGCGCACCCCGCACAGGTGGTTCAGCCGCCCGGCCAGAATACCGGCGTCGATGGGACCGGGATCGTTCCAGGGAATGATCTCGCAGGCGATTGTGCCTTGGGCCGGACGCGCGCGCTCCAGCGCGACAATGCCCAGATCGCACCAGCGGCGGGTTGCGAGATCGATAGAGAGAACGGCCATCGTCCTTGACAGTAGTCTGTCGCGCCGCCTCGGGCAATGGGAGATCGGGCAAGCCAGGCTCAAGGTTGACCTATTTGAAACCAAAGGCCGAAACGGGACAGAGGCATGGCCGGCGGAGCCGCCTCTGCTATATACTGGTTGAAGCCTTAAGAAGGCAGGGGATTCCTTGTCTCAAGGGCAATGCGCCAGGGCGGGCTAATTTGCAATCGGCTCACTCCGGCGGACAAAGAGAAGAAAATGCCCAAGTTGAAGACCCATACGGGCGCGGCCAAGCGCTTCAGCAAGACCGGCACCGGCAAAATCAAGCGGGGCCAGACGAAGACGCGGCACATCCTTACTTCGAAGGCGCCAAAGACGAAGCGCAAGCTGGGCCGGACCCTGCTGGTTTCCGACGGCGACTACAAGAAGGTCGCGCGCATGATTCCTTACGCCTGATCGCTGCGCCTTCTGCTCACGCAGACGGCGCTTCCGGGCCCTGCAACGCGTTGCGTGGGCCCCCGATTGGCGGACAGCTTCCGAGTCCGGCCAGCCGAGAGATCAAGGCTTGAACGAGCGAGTGAAGAGGTTACAGCCCAGCCGCCAAGGCGCGGGCCTCCTGCCTCCAGCCGCCTAACCGAACGCAAAATGGAGAAGACTCAATGCCCCGCGTAAAACGCAGTACCAAGCGGACGGACCGCCGCAAGAAGATTCTCGAGCGCGCAAGCGGTTACTTCCTTACCAAATCCAGGCTCTACCAGGCAGCGCAGGAGGCAGTCGAGCGCGGCCTGAAGTTCGCCTACACCGGCCGCAAGCAGAAGAAGCGCCAGTTCCGCTCGCTGTGGATCGTGCGCATCTCGGCCGCAGCCAAGCTGAACAACTTCAGCTACTCGCAGCTCATCAACGGCCTGAAGAAGGCCGGCCTCGAACTGGACCGCAAGATTCTGGCCGATATCGCCGTCAAGGACCCGGCCGGCTTCACCAAGCTGGTCGATGAGGCCAAGCTGGCGCTGACCACGGTGAACGCGCTGAAGCAGGCTGTTGCCTAGCAACTGAGTGAGTCGAGCGGCCCGGAGTCCCCAGGATTCCGGGCCGCTTTGCGTTGGGAGAATAAATGGGCAAAAAAACAGCTTTTCTCGCGTTTTCGACAGAATTATGTCGAAATTTTATCGGCGGAATGCGCGGCGCCCTGCACGTCACTTTCGAGGAGGGAACACATTCGTCCTGGCTCTACGATCTTCTGTCGCGGCGCGCGGCGCGGCTGACGCTGGCGCGCAAGATCGCGGCCATCGCGCTGAAGATCTGGAAGAAAGGAGAAGCGTTCGACGCGGATGAAAAGCGTACTTGGAGGGTTGAAATTCCGTTCGCGAAGACCTGCGCCGGGAGGATCAAAGTTCACAGTTTCACAGTTTCACGGTAAATAGGGGGGTGGGGGGTAGGGCATCTGCGCCCCGATAAACCGATCTAACTCCTTTCCTTTGTGCAGAAGCTCATTTGATTCCCTCACGGAAAGCGGTTGAAAATGGCAGAAAAATGCCCAGAAAAGCCTTGAATCAGCGCCGGAAACGGGGGGTTGGAGGCCCGCCGGGAGGGTCCGCAGCGCTTTTCCGGGGAGCGGGGGGCGGGTGAGGGGAATCGTAAAGGGATTCGAGGAACTGGCGAAAGAGACCGGAGACAGAGGTGCTGTGCCAGGCCGCCCAGATCCGGGCCTGGAGGTAAGTCTCGTCGTCGACGGATACCGTGATGTTCTTCATGAGTCTCCAATCCGGCAGCGCGGTTTGGTTCCTCCGCACATTCCCTATTTGCAATTTTGCGCCAACAGGCGGTAATTATCTGCAAAGGAACGGGAGAGTCCTGGTCGATTCCGGTGGAGGGGTTCGGAGTTGTTGGCTTCCAGCGAATGAAAGACATGCCTCAGGGGTTAAAACCCTGCTCCCGGAAGGCCGTCGTGTTGCCGGGGATCAATCCCCGGCCTACCGGATAAATCCCCGGCCTACCGGCACCTGCGGTGCGGCAGAGGCCTTCGGCACGGAGAACGAATGGTTCCGGATAGGAGTCCCAGGTTGGGGAGGGGCTGTCCACGGGGGTTCAAAGACGAAAGGCGGCGGGTTGGGGTTCGTCGGCTCCCACATCTCAGGGTCGAGATGCGGGCCACCCGGCCGGGATTTGTGCGGAGCGTCTATTCGCTGCCGTGATGGGCCGTTCGCGGAGAGTGGACCAGCTCGGCGGCCTTCTCCGCGCACCAGAGCTTGATAAGCGACTGATAGGGCACATCCAGCTTTCGCGCGTGGCTGCTGATGGTGTTCAAAATATCCTCCGGCATACGCAGCGAGATCGTCTCGGTGGAGGGACGCAGCTTGGGAAAGGTCACAAGTTTGGCCTTGCTCCAATCGACATACTCCGTGCTGCTGTTCTTGGGCGATTCCCAGAAGGCGCGCGCCTCGGCTTCGCTGGCGAACTTAGGAATGGGCTTCAATGACTTGGACCTGATTTGCTTTGTCGGCACGGCTCTCCCCTTCCGGCAAATTCAGACGCGTTTCCGCCAGTAGCCGGGACGGCGCTTGGCGTGGGCCACGGCGACGATGAGAATGATCTCGTCCTTCTCCTGAAAGATCACGGAGTAGGGAAACCCCGGCAGCACACGCCGGCGAGTGTTCTTTGTGTAGGGCGGATAAAGCAGCGGATGAGAGGCAATCTGCGCCATGGAAGCGCCGATTTCCGTGAGAAAGGCTTCGGCAGCTTCGGGGCTGCGTTTGAAATACCAATCAAATGCTTCGTTGATCTCTTGCTGAGCCTGGGAGTGGATGCGAAGGCGCTTTCGCTTCATCGGGCCAGCCGGGCGCGTAGCGGCGTTTCCACTTCTTCCCAGGAATAGGTCACGGCGGTTCCGGCTTCGGATTCGGCGACGCGCCGCTCGACCTCCGCCTTCCATGCGGCATCGATCTCGGCGTCGCTGGAGCCGTCTCCAGCCTGGAGGATTTCCCCGATCAGCCAATCCAGGTCGCCCGGAGGCAGGCGGCGGACATCTTCGAGAACTTCTTGCGCGGAGCGGCTCATAGGGGGATTGTAGCGCGAAAGCGGACGAAAAGACATGCCTCAGGGGTTAAAACCCCGTTGCGGGAAAAGGGCTGGATTGCCGGGGATAAATCCCCGGCCTACCGGCACCTGCGGTGCGGCAGAGGCCTTCGGCACGGAGAACGAATGGTTTCGGGAAGGAGTTCCAAATCAGAGAGGGGTTTCCGCGGGGTTTCAAAGACGAAAGGCGGCGGGTTGAGGTTCATCGTCTCCCATGTCTCAAGGTCGAAATTTGGGCTGCCCGCCCGGATTTTTCAATAACCAGCTTGGAAACGCCTAAACAGTTCCGCGTACTTGGCAGCGGGAACTTCTTCCAGACTATTGCCCCTGCGAACGAGAAAAACGCCATCATAGTTGGAGGGATCTTGTTGAGCTTGGGTATCGAAAATGAATACGGATTTTTCGTAATATCGAACGAGTTTTACATTTCGAGCGATGTAATCGCGTAGCGGGTCCGAAATCTTAGATTGCTTAACCTTGTCAGTAATCAATTGGAACAGTTGATCAAGCGACTTTTTCATAGCTATCGCTTCGTGTTCGACGCCCGTAATAAAAAAACGTTCAAAGGGTCTTGGCGCAACAGAGAACATATCCTGAACACGTTTTGCATCTGTGCCCTTTTCCGCAATTCCGATCAGAACATATCCTTTAGTTCCACTTTTTATATTAGCGATGCCGACCAGTGTTTTAAGTATTTTCTCAAAGGAATCTTCGTCAAATAAACCAGAGCCGTCCAACCGAATAAATCCTTGTTTAAAATCATATGCGGGTTGTTCTGTGTAGGACTGCGAAAGAATATTCTCAAGTTGGGTAATCCACCGCACTTGAGCTGGATCATATGCCTTGGTGGGCACAAATATCGGTGATAGTGCGCCAGCGGTTGCATTTACTGCGTTCACTCGGGATTGAGATCCCCACCGTCCGCCCTCTTGGATATTAATACTGCTCGCTAATCCC
Source organism: Occallatibacter sp. (assembly GCA_049522975.1). Lineage (GTDB taxonomy): Bacteria > Acidobacteriota > Terriglobia > Terriglobales > Acidobacteriaceae > Telmatobacter. The sequence continues at coordinate 30,953 of JBEKNI010000029.1, read as the reverse complement.
GACAGCAACTTAACAAGTTCTCCATAATCCGACACTTCCTTGTTTTCGGAGACAACCAGTTTATGAAAGGCCAAAAACACTACTTGAAAATATCGTGGCGCTCGCGATGGCTGGTTGCCAAAGAGAAGTTGGCCAAATGTCTGGCTCGTTGTGTTGAGTGCTAGTTTTATTACGTCTAGGACTCGTTGAAAATCCGCTGAAACCACTTCAATCGTATATTTCTGAACTGCAAGCTCAATATCCTTTAGTCGTTGTGTTGAGGCTTCTCCCTCGCCGAATCCAAAATAATCGTCAAGAAACTCGCTGCGAGATGAAGGCTTAGGGTCGAGCAACATATACGCAAGAATGTCCGCAACAATCTCTTCATCTGCAGATTCCCGAACCTGCTCTTTAGTCAACACGCCTTGTCGAATCCAGAACACTTCATCAACATCTATTCCATATGGTAGGTCTCGACTTCCTATGCTGATCCGCTTCATTTCATTAAGGAACAGATTATCTGTTGATGTAACATCGCCCCGAACTTTAGCAGAAATTGTCCGAACAGCATGCGAAAAGTGACCGACTGATCCCGCGATTCGTAGCTCTTGTCTTGAAAGTTTTCTCCCACCTGAATTGATCCTTCGGAACACCTCATCAACTTCGTTGTCTTTCGAAAATTCGTAAATCGAAAGTGGCAGCGTATATGATGCGATCCGTACACACATTTCGCGGGATAGTGCTGGTTGCTTTTGAAGGAGTGCTTGAGAGTCCATTAACGCCTTAGTCGCGGCCATTGTGTTCAGATCAAAATATGCGTCATTAACGGGGTATTCATTCTCAATAAAACCCATAATAGCATTCAAACGCTGCATTCCGTCGATGATTTCAAGCAGGCTTTGCCCGTCAGCTTTCTTGTCGGCGAGGAGAATGATGGGGACAGGATAGCCCTTAATAATCGAGTCGATAAAGTTCTTTTTCTCTTCGAGCGTCCACACAAGTTTTCGCTGGTACCTCCGATTGACCATGTATCGGTGATCTTGATAGTTACCATAGACACGTTCAATGGATTCACCTTTTACGGTGAGACCTTGGCCTTGCTGTTGTTCTGGCATGGTTTCTCCTTCACAGACATTAGACCTCAGGATATAGCAAAAATCAGGCTGGGCCGTTCGCCAAGGTGCGATTTGTGAATGCGCATCCGGCCAGCGAGCAAAATTCGCCTATTCAGGCCAGCAGCTTGGCTGCCTCTTTGGCGAAGTAGGTGACGATGAAGTCGGCGCCGGCGCGGCGGATGCTGATTAGCGATTCCAGGATGGCGCGGTTGGGGTCTAGCCAGCGCCGCTCGAAGGCGGCCTGGAGCATGGAGTACTCGCCGGAGACCTGGTATGCGCCGATGGGCACGTCGACGCGCTCGCGGGCGGCGCGGATTACGTCCAGGTAGGGCATCGCCGGTTTCATCAGGAGCATGTCGGCGCCTTCTTCGAGGTCTAACTCGATCTCGCAGAGGGCTTCGCGGAGGTTTGCGCCATCCATTTGATAGGTCTTGCGGTCGCCGAATTGGGGCGCGGAATCGGCGGCTTCGCGGAAGGGTCCGTAAAAGGCGGAGGCGAATTTGGAGGCGTAGCTGAGGATGGGCGTCTGCTCGAAGCCTTCGTCGTCGAGGGCTCTCCGGATGGCGCCGACGCGGCCGTCCATCATGTCGCTGGGTGCGACGACGTCGGCTCCGGCGCGGGCCTGGCTGACGGCGGTGGCGGCGAGGAGATCGAGGGTGGAGTCGTTCTCGACTTCAAAGCCGTCGCGGGTTTCGACGACCATGCCGCAGTGGCCGTGGCTGGTGTATTCGCAGAGGCAGACGTCGGCGATGAGGACGAGCTTCTTGGATGCCGGCGACTCTTTGAGCGCGCGCAAGCCCCGCTGCACGATGCCGTTCTCGTCATACGCGCCGGAGCCCTGCTCGTCCTTGGATTCAGGCAGGCCGAAGAGCAACAGGCCTCCGAGGCCGAGGCGCGCGGCCTCCTCAGCCTCGCGGACGGCTTCGTCGATGGAGAGATTGAAGACGCCGGGCATGGAGCCGATGGGGCGGCGGACGCCTTCGCCGGGACAGAGGAAGAGGGGGTAGATCAGGTCGCCGGGGGCGACGGCGGTCTCGCGGACCAGGGCGCGAAGGGATTCGGTGCGGCGGAGGCGACGGAGGCGGGTTTCCGGGAAGCTCATGGAGAGATTGTAAGGCAGGGAACAGGGACGTAGGGACTAGGGATCAGGGTCGGAGATCAGCCGAACAGCCGAGTTGGGGTTCGTGGTTTCCCACCCATTCGCCAGAAAGCAAGAAGCGGGTCCTTCGACTTCGCTCAGGAGGATGGGGCACGGGAGTTTTGCAGGAGTTCGAGGCTCGGTTCGTTGCGGAGATAACTTGCCTCGTAAGCTGCTGGCTATTGAGTCCCGCAAGGAAATCTCCTGCACCGTCCCTACGGGACTCCGGAGCCTCCGTGTGGAATCCGCTTTCCCCACGCTGAAGCGCGGGGCTAACGAACACTGCGCCTCCGGCGCGGCTTCCAGGAGATTCTTTATGCAGCAATCAATAACTTTGCTAACCACGCCAACTTCGCTTCCTTGTCAGAAGAGCGGCGTCTGGCGGCCGGGCATGGCCAGGCCGAAGTGCTCGTAGGCGAGGCGGGTGGCGACGCGGCCGCGGGGGGTGCGGTCGAGAAAGCCGATCTGGATGAGGAATGGCTCGTAGACCTCTTCGAGGGCATCCTGCTCCTCGGCGAGCGTGGCGGCGAGCGTGCTGAGGCCGACCGGGCCGCCGTCGTATTTCTGGATGATGGCCAGCAGGAGGCGGCGATCGATCTCGTCAAAGCCGTGGGCATCGACTTCCAGCAGGGTGAGGGCGGCGTTGGCGGTGGGGCGGTCGATGACGCCGGAGCCGCGCACCTGGGCGAAGTCGCGGACGCGGCGGAGCAGACGGTTGGCGATGCGCGGAGTTCCGCGGGAGCGGAGGGCGATCTCGGCCGCGCCGTCGGGGTCGATGGGGATCTGCAGGACCTCGGCGGAGCGATGGACGATGACGCGCAGGTCCTCTTCAGAATAGAACTCGAGGCGAAGCAGGATGCCGAAACGGGAACGCAGGGGCGACGAGAGCAGGCCGGGGCGGGTGGTTGCGCCGATGAAGGTGAAGGGGCGGATCTCCATCACGTGGGTGCGGGCGGCCGGACCCTGGCCGATGATGATGTCGAGTTTGTAGTCCTCCAGAGCGGTGTAGAGCTTTTCTTCCAGCACCGGCTGCATGCGGTGGATTTCGTCGAGGAAGAGGACCTGGCGCTCACGGAGATTGGTGAGGATGGCGGTGAGGTCGCCCTGGATCTGGAGGGCGGGGCCGGAGGTCTGCTGGAAGCCGACGTCGAGTTCATTGGCGATGATGGTGGCCAGGGTGGTCTTGCCCAGGCCGGGTGGGCCGAAGAGAAGGACGTGATCGAGTGCCTCGCCGCGAGATTTTGCGGCTTCCAGGGCGATGGCCAGCTGTTCCTTTGCCTTGGATTGGCCGATGAACTCACCGAGCCAGCGGGGGCGCAGTTTCAGTTCGAAGCCCTGCTCCTCGTCGGCGCGCGAGGCGCTTACCAGCCGATCGGGAGGCTCAGGGGGGGTGTTGCGTGCGATGGCCATGCTGACAAGCAGTGTATCCGCTGGCGGCGGAAGGGGCAAAGCGCGGAGGAGGCCGGGCGGCGCGGAAGCCAGGGCCGGCTCGGGAGCCGGGTAGCCGCATCCGGCTCGCACCGAGGGGGGCCACCCGGGCTCCTCAAGCGCCGCGAACCTATTATGCGCTAAGGGCTTGAGCGGTTGGCGGCTTTCTTATTGACTGTCTTGATTCCGCGCCGGGCGGGGCCGACTTTCGCGGGTTCAGCGCGCGACGCTCGGAAGGTGTATAGTCGAGGGTGGAAAAGAGTGCCGACTTCGCCACGAAATGGGGAAGCCGATGCCGTTCAATAACGCCAGGAGACCCAAATGTTCAATCGCCACAGCTTCGGAGCTCTTTTGTTCGCCGGCCTTCTCCTTCCCATTGTCAGTTGCGGCGGCATGGACCCATCCCTGACTTCGATCGTCATCAGTCCCACCGACGTGACGACGGCGCTGGCCCCTATTGGCACTCAGCAGGGCTACACACAGTTCACGGCCATCGGCTACTATACCCATCCGAATCATGCGCCGGAGACCAAGGATATCACCAACCAGGTCGCCTGGGCCTCCAGCAACGCGCAGGTGGCAACGATCAGCAATGCGGGACTAGCCACGGTTACCGGCTTCAACCCGGTTACCGGCATTGGGTGGATTGGAACTACGACCATCACCGCCAGCGCGCCCGGGTTCAACGGCGATATCGTCAGCAATGCCGCGACCTATAACGTAGGCGCCTGCACAATTTGCGTGGGCACCGATATCTCGTCTGTCAGCGTGATCCCAGCGACGCAGTCGGTGACGGGAGTGGGCATCCCCGTTCAGTATGAGGCGATCGGCACGACCGTGAGCGGCGTCACGGTAGCGCTGAACGGGTTGAGTGGAATCAATTGGATCTCCAGCAACCCCTCGGCTGCCACCATCAACGCGAAGAGCGGGCTGGCCGAAACGGCCGGCGCGGGCACAACGACCATAACGGCCACCTTCACCAATTCGGATGGCAGCGCGGCGCAAGGAAGCGCAACGCTGACGGTAACCACGACGGGCTCCGCCGAGCCTCTGACCGCGATGACGGTCGCTCCGAATGCGCAGACGGCATTGGCTGTAGGTCAAACCGCTCAATTCCTTGCCATCGCCACTACCGGTTCCGGCACATCCGTCAATCTGACCAATCAAAGCGTTACTGTCAATGGCCAGACGATCAAGGCGGCGACCTGGACTTCCAGCGATCCATCGGTGGCCACGATCAATCCGGCAACGGGCGTCGCCCAGTCGGTTGGTGCGGGCGCGGCCGTGATCACGGCTATCGCCACGAATCCTGACGGAAGCGTGGTGAGCGGCGCGGCGACCTATACGGTGACGGTGTCCAGTTCCTCCACCGCCGAGCCGTTGACTTCGCTGGCCATCGTTCCGAGCGCGCAGACGGCCCTGGCGGTGAACCAGACCGCACATTTCCTGGCCATCGGCACCACGAGCTCGGGCACCACGGTGAACCTGACCAACCAGGGGGTAACGATCGGTGGGGTGACGGTCAATGCGGCTGTCTGGAGTTCCAGCAATCCACAGGTGGCCACGGTCGATCCGGCCACTGGAGTCGCCACGGCGCTCTCGGCGGGCGTAACCGCAATTGTCGCCATCGCCAGCAATCCGGATCACACGGTGGTGACAGCAACCGCCGTGTTCACGGTAACAGTTCCCAGTTCGACGGAGCCGCTAGCGTCGCTGGCCATTGTTCCGGCCGCGCAGACGCTCACGGCAGCCAATCAGACAGCGGGGCTGATCGCCATCGGCACAACGGGCACCGGCACGACGGTGAACCTGACGAATCAATCGGCAACCATCGGCACGGCGACGATCAAGGCCGCCGTGTGGGCCTCCAGCGTTCCCTCAGTGGCCAAGATCGATGCAGCCAGCGGCGTCGTCACGGCCGTGGCCAACGGCGTAACGGTCATCACGGCGGTGGCCTACAATCCCGACGGCACGGTGGTGACGGGAACGGCAACGATCACCGTTGCTATTACCGGCACGCCTGAGCCGTTGCTTTCGCTCGCAATCGTTCCCGGTTCGCAATCGGTTGCGGCGGCGGGTCAAACCGCTCAATTCCTTGCCATAGGAACTTTCTCGGCAACCTCCTCCACGCCGGGCACCCAGAACATGGCGAATGTCCCCGGCTACACGGTAGCCTGGTATTCGAGCGTCCCGTCGGTCGCCACAATCTCCAGCGCAGGCATAGTCTCGTCGGTTGGCCAGGGAGCAACCGCAATCACGGCCATCGCGACTAACAATGCCGACAAGAGTGCTTCATTGGCGACGGCGGCCTTCACGGTTCTGGGTCCATCGACACAGGAAATTACTTCGCTGGAGATCATCCCCGGTTCGCAGACGATCACATTGCCTTTGGTTGCCCCGACTACTCCAACCGCCAGTTTCGTCGCCATCGGCACCAATGGAAGCACGGGCCTGCAACTGAACGAGACAACCTCAGTTGCCTGGACCTCCAGTAATACAGCGGTGGCCACCATAGATGCCACCGGCGGGGTAACGCCACTCAGCCAGGGTACGACTACCATTACCGCGCAATACACCAACCCCCAGACTGGCTCCACGCCCGCCAACGTGGTGACGGCGACGGCTACCTTGACGGTGAACGGGGTAGCAACCGAGCCTCTGCTTTCCATTGCTATCCTGCCCGGTTCGCAATCGGTGGGATTTGCGGGTCAAACCAGCCAGCTGATCGCAATCGGGACATTCTCATCTGCCCCGGTCACGCAAAACCTGATCACCAGCACGCAATACCCGCTCACGTGGAGTTCCAGCAATACGGCGGTGGCCACAGTCACCCAGGGCGGCCTGGTCACTGCGGTTGGGCAGGGCACGGCCGCCATCACAGCCATTGCGTCGAACCCTGACAAGAGCGTGGTGACGGGCGTGGCCAGCTTCACAGTGACAAACGGAGTCGCGGAGCAGGTTACCGCGCTCACCATCATTCCCGGCTCGCTGTCGCTCTCTGCTACGGGCCAACCCGGCCAGTTCATTGCCATCGGCACCTCGGGAACCACCGGCCTTCAGATGGATGTGACAGACTCGCCGCAACTTGCATGGACTTCCAGCATTCCCACCTATGCCACGATTTGTACCCAGGCTGTGGGCAGTACCCCGGCTAACTGCCCAACGACGCCCGGACAAGCTCAAGGCGTCAGCGCGGGCTCAACCAACATCACAGCCGAATGGAATAACCCCAAGGTGGGCACGACGCCTGCCAACGTGGTGACTGCTCAAGCTACCGTCGCGGTCTCGGTTACGCCCGCCGCGGAGCCTCTGCTCTCAATCACCGTTTTACCGAACTCGATTACCGACCTTGACTTGCTGGGTACCGCGCAGTTCCTGGCCTACGGGACCTTCTCGACGTCGCCAACGGTGCTGGAGATCACCAATGGCTTCTCCCACGTTGGCTTCCCCGCCGGTTGCACCGCTGCTCCCTGCCCCGTGCAACCAGTCACCTGGGTCTCCTCCGCGCAAGAGATCTTCCCGATCGATTCCGCCGGAGCTTCGGGAGCTGTTGGAGGACTTGCGACTGCGGACGGGTCTGGAAATACCGACATCTATGCCGTAGCTGCGAATCCGGATCAGACCCTCGTTTACAGCCCGATCGTGACCTTCAATTGCCCCTATGCTCCGCCCACCTACTCCACCGTCACCAACCCCATCACCGGCGTCTCCACCACCACCATGACCAACCCCGGCACCTGCAACCCGCTTACGATTGCGGACTCGCTCTTGTCGACGCTGACCGTCTTTAACACCGGCTTGAACACCACCAATTGGGTGGTTACCGCTCCTTCCGCCACAGGTACGGCGGATGTAATCCATTGCGGACCCGGCTGGGCAGGAGGCGGCGGGAATGTGTGCACGGCGACGTATCCCAACGGCACCAAGGTGACCCTGACCGCAACGCAAAACGCGGCGGATCCAGGGCCGCAAGGGACCTTCGGCGGATGGTCCTCGACCTGCGACACGATCAACCCGAACCCGTCCACCGCAGCCGGGCCAAACACCTGCACGGTCACGGTCGGCGGGTCTGCGGCGGATTGCACCTTCAACACCGTGACCCAGTCAACCTCTTGCACCGAATCCAACGTATCCGTCGGGGCCATCTTCAACTAAATCGCAATCAAGCCAACGCGGGAAAGCCGCTCTTCGGGGCGGCTTGCCTGCGTTTGGAAGGAAATGGGCCGGGATTACCCCGGCAGGCACATCACCCCGGCCACCAGCTTGTAGTGAAAGCCATCGAATGGCTCGCTCAGACTCACGTGAGGAAGGTCTTGGACGGATTGCCGTCGAAGAAACGGGCGTGCGGATAGATGCCGGCGGTAAGGCGCAGAAATTGCAGTTCTCGCATGAATCCGTCCTCGACCCAAGAAACATTCGAGTCAGTTCGGTTGCCCGTGGGGTGCTCCCCCAGGGGCTAAAGCCCAGCCTCTATTCTCATGCATTTGCGGCACGACTGAAGTCGTGCCCTGATACAAAGCAGGCTCTTCCGAGGTTCCTTACAGATGAATGATTCTAAGACCCGCCCAGTGTTGCCGCAAATACTCGAGCGCCGGGCGGCGATGGCAGTGCTCCGGGGTTGGCTCGCTGCAGAGCAGGACGGTCTTCTTTTTGAAGCTCGCCGGCGAAAGAACCGACTCCACCTTTCGCGAGCGGATCAGCGCGAGGTAGGCCTCTGTGTAGGCCTCCCAGCTTCCTTTGCGCTTCTTGAAGGCGTCGAGGATCTCCTGCGTGGGGGCGAGCAGTGGCTCGTGCTCGTAAGCCGCGCCGCAGATTGCTTCAAGAAAGTAGGCCAGGTCGGCCTGCTTGGCGAAGGCGGCAAGCTGCGAGGTGTTGTTCAGGCGCACATCGAGGAGCCGCTCGATGCCGTTGGCCTTCAGTGCGCCGAAGAACTCGCGGGCGCTTTTTTGGGTAAAACCGATGCTGTAGATCTCCATTGGTCCTCGTCAAGTTCCGCAAAGAGCGCGGGCTGCGCGCCGACCAGCGGCTTGCCCGATTCGGCGGCAACCGCGTCGTCGGATTCCAGGCGGCCGTCGCCGCGAATATGAATCATGATGTTGCCGCGCTCCGTGAGGACGCGCCCGATGAGCAGGCGGCGATGGCAGTGGGCCGGGTCCTCCTCGCCGCAGACCAGGGCCACGCAAAAGCGCTCCATGTCGGATTCCAGGCGGGCGATTCCCGCCTGAAAGCGTGCATCGTCGCGTAGCCGGCTGTAGAGGACGTGGCCCTTGGCGTCGTAGTAGGCGTGATTGGCCGGCCGTCCGCCTAGCTCCGCGCCGAGAAAGAGATAGCGGAGGCCGGCCTCCTCCAGCGAGCGCTGCATCAGTTCCTTGTCGAATTGCGGGACGTACTTCGAGTAGGGCGAGCTGCGCGTATCGACCACGACTTCGATTCCGTGCTGGCGCAGGAGGGCGAGCCAGACCGCGAATTCGTGGTTGGAATGGCCGATAGTGAAAAAGCTGCTCATGCGCGGGCCCTTGGTGAGGAGGATAGCACTTTGGCTGTTGTCATGGGGCTGCGAAAATGGCCCTTGGGATTTATGCCATCGCTCTTGGAGGATTGCGCGCGGGCATTACATGCGTGAGTCGCCGGTGGGCGTGTAGCGCTTGTCGAGAGCGTGGCCAAAGGCGAGAAGGTTGCCGTCGGGCGCCAGCAGGATCAGCTCCCGCTGGCCGTAGGACTTGTCAGCGGGCCCGTGGACGTCGCCAGCGGGAAGCAGATTGAGCTTGGGCTTGAGTTCCGCGTAGAGCCGGTCGACATCGCGGACGTCGATGTAATACGCAAAGCGCCTAGTCCCAGGCGGCGCGGCGTCCGTGCCAGTCTGCTGCCAGATGCGAAAGCCGACCGTCTCGCGTTGGACGTAGGCGTAGTCGGAAACGCGCAACTGAACTTCAAAGTCGAGCAGGTCCACGAAGAAGGCCAGGGCCTTTTCCAGGTCCTCGACGATCATGAAGGGCGTAACCTGGATAAAATTGGGCGTGAAGCGTGGGGTCGTGTTGGTCAAGGGACCGCTCCTTTCAGGTCTGGCGGAAAGTTTCGTCCTGATGGAAAGGCTATCATTCGCGAGCCGGCCGGGAAGGGCGTTTAGACTGGTAAGGTTCCACTGAGCGTGATGAGCCACCGGTTCGGAATCCTTCGCCGCTTTCGCTTCAATCTGCCGCAGCGCATTGCGGCGGGGCTGCTGGCGGTGTTTCTCATCCAGGGACTGTGGCTCACCGGCCGCCAGACGCTCACCGATCGCGATTACCAGTATGCGCGCTGCGGGCGGGAGATGTGGGAGCGGCCGTCGGCGCTGGCTGGCTACTTCACCAGTTGCGGCAACATACGCGATGGCGTTCTGGCCTACCGGCTGGCGGGGCTGCCGCTGACGCTGAATCTGCTCGTGGAGCGCGGGCTGGACCGGTTCCGCAAGCCCGAGGAGCGGGTGGTGCAGGCTGCGGGCGAACTTTCGGCCTGGGAACTGCGCCACCAGCTCACGCATATTCTGCTCCTGTTGAGGCTGCCGTTTCTGGCCGCCGGGTGCCTGCTGGGCGCGGGGCTGTGGTGGGTGACGCGGCGGCTCTACGGCAACCTGGGCGGCTACACGGCGCTGGCGCTTTACTGCTTTTCTCCGGCGGTGCTCAGGGCTTGCGTCGCGCCCAGTCCCGAGGTGCTGGCCGCGCTGGGAGTCTATGGCGGCGTCTACACCTGCATTGGCGTGGCTCATGCGATGCAAGGACCAAGGCGCAAATGGCGTCCGCGCATCGTGCTTCTGACTGCGGCCTTTGGCCTGGCGGCGGCCTCGCACATCGTTGCGCTGCCGGTGACGGCTCTGCTGGGGCTGGCGGCGATGCTGTGGGTGGCCGAGGGGCGCAGAAGCCAGGTGCTGCCGGTGGTGCTGGCCGCCGCAACCGGGGCGCTGGTGCTGGTCTTCGCCTGCTACGGCTTCTCGCCGGATGCCTTCAGCTACCTCTTCCGTTCGGCGGCCGGCTTCTTGTGGTTTTCGCTCGACCCGGCCCGGCGGTTCTTTTCCGCGCTGCCCAACGCCGGCATCACCGTGGCCGCGGCGGCTTCCCTTGCACTCTACTTCGGCCTGCGCCGTTCGCGCTACTTCGGCAATACGACTCCGCTGCTGTGCACTGTGATCTTGATGGCGCTGGTGATGACCGGCGCGCCGGGAAGTCCCTGGCTGTGGGCGCTGCCGTTTCTGCTTACGTTTATCGGCGGAGTCTTTGCCGACGCCTATGAGAGCCCGCGAGGCCGTCTGGCGCTGGCCGCCGGTGGGTCCATTGTGCTGCTGCAAGCCGTCTTCTGTTTGCTGAGTCTGCCGGGGCTGCTGTGATGGCTTTCGATTATTTTCACCTATTCTTCTCTTGACATCTCTGGCTGCAATGTGATACGAATAAACTAACATTATTGGAGCGTTGGGTGTGCATTTCTTCTTGCATGCCTGAGACTACAACGAATTGCAAACAGATGTTTCGCTATCTTAAGCGTACCTTACACATTTAGATGAAGGCCCGCTTGTTCCTCCCACCTAAACACAGATTATGATGGAGATTACAGATGCGGGAAAAAACACAGCAGAAGAAAATGCACTTGCAAACATTAGGCATTCCAGTGCATAATGAAGACAACGTATGGGAAATTCGCTTCTACACTGATTTTGCCCCAGAATTCCGTGGATTCTCGAATGATGTCCAAGACGAATTGTTCGCGCTCTTGGTCAAATTGAGGCGGTTCGGGCCTCAGCTTGGCCGCGATGATGTTGATACGTTGAAGGGTTCGCGGTACGCCAACATGAAGGAACTACGCTTCAGTGTTGCTGATGAGGAGTGGCGAGTTGCCTTCGCATTTGACCCTATGCGCAAGGCAGTCCTGCTGACTGGCGGCAGCAAGTCAGGTATCCCCCAAAGGCGGTTCTACAAGAATCTGATTCGCGTGGCCGACGAACGGTTTGAGCGCCATCTCGCAACAATCGTCAAAGAACGGAAAAGTAAATGACAGTTTCTTTGGAAGAAATGTTGGCGGAGCTACCAACCGACCGGCGAGAACGCATTGAACAGCGCGCGGCGGAGTTGATCGCCGAGGAGTATCGCCTGCGCGACTTGCGCCGGCTGCGCCGATTGACTCAAACGCGCCTCTCGAAGAAGCTCAAGATCGGCCAGGAGGGCGTCTCGCGCATCGAAAAGCGCACGGACCTCTATCTCTCCACGCTGCGCAGCTATGTCGAAGGCGTGGGCGGAGAGTTGACCCTGATGGTCAAGTTTCCCGACGGGCCGCCGGTAGTTTTGGCCGGACTGGGTGAAAATACGGACGAGAAACAGGCCAAGAATCGGTGCAAAACAAAGGCCAAGTTCAAGCCCAAACCGACGCCCGCAACGCGCCGCGCGGCGTAAACAGAAGGGGTGCTCGCCGGAGCGCCTTTCAGTGTCTATAAAATCAAGTAAAATAAGGACTTATTTCTTTTTCTACGCCTTGCTAAAACCCCTCTCCAACGGGTAAAATAAAAGCATCGCCCGCGGACCCCGGCCCTGCTTATTCCGGACCCTTTCCGCCGCCTTCCGGCGGGCCCGAAATGACCCTTATGCCAGACGATCAGAATCCCCTTCTCCCTCTCGAAGGCGGCGCTTCGCCGAACAGCGGCGCCAACCTCATCGCCATCAATATTGAAGAGGAGATGCGCCGCTCCTATCTCGCTTACTCGATGTCGGTGATCGTCGGGCGCGCGCTGCCCGACGCCCGCGACGGCCTCAAGCCCGTGCACCGGCGCATTCTTTACACGCTCAGCGAGATGGGCCTGGAGTACAACAAGAAATACGCCAAGTGCGCCAAGGTCGTCGGCCAGACAATGGGCGTCTATCATCCCCACGGCGACTCGGCCATCTACGACACGCTGGTGCGCATGGCGCAGCCGTTCTCGCTGCGCTATCCGCTGGTGGACGGGCAGGGTAACTTCGGCTCCGTGGATGGCGATCCGCCGGCGGCTTACCGTTACACCGAGTGCCGCCTGCTGCGCATCGCCGGCGAATTGCTGGCCGACATCGAGATGGAGACGGTGGACTTCGTGCCTAACTACGACGAGTCCACCTTCGAGCCCACGGTGCTGCCCACGCGCATTCCCAATCTCATCGTCAATGGCTCGAGCGGCATCGCGGTGGGCATGGCCACCAACATTCCGCCGCATAACTTGACGGAAGTTTTGAACGCGGCCATCGAGTTAGTGAAGAATCCCGATGCGGCGCACAGCCGCGAGTCGGCGCTGGCCATCGTGTTGAAGCACGTGCAGGGGCCTGACTTCCCAACGGGCGGATTTCTTTACGGCAAATCCGGCATTCCCGAGGCATACCGGACCGGCCGCGGCCGCTTCCTGATGCGCGCGCGCACGGCTTTGGAAAGCCTGACCAAGGAAAAGCAGGCCATCATCGTCAGCGAGATCCCCTATCAGGTGAACAAGTCCAAGCTCATCGAGCACATCGCCGCGCTGGTCAACGACAAGATCATCGACGACATCGGCGACGTGCGCGACGAGAGCGATCGCGACGGGATGCGCATCGTCATCGAACTCAAGCGCGGCGCGCAGCCGGAGATCGTGCTCAACCAGCTCTACAAGAATACGCAGATGCAAGAGAGCTTCTCGATGATCTTCCTCGCGGTGCTGAACGGACAGCCGCGCGAGCTGGGACTCGATCAGGCCATCGGCGTATTCATCGATCATCGCATCGACGTGGTGCAGCGGCGCACAGTCTTTTTGCTGCGCAAGGCGCGTGAGCGCGAGCACATCCTGGAAGGCTACAAGATTGCGCTTGACAATCTCGATACGGTGATACGCATCATTCGCCGCTCGGGCTCGCGGGTCGAGGCGCGCGAGAATCTCTATGCCTGGGGCAAGAGCAGGGAGATTGTTATCAACCTAGGCCGCGAGCGGCTGCCGCACGAAGAGAAAGGCCTGACGCTGCGCCAGATCGACGCCATACTCGAATTGCAACTCTATCGGCTGACGCAACTCTCCATCGACGAGCTGCTGAACGAACTCAAGCAGAAGCGCGCCGAGATCGCAGAGTACGAATCGATCCTGGCAAGCGAGAAGAAACTGCGCGCGGTGATCGTCAAGGAACTCGAAGAGGCCCGCGACAAATACGGCGACGCGCGGCGCACGCTGATTATCGACGAAAGCGCGGAGTTACAGTTGGAAGACCTGATCGCCGACGAGCAGGTCGCGGTCACCGTCAGCCATCAGGGCTATCTGAAGCGGACGCCCATCAGCATCTATCGCCAGCAGCGTCGCGGCGGCTCGGGGCGCATGGGCATGAAGACGCGCGAGGAGGATTTTGTCGCGCAGTTGATCGTCGATTCGACGCACGCGTTTCTGTTGTGCTTCACCAACACCGGCCGCGTCTACTGGCTCAAGGTCTACGAAATTCCCGACGTAGGCGCGGCGGGCAAGGGCAAGTCGATGCAGAGCCTGCTCGATTTGCAGCAGGGCGAAAACGTGCGCGCCATTCTGCCAGTGCGCGACTTAGAGGAAGAGGGCAAGTTTGTCTTCTTCGCTACGCAAAAGGGCACGGTGAAAAAGACGCCGCTCAAGGACTTCTGTAATGTGATGTCCCGCGGCATCATCGCGATTGGAATTGACAACGACGATGAGTTAGTGGCGGCGCGCATCACCGATGGAAAGCAGGTCGTCTTCCTTGCCACGCACGAAGGCATGGCTATCCGCTTCGACGAGAACGACGTGCGTTCGATGGGCCGCCCGGCCTACGGCGTGCGCGGCATCGATCTGGCCAAGCTCGATTACGTCGTCGGCGTGGCCATCACGCCCAGGGAGCATGGAGAGGGCGAGTACCGCATTCTCGTGGTCACCGAACACGGCTTCGGCAAGCGCACCGATGTTGAAAAGTACCGCCTGCAAACCCGCGGCGGCAAGGGCGTGAAGAACATGACGGTAACTCCGCGCATCGGCAAGGTGAACTCGATTCACTTGGTGGACGACGCCAGCGAGCTGATGGTCATCAGCCAGTTCGGCAAAATTATCCGCATTGACACCAAGACCATCCGCGCGGCGGGAAGAGCCACGCAAGGCGTCCGCCTGCTCAACCTGGAGCCGGAAGACAAGGTAGCAGCAGCAGTCATTATTCCGCCCGAAGAGCTGAACGGCAAGGACGAGGAGCAGGGAACGCTGTTGCAGTAGGACTGGGGTTTAGGCGTCCAACAGGAGGACATCTATGAATATTGATGTGATGGCTCCGGTTCTGATCTCTCTCGCGGCGGTGGTGTTCGTAGTCTGGCTTGCTCGACTAGAGCGGAGGCCATTTGGTAGGAAGGTCTTCCTGAAAAATAGATCTACCGGTTCTGTTGGCATTTCCTGGGAGGAGCAGCTATCCGAGTCGCAACCCTGCTTGGCGAATTTTGCAATCGAGGCATTGCTGCCTTCAGCGCAATTTGTTCAATCGGAACAGGAAGCAGATACGTGCTTATTTGTTGTTTGGATGAAAAAGCAGATTGGAATCTACGGTCGCGATGCACGATATGGTTCCTTTAGAATCGACTGCTCCGTCTCCGTAAGGGACCGGCGGAGCAGACTCAAACCTAGAGTGAGCAAGTTATTCTTAGGTTCGAGCCCCCCAAAGGAAATCGCCAAATATGGAGATCAGTCATTCTCTGCAACGGGTCATGCTCCCGTAGAACAGGTGTCGAATTTCATCCGAACGATAAATATCGAAGCTCCACATTGACTTGTGGCCGGGAGTCCAGGTCTCGTTTCTGAGACCTGGGATAAGCAACAGAGAGAAGTGGATGCGAACCATGAGCACCGATAAGACAATTCGCAGGGTCACGGACCTCAAGGAGCAACGGTTGGAGACTTACCGTTATTGGCGGAGCCGCACCTGCGCCGAGCGCATGGCAGCCGTGGATGAGATCGTCCGGTCTGCTTATCTCTCCAAAGGAATCGATCTCGATCAACTGCCATCGGACAAGACTCTGAGACGGGTCGAGCGCCCGAACTGGAAAGCGGCCTGAAACGTGATGCAGAAAGGCGACTTGAAAGATGCTGAAAGATCAAAGAGAGATCATCGCAGCCTTTAACGCCCATGGGGTGAAGTATCTTGTGATCGGCGGCCACGCCGTCAGCATTCACGCCGAGCCGCGAGGCACCAAGGACCTCGATCTTTTCATCAAGGCCGACGAGGAAAACAGCAAGGCGGTCTTCGCCGCGCTTGCGGAGTTCGGCGCCCCCATCGGCGGGATGACTTCAACCGACTTCAACGACAAGCCGACTTCCGTATTCCAAATGGGGGTCCAGCCCGGCCGGGTGGACATCTTGCAAGGAATCGCCGGCGTCTCCTTCGATGAAGCGTGGGAAAGCCGCGTTGAGAAACTTATCGATGGCCAGACTCCGGCGCATATCATCTCGCGAGAGCACCTGATTCAAAACAAGCTCGCTGCGGGGCGGCATCAGGATCTTGCGGACGTAGAGAAACTGCGCGAATCAGCATCTGAGGAATAATCCATCAAAGAACTTACGCATCAGGACGGGATTCTTACTCAGCCCTTTGTGTAGCCCGAGTCCCACTCGCCGCGGGCACGCAAGTTGGCGATCTCCTGGCTGGCGATCTCGTGGGCGCGGAGGTAATCCGGTTTGGCTACGCGATTGAGCGGCAACTGGCCGGGGTCGAGAATGATCCAATGGCGCGGACGCATATAAGACGGCAAACCGCGCGCGTGGCGATCGAGTTCCTGACGAGTAAGTTCGGCGTCGGGTTTCTTTTCGACCAGGGCGACTGGCGCTTCGGAGACGACTTCGTGCGCTACGCCGACGACTACGCAGTTAGCGACCTTTTCGGCCAGCGCGCAGATATGCGCTTCCACGTCGCCGGGAAATATCTGGTAGCCGAAGGACTTGATAACCCACTTTTCCCTGCCGGTGAGATGCAGGCCGGCGGCGTCCTTGCAGCCGAGATCGCCGGTATATAAATATCCGTCGCGCGAGATAGCTTTGGCTGTAGCTTCGGGATCGTTGACATAGCCAAGAAACGTCTGGGGCCCGCGAATGCAAACGTGGCCTATCTCGCCGGACGCGAGTTCCTCGCCGGCGAGGCCATCATCGCGCATGGGCTGACGAATGGAGCATGGATAAATGGGCATGTCCACGCCGAGTCCGGCTAGAATCGCTTCTTTATCTGCCGCGTTCGCCTGAACGTATGTGCAGAAGCCGGCAGCTTCGGTGAGTCCAAGCCCGGTGCCGATGACCGGCGCCATGGAGGCCAGCCGGTCGACGAAGGGGCGCGAGACAGAGTGTCCGCCATAAGCTGCGAATTTCAGACTGGAGAGATCGCAGCGATCATAATCTTTCAGCATCCATTCGAGGTTGAACATGGCGGGAATCTGGCCCAGGATTTCGACGCGATGCTGCGGGATGGCGCGCATCGAACGGCCGGCGTCGAAGATCTCCAGCAGAACCGCTGTGCCGCCGCCGAAGAGGGTGCTCATCAATAACTCGGTCTGGCCGCCGACGTGCGAGGGAGGCAGATTGACCAGCGAGCGCGCGCCCGAATCTCCGCCAAAAAACGCGCCGCTGATGCACATATTCTGCACAGTGATGTTGCGGTGGGAGAGCAGGGCCGGCTTGGGCGAGCCGGTTGAGCCGGTGGTGAAGATGACCAGCGCGCCATCGTTTTCGGTGATTTCGGCCAGCGCGCCAGAGTCTTCATTGGCTGCGGCGCGGCCCGCCGATTCCAGAATCGAGGCGAAGGATTGCGTGCCGGGAATCGCTTCGTCGGAATCCACGGCGATCCAATGATGGACCCAGGGAGATTGCGCTTGGATGGCGCGCCAGAGCGGGCGAAAATCAAGCGGCGCTTTCACACCGAGACCGGCAAAGCCGCGCGGCCGGAGGATGTCCAAAGAGCGCATGATCTCGGCCGGGGACAAACGCAGATCGAGGGGGGAGACGATGACGCCGATTTTGAAGCAGCTATATTCCAGCAAGACGTGATCGACGGAGAGAGGCAGCAGGGTTACCAGGAAGTCGCCTTTGGCGAAGCCCAGGCGCAACAACTCCCGCGCCAGCGCCGTGGTGAGGCGGTCGAATTCGCTCCAGGTTACCGCGCGGCCGCTCTCCGCGCTGAGAATGGCGGGAGCATCCTGGCGCGCCTTGGCCCACTTGGCCACCACGCCGTGAAGAAGATGGCGATCGGCAAAGGTTTGTTCGTAATCGTCGAGGGTAAATTTAGGCACGCGCATGGGTTCGCTCAGTCCTGTTCCTGAATCAGTCGAACATTGTCGGCGGCAGGCGTCAAGGACCGGGGCTTGCGGAGCTAGAATTACTGCGGAGGCTCCTCCATGAGATTCGGGAGATTTGGTCTGATTCCGCGGTTGGGCACGCTGGCCGTGCTGGCCATGCTTTTGCTCGCGCGCTCGCCAAGCCCGGCGCAATTTCCCTATAGCGCGCCGGGGCGGGAGAGCGCTTTGTCGATTCCTCAGACGCAAGTGATTCAGCCAGAAGAACTGAGTCGCCTGCTCAAAGCCAAGGACGCGGAGAAGCCGCTGATCCTGCAGGTCGGCTCACACGTGCTCTTTGCGGAATCTCATATCAAGGGGGCGGAATATGCCGGACCCGGCTCGCAGCAGGCAGGGCTCAATCTGCTGCAACAAAGGGCCTCCATGCTCTCGCGGAAGGCGCCGATCGTGCTTTACTGCGGCTGCTGCCCGTGGAATCGCTGCCCCAACCTCGGGCCCGCGTTCTGGCAGTTGCATGAGATGGGATTCACGCGCGTGAAGGTTCTCTACCTGGCTGATAACTTCGGGGCTGATTGGGTGAGCAAGGGGTATCCGGTTGAGCAGGGCGAGTAACAAAGCCATTTCCGGCATCCCGGCGATTATGCGGCGCGAAGTGGATGCGGCGCTTCCCCGGATGCTGCCGGTCGTTTTGTTTTTGGGACTTTGCTTCGGAGCAGCCTTAGCGCGTATTTTCCTCATGGGGCAAACGCTCGTTAACAAGCCTGCGCCTGAGTTCGTGCGCGAAGACCTCAGCGGCAAGGAGCTGGACTTGGCCGCTTTCCGGGGCAAGGTGGTGCTGCTCAACTTCTGGGCTACGTGGTGCGCTCCGTGCCAGCTTGAGATGCCGCGCTTTATCGAATGGCAGAGCGAATACGGCCCGCGAGGTTTCGAAGTCATCGGCATCTCGATGGATGACGACCCCGAACTGGCGCGCAAACTCTGCGCCAAGCTGGGGGTGAATTACCCGGTCGCCATGGGAGATGCGAGGATCGGAAGGCTCTATGGAGGAATCCTCGGGCTGCCCGCATCCTTCCTGATCGACGCGAACGGGAAAATTCGCGCGGTGTATCGCGGCGAGACGGACCCGAAGACAATTGAGACCGAGATAAACAAGCTGTTGCCGTAGCTCGGGGTTCGCGTTTCGTTCCAGCACGGGAATGCCTGCGCAAGGCGGCGGATGGCGAGTGCGGAAAATGACTCTCGCACGCTAATCGAATCGAAGCCGCCGCCTCTCTCATCCAACGAGAGGAGAATACCGCCATGGAAGTAAAGGTTGTGCATCTGGAACAAGTCAAGTTCAGCATTACGGCCCGCTCGCATACAGTGATCTGCGACCAGCCGCCGGAGAATGGCGGCGAAGACTCCGGGATGACGCCTCCGGAGTTGCTGCTCGCGTCTTTGGGTTCCTGCGCGGCCTTCTATGCCGTACAGTATTTGAAGTCGCGCAATCTGGCCCAGAGCGGCGTCGAGGTCACGGTGACCGCCGAGAAGCTGAAGCAGCCTGCCCGGCTGGGCAACTTTCGGATTCAAGTTGTTTCGCCGGTTGCGCTCACCGAGGAGCATACGCAAGGGCTGATGCGCTCGGTGCATCACTGCCTGATTCACAACACGCTGCTCTCGCCGCCCGAGATCGTGATCGAACTGAGCAGCAAGTGAACAGCCGTCCTCCCCCGGATGATCTTGCGGCTTGAGAAGATTGGCTTCTCAGCGCCCGCCGCGGGAGTTTCTCCAATCGCGTCGAGGCAGCCCGCCGGGGAGGTGTCCGCCGAAGCTTTTTTGCCGGGCTTCGAGCCAGTGGAACTCCACTCCGGCATTCCCGCGCTTCGAGGTTGAGACCGGCTTTCAATCCCTGGGAAAACGTTTGCACGATCTGGCTGCCGGGTGATATAGAGTGTAGAGGCTGACAATCCGCCCCGAAATGCGATCGAAGATGTGCGCGGGGAGAAGACTTCAGGGATTTGTCGCGTTTCCAAGCTGTTTCCTGAAGCCAATACCGGGATCGCGCGCATCGACATTCCGTTCGCAAGCCCGGCGCGAGCGCAATTTTCAGGCGGAATCAGACGCTTGAGCCTGGCGTCATGCGGACCGGCCGCCGCAGTCAATTTGCAACGAAAGAGCCGCCCCATCGCGGCCTTCGAGGTTCCAAGTCGTGATCGTGAACTGCATGAACCACCTGGGAGGGGTCGCATCGCCGGCCCTCCTGGCTTTCAGCGCCGCGCCTCTGGCGCATCTTCGTCCCCTCGACATCGCCGTCATCGCCCTCTACTTCGGAATGGTCATCTGGATTGGCTTCTACCTCCGGGGCCGGACCAACACCGGCGAAGAGTTCTTCATGGCCGGCCGGGAGATGACCGCCTGGATCGCCGGCCTGAGCTTCGTTTCGGCCAACCTCGGCTCGCTGGAGCTGATGGGCTGGGCCGGCTCGGCCTACCAGTACGGCATTCTGGCCACGCATTGGTATTGGGTGGGCGCGATTCCCGCCATGCTCTTTCTGGGCCTGGTGATGATGCCGTTCTATTACGTCTCGAAGACGCACTCGGTGCCCGGCTATCTGTTCCTGCGCTACGGCGAGCATGCCCGCGTTCTGGCCGCCATCTCCTTTGCGCTGGAGATGATCCTGATGAGCGGCGTGAATATGTTCGCCATGGCGGTGGTGATGAAGGTGGTGCTGGGATGGAGTTACACCTTCAGCATCGTGGTCTCGGCCTTCGCAGTGACGCTGTATGTGGCCCTGGGCGGATTGCGCTCGGCGATCTTCAACGAGGTGCTTCAGTTCGTGCTCATCTGGGGCGGCGCGCTGCTGGTGCCGATTCTGGGCCTGATTCAGGCCGGCAGCGTCAGCGGCCTGAAGAGCCAGATCATCAAAAACATGGGAACGGACAGCTACTTCCACTTGTGGCGCGATACCGGCAGCTTCTCCGCCAACCCAATGGGAGTGCACTGGACGGGCATCGTCTTCGGCCTGGGATTCGCGATCAGCTTCGGCTACTGGACCACGGATTTTCTTGTTGTCCAGCGCGTGCTGGCGGCACATAACCTGCGCGCCGCGCGGATGGCGCCGATTATCGGATCGTTCTTCAAGATGGCGGTTCCGTTCATCGTCATTCTGCCCGGCCTGCTGGGCCTGGTTGTGTTGAAGAATTCCGACGATAGCCGCATGCAATTGATTCCCCAGGACACGTGGAAGGCCTGCGTTCCGATCTCGTCCAATTGCGCGCCTCTGTTGCAGCAGACCGCGCTTTCGCCGGCGGTGCAACAGGATGTGCTGGACCAGAAAGCGGGGCCGCAGTCGGATCTGCACAGCTATAACGAGGTGCTGCCGCTGATGATGGTCCGCTACCTCGGCCCCGGCCTGCTGGGCCTGGGCATTACCGCGCTGATCGCCGGCTTCATGAGCGGCATGGCGGGCAACGTGAGCGCCTTCTCGACGGTGTGGACTTATGATCTCTATAAGCCGCTGATCAACAAGAAAGGCTCCGACAGCCACTATGTAATGGTGGGCAGGCTGTCGATCGTCTTCGGCGTGCTGGTTTCCATAGGCGCCGGCTATCTGGTGCAGCGCGCGCACGGAATCATGGACTATGTGCAGGCGCTGTTCTCGATCTTCATCGCGCCGCTGCTGGCCACGATTCTGCTGGGCATGTTCTGGAAGCGCGCGACGAGGATCGCCGGTTTTCTGGGCCTGCTCTTTGGCGTGGTCTTTTCGGCCAGCCTCTTCGAGTGGGTCCATGTCTACCCCGCCAAGCTGGCCTACGTGGCGCTTTCGCCCGACGCCAAGCCGATGGCCGAGAATGTCTTCCGCGCGCTGTGGGCATGTCTGTTCACCGCCATCGTCATCTTTGTAGTGAGCATGTTCACCAAGCCCAGGCCGGCAGTGGAACTGGAAGGCCTGGTCTATGGCGTGACTCCGCTGCCAAAGGAAGAGCCGGTGCCGTTCTACAAGAACGAGTGGACGTGGGCCGCACTGGTGGTAGTGATCTTCGCGGCGCTCAACATTATGTTCTGGTAACAAGTTTTTTGTCCTCTCGGCGAGAGAGGAGAGGAAAGGGTTGAAGAGATGCGCGGTTCCGGAATTCCTATCTGGTTTTTCATTGGAGTGCTGCTGGTCGCCTATGGGCTGATGATCTTCTGCTACGGCGTTTATGAGTGGCACATTGGAGTTTACCCGCCCTTGGTGCAATTGACCGAACTTCATACGCCGGTCTGGTGGGGCGGTCTACTGACGACACTGGGAGTCTTTTACGTGTTGAAGTTCCGCCCAGGGCGCGCTTAGGTTGATAGGCTCCCACCCTAGCCGCAAGAACAAGAACGCGGCGAGGGTGGGGCACCCGGTTTTTACGTGGTGAAGTTCCGTCCAGGACAGGATCAATAACAATCTCAGATGCCGCGGATGCGGCAAAGATCGAAGGAGCAGAAGATGGTAGCGCAACGAGCAATGACGTTTGGAGTGGTGGTAGGCAACCGCGGTTTTTTCCCCGGCCATCTGGCCAAGACGGGCCGCGATGAGATCATCTCCGTTCTGGAGGCCGCGGGAGCAAAGGCCGTGGTGTTGAGCCCCGAGGAGTCGAGGCATGGCGCGGTGGAAACCTACGCCGAGTCCCTGCGCTGCGCCGCGCTCTTCAAGAAGCACGCCGAAGAGATCGACGGCATCATCATTACGTTGCCGAACTTTGGCGAGGAGCGCGGCATCGTGGACGCGATCCGGCTCTCCGGGCTGAAGGTTCCAGTGCTGGTGCAGGCCACGCCCGACCGCAGCGACGCCATGACCATCGCGACGCGCCGCGATAGTTTTTGCGGCAAGATGAGCTGTTGTAACAACCTGATGCAGTACGGCATCCCCTATTCGCTGACCACGCTGCACACCGAGGCGCTGGATTCGCCGGAGTTCAAGGCCGATCTGGAGTGGTTCTCCGCCATCTGCCGCATCGTGAAGGGTCTGAAGAATCTGCGCATCGGCGCCATCGGCGCGCGGCCCACGGCCTTCAACACGGTGCGCTACTCGGAGCGGATTCTGGAAACCAGCGGCATCTCCATCGAGACGATCGATCTTTCTGAGATCTTCGGCCGCATCAACAAGATGAGCGACACGGACGACGCAGCGCAGGCCAAGCTGGCCGCCATCAAGAGTTATGTCTCGACCGCCGGCATCTCCGACGCGGCATTGCTGAAGATGGCCAAGCTGGGCGCGGTCATCGAAGGCTGGATGAAGCAGACGTACGTCACCATCAGCGCCGTGCAGTGCTGGACCTCGATGGAAGAGTACTTCGGCGTGGTGCCCTGCACCATCATGAGCATGATGTCGAACGAGCTGATTCCCTCGGCCTGCGAAGTGGATGTGCCCGGCACGCTGAGCATGTACATGATGGCCCTGGCCAGCGGCACGCCGAGCGCGCTTCTGGACTGGAACAACAACTACGGCAGCGATCCCAACAAATGCGTCTGCTTCCACTGCTCGAATCTGCCCAAGCATTTCTTCAAGGAAGTGCGCATGGACTTCCAGGAGATCATCGCCGGCACGGTGGGCAAGGAGAATGCCTTCGGCACCTGCGTGGGCCGCGTGAAGGCCGGCGCGATGAGCTTCGCCCGCTACTCGACAGACGACCGGCGCGGCGTGATTCGCGGCTACACCGGCGCGGGAAGGTTCACCGACGATCCGCTGGAGACCTTCGGGGGCGCGGGCGTGGCGGAGATTCCCGACTTGCAGAAGCTGCTGAAATACATTTGCCGGGAAGGCTTCGAGCACCACGTTGCCGGTAACTTCAGCGATGTTTCCAAGGCCGTGCACGAGGCCGCGACACGCTATCTGGGATGGGAGTCGTATCTGCACGGGCAAGCGGAAGAGTGAGACCGTTCAGCCCTATTGAGCGGACAGAAGAACGGGCCGGACGAAAAGCAACCGCAGGTCCTTCGACTCCGTTTGTCGCAAAGAACGCGCCAAATTCCGCTCAGGATGACAGGGTTTTAGTGTTGCGGTCATCCTGGGCCGGAGTAGGAAGAGTGAACGGCAATGAATCGCTATGTGATCGGCATCGACGTAGGCACGGGCGGCACGCGCGCTCTCTTGGTGGACGAAACAGGCAGTCTGATCGGATCGGCCACGCATGAGCATGTCGCCTTTGCGTCGCCGCAAAATGGATGGGCGGAGCAGGATCCGCGCGACTGGTGGAACGCAGGCCAGCAGGCGATCGTCAAGCTGCTCAAGGAGACCGGCGTCTCCAAGGACGAAATCGCCGCGGCTGGGCTGGCGGGACAGATGCATGGCGCGGTGCTGCTCGATGGGAACGAAGAAGTCCTTCGCCCCGCGCTGATCTGGTGCGATCAGCGCAGCACGGAAGAGTGCCGCGTGCTCAACGAGACGATCGGCGAGCAGCGGCTGGTCGAGTTGACCTCGAATCCCGCGCTCCCGAATTTCACGCTGACCAAGCTGATGTGGGTTCGCACGCATGAGCCGGAGATCTGGAGCCGCTTCCGCTTCTTCCTTCTGCCCAAGGATTACGTCCGCTTGCAATTGACGGGCGTGCGGGCGATCGATGTCTCCGACGCAAGCGGCACGCTGCTGCTCGATGTTGCTCATCGCCGCTGGTCGCAAGGGATGGTGGAAGCCACCGAGCTTGATCCGGGGTGCCTGCCGGAGGTCTTCGAATCGCCGGAGATCGTGGGCAGAATCACGGCGCGCGCGGCGGCCGCAACTGGCCTCGCCGAAGGAACTCCGGTGGTTGCCGGAGCGGGAGATCAGGCAGGCGGCGCCATCGGCATGGGCATCGTCAAGGCCGGCGATGTGAGCGCGACGATCGGAACCTCGGGCGTCGTCTTTGCCGCGACGGATCAGCCGTTTCTCGATCCCAAGGGGCGCTTGCACACCTTCTGCCATGCGATTCCAAATCGCTGGCATGTGATGGGCGTGACCCAGGCGGCGGGGCTTTCGCTGCGCTGGTTCCGCGACACCTTTGGCGTGGCCGGCGGCGCAACAGGAGATCCTTACGACAATCTTTCGCGGGAGGCCGCGGCAATCCCAGCGGGAGCCGATGGAGTGATGTGGGCGCCGTACCTGATGGGAGAGCGGACGCCGCATCTGGACTCGGATGTGCGCGGCGCGCTGCTCGGCCTGGCCGCCAGTCACGGGCGCGGGCATATCATTCGCGCCATTCTCGAAGGAGTGGCCTTCAGCTTGAAGGATTCGCTGACCATCTTCGCCGAGATCGGCGTGCCGGTGAATGATATTCGTCTCGGCGGAGGCGGTGCGCGTTCGCCGCTATGGCAGCAGATTCAGGCCGATGTTTACGCGAAGCCTGTCTCGCTGCTTGCGGCAGAAGAGGGCTGCGCGTATGGCGCCGCGGTGCTTGCCGGAGTCGGCGCGGGCCTGTGGCCATCGGTCGATGAAGCCTGCGCGCAGATTGTGAAGATCGCCTCGGTAGTCGAGCCCAACAGGCAATCTTCGGAAAAACTCCAGCGGCAGTACCAGCTTTATCGCGCGATTTACCCGGCGCTCAAACAGATCAAATAGACAGTTTTCGCCAGCCCGGTTCTGCCCCGGCGGCAGAGTGGAGAAGAAAGATGAACGCGACAGACCAGACACAGGAAACCAGAGCCTCCAAGCCCATTCAGGATGAGATCCGGATCAAGAAGCAACAGCTCGTTGAGTTGATGGCGCAACGCAGCCTTGGCGGCGTCTTGTTGAGCCGGCATGAGAATGTCGCCTGGGCCACGGCCGGCCAGGTGGACATGCGAGTCGCCGTTCCCTCGGCCACGGGTAGCGCCGCTGTCTTCGTGCGCAAGGACGGGAGCGGCTTCTATCTCACTACCAACAATGAAGCGTCGCGAATGCACGATGAAGAGTTCGGCGGATTGGGCTTCGAGCCGGTGGTGCTGCCTTGGCAGGAGGGAGATTTTGTGAAGGCGGCGCGGCGGCTGGCTGCGGCGGGCGCGCTCGGGGCAGACACCCATGAAGCGGAGTGCGAGGCCATCAATCTTGCCGGGCTGCGCAGCCAGTTGCAGGCGGCGGAGATCGAGCGTTACCGCTCCCTGGGGGCGATGACAGCGCGGGTTGTCGAGGACGTGGTGCTGCATCTGGAGCCGGGCGAGACCGAAGAAGAGATCAGCGCCCTGACCGCTTCGCGGCTGATTCAGAATTCCATTCTCCCCTCCGTGCTGCTGATGGCGGTGGATGATCGAATCCTCAAGTACAAGCACGCTCTGCCGAGGGGCAAACGCTTGCAGCGTTTTGGAATGGTGAATCTATGCGCGCGAAAGTGGGGCCTGGTTATCTCCATGACGCGCTTTGTCCATTTCGGCCCGATGCCGCAGAGCCTTGCCGATGGATTTGAAGCCGCCGCGAAGGTCAACGCCGCATTGCTTCACGCCACGCGCGCCGGAGTCACCGCGCAGCGGTTGTACTCAGTGGCGAAGGATGCCTATGCGGCGGCGGGATTTCCCGGAGCCGAAGATCTGCATCACCAGGGCGGCGCCACCGGCTATGGCGAGCGGGAGTGGGTGGCGACGCCCAAGGGAACGGAGATCGTCGTGGACCGGCAGGCCTTCGCGTGGAACCCCTCGTGCGAGGGCGGCAAGGTGGAGGACACCGTCGTGCTGCGCGGCGGCGCGATCGAGTCTCTGACCGAAACCACCGAGTTTCCGTCTGTTGTCTCCGTGGTTGGCGGCCAAAGCTATCGTTCCTCGGGCGTGCTGCTGCGATAACGAAATGCCTTTGGCATCCGGAAGTTTTCAACGGAGGGGGATTGCAGGAAGACTATCGATCACGTCTTTGCATGGATTCTCATTTTCGGCGCCTGTTGCACGGGTATGGATCTTGCCGGATGTACGCGAATGAACCGATGACCATGCTGTGATCGCTCTGCGCCACGCTGCTGACGCTGCTGATTGCAGCCGTGAAACTGCTGCGCGTGGCACGGCCCTCGGATCGTCCGCTGGCGTGGATCAGCTTTGCGGGAAGCCTCTCGTTGGCGGTTGCAACCTTCACAGCCGGCGTGCTGCTCGGCAACATCTTCGACCTGCGGCCGGCGATGCACTGGATTACAGCTCTGGTGCTGGCTGGCTTCAGCTTGAGAGCCGCGCTCGACGCGAGCAGGGCAAAGAACTGATGCGCCGGCGGGTGTGCAGGCAACTACTCTCGTTCACAGTGAGTGGAAGAATCGTCAACGAGCGGGATGTTGATCGAACCGTCACTCGACTGGAAAGCAAGAGAGCAGATATGCCACTTGCCCGAATCTTCCTGCGCCCACTCATCGAGTATGCCTTCTCCGAGGGGACCGTGAATGCGGATGGCCAGATCGGCATTGCCACCGCCGCCATTCGAGAAGATGGTTCCTTTGACCAACCGGCCAATGCGCAAGGGCTCGCCGAGTAGTTGCCGGATCTTTACCGAACTGCGCGCGTTTCTCACAGCCAAGGCCACCGGCGCCCGGGCTTGGCGTTCGAATCTCAGAATCCAGACTCCGGTGAGGACCAGCAGCAGAACAGCCCCCGCCGTCAGACTAAACAGAACTGCACGCTTGCTGAAACAGATCATGATCTTTCTACTCCAGGTATGAAGCGACCACGGCCAGCGCGGCGATGGCCGCGGTCTCGGCGCGCAGAATGCGCGGACCGAGCGATGCGGCGCGCCAGCCATTGGCATCGAAGAGCGCTTCTTCCTCCGGCGCCCATCCGCCCTCGGGACCGATGGCGATCTCTAGCCGCGGCATCTCCGTTCCGGCCGCGGCCACGGCTTCATCCAGCGTATTGCGTAGTGTGGTGGTGCGCTCCTGCTCGGCCAGCACGATGCACATCGAGCCGGCGGCCTCTTGCGTCGCCTCTGACGCCGCACGAACGCGCGCGGCCAGCGGCGCCGGATCGAAGAGGATTGGCACATCGGAACGCCGCGACTGCTGCGCCGCTTCATGCGCGATGCGCCGCCAGCGCTCGGCGCGCTTATCGGCGGCTTCGGCCAAGTGCTTCTCCGTGCGCCGCGCAATCACCGGCGCAATCGCGGCCACTCCCAGTTCGGTCGCCTTCTCGATGGCCCACTCCATGCGATCGAATTTGTAGACGGCCATTACCAGCGTGACGGGCAGCGCCGGATCGGCCTCCAGCTCCGCGATCAGATTGAAGCGCACCTCATCGGCGGCGACGGCGGCCACCTGCGCATGAAAGACGTGGCCGCCGGCCACCACATCGGCCTCCATCCCCGTCTGCGCGCGCAGCACGCGCGTCATGTGCGCGGCCTGCGCACCCGTGAGCGTTGCGGTGGCTTCGTCCCAATGCTCGGCAATCCAGCGGCGGCGTGTCATCGCTTCCTCCCTCCATTCCTCGCGTCTACCAGTGTAATCCTTCCAAAAACACTTCAGGGGAGCGCTTGACGCGTTCCCCTGAGGTGTTGCCTTGTGGTTGGAGGTTCCGCTACTTCTTCTTTGCGGCCTTCTTCGCCGCCTTCTTCGCGGGTGCCTTCTTGGCTGCCTTCTTGGTTGCCATTTGCCTATTCTCCCTTTTGAAAAATTTTGTTGCCTTCCTGCAAACGATCTTGCAGTTGATGCAATGTATAGAATCACCAATCGAAAGTGTCAAGAGAAAAACGACATGGTAGTGGAAAAATAGGCAACAATTTTTTTCGAGAGCCGAATCGGAACTCTCTTGCATCGGTTCAGAGAATGCGATTCGACCTCAACTGTCGCGTCAAGTCCGCGATGCAATCGTGCGATCTGCGCAGGCATCCCCGCTCAGCGTCTGCCGCGCAACAGGTTTTTTGTTTCTCCGTTCCGTTTCGGTTTGATCCAATCGCTCTCCGTGATCGCCAATGATTTCCTCTTCGGCAAAATGGCGAGGCGCGAAGAATACATGCGCGGACCCGCCCTGGTGTGGCACTCTAGAAGTTCGGAGGAGTCTGCCCATCATGCCTGCTGAGAACTCAGTCGTCGCCGCATCGCAAGAGCTTCACGTCTGGGAGGCAGGCGGAGCCGCTTCCGCCGAAGCGCTCTCCGCATGGGTTGACGCGCGGCTGGCGGCGCACGAGGAGGCGCTGGCTGCTCTGCTGGCTGTCGAAGGCGAGCGCACGCCGGAGAATTCGCTGCGCCTCTTCGATGCGGCCATCGAGCAGCTCGGCCTGGCCGGCGCGCAGGCTGGCGTGCTCAATTCGGTTGCCGCAATCAAGGAAGTTCGCGATCGGGCGCAGATGGAAGCGCAGCGTGTGGCGCAGGCGGCGAGCGCGCTGAGCTTGAACCGCGCGGTCTACGATGCTCTCACGGCCGTTGTGCTCGACGGCGCCAGCGATGCTACAACGCATTTCGTCGCGCGCACTCTGCTCGGCTACCGGCTCGCCGGCGTGGACAAGGATCAGGCCACGCGCGAGCTGTTGCAATCGCTCCATGAAAAGGCCACGCATCTTTCGCTAACATTCAGCCGCAATGTTCAGGAGGGCGGCAAGACCATCGAGGCCGCGCCTGATGAACTCGATGGCCTTCCCGCCGACTACCTTGCCCGCCATCCAGCGGATGCAAGCGGGTGCATCCCTCTCACCACCGACCCTCCCGACATGCAACCGGTGATGATCTTCGCCTCGAGCGCCCCTCTGCGCGAGCGCATGTTCCTGGCCTACAACACGCGCGCCTATCCGGCGAACCAACAGATCCTCCTCGACCTGCTGGCCACGCGGCAGCAGATTGCTTCGATACTCGGCTTTCGCAGTTGGGCCGATCTGGCCACCGCCGATCAGATGATGGCCTCGGCGGCCAACGTGCGCAGCTTCCTCGCGAAACTCGACGAAGCCAGCCGCGACGGCGCGCGCCGCGAGCACGAATTGATTCTCGACTTCGCGCGCCGGTGCGAGCCTGAGCTGAAAGCCATCGACATTACCGGCCGCGGCTATTGGCATGAGCAGTTCCGCCGCTCGGCCTTCGACTTCGATTCACAATCTGTGCGGCCTTATTTTTCCTATGCGCGGGTCGAGGCGGGTGTTCTGGAAACAGCCGCGCGCCTCTTCAAGATCGAGTTCCGTCCGTCGAGTGCGCCCGCGTGGCACGCGGACGTTTCAGTCTTCGAGGTCTTCGACGAAGGCCGGCATGTGGGCCGCTTCTATCTCGACATGCATCCGCGCGAGGGCAAGGACAAATGGTTCTCCGCCGCGCCCATTGTCCCCGGCGTGCGCGGGCGCGTTCTGCCCGAGGCCGCTCTGATCTGCAACTTCCCCAACGGCGACGGAAGCGATCCAGGCTTGCTGCAATACAGCGACGTGGTCACCTTCTTTCACGAGTTCGGCCATCTGATGCATGCCATTCTCGGAGGGCAAACCGAGTGGGCCGGCCTCTCCGGCTTTGCCACCGAGGGCGACTTCATCGAGGTGCCCTCGCAGATGCTGGAAGAGTTTTTCCGCGACGAAAAACTGCTTCAGACCTTCGCAAAGCATTATCAGACGGGCGAAACACTCCCCTCCGAGACGATCAAAAAAATGAAACTGGCCGGGGCATTCGGACGCGCCGACTGGGTCCGTTCGCAGCTTTACTACACCACGCTCTCGCTCTACCTGCACGACCGGAACCCGGCCGGCCTGGACCTGGACCTCATTACCAGGCAGCTCTACCAGAGCCTGCAACCGTGGACGTGGCTGGAAGGCAATCGCATGTACGCGAGCTTTGGCCACCTGACCGGCTACTCGTCGAATTACTATACCTATGCTTTTGATAAGGTCATCGCGCTGGACTTCTTTGCCCAGTTCGACCCCACCGACCTGCTGGGCTGCGATGCCGGCAGCCGCTACCGCAAATTGGTACTCAAACAGGGCGGGTCAAAGCCGGGCCGCCAGATGGTCCGCGAGTTTCTGGGCCGCGACGAGGAGTTTTCTGCTTTTTCCAAATGGCTGAACGAAGAATGTGAAGGTCATTTATTGGAGGCCTCGCGATGAATGCATCTGACTTTCGCCGTATAGCGCTGAGCTTCGAAGGCGCCGAAGAGAGTTCGCACATGGGCGCTGCCGATTTTCGTGTCGGTGGGCGAATCTTCGCCACGCT
>JBEKNI010000028.1:0-49338 GCA_049522975.1 Occallatibacter sp. | reverse complement strand
ACCACCGGAATGCGCGCATCAGAGATCGTGACTCTGCGCCGGTCGCAAGTGGACCTCAAACGCCGCGTCGTGCGTCTGCTCGAAACCAAAAACACGTCGCCGCGCACTGTGCCGTTGAGTGCGGCTGCGACAGCGGTATTCCGCGAGGCACTGAATCATCCCGTGCGTCCAATCGACACAGACCTGATCTTTTTCGGGGAGCCAGGGCTGGACGGCAAGCGCCGCCCCTACCAGTTCAATCCGGTATGGCTGAATATCAAACGTGAATTGAAGCTGGTCAACGTACACTTTCACGATCTCCGCCACGAGGCCGTCAGCCGCTTCGTTGAAGCCGGATTCTCTGACCAGGAAGTCTCTGCCATCAGCGGCCACAAGTCGATGCAGATGCTCATACGCTACACGCATCTTCGCGCGGAGGATCTGGTCGCACGAATTGACGAGGCCGAGGCTTCGCAGCGCCGAAACAAGGAAGCGTGACTTGAAGCTAAACTGCACCGGGAAGAAGTCCGTTCCGATGGCATAGGAGCACGACGGATCAGTTGTCTGAATACCGGTTTTATTACGCACCCCATAACCTAGTCGGTGAGCTTCTTGTTTCGGACTCTGCGTGGCTTCTCAGCCTCGGCTTCCAAGCGCAGGTTCTCTTCGTGGCGCCGCATTGCAGCTTCATAGATTACTTCCCAGACGATGGAGAACTGTCCTCTTGCTCCGAGGAGCCGGACGATGGCAAACTCAGGGCGGCTCTCAATGACGATTCTGCGCTTCTTGCCGTTCTCGTTCACGGATGAAGCAGATACAAAAATGACCTGTGCCTTGTGCTCAATCAGGCAACCCATTCACACTTTCTCCTATCACAACCTGGCTTGCCCGGTTTTCTGTTTCAGCTAGATTGTCTGCTTGGGCGACGGTTAAGTAAGACGCCACGCCGCGGTCAAGGGTGTAGAAAGCTGTACGCTTCCCTTGCTTACGGACAGTTTCGGTTGTTTACACAGCACGCAAGGTCACGAAGCCACGAATGGGTAAAGTATGGCAATGGAATCATGGCCGGTTACCTCTTCTCCGTACTGAAACCCCCTTTGGTAATCGCTAAGATATTTTGACGTTACAATCGTAAAAACCGCTCAGGAGTGAGCTTGATCTTTTTCCCTCACGCTCAAAATCCCGCTGTGTTGATCGTTCTCTTGTCAACCCAGGCGGCTCGGCAAGAACCTCTCCATTCCCTGCTCCACGACATGGCCGCGGCTGGAAGGCTGCGTAATGGGGCCGGTATCCATCGCCAGCATGATGAGGCGCCGCAGGTTGGCGGATTGCTCGGACTGGCTCAGGAGCGCAATCGAGTCGGAAGCGATGTCGGGTGTCGCGTCCCATTGCAAGCTCAGGTTGTTCTTGCGCGCCAGCTCGACGGCAAACTCCTGGAGAGCGATTTCGTTCCCCGCGAGGAACGGCTGTATCGTTCCGAGCTCGTAGATGTAGGCTGAGGCGCTACGCGACCACTCTTCGCCGCTCAAGCCTTTTAGGTAGTTTTCGCGGCTCAAGCGGTCCAAGACGCTGTTGAGGGATTTCTCCACTTGAGATGCAGGCACGTTGCCGGCGTCAATCGGTCGCAGTTCGCCAGCCCAATCGTAGAGGTCTTGATAGATATAGTGGTGGATAGCCTGAAGGTGCGTGGAGTCAAAGCCGCCGCGAACAGGCGTTGCATGAAGGTCGGCAAGGCGAAGAGACGTGGAATCCGCCGCCGCTTTCGATAGAGCGGCCGGGTCCGTGATGCCGAGCTTGTTTCTGAGTACACCAGTGCCGTGGATTGTGAAGTCGGTTGCGTCAATCATCTTCGGTTCTCTCCTCTCGCGGGTGAGCCTGTCGCGGGCAATTGGCGGAGCGCCGCAACGACCCGCGCCAAATAGCCGTTATCAATTCCGCGCTGTGTGTCGCCAGTGTTGTAGCGAGAGATGGCGTGACGGAGCGCCTCCTGGCCGGGTCCGTAGGTTTTGACCTCAAGCTGATAGGCGCTTTCGAGAATCTGCCAGCCGGCGCGAAGATTGAAGCATGGGTCCAATAACGACTCGACAGGCAGCCCACGGCGCTGCGCCTCCGCTGTGCTGACCTGCATGAGACCCAAATCAACAAAGATGCCTCGGCGCTCGAAGTAGTCGAGCCACTCCAACGCCTCGCGTTGGGTGCCTGGCTGGCGCTTGAGCCGCAATGTACCCTCCGGTAGATGCCATTGCGTGAGGAGCGCCCTTGGAAAGTCGATCTGCATGGCATTCGGGTTGCCGCCGGATTCAACGCGGATTATGGCGCTGAGCATGGTGAGCGGCACGGCCGGAAGACAGCGCGATTGGAGTGCAGCAATGTCGAGCCGTTGAGCGGGGAGATTCGCGGCAAAGCAGAGCAGGCAAATCGTGGTCAGAGTTCTCATCGGTTGTTTGCCTCGTAGAGTGGGATGGCCCAGAGGTCGGCCCAATCTTGCGCGGCCACGTGCTGAATTGCTGGAATGGGCGTATTGGCAGCCCAGTACACGTTGGAGGGGGCAAGCAGCATATCGGGGTTGTGAGCGAGTGTTTGGATGGCCGGCCAGAAAGCGAGTTGCTCGTAGCAGACCAGTATCCCGGCGCGCCGGTTCCAAACCCGAATGGTTGGCGGGAAGCGAAGCATCAACGGAAAGCCGCGGCGCTTGTCTCCGAAGTGCCACATTCCAAGAGGGACGGGCACACGCTGAACATAGGAGAGCCGTTCGGTGTGGCCACGGGAGAGGAGAACATTGCGATTGGCTTCCGTGTTCGGAATCGGAATCGTGGTGCCGATCAGCAGGCCGGTGCGCTGCTGCTTGAGTTGCATGAAGCCGGAAGCCCAGCGTGTCTCGTGCATTCCATTCCAGCTTGGAATGATCGACTCTGGGAATAGGAGCAACGTGCCGGGATTGCGGTGTACCACGCCTCCCCATTCGACCGGCGCTCCGGTATGCTGCTCGATCCGTGCCATCATCTCCGCCGCGGTTCGCTGGAAGTCCACGTTTGCGTCTTCTGGAGACAGGATGATTTTGAAAAGTCGCTTGTCTCCGGCCTTCTGCCAGCTTTCAGCCAACGTACCGAGTTGGTACTCCTGCGCCAAGCCAAGCCGGTCGGGATCGGGAGCCTGGCTGTCGAACTCAGTGGCCGCTTCCCTCTCAGGCGGCAGGCGGTCGCCCTTGGCACTCTCCCGCTCGATGTAGGTTCCATGCGCCTTCCATCCCCCCGGCGTCCGGGCGGACGAATAGCGGACATTGACGATGGCGCGACGCTGGAAGGGCGCCGTTTTCGTGGAAACGAATGACCGGATGAAGGCGGGCGTGGCCTTAGCGCCACCGGGAGAGGACCGGCTGACAAGCCGGACGAGTCGAAACAAGTTCCTTGCCGTGCCTGTGACGCGCGGCGGCGGAGTAGTAGCTCGGCGGACCCGGCCGGGCCGAAGCCGGCTTGAACGCTCGCCGTTTTCCTTGACCTCGCGTACCTTCGCAGCTCCCCGCAGAGTGGGCAGGGCACTACGATGGGCTGGAATGGGAACTCCCTCACACCTGCCGGAACATCCCGCCTGCACCGTTTGCAGGTGACGACGAACTGCTTACGCTCCAGGATTGGGAACCCAAAACTCATTGGCCGAGTATAGGCGAACATATAACGAAAGTCATCCACGGGGGATCGTAGATTTTGCCGATTGTTGCAATATGTCATTATATGTGATTAAATAATGATGGTTTGACACAATGATCACGACAACGCCAATTGAGAGAACCATGCAGTACGTCCGCCGGAAGGGAATTGTGCGGCCCCGCGATGTTGAGGCCCTCGGGATTCCCCGTGAGTATCTGCTGCGTCTCCACCGTCAAGGAAAGCTCAGCCGGCTTGGGCGCGGGATATACACCCTGCCCGACGCGGCGATCACTGAGCGCCACTCCTACGCGGAGGTGGCAAAACGGGTGCCGGAAGCAATTCTGTGCCTCCTCTCGGCCCTGGCTTTTCACGAATTCACTACGCAAAGCCCGGCATTTGTCTGGATCGCTCTCGGCAAAGGGGCAAGAAAGCCTGCTATCCTGTCGCCTTCACTCCGCGTGGTGCGTCTAACGGAACCTTCGCTTTCCGAAGGCGTCGAAAATCATACGGTTGAGAGCGTGCCTGTGCGCGTTTACTCAGTTGCAAAGACCGTGGCAGATTGCTTCAAGTTCCGCAACAAAGTTGGCCTGGACGTTGCAATCGAGGCGCTGAAAGACAGTCTCCGCCAAAAGAAGGCCACCATCAACGACATCTACCACTATGCCAAGATCTGCCGCGTGAGCAACGTCATCCGTCCCTACATGGAGGCACTATGACCCGCGAACCGGCGAAGAATCCTGCGGCTTCCATCCGAGCACGTCTGCTCGCTCTCGCCCAAAGCAAAGGGCAAGACTACCAGCGCGTCTTGGGAAGATATGCGATCGAGCGATTTCTGTACCGGCTGGGCAACTCGCCCTACCGCGACAGATTCGCAATCAAGGGAGCGACGCTGTTTACGCTCTGGACGGGCGAGACTCACCGGCCGACGAAAGATTTGGACCTGCTCGGCTGGGGATCGTCGGCCATTCGTGAAGTCGAGGAGAGCATTCAGGCCATATGCAAGGTCGAAGGGAATGACGGCATTCTCTTCGACGGCGAATCGGTCGAGG
Organism: Occallatibacter sp.; assembly: GCA_049522975.1. GTDB lineage: Bacteria > Acidobacteriota > Terriglobia > Terriglobales > Acidobacteriaceae > Telmatobacter. Next base: position 44,663 of record JBEKNI010000028.1, on the reverse strand, counting down.
GAACACGGATCAAAGAAGAGGACGAGTATGAAGGCGTGCGCGTGAAATTCCAGGGCGTCCTGGCCGGCGCGCGCATACCGATGCAAGTCGATATTGGATTCGGCGACGCCGTCTATCCCGAGCCGGAATTCGAGTCATTTCCTGTGCTGCTCCCTATGGAGCCGCCGGTCATCCGCGCCTATCCACGCGAAGCCGCCATCGCGGAGAAATTCAATGCGATGGTTGCATTGGATATTCGCAACAGCCGCATGAAGGACTTCTACGACATCTGGTTCATGGCCAACACCTGGACTTTTGACATGGAGACGTTGCGCGCTGCGATCCGTGCGTCTTTTGAGCGGCGTGGGGTCGCAATTCCGCAAGAGGTTCCATTTGCTCTGACGGAAGAGTTCCTCGGCGACCCGCAGAAGAAACAGCAATGGAATGCGTTCGTCGGCCGCCTGTACCCTGGAACCGGCTCTACCTCTCTCGAAGAGGTTGGCATTTTGCTCCGCGCATTTCTTTTGCCGTGCATCCTCCCGGTGCCGACGGCCAATTCAACTGCCAGGCATTGGACTCCCAGTCTTCATTGGAACGAGCCCAAATGAGCCGTCAGCAGCGTCGTGCTCACACGGAAAGCTATGGATGAAGCTTGCGTTTCGGTACAGTGGCGGTACACTCGTCAGTTTGGCTCGATTACGCATACTTACGCTAAGTTTGTGTTATTAAAGGAATTGTACGATTTCTAGATTACGCTCGCTTTCCCTTATTTTTCTTACATTTACTGTCTTCCCGATCAACTCATAATCCCTTGGTTCGGGGTTCAAATCCCTCCGGGCCCACCATATCTAACAACTTACAGCGCCAAGTATATTTATACCTTTGTAAGTTATTGTTTATATGTCACTTATGTTTTTTGTTTCCCCGTTTGCTATGCGAAATCCGTCATAGTTTCACAGTTTCACGGTATATAGGGGGTGGGTGCCTGGCCCTTTCTTGACGAAGACGGGCTTTGCCCGTTTTCTTCTCTACTTCCGATTGTATGCCAAGGGAGTTTTATTATCCGCAAACGGCCGCTATCGCTCCGGAATGGGAGCAATGGGACGTGCGAGCTGTGGAGCAGGAGCGGGCCTCGGAGTGTAGGGTCTGGACTACCTACTTGAACACACTCAATACCGGACTGTCTGCCGGCAGGCAGCCCTGTTGGGAGATGATTTGCATAATCTTCTGGATGGCTGTGTTCTCGTCAGGATTCAGCGTCTTTCTGACCTTTTCAAGTTCGTCACGCATCTTATTATTGTTGACCCATCCAAATCCTGGCCGACGGTATTTGTTCATTCCGATCCTGCTTAGCATCTCTTGGGGTTGCTTGAGGCTGGGGGGATCAGGATATACCGACCCTATGTATGAGCCGCTTAGCTGAATTGGTTTCTGTTTTTCCTCATTCTGGCATTTGTCATTCGAGGTACTCATGAGAACTAGCTGGCCTATTGGCATGCCCGGATACATAAGAATGGCGGTATTCGATGAGTTTGCGATCTCCAGCGTGAGACATCCACGATAATTTGGATGTACCCAAGGAGCTGTTTCAATCACCATGAACGTGCGAGCCACCGACGACTTTGGAAGAATCTCTCCGGACGCATCAAAAGGGAGCTTTATGTATTCCAACGTCGCGCCCAGAACGGTTTGATGCGCCGGGAGAACGAAGTAGCCACCCATCGGCGCGTGCAACTGCAAATAGTTTTGTGCGTTTCCCGTAGCTCCGGGGTCGATATATGGTTCCGGTGGAATTTGGGGCATTAAAAAATGCGTTCCGAGCCTGAGATCAATTGAATCTTCACTAAATGCGTCCTTTGAGGGCAAAGGCGTGATGACAAGGCTGCTTGGATCATATATCGGGAGTCTTAGCCGCTTGTCAAAATCTTTGGTTGTCAGAACTGACATTAGGAGAACCCTCCTGTCATGAGCATTACATCCTCAATCGCCTTTGCAGTCCACATTTCCACCTTTTTTGCCCATTTGACTCGGTCTTCTTTGTTGTCTACTTTTGCGCCGTCGATATTGGGTATCAAGAAGTCCAACCCCTGAAGATAGAATTTATAGGACGCATTAAGGAGCGACACCGGTTTGGGGTGAATGAAATCGCCTGCCGAGCTCGCAGAAAGGATGCTAGACGGGACTATTCCATTTTCGAGATATAGTGATATGGCTTGATCATTAGTCTGCCACTCGTCTGTTCCTAATTTGAGGTCCTTTGTAATCGCATCAAGCTTGTCAGATATCTTCGGAACGATCGCGAAGAATGCTGCCAAGATGATTTCTGGGTCGGTATTGAAATAGTTCTGCATCTTAAAAGTCTGTTCTTCAAGATCGCCTGCGGCTTCTAATGTTCGTACATAATGTGAGTCTATTTTGTGAACGTATGGCCACCACTTGTCCTGCTTTAGCACGCTTACTTGTTGGCGAAGCCTGAATAAGTCTGGTGGGTACTCTTTGAATTCAGTCAGGCCGGCCGAGCGTTTTGCAGAGTAGACTGAGTTTTCGTCCAATACCATCGAAACATCATATAGCTCGACAAATGCCAGACAAAAGCAGAAGCCCACAAGACGGACAGCGAACAGATCGCAGAATATCTCCTCCGCCCAATAGGCAAGCCATTCCACAATCTGAGGTCTTGAACTCCCCAGACGGCCAATCAGTTCTTGCTCAATCAGAATCTGGAATGACCGTTCTAATTGCAGCTCTCCAAAAACATGATGTCCCATCTCGTGAGGAATCAAGCAATTCATAAAGATTGATGACGCCTGCGAGTATGGAATTCCTATCATTCCAAGCTTATCCGGAAAGCTCGGGCCCCCGACTAGACTGGATATGTCGTTGGCATCCTTTTTTAATTTGCTGAGAGTGATGTTGAGATAGTTAAACTTGTCCGTGTGATAGATAACAAATTCCGTGTCTGAGAAACCGGGTATTTCGCGGAAGCGTGCAGTAAGGCCGAGCACCAAGGAGCTCGGCAATCTTAGCGTGTCGGCATCCAGGGCAGACTTAACGAATTGATGCATGAACTTCCAGCCCGCGCGGAGGATACGGATATCTTTGCGAAGATCAAGGAGATTCTGTGGGTCAATTTGCGAGTCGAGAGACCGAGTTAAATAGGAGCAAGTGGACTCCGCGAATTCAATTATGTAAGAAAAGAGACGCTCGGACGATTCCAAATAGGCAGCAGTTCCGCTACGCCGTTCGCAATGGTCAGAAACGGAGGTGACGAACTTCTGAAGTGATGCCGCGTCCTGACGAAGCTGATCGTTCAGCGTAGCCATGAAGCCTGCCTCGACAGTTTATCGGCTGAATTGGAAGGATTGGTTGTAGTTTTGGAGTGCCCTATTCTCAATTGCGGTGAAAAACTGAATGGCGTACTCCTTGTTTTCTTGTACGTGCTCACCCGCTGAATCAGTGAGGAGCAACTGCAGCCTCTCCGTAAGCCTCCCATCAGACATGGCCAATTGAACTTCATGAACTGCCCTGATCTGGTCATACGACTCAAAGGAGGAGGCCTTGCTGAGGTTCGCATAAAGAGGCGTGCCCGAGTTCAATGCGTTCAGCGAAGCAACGGCATCCGCCAGGACCTGACGGAGTTGCTCATCTAGAATGCCGCTAGCCTCAGAGACCATAAGGGCCTTCACTGCCTTACGGGCGCCGATGGCGAGAGAGAGAGAGTTCGTGTTGTCGCTTTGGGTGCCGTTCATAGGAATCCTACAAGTGTACATGATGTTCTTAGGACAATTGGGAAAAAAGTTCATGGTAAATATCTTTACATTATATGGACGAGATGTCAAGATATTTACATGGACTGGAAGGAAGAACTCGGCGGCAAGATCAAGGCCGCCCGCCTCCATGCTGGGTTGACCCAGGATCAGCTTGCAAACAAGCTTCCGGTCAGCAGGGTTATGCTCGGGTACTACGAGAAGGGGCAATCGGCCATTCCCGTAAATATATTGACCGAGATCGCCCGAGCGCTCCAGGTCGACACCTTTACAGTCGGGGGCTACAGAATTGTGCCGGAGGAGTACGCGCCGAAGCCTGTCCTTGCGCCGGCACAACAACTCGCTTTCCCCTTTGGCGAGGAGCGCCGGTTTACGGACGCATCGTTGAGGGTTGATCCGACCGAATCCTCTGGCGGGGTGATTGTTACGGCTGTTTTCAGAGAGCCTCTATCAGCATAGCCGCATGCGAAGGCTAGGGTCCGGCCTAGGCGCGAACAAACACTTTACTCAGTCTGTCCGACTTGTTCTTCACTCGCCCGTCAACTGCTCCAGCAGGGTGTCAAAGTCTTCCAGGTGGGCGTACTCGATGATGACTCGGCCGCGGCCTTCGTGGTCTTCTATGTGGACTTTCAGGCCCAGGGCTCGCTGGAGGCGCTCCTGGACTTCGCGGACGTTGGGGTCGATGGGGGGGGCGGGCTTGGGCTCCTTTTTGGCGGCGCGCTCGGGGTGGAGTAGGCCTTGGACGTAGGTCTCCGTTTGACGAACAGAAAGCGAAGATTCGGCGACATGCTTGGCTGCCTTCTCGATTTCTTCTGGATTGTCGAAGGAGAGCAGTGCGCGGGCGTGGCCGAAGCTGAGCGAGCCGGCTTCGACGCGAGCTTGGACGGGCGCTGGCAACCTTAATAATCTCAAGAAATTAGCTACGGTGGCGCGATCCTTTCCGGTGCGCACTGCCATCTGCTCCTGGGTCATGTGGAACTCGCGTGAGAGGCGGTCGAAGGCGCGCGCCTGCTCCATGGGGTTGAGGTCGGTGCGCTGGAGGTTCTCGACGATGGTGATTTCCATGGCCTGCTCGTCGGAGACCTGGCGGAGGATTGCGGGGATGGTGGGCTTGCCGGCCAGTTCGGAGGCACGCCAGCGGCGCTCGCCGGCGATGAGCTGGAAGCGGCCATTGGCGAGGGGGCGGACGAGGACCGGCTGAACGACTCCGTTGGCGGCGATGGAGACGGCCAGCTCGGCTAGCTGCTCCTCGGCTAGATGGGAGCGGGTCTGGAAGGGATTGCGGTCGATTTGGCCGAGGGGGATTTCCATCGGCTTTCCACCTTCCGGCTCGGCGGCAGAGGGAGCGGGGGCGGCAGGAACGCGGGGCAGGAGGGAGTCGAGGCCCTTGCCGAGGGCGCGGTGCTTCAGAGCGGGGGCGGCGATGGTCATGATTCAAAATCCTTTATTCCGGAGATTGGGCCGGGGCTTTCAGATTTGCAGACTTGGTGGCGATGCGTCCCTTCCTCTGCGGAAGGTCGGTGCGGTTGCGGGCCAGGTACTCGCCGGCGAGTTCAAAGTAGGCCTCGGTGCCGCGGGAACGTGCATCGTAGAGGGCGACGGGCTTGCCGTGGCTGGGTGCTTCGGCGAGACGGACGTTCCGCGGAATCACGGTGATGAACATGCGCTCACGGAAGTACTCGCGCAGGGTCTCAGTGACCTGCTGGGAGAGGTTGGTGCGGTCGTCGTACATGGTGAGGAGAACGCCTTCGATAATGAGCGAGGGGTTGAAGGCCGCGCGGACGCGCTCGAGGGTAGAGATCAGCTCGGAGATGCCTTCGAGAGCGAAGTACTCCGCTTGCATGGGGACGAGCAGGGTGTCGGAGGCGACGAGGACATTGAGGGTCAGCAGGTCCAGCGCAGGGGGACAGTCGAGAATAATTAGATCGAAGCCGGCGCGGATCGGTTCGAGAGCTCGGCGGAGGCGAAGAGCGCGGTCTTCGGCGGGGGCTAGCTCGATATTAGCGCCGGTGAGGTTCTTCGAGCCGGGCAGGAGGGAGAGCAGATCGATCTCGGTGGGGAGGATGACCTGCTCGGCGGGAGAGTCGCCCATGAGTACGTCATAGATGGAGCGGCGGTCGTCGTCGCGCTGCAAACCGAGGCCGGAGGAAGCGTTGGCCTGGGGGTCGCAGTCGACCAGAAGGACGTTGAGGCCCTCAAGAGCGAGGCAGGCGGCCAAGTTAATGGCTGTGGTGGTTTTGCCGACACCGCCCTTTTGGTTGACAATGCCGAGGATTTTGCCCATGGTTTTCCAGAGTAAAGGGACGGGCTGGCTTCGGGTAGGCTGTTGCGCTGTGGAGAACGGAGCGAAGCTGTGGAAAGCACTCGGGGGGAGCCGAGGCGAAGGACTGGCAAACATATGTTGGGGAAGGGCTTCGATGCGGGAAGCGCGACGGGTATAGGGCGGGGGACAAAAGGATTCATCGGTGGAAAACTTTCCTATTTTTCCTGAGAAGAAGGGCAGAGAGTCATCGATTTTCTGTTGGGTTCCGATCTGAAACTTCTCCCAATTCGGGCTAGTTGGTCGGGTTGTTTCACGTGGAACGTCTACCGGTTTGGGCTGGCTTCCCAAAATGTTTCACGTGGAACAGACGATTCAAAGATTCAGTTATCGAGTTGGAGCCAGTTCCAGATTTTCCGGGCGGAACTGTTCCATGAGCCTCTTCGTAACACTCAAGAGGATGCCGATGAGGGAACTTTACAGTTGGTCATGGGTTGAGGCGCAGGTCGATCGGAGCATCGACACTTGGAATCAATGCGCCGTCCCGTTGGGGGTGAACGGGCCGCGATACGCCATGAAGGAGCAGCACAAGCGGGAGTGTGCGTACGACGAAGCACTGCAAGCGGTTGAACGGGAGGTACGAAGGGCTCCTCGGACCAAAGCTGAGCGCATGGGAGCACAGCATCGGATCACCGAGGCTTTCGCTCAGTTTTCAGCCTCCGCTCTGGGCCTGGAAAATGAAGCTGTCAAGCTCCTCACTGACGACTTCTTGCCTGCGGGAACCAAGTTTGCGCGCTGGGCAAGACGGTTCGACGCGAGTTTGAGCATGGCCGAGATTGTTCAGGCCTGCCGCAGCGCATGGACCGCTTGCGGCCTACAAGCACTGCTCGGCGATCCCACGGGGATCACGCCATCGATCCTGGGTTACAGCCTCCTCTACCCATATAGTGACAACTACCTGGATCGCGATGACGTATCCGCCGAGGCGAAGCGCCGCTTCAGTGAGCGATTCCGGGAGCGGCTACGAGGCAAGAGGATTTCCGCAATAGACAATCGTGAGGCTGCGCTCTGGGCCTTGGTTGAGCTGATTGAAGGACAATACTCTCGCCGTGGCTATCCCCAGATCTTTGACTGCTTGTTGGCGATCCATCAGGCGCAGGAGGCGAGCATCGCGCAACTTGGGAATTGCGTCCCTTGCTGCGACGCTGAAGTGCTGCGAATCACCTGCGCAAAAGGTGGAACCTCGGTCCTGGCCGACGCCTGCCTGGCTCATGGCTGGCTCGATGAAAAAGAAAGCCGATTCTCGTTCGAATGGGGAGTGTTGCTTCAGTTAGGGGACGACTTGCAGGACGTGCGTGAGGATCTGCTGCGCGGCTCGGTCACTCTCTTCACTCGCGCCGCCATGCTGGGCCTCCCGCTGGATGCTCTCGTGATTCAGCTTCTGAATTTCAGTGAGCGAGTCGCAGCCGGAATGGACAACCTGCCCAACGCCGCCGGGACGCTGAAGAACTTGTTGAGGACGAGTTGGCGATCCCTGATCGTCGGCGCTGTCGCGAATTCGCCCGAGTTCTTCTCCGCAGGGTTCCTGGGCGAGGCGGAGCGATTGTCGCCGTTTCGCTTTGAGTTTCTCCGAAGGCGCCAGGAGAAACTGGCGAGCCGGCAAGGACTCTATGCAACCCTCTTCGAGACCTTTCTTGAGGAGCCAGATGGCGAAGATTCCTTGCTTCCCCTTCCGGATTCCCGTGTACTTTCCTACCTGAAAGCCGCTGGGGAGCCTTTGGAGGCTCTGGTGATCACGGGATAGTCCTCTGCGTTCATGCGCTCGGACTCAGGCAATCCAACAAGCGGCTTCTCGGAACGAGTTGCATTCTGGCGCCGGTCTCGCCCATAATCACTGCAATTCCCTTCGCTTCATAAATCCAAGTACAATTCCTTCAACGATTCTTTGAAATAGTTCTTCGTCCGCTGTCACACGACCGGCTCCGAATTGTCCTATCCTTTGGAGGCCTTTATGCCACGCGAACAGAGCGCACCGCAAAGTCCATTTCTAGATAACTCGGTCGGCGACCCGGACGAAGAGCTGGCAACTCGCGCTAAAGCTGGCGACCGCGACCAGATGGAGCTCCTACTCTCACGCCATCTTCCCTGGCTCTTCAATCTATCGCTCCGTATGCTCCATCGCCGTGCGGACGCCGAAGATGCCACCCAGGAGATCCTGCTCAAGACCATCAAAGTCCTGCCCGGATTCCGCGGCGAGGCGAAGTTTCGCACCTGGCTCTATCGCATAGCCCTCAACCATTTGTTGACCGTTAAGAAGCCGAAATGGGCTGCCTCCGATGCCATCTGCTCCTTCACCATCGCCTCTGCCGGACTCCGTCATGTACCCGATCTTGATCTTCCAGACCCGCGAACGGTACCGGTCCCGATTGAAATCCTCGTTGAGGAGACCAAGAATAACTGCATGATAGGCACGCTGCTCTGTCTGGACGGCCGCCAACGCCTGGTCTTCATCCTCGGCGAAATCTTCCAGGTGAGCGATCAGGTAGGTGCGGAGATCGCGGAGGTTACGCCCGCCAACTTTCGCCAGATTCTCTCCAGAGCGCGCCGCGATCTATATGAGTACCTGCGCGACAACTGTAGTCTGGTCAATCCAGAGAACGACTGTAAATGCGCTCGCAAGACCCGCGCCTTCATCCAGGCTGGCTTTGTGGATCCGGCAAAACTAGAGTTCACGCAGGCTCACACCCGCAGAGTCCGGGAGGTGGCCGCGCAACGCGCTCCTGAATTGATGGACGCTTCCATGGAGGCCGGGGCCAGTGTCTACCGCAACCATCCGTTTTATGAGCCTTCCGAGCAAGCGGAAATCCTGCGCCGGGTTTTACCGCCGCTCACGGTCTAGACTGATTCCAGTCACATAAAGGAGCAAGATGGAAACGCCAAATGCCTTCATTGGCAAAACGACTCTTCCCACGCCCGAGGAGGTCCTCGCAGCCCTGGGTTCGACCGCTGAGGAATGGAGGCAGCTTGTTGATTGGTTGGCCGAACAGGGCGTGGCCGATCAGGAGTGGAAGTCTTCGTCAGCCAAATACGGCTGGTCCCTACGGCTCAAACGCAAGAAGAGAACCATCCTTTATCTTGGTCCTTGCGATGGGTGCTTTCGCGTCGCTTTCGTTCTTGGCGACAAAGCAGTTGCCGCAGCTCGCCAAAGCGGCTTGCCGAAGGCGGTCCTCCAGCTTCTCAACGAGGCACCGCGCTACCCGGAGGGAACCGGTCTGCGCCTGCTGGTGAAGGGTCCGAAGGATCTTGCCGCGAATCGTAAGCTCGCGCTCATCAAGCTGGCAAACTGATCCGCTCACCCAATGCAAGCAACCGGTCTTCGCCGCGCAACAGCACCACCGGATGCGCCCAGGAAAACTGCACTCCGGCCGCCTTCTTCAGCGCATCCAGATCCTTGCCGGTGGTCATCAGCGCCAGCCAGCCGCCGGGACGAACAAGCCGCGCAGCCGCGTGAACAGCCGATTCCATCCTGTCTACGGCGCGCAGCGTGACGCAATCGAATTCCGTCCGCAGCGCCTCCGCCCGGCCGGAATGAACCTTAGCGGCAACTCCCAGAACCCGGCGAGCCTCCTGCAAGAATGCAGCCTTCTTGCCGTTAGACTCGGCGAGGGTGACCGCGATTTCCGGCCGGCAAAGCGCGATGGGGATTCCGGGAAATCCCGCTCCTGAACCAAAATCGAGGACTGTCCCGACTCCAGCAGGCAGCGCGCGAGCGCAGTGGATCGACTCTACAAAATGGCGGCGGAGAATGCTTTCTTCGTCGCGAATTGCCGTGAGGTTCACACTAGAGTTCCAGCGAAGAATAAGCGAAAGATACAGCTCGAACTTCGCGGCCTGCGCGGGATCCAGCGGAGCCAGACCCTCTGTCATCAGAAGCGCGTTGAGGCGCTCTCCCGCCTGGATCGGCCCATCGCTCACGCCGACGCCACCGACTCCTCGATGCGTCGCGGCTGCCAGACCGCCGCAGCCTCCACGAATGCCGCAAAGATGGCGCGGGAGAAGGCGCTTTGCGTGTAGGTCCGCTCGGGATGCCACTGCACTCCGAGTACGAAGTGCTCCGGCAAGTCCAGTTCCACTGCCTCGACCACTCCATCGGCCGGGGAGACTGCGCTCACCCGAAGACTATCGCCGGCGACCCGAATCGCCTGGTGGTGGCTGGAGTTGACCTGAACCTCGTTCCCGCTCTCGCGAGGAACCAGGCCGAAGAGTCGCGATCTGGCGGCGATCCGCACGGAATGCGCCTCGACCACCTCCCGGCCCGGCCGATGATCGACGGCTGTCTTCAGGTCCTGCGTCAGCGATCCGTTCAGCCAGACGTTCAGGCTTTGCGCGCCGTGGCAGATGGCCAAGATGGGCTTGCGGAGACTGAAGGCTTCCTGAAGCAGAAGTTCGTCGACCGCAGTGCGGGCGGGGTCGGACTCTCCGCACTCGGGAATCGGCTCTTCGCCATATCTTTGCGGGTCTACATCGAATCTGCTGCCCGGCAGAAGAATCCCCTGCACCCCGGCAAGGAGCCGGGCCACGCGGTCCTGGCGCTCGTGCAAGGGAACAAGAATCGGTGTTGCTCCGGCGGAGCGGAGCGCGGCCAAATAGGGTAGAAGCGAACGCTCATTATAAGCGGGATCGCTGCTGGTAGGCTCGGGAATTGCGACGTGTACGCACATGGCAGAGACAGTCTAATCACAAAAGACGCGAATGCGATAGAGTACGTTCACGGCAAGGTCAGACTCTGGTACCTATTGCGCCAACCTCGACCCGATCAGTTGCTCGCGGTGGACTCCCTGCTCTCCTTGTCGTTCTCCTTCGAAAATTGCCAAAGAGCGCGATCCAAGGTGCGCATTCCCGCCTCCGACTGCCGGGAGATTTCGCGGCAGATTTCGACGTACTCCCACCAAAATCTGAAATTGTATTCGCGTGGCATTGGGATGCTCAGTGATGACAGGGCGCGAAAATCCAGAATCGGATAGGGATCCCGATGGCCAAAGTGAAGCAATACAGAAGCGGTCGGCCAACTTACACCGCGCAGTAGCGTCAGCGCCTCAATGCGCAACTGTTCATTTTGGGTACTGAGCCCGATCCCCGTCACTTCGCGAACGTACTCCTCGTCATTCTCTTCGCATCGAGGGCGGGTTCGTGGGCTCTTCCACCGACAAACCTCCAAAAAATCTGCCTTGTTGTAGAAACCCTCCTGATGTGTCCGCCGGCTGATTTCTCCCTCAATAATGTTCTCTCTCCCCTGATCGCTGTTTTCTTTACAGTACCGCTCCGCCAAGGAAGAAATCTGGTCCTGCTCAAAACGAGGTGTGTATCTCATGACCAAAACCGTACAACAGGCGCCAGGCTAAGTAAAGATGCCACGGCAGTCTGACCCTGAGGAAGGCGCTCAATGCTCTGTTATCTTGGCTTCCGTTCCTGTTGCGCTTGTCTTCCGCAGTCTCTCGATGGCCGTCCGCAACCGCTCCGTCAGTTCATCGGTCTGCCGCAGGGTCATCCCCGCAGTCTCGATAGGCTCGCCAATCTCCAGCGTCAGATCTCCGGGATAAAAATGGCTGCTGTGAATCGGGAGCAGTTCATAGACTCCGCTCAACGCCATCGGAACCAGGGGAACATGGCCTCGAATGGCCAGGTACGCCGCGCCCGAGAGGAATGGTTTAAGCTTGCCGTCCAGGGTCCGCCCTCCCTCCGGAAAGACGAAGAGCGCCATGCCGGAGCGCAGGGCGCTGACACCGGCACCCAGGCTGGAGAGCGTGGCGCGCGGGTTGCCGGTGTCGATCGGAATCTGTCCTGATCGATTTAAGTACCATCCTATGAATGGGATAGGCCACAACACCGTTCTGGCCAGAATGCGAAACTGGAAGGGCAAAGCGGCGAAGATGACCGGCGTATCCATGTAGGAGGTGTGGTTGGAAGCGTAGACGGCTACCGGGTGCTTGTGCAGGTTCTCCGCCCCGAGAACCCTGAGCTTTGCGCCGGTCGCCCAGATGCAGCCCCGCGCCCATATCCGCGCGATGCGGTGCTGCACATTGCCTTTCTTGTCCACCATCGAGACGAACAACGCAAGACTTCCGCACACCGCAGTGATCAGCGCCATCAGAGGAACATGAATGAGATTGGAACGCCACCGATAGAGCCAGGGCAGCGGATTAGGACGCCGTCTCATTCCGCGACTCCTCTTGATTCCCTGTCCAAGAGCACCGAGCGCGCCTCGCCCACCAGATAAACCGAGCCCGAGACGACCACCACTCCCCCTTGCCCGCGCGCCTGCGCCCATTGCAATGCATCTCGAACTGACCCGGCACCGACCGCCGGCGTCCCTGTAGCTCTCGCGGCAGCTTCGAGATCCGTGATCGCGGCGGCGCGGGGCGATTGGATCGGCGCCAGAATCACCTGCTCAAAGAGCGGAAAAAGAATCTGCGCCATTTCGGCGACCGGCTTGTCCCGCAGACAACTGAAGACCAGGGTACGCGGCCTTCTCGCTTTTAGTTCCCCTAGGCCCGCCCGCAGCGCCCAGACGCTGGCCGGGTTATGCGCTACATCCAGAATCCATTCCACGCCCGCTGCCTCAATTCGTTCAAGTCGAGCTGGCCAGCGCGTCTGCCGAATCCCATTGGCGATAGCCGCCGGCGAAACCTGAAGTCCGTGCGCCGAAGCCAATTCCACGGCTGTGGCAATGGCCAGCGCGATGTTGCGCTGCTGGTGCGCGCCCGCGAGCGGCGAATTCACTTCGATGGCCGCGCCCAGCGCCTGGACGAAATAAGGGGCAATGAGGTCCGCTCGGCTCGCCGGCATGTAGGCCGCCGCATTGACCGTACGTACGTTCAGTTCAGCCGCCGCCTCTCCCAGCACCTGGTTGGCCTCCGGATGCTGCGACAGTGTAATCAGCGTCCCGCCGCGGCGCAGAATTCCCGCCTTCTCCCGCGTAATGGCGCTGATCGTCGAACCGAGCCACTCGGTGTGGTCCAGCGAGATGTCGGTGATCACCGAGATAAGCGGATCGACGATGTTAGTCGCATCCCGCCGTCCGCCCATCCCCACTTCCAGCACCGCCAGCTCAACTTCTTGGGCAAAGCAGAAGAGCGCCATCGCCGTCAGAAACTCAAAGTAGCTGGGAAGATGGGGCAGCGCGCCATCGCGCAACAGCCTCTGGGCGGCTTCATGAACCTGAAAGTAGAGGGCGGCGAAGGCTTCGTCGGCAATCTCCACATCCCCAAGGCGGATGCGCTCGTTCACCCGCTCCAGGTGCGGCGAGGTGTAAAGTCCGGCGCGGACTCCGGAGGCAGTCAGAATCGAACTGAGCGTGGAAGCAGTCGAGCCCTTGCCATTGGTCCCGCCAATCAGTACCGTGCGAACTCTGCTCTGAGGGTCGCCGAGCGCCTTGAGCAGCGTGCGAATCTCATCGAGGGAGAGTTTCCGACGCGGCTGACCCGGCCGGGTATACAACTCTGCCGTCAGGGCGTTCAGTTGCTCGATGGCTGCTTGGTAGGACATCCAACATCAAGTATAAAAGCTTCATCCGAGGGCTTACTCCCGCTGCCTCATCTGCGCAGCAGCAGTTGCAGCGCCTCGCGCGCGTTTTGCAGGCAGTCCCGCGCCTCATCTTCCGATAAAAGCCCCTGATGAACGGCCTTCTTGCCGGTGTCGTTGACCCGATTGGCCACGCGCGGAAACTCCGCGTCGAATCCCGTCATGTGCAGATTGTTGTTCACTTCATGCAGCAGATTGCCCAGAGTCGCCGTGTTCCGGTAGCGCGTATTCACCTGCCGGGCCAATCCCGCCGGCAGCTTCTGCTTGATGGCTTCCTCGAGCACCGAGCGGCACATCACCGCACAGGCCGTGAATAGACCAAGGAAATAGCAGCGCGTCGCTTCGTCCAGGTAACGGTCAGCCTCCTCCGAAGTCGCCTCCGCCACCACGCACTCTCGGAGGTGCGTGGCCCGCACAACCGCAGGCTCTATCATCTCCAGCAACTCCAGGGCGAAGGCCGTGCGCAAGAGGTCATTCTGCTGACCGTCGAGAGCTCGCTGAATCTCCTGCCATGCCGGTGTTGTTCCCTCGCCCCCTCCATACTGCAGTTTAGTCAACGATGTCAGGCGCTGACGAGCGTGCTGGATAAATCCCTGCTGCATCTCCAGCGCCAGCATTCGCCATCCCGCAACAAACCCTCCAGCATCTTGTTGATACCGCGCCCAAAGCTCCTCATACACAATGCTCGGAAGCACCTCCCGCAATTGAGTGAAGCGCCCGGTTCTGGCCAACTCCGCAATCGCTTCGCAAAACCCGCGCCCAGGCATCCCCTCGGTGGACATCTGGAGCAGTTGATCCTCTAATCGCCCCACATTGATGCCCATCTTCCATTCCCCCACAAATAGAGTCTAGGACGACTCTTTATCGATGCGGACAAAAACCTCTCCCTTTTCCCTCCTTATGGACTGGAATGGAACTCTCCGCCTTCACAAGCCAAAGCTGGAAATTCACTTCCCTCCGCCCCGTTTCAAGTTCTCCGCTCTGTTGCCCCCTTCCCCCTTTGTTGTGCATCCCCAGTTCTCTTCAACCCCCCGTTCCACGGACCTCTGAACGCGCTATTCACAAAAAGCATCAACATTCCACAGCCCCTTTTTGGTCACCTCTGAGAACCGTGGAAAACGACCGCCGCTTTACCCTCCCCTGACGCCGATTTCCAAACCTCCTCAATTCCACAACTCCGATTTAGAAAACCTGCCCACCCTGCAACTCCTTCGCTCCAAGGTACTTCGGCCCCATTTCCACTTTTCCTGCCTGAACGACGGGTACTACTTTCTTTTTCCTTTATTCTTCTTCCTTTTCCTCTTACCCCTGATCTCTCCTTCGCCTCTTGATAATCACTTGTACCCTAGCCGCATCTCATCTCTCCTTGGAGTTCGCGAAGCCAAACCGCACAGACCCGAGAATCCAGAGAAGCAGCCCTGTTTTCCACCTACACCAACAGCTTTCCCTGAATACAATCAAGAAATAGAAAAGGCAGGTACTTCCACCTGACCGCGACTTGTTGTACAGTGTGGCCAGTGCGGATTCTGCTTCAAGCCTGTTTTCTTTGGCAGTAGTAGGGCAAGCACCGGCTTCGTAGATAGCGAGAACCGAAGCTGGGAAACCAGCCGCACAGGGGGCAGTGATGGAGATTACCGTAAGCCGTCAAGAACTGGTGAAGGAACTCACAGCCACGCAAAGCGTGGTTGAGCGCAAGACAACGATTCCTATTCTCTCGAACTTCCTGATCGAAGCTGAAGCCGACCGCCTCAACATCACAGCCACCGATCTTGACCAGGCCATCCGCACCAGCGCAGAGGCCAAGGTCAAGAAGCCAGGCGCTTGCACCATCCCGGCCCGCAAACTCTACGAGTACATCAAGCTGCTCCCGGAAGGCGACATCTCCATCAAGCTGCTGGAAAACCACTGGGTGCAGATTCGCTCAGGGCGCTCCAACACGAAGATGGTTGGCATGGCTCGCGCCAACTATCCGCAGGTTCCCGAATTCCCCACAGTGGCGGCCACCAGCATCTCCGTAGTGGCTCTGAAGACCCTCATCAACCGTACCATCTTCGCCATCTCCAACGAAGAATCACGCTACACCCTCAACGGCGCCTTGCTGGTCATCAAGGCCGAATCCCTAGCCATGGTGGCTACGGATGGCCACCGCCTCGCCTACGTCGAAAAGCCCAACGAGATTCTGGAAGGCATCAGCGGCGAGAAGCGGGTCCTCATCCCTCGAAAGGCCCTTCAGGAACTGCACCAACTGCTCTCCAACACGGACGCTGAAAAGGCGGCCTTTGCTGACGACGAGCACACGCTTTTTTTCCGGGTCGGCCATCGAACCCTCAGTACCCGCAAGCTCTCCGGGCAGTTTCCCAACTTCGAGGCGGTTATGCCGCGCGACAACACCAAGTTCGCCGTTGTCCGGTGCAGCGAGCTGGCTGCGGCCATCGAGCGCGTCGCTCAGTTTGCCGACGAGCGCTCCGGCGCCATCCGCATGAGGCTGGAAAGCAACGAACTCAAGATCAGCGCCAACTCGACCGAATCGGGCGAGAGCGAAGACACCATCGACACGCCATACTCCAGCGATCCGATCGCCGTTGGCTTCAACTCCGTCTACATTCTCGATTTTCTCAAGGCTCTTAGCAACGAGGGCGAGGTTCGGCTGGAGTTCAAGGATTCCCAGTCGGCCGGCCAGATGCGCCCCGAAGACCCCGACGCGGAGTACAAGTACCGGTATGTGCTGATGCCCATGCGCATCTGAGAATGTCGTCGCGCGCACTGTTGTTCTTCGGCAGTTGCAACCGCGCAGAGAGTCTATCGCAGTCCTGTGACGGCAGAGTGCCGGGCCAAGCAGCCTTGGCGCTGCGGTCGTTGCGCAATGACGCCGGAACCGATCCCAGAGGGACGCAGAGTCCGATTCGCGGCACTATCTTTCCTTTCGTGCTCCGCAATTCTTGATCCCAGGCCATGCTCGGCTTGCCGTCGCTTTCGGAAAGCCAAAATCATTTTCTGGACTTGCGCGCAAATCGCGTGCTAGAATCCGACAAATTTTAGAGAGGAGATTCCCCAAATGCGAAACCTGACCGCCAAGTTCTTCCTTTCCCTAGCTGTTCTGGCTCTTCCAGCCCTGTTGCGAGCACAGGATGCGGCAACCATTACCGGTGTCGTCACCGACCAGGCAGGCGCCGTTGTCTCCGGCGTGAGCGTAGTGCTGACGAGTACCTCTACCAACACTACCAACAAGACCGAGACGAACGCGGTCGGCTCCTATTTGATTGTTGGCGTAGCGCCAGGTTCTGGCTACAAGATTACCTTCTCCCGCGACGGTTTCAAGCCAGAAGTGGTCTCTGATATCTACCTTTCAGTGGGCAGTACTCGCACGCTGAATGCCCGTTTGACTCTTGGCGCCGCCTCCGTGACTGTGGAAGTATCGGCGGGAAATGCGACCGTGTCCCTCGACACGACCGATGCCTCTATCGGCAATAACATCGATGTCCAGAGGTTGAACAACCTTCCGGTCTATGACCGGACCACAGGAATCGGGACGTTATTCAAGCAGCAGCCAGGCGTCGATTCCTTTCAGGGAGCGGTTACCGGCGCACGCATCGACCAGACCGAGGTTACCGTCGACGGTCTGGACGTGAATGACGTTGCGGCAGGCACGACCTTTGCCATCATTGCCACAGCCCCGGTAGACTCGGTGGAGCAGTTTACTGGAACGGTCGCCGGACTGACTCCCGCCGTTGGCACAGGTAGCGGCGCGCAGTTTCAGTTGGTGACCAAGAGCGGAACCAACCAGTTTCATGGCAACGTCAACGAGTACCATCGCGATACAACCACCGAGGCCAACTCTTGGTTCAATAACCTCACCGGCATTCCGCGGACGCCCCTGATCCGGAATCAGTTTGGCGGCAACATCGGCGGTCCTATCAAGAAGAATAAGCTATTCTTTTTCTTTGATCTTGCCGATTCCAGGATTGTCCAGTCGGCAACTGCTGACCCGATAGTCCCGCTGGCGGCATTCCGGAGCGGAACGCTCAACTACATCAACAACGGTGCTGGTTGCGGCGACAACACCCGCATTACCAGTTTCACCTCCCTGCCCGCCTGCATCACAACTCTGACCGCGAGCCAGATTGCGACGCTGGATCCAGGCGGGATCGGCTTCGATTCGGCAGAACTGGCCTTCATCACTGGACGGTATCCCCAGGCCAATGACTTGAGCGGCGGCGACGGCGTCAATACAGCCGGCTATCGCTTCACTTTTCCGAATCCGGATAACCGGATCACCTACGTCGGCCGCGTGGACTACGCTCTGACTCCGACACAGAAGATCTTCGGTCGCTTTACCATCACCCGCCGTGACGCGATTGAATCGGCCCCCGAATTCCCAACCGATCCGGTCACCCACCCTTACTCCGACCGCAGTTATGGATACGTGGTCAGCCATGTCTGGGATATCGGCAAGAATAAGGTGAATCAGTTCTACTATGGAGACAACATCAGCAAGTTGAGTTTCCCGGATAAATACAACCCGACCGGGGCGAACCAGTACAGCTTCTCCGGCTTGAGCGGGCCTTATACAACTTTTGACGGACAACAGCGCCGGGTTCCGATCCCGGTAGTCCGCGACGACTTCAATTGGCAGCGTGGCGCGCACAGCCTGACCATGGGCGGGACCTTCAAGTTCATCAAGACCAACAGTAACTTGATCACCAACTTCAACTTCCCAGATATCGGGCTACAGGGTTCGGCGTTCGCGAGCGGTCTGGATGCAGCCGTCCGTCCCGCCGACATCGCGACCGGCGGTCCCAACAACGCGAGCAACGTGGCTGTGAACGATTATGACAGCCTCTTTGCTACCGCTTTGGGGGTGGTTGGCGAAGTATCTACCAACTACACCTACAACAACAAAGGCCAAGCAAATCCGGCAGGCAGCGGCGGCCCGAGAGCCTACCGTTTCTTCGAAACCGAGGCATATGTCGGCGACACCTGGAAGGTGAACAAAAAGCTCACTCTCTCGTACGGCCTTCGCTATCAGCTTTACTCGGTGCCTTACGAAACCCACGGGGATGAATCAGTCCCGGTCACGACCCCTGCGAACGCCATCGATCTGAACACTTTTATCAACGACCGTGTGGCTTACGGGAAGGCCGGCAACTCCAGCAATAGCAATACCGGTCTCCCCTTTTACAGCTACGTGCTGGGAGGCAAGGCTAACCACGGACCAGACCTTTACGGCATGTCCTACAAGGACTTTGCCCCTCGTCTCGCCTTCGCTTACACACCTTGCAATTCGCAAAAAACCGTCATCAATGGCAGCGCCGGCATCGTCTATGACCGAACGGTTATCAACGCTATTAACTTCCTACAAGATCAGATATCCTATCTGTTCTTTAACAGTCCCACGAATCAATTCGGCTCCAGTACGGTGGACGGGTCGCTCGCGACCGACACCAGGGTTGGCGCGAGTCTTGCGTACCCAGCAAGCCTGAATCCAGCGCCAGAGCCGATCACCACGCCCTATCTCCCCTACGTTGATAACACGGGAACGCCATATGGCTTGGCGAGCGGGCAAACCAGCTTTGTGATCAGCCCCAACCTCAAGGATCCCTATTCGATTGCCTTGAACTTCGGAGTACAACAGGAGATTCCCGGCCACGTGATTCTCAAGGTGAATTATGTTGGCAGGCTCGGCCGCCGCTTGCTTGCCGACGCGGATGCCAACCAGGTGATCGACGTTCCCGACTATACAGGCGGGTCCACCCAGACAATGGCTGGAGCATTTGCCGGCCTGACCACACAGTTGAGAGCTGGCAGCGCGGCTCTTACGCCGCAACCGTGGTTTGAGAATGTACTTGCGCCTGGCACAGGCGCATCTGCTGGCGTCGGTAACAACACGAACCTGGTGGCTGACATGATCGGTCAGTTAGGCAACAGGGGAGATATAGCTGATTCACTTCAGGCACTCGCTTACTACACCTATTATCAAGGCTTTACCGGCTTTCTTCCCACCAATATAGGCATCCCCTCTCAGTTTGGCACCAACGCCTATCTGACCAACTTGGGTTCCTCGAACTATCACGGGCTGCTTCTCACCCTGGACAAGAATATCTCCCAGGGACTGGAATTCGAGTTGAATTACACATGGTCGCACTCGATCGACAACACTTCGCTGTCGACCAACAACAACTCCCTCTTCAGCAACACTGGGTTTATCTGCGACATCCTGCAGCCACGCGCGTGCCGCGGCAACTCGGACTTCGATGTAAGGCAGGAGATGACATCGAACTTCACGTACGATCTACCCTTCGGACACGACAAGGAATTCCTTGCAACCTCACCGGCATGGCTCAACCAGGTGATTGGCGGATGGAATCTTTCGGGACTTATCAGCCGCCGCACCGGCCTACCCGTCAATGCGTACTCTGATGCCTATTTGGCCTCCTTCGACAACGCCGATCCCGCTATCTTCACCGGCAACAAGAGCGATCTGAAGGCCAAGGTCAACGTAGACCATAGTACAAACATCGTGTACGACTTCGCGGGCGGAGCTGCCGGCGCAGCGAAAGTGCTATCCGAATTCAGAGGTCCGATCGGTATTGAGTACGGACAGCGTAACTTGATACGCGGTCCTGGTGCATTCTTCTTTGACGCGGGCTTCGGCAAGACCTTCCCGATCCACGAGCAACTCAGATTGGTCTTCCGCGCGGATGCGTTCAACCTCCTCAATCATCCTAACTTCGGGCCCCCTGGAGGGACGAACACAGAGGGGTTAGCAGGGTCGAACATTGTTACAAATGGTTCCGCCTTCGGTCAGATATTCGGGACTAGCGTGGCGCCAGACTCGTCTGCCGTCCCAGAAGACGGCGCGCGCGTGGCGCAGTTCTCCTTGCGGCTAGAGTTCTAGTCTTCTTGACTACCGATGCTGTAAATAATGCGAAAAGCCCCGGCGGGGCCGGGGCTTTTGCTGTAACGCATTGAACTTCTGCAAAGAAGGCGCCGGGGTTATACGCTCATGAAATCCAATGCCCGAATCAGGTAGGACTTCAGATTCCGGCGGTGCACCACCGCGTCCAGGAAGCCCTTCTCCAGCAGGAACTCGGAGCGCTGAAAGCCTTCGGGGAGCTTCTGGCGGATGGTTTGCTCGATGACGCGCGGGCCGGCGAAGCCGATCAGCGCTCCCGGCTCGGCGATATTCAGGTCGCCGAGCATGGCGAAGCTCGCGGTGACGCCGCCGGTGGTGGGGTCGGTGAGCACGCAGATGTAGGGCACCTTCGCGTCGTCCAACTGGGCCAGAGCCGTCGAGATCTTGGCCATCTGCATGAGGCTGACGACGCCTTCCATCATGCGCGCGCCGCCGGAGGCCGCAACAATGATGAGCGGCATGCGGCCTAGCCGGGCGCGGTCTACGGCGCGGGCGATGGTCTCGCCCACCACGGCGCCCATTGAGCCGCCGATGAAGCCGTACTCCATGGCGCTGAGCACCACCTCATGCGGCCCCAGTTGGCCGATCGCGTTCAGGATCGCGTCGTCGAGGCCGGTCTGCTCTTGCGCCTGCCTGAGCCGCGACTTATAGGGCTTGACGTCGGCAAAGTTTAATGGGTCTGTAGAACGCAGGCCGCAGTCCACCAGCTCATAGCCGGGCTCGAGGAGGAGACTGATGCGCTGCCGCGCTCCGATCCTGAAGTGGTGCTGGCACTTAGGGCAGATGTTCAGGTTAGCGAGCAAGTCCGCCTTCCAGATCACTCCGCGGCAGCCCACGCACTTGATCCACAGACCCTCGGTGCGCACCCGGGACTCAGCCCCGCCCGCGGCGCCTTTGGGACCGGGACCGTACTCACCACCCTCACGCTTGAACCAGGACATTCGACCTCTTGAACAGCAGTTGACAGTGAACAGTGGCCTGTTTGATGCGGCGGCTTAATGCGGGATTGCGGGGAACTGTAAGCTGACCGTTGACCACTTTCAGTATTCTATGCCGCGCTGGGCGAGAATCCCTTTCTGGTAGGCATGCTTCACCTCGCGCATCTCGGTAACCGTATCGGCCAGTTCCACCAGAAGCGGATGGGCGTTGCGGCCGGTCAGAATCACGTGCACCATCTCCGGCCGCCCGCGCAGCGCCTCGGCCACCGCTGCCGGATCCAACATTCCGTAGCCAATGGCGTAGTTGATCTCGTCCAGCACAACCATGTCCCACTCGCCTGAGTAAATGGCCTCGCGGGCTTCGGCCCAGGCCGCTTCCACCAACCGAACGTCCTCCGGATCGGTCTGGGAGCCGCCCACCTTTACAAACCCGCGCCCCATCTGTCTGAGCACGAAGTTCTCGCCGAAGGCTTTCGCGGCGTCCAGTTCGCCGTAATGCCAGGAGCCTTTGAGAAACTGAAGCATCAGCACTCTCATGCCGTTGCCCACGGCGCGCAGAGCCGTCCCCATGGCGGCAGTGGTCTTGCCTTTGCCGGGGCCGGTGTTGATCAGAATGAGTCCTCGCCGCGAATCGGTCATAGTCGGTGGTCAGTTGTCAGTGAACAGTGGTCAGTAAAGAGCCGCCAGCAGCCCCGAGGGCGGAGCCCGCAGCCTATGCGCAACCGTCAGCTTCCATTTTCAACTGACCACTGACCACTGTCCACTGCTCAGTGTCCCGCATGATACGGATGGCCAGACAGAATGGTGAATGCGCGGTAGATCTGCTCGGCCATCACCAGCCGCGCCAGAGCGTGGGCCAGTGTCATGGGGCCAAGCGAAAGCAGCAGGCCGGCCCGCTGGCGAGCTGTCTCGGACCATCCGCCGGCCGGCCCGATCGCGAAGACAATCTGCTGCGCTCCCTCGTCGCGCCGCGCCCCCAGCCACGCGGCAAAGACCTCCGACGTCATCTGGCGCCCCCGGCTGTCGAGCAGGACAACCAAGGCGGGCGTACGCCCTTCAAGCCGCCTCAGCCAATCGAGCATCGCCTCCTCGGTGCGGAAAGACTCAGCCCGGCAGCGCGCAAAGGCTGAACAGCGCCCGAGATAAACCGCAGTGAGGGCGTCGAGCTCGTCCTTTGAATTGGGGCGCGCGCCGATGTGAGCCAGGGTCAGGTTCATGGAGAAGAGCATAATCTACTGGCTCGGAATCAGCGTCGATGATGCGGATTCCGAGCCAAGTGCCAAATCATGGGCGCGTTGCGGCAGCCCTATCGGAACGCTGAGGTCCGCCTCCGCAGGTGTATTGAGGTTCTTCTCCGGTTTCCGGGAATGCTCGCAGTTGTCCATTTTTGGGATTCCCTTCGCAATCTCTCCATTTTTTCATATTCTGTATAAAACCGTGCAATGTTACCGATACCATCAACTCTTTTATTTTCAACAATTACCAAATATTTTCCTCCTCCCGAGCAAATGGCATCCTACTTGCAGCTCCTCCGGGAACGAGTTGTGTCCTGCGTCCTTGAGATCGGCCCCCCCCGAACCAAGACGCCCCAGCAAGAACCGTGGATTGCGAAGCTCTGGCAATCGCCATCACAGGTAATGCACATGCACAGCGGGAAATCGGCAAATTCTTTCATCAAGGATGGAAACCCTATGAAGCTTTGGATCGAGCAATTTAAGCGTCTCGCCAGCCCACAATGGCTGGCTCTGGCCCTCCTGGTGTTGTTTGCACCATCTATTCTTGCGCAGGAGACGACGGGCGGCATTCAGGGAACGGTGAAGGACCCCTCAGGCGCCGTGGTACCTCATGCCCAGGTGGTGATTACGGGGACGGCACTGGTCGGCTCCAAGCAAGTCGTGACCGACTCCAGCGGCTACTACCGCTTCGCCAATCTTCCGCCGGGCGTCTATATCATCACAGCGACGGCGCCGGGCTTCGAGACTCTGAAGCGCGAAGGGTTGGTCATTGAAGTCGGTCACCTTCCCACTGTGGAGCTTACCCTCAAAGTCGGCGAGGTCAAGACCGTGGTCGAGGTGAGCACTGAAGGTCCGGTGATTGACGTGACCACTACTCAGAACATGACCAACATTCCCGCGGAAACCCTGGACAATGTGCCCCATGGCATCAGCTATCAGTCGGTGATTCAGTTCGCCCCGATGGCCCGGAATGAGCCTCTTGCAGGCATGTCCGTGAACGGCCAGGGGACAGGAGGCAGCGGAGGCTCGATGCCGGGCAGCAGCGGCAATGGCCAGAGCTTCGGTTATTCGATCGGCGGCGCTGCCGATTCGGAAACCAGCTACCTGGTGGAAGGCCAGGACACGGAGAACATCTCCGCAGGCTACTCCAAAGCCAATGTTCCCATGGACTTCATCCAGGAAGTTGAGATGAAGACTTCGGGCATCTCCGCCGAATACGGAGGCGCCCTGGGCGGCGTGGTGAATGTTGTCATGAAGAAGGGCGGCAATGACTTCCATGGGGAGATTTTCTCCTCCTATGAATCGAACGGGTTGGACGGAAATCCGGTGAACGCATTCTTGCGTTATAACCCGCTCGACCCCGGAGACGCTGCTACCGGTACGGACCCCGCAATTCAGGTCTATCAGGCGCAGAAGGACCATTTCCGCACCCTTCAACCCGGTGTGGTCGTGGGCGGCCCCATCATGAAGGATCGCGTATGGTTTTTTGCGGGTTTCAATCCTCTATACCAAAGCCGGGCCAGAACGGTGAACTTTGGCGCACAGGATGGTAACGCCGGCAATCAGTTCTTCACTCAAGACAGACAAACGTATTTCGGCACCGCACGTATTGACGCTGCTCTTACTCAGAAGGTCCGTGTCTTCGGTTCGTGGCTCGATCAAATCTCGCGCGAAGCCGGAGACAACCTGCCAATCGGGGACCCGATATCGCCGCAATCGGCCTTTCTGAACACCTCCATCTTCAGCCCCCTGACGACATTTTCCCATGGCCTTGGCTTCATGGCCCCGAACTCCACCTACAACGTCGGCGCAGACATCAGCCTCACCCAGAAGATCGTCTCCACCACTCGCTACGGCTACTTCTTTGATAACTACCACGACTTTGGCTGGCCAACCACGGCTCCGGATCTCGTGTGGAACACCGATGGCGTTGGCGCTTGCGAGAACGTGGCCGGCCTTGCAAGCCCACCCACGAATTGCGGAGACCCATCCAAACCAAATTACACGCCGCAGTACCAGCTACCGGCTAACCTACAGTACCCTGGCGGCACTTCCACCACGCCCTACCTTGACAGTTACACTCTGTTCAACGCCGATAAGCACTACCAATTCAACCAGGATGTGGCGTTCTTCAAGGGCGGCTGGTGGGGCACCCACAACCTCAAGCTCGGCTACCAGCTAAACCACCTGGTCAACGTGATTCATCAGAACGGCAACGTGCCCTACGCATTCATGAACATTGGCGCAGGGCAGAGCCATAATGCTCTCACCCAAACCGCGGGAACCAACTGCGGCCTTCTCGAGACCGAGTGGGAATATCCGAACCCGGCCCCCCCCCCCCAATTCAGCCCCGGCCCATGCGCCGGCCAGTACGGCTACCTGACCGTGCAGGACTTTTCGACGATCCTGGCCACGCCTGCCAGCGACTGGAACCATGCGTTCTACGCGCAGGATTCCTGGACGGTTGGTCACGGGGTGACCCTGGACCTGGGCATCCGTATCGAGAGAGAGAGCCTCCCGGCTCCGGGTGGTGTGAAGGTTAGTTCCATCAACTTCCCGTGGAGCGACAAGATCGAGCCTCGTCTGGGCGTCGCATGGGACCCGAGCGGCAAGGGCAAGATGAAGATTTTCGGCAGTTATGGCGTGGTCAACGACGTGATGAAGCTGCTGCTGGCCCAGACCTCGTGGGGCGCCCAGGCATACGAGCAGTGCAGCTACGCTCTTGGCCCGGACGTGAACGGGGGCTTCAGCACATCCGATATCGATCTGGTCTTCAAGGATGGCCGCGCTTGCCCGAATGGCCCGGCGACCACGCAAGCCAACTTCGCCAATGGAGCGCCTGCTTCCCTGACGGATAAAGGAACCGGTATTTCGCTGATTGAGAACATCAACCTTCGTCCGTGGGAGCCGGTCGCTCCCAATGTGAAGCCGTATCGTCAGCATGAGTATGTTTTTGGCGTGGACTATCAGCTCAGCCCAGCTTGGTCGCTTGAAGCCCGCTATGACCGCCGGCGGGTTGACCACATCATAGAAGACGCGTCCCTGTCGGACATAGCCTGGGGAGAGACCTACACGGTCGTCAATCCTGGCGAGGGCGTGAACTCGACGATCGACGGCTATGCCACCTACCTGGCCTCCCTCGGCCAAGCTTTCGGCGTTCCGGGGTGGGCCTTCAGCGACACCGCCGACTACGGTCCGGGGGTCGCTTTCGGCACTTGCGCAGGATGCCCGCCCAATCCCAAGGCTGTCCGTAACTATGACGGTGTCGAACTGCGGGTGACCATGGCCCCAACCAGAGGATTGGTCGGCATGTTCAGCTACACCTACAGCAGCTTGTGGGGTAACTATACGGGCCTGACCACCACCGACCAGACCGACGGCGGCACCACGGGACGCAACTCACCGGATACCACCCGCTCCTTCGATGAGCCGTTCTACTATTTTGGCGCCAATGGCAAGTCAAACAATGGGCCTCTCCCGACGGACCGTCCGAATGTGCTGAAGGGCGACGTGTATTACAAAATGCCCTGGAAGCGCTCGACCACGACAGTCGGTCTCTTCCAGCAGGTATACGAGGGTAGCCCAGTGAGTTCGTATATCGATCTGAGCGCCATGTTCGGCCCCGCAGTTTCAGAAGCCACGTACATCTTCGGCCGCGGGAAGTGGGTGAACATGACCACGGACGCAGTGGGAAATATCACGCTCGGCACTCCCTACACTCGCCGCACCCCATGGTACACCCAGTCCGATTTGAATGCGGCCGAGGAGATCAAGGTGGGCGAGCACAAGGCGGTAGCCTTTGAAATGACCGCCCTCAACGCACTGAACCAGCGCGCCGTCACCGCCTACTGGGGAGGGATGAACTCGCTGAATTTCGCGACGCCTTTGTATCCAGGTCTTGACGCCAACGGAAACCCAGTCTCTCTTGCCTCCGGCGCTTCGCTGTATCAGGTGCTGGAGTCCGGGTACAACCCGCAAACTTGGATCAACGGGAACGGCGGCGCCGTTCCACGCGTGTTCAAAAATTCGCAGTATGGGCAACCGTACCTCTACCAAAACGCGCGTAACGTCCGCTTTGCCTTGCGCTACACCTTCTAACCCTTGCGGTCCTAGGCCGGAAGACAAACAGGAAGGGCGCCCTAGGGCGCCCTTCCTGTTTGTCAGCGAAATACCTATGCCGTTCTCCCTGTCTCGGAATATAGACACCCCATTCTCTGCGATCTTCCGAAAAAGAACGGCGAAGGTCGGCAAGCGAGCAGCAAAGAGCCTATCAGGCCTTTTTGCCCTTCTTCCTCGGGGCAGCTTTCTTTGCGGGGGATTTCTTTGCCGCAGCCTTTATCACCGGCGTCTTCTTAACCGCCGGCTCTGTGGCAGAAGCGGAGTTCTTCGCTGCCGCTTTCGCGGGAACGGCGGCCTTTATCCTTCCGGCAGTCGCGGGCTTTGCCACGGCCTTCTTCGCCGGCGCCTTCCTTGCCGGAGCCTTGGCGCGCGCGGCGAGGGTCTTGGCGGCCAACTCGGCCTTCAGCTCGGCGTCGAACTCGGCAGGGGTGAGCGGGCGGGCGGATTTGCGCAGCCTCTCTATGTCATAAAAAGCGCGCCGCTCGACCAGGAAGACATGGACGACAAAGTCCACGTAGTCGAGGAGAATCCAGTCGCCCTTGCGGCGGCCCTCGACAGAGTTGGGGAAGACGCCAAACTCTTTCTTGAGCCGGTGTTCGATCTCATCGGCGATGGTGATGGCCTGGCGGTCGTTCGTGGCCGAGGTGACCAGAAAGAAGTCGGAAAGGCCCGAATCGATGGGGTCCAGTTCGAGGATGCGGGTGTTGAGGCCCTTCTTTTCTTCGCAGACCGCCGCGGCGGCCTGAACAAGTGTGCGGATTTGCTGCCTTGCTTCAGTTGTCATTCGTTGCGATAGTTCTCCGAGCTTCATCGTAGCCCTTCAAACGGAGAGGGGCAAGTCAGCGATAGAGGCCATGGGCCCGAATGTAGTCCGAAACAAGAGCGGGAAGCAACTCGCGTTCCGTCGCCAAGCCTCCGGCTGCCGCGCGAACCTGCTGCCGGATCTCGGAGGCGCTGATCTCGATTTCCAGCTCCGGCAGCAGGTAGAAAGGCACGCTGTCGCCCGCCAGATTGCGCAGCAGATAACGGAGAAGCGCCGGCCCCGTGTGATCGGGCCGCGCAAGAAGCTCAAGAGATAGTCCCTCCGGCAGCGCGGCCTTCAGATCGCGTAAAGACTCGCCTGGCCGTGATGCGACAATGAGCGGTGCGGCAAAGGGAATCTCGGCGGCGCGATGCCAGTGTCTGAGTCCGGCAAACGCGTCGGCGCCCATCAGACAGAACAAGGCGGCTTCCGGCGGCAGCTCGGCGCGCAGGGCGAGCAGTGTCTCGATTGTGTAGTTGGGAGCGCCCGAGGTCTTGGGCGCATCGGCCAAAGAGACGTCAAAGCCCGGATCAGAGGCAATCGCCAGGCGGGTCATGGCCAACCGGTCATCGAAGCCGGCCGTCGAGCCCTGCGGCTTGAGCGGCTGCGCGCCCACCGGGGCAAAGAGTACGGTGTCCAGGCCGAGCGCCGCCCGCGCAGCCCGCGCCACGGCCAAGTGGCCCAAATGAGGTGGGTCAAAACTTCCCCCAAAGAAGGCTATGCGAGGCCGGCCGGTGGGTCGTTGATCCATAGGTCCATGGTAAATTGCGACGGATGCACTCCCCGCGCGTCCAATGTACAATGCGCTATCTAATTGCAATTCTTGCCCTGGCCGGCGTGGTGGTCTCCGCACTGGCTCTGCACGTTCATTACTGCACCGACACCCAGCCCTGCTCGATCAATGAGAAGTGGGACTGCGGCATCGTAAACCACAGCGAGTTCGCCGAGGTTGCGCACATTCCCGTTGCGGCGATCGGCATTGCCGGATACTTGGCGCTGGCGGGTCTGGCGCTCTGGCGGCAGCGGGCGCTGGTCTTTCTGGCCGCTCTGGTGGGGCTCGGTTTTGCCCTGCGGCTTACCTTCATCGAAGAATTCGCCTTGCAGGTCTGGTGCCTCTACTGCGTCATCTCGCAGGCGATCATTGCGCTCATTACTCTGCTCAGCTTGGGATGGGTGGGGGCGGAGTATCTCACGCTGAAGAAGTCAATTCGCGCGGCCTGAATGCGCCGCCTGTTTTCGGCTTCATTCCCCGCTCATTCCGCGCTGGTAAACTTAAAGTACACCCATGTTCAAGGAGATGTACGCACGCTGGATGTACGAGTGGGAGACGCGGCTGACCACGCGCGACGAGAATCGCGTGGTGCGGCCGCTGGAGTGGGGCTTCGAGTGGATTGAGCCGTTCCTCCGTGAGCACAGTTTTGCGGAGGCGCTGCCGGGTCGGGAGGTTGTGGGCGACAATGCGGCCTCCGAGGCCGCCATGGTCCGGATCAACGAACTCCTCATCCGGCACAGCAATACGTTCTTCGGCTACCAGCGGCCCACGGACTTTCGCCTGGAAGAGCGCTACCCGGAGCTGTTCCCCACCAACGTGCGCCCGGAGACGCTGGCCCAGGCAGCGGCGATCAAGCAACTAGCTGCCGAGGGCAAGATTTCGCCGGCGCAGTTTTTGCGCTTCACCTCGCCGGAGCGGACGCGCTACCCCGAAAACGACCTGGCGAACGCCCGCTGGTATCCGGCCCCCGCGCACAAGGATCCCCGTCGGCCCAAGCAAGCCATCGTGGTGATGCCGCAGTGGAATGCCGACGCCTTCAGCCACAACTCGTTGTGCACGATTTTCAACAAGATGGGGATCTCGGCGCTCAGGCTGTCAAAGCCCTACCACGACATTCGCCGCCCGCAAGAGCTGGAGCGCTCGGATTACGCCGTCAGCGCGAATATCGGCCGGACGCTCTCGGCCTGCCGTCAGGCGGTGGTCGATATCCGCTGCTGCCTGGACTGGCTGGAGGAGCAGGGCTACGAGCACTTCGGCGTGCTGGGAACCAGCCTGGGCTCCTGCTACGCCTTCCTGGCCAGCGCGCACGACGCGCGGCTGCGGGTGAACGCTTTCAACCATGCTTCGACGGCTTTTGGCGACGTGGTCTGGGCGGGCCAGAGCACCCGCCACGTCAAGCAGGCGCTGGAGGAGGCGGGGCTCTCGCAGGAGCGGATCAGGGCCTTGTGGGCGGCCGTCAGCCCGTGCAGCTACTACGACAAGATCGTGCGCCCGGAGGTTGGCGGACCGCAGAAGAAGGCCCTGATGGTCTACGCCAACTACGACCTGACCTTCCCCAAAGAGTACTCGCTGCAGGTGCTGGAGGCATTCAAACGCATCGGCCTCAACTTCGAGCCGCGCGTGCTGCCCTGCGGCCACTATACCACTGGCGAGACGCCCTACAAGTACATCGACGGCTGGTACATGGGCTGGTTTGTCTACCGGGCCTTCAAGGCGCTGCGCGAGGAAAAGGCCGCCGGGGCGAAAGTGAGTTGCGCGGAAGAGGTGGGAGAAGAATTAGGTGCACGGTAGATTTTGAACTTCGGCTTTGTTCAAGCGGACGGAACGATTTTCCGCTTTAACCAACTCTCCGGTAGCGACAGACCAACTGAAAACGTGCTTACAGCAATCGCATAAACAGGAAAATGCTGGAAATGATCTCCGAATAGAGCGACTAGAAAAAGAACCATTGCACTGCCCCATGTGACCCAACGCAGTCGTCTAATCCATAGCAATATTACACGCGGGTTTATGCAGGTGGTTTTATCAATTGCCCACAAAAAAAACCACAGAATCAATGGGGCTGTCATAAGTATTGCCGCTAGGATCCTCGTGAATAGTTTGGAACCTAAGAATTCCATATTCGCCCCCCGGAAATATCAGGCAGTCTCATCTGAATGCATATTCTAGCACTGTTACAAATCGAGATCGTCGACGACTAGCGCACACTGCTTAGATCCAGCCGCAGCAGCTTGGCGGGATCCAAATATGCGCCTTGCCAGCGGACGGCCCAGTGCAGATGCGGTCCGGTGACGCGGCCCGTGGCGCCGCTCAGCCCCAGCCGCTCGCCCGTCGCCACGCGCTGGCCCTCCTTCACGTCAATCCGGCTCAGGTGCATGGAGATCGTGTAGAGGCCCAGTCCGTGGTCGATGACCACGCAGTTGCCCTCGTAGTAAAGCGGCCGTGCCAGCACCACGACCCCGCTGTTGGCGGCGCGCACCGGCGTCCCGGTCGCGGCGCGGAAGTCCATCCCCTTGTGAATGCTGGCCAGTTTGCCATTGAAGGTGCGGCGGGTGCCGAAGCTGTCGGTGGGCGGGGCGGCGACGGGTGCGCGAAAGTTGGCTGACCAGAGTGGCTCGGGAGCGGTCGCTGCAAAGATATTCTCCTTGAGCAGCAGGTCGGCCTCAATCTGCTTGAGCGCCTCGGGGCCCGGCTCGACAAATTGCGGTGCTACGGTGAGCGAACTGGTGCGATAGTGCGCGGGGTGAATCGGAACTGTGCGGCTCAGGTCGCGGACGCCACCGCTGAGCCGCACAGTGATCCGCAGCGTCGAAGGTCCCACGGGCGCTTCCACATCGACGCCGGCCAGCGCAAACCACGCGCGCCCGTCGCGCCTACGAAAGAAATCGAGCTTGCGGCCTAGCCACTCGCCGTCCACTCCGGCAGCGCCGGCAGCCTCCACGCGAATCAACTCCGGCGAGCCGGCCTCGACCACCGCTGGAGTGAGAGTGACGGCGGGAGCCTGCGCATCCGCGGGGGCGCATCCTGCGGCAATTCCATAAAGAAAGAAAGCTACACATCGCAACGCCGGACGGAGCAGAGGGAATCGCATCCGAATAGCATAGCGGAAGATCCGGGCCTCCCCGCGCGCGCCAGCCGCAGTTTTTGTAACCAGCGGCCCATCGCAGCCGTCCAATATCCCTATGGGTTCCCCAATCTTAACCCGGTTCCGCTCTGCGCGCCTGGCGCTGGTGATCTGCATAGCGTCAGGCGGCCTTACTGTCTTCGCGTTAGGTCAGTCATCCCAGGACTCCAGCGCGGCTGCGCCGCCCGTCCCCGGCCAGCCCGTCCTGGTGGAGTTGTTCACCTCAGAGGGCTGCTCGGACTGTCCTCCGGCCGACGCGCTGCTGGAGCGGCTTGACTCGGCGCAGTTCGTTCCGGGCGCGCAGGCGATTGTGCTGAGCGAGCACGTTACCTACTGGAACCACCTCGGCTGGCGCGACCCGTTTTCCTTTGACGCGATGACAGAACGGCAGGAGCAATACGTGGTGCGCTTCGGGCTCAGTTCGAGCTATACGCCGCAGATGGTGGTGGATGGGGCCGAACAATTCGTCGGCAACGATCCCGCAAAGCTCGGAGCTGCAGTGGCCCGCGCCGCCGCTCGACCGAAGCCGAAGATTGCAATCGAAGGCGCGCACTGGGATGGCGGAGCGCTGCTCTTCTCCGTGCGCGGCGAGGCCGGCTCCGGCGCCACACTCGTCGCGGTTTTGGCGCAGAACGAAACCCGGTCCGTGGTTGCCCGCGGAGAAAACGCTGGCCGGACCTTACACCACGTCGCGGTAGTGCGGGCTATGAAGGATTTTGGCTCCAAGGCCGCCGATGGACGATCACTTCGCCTTTCTGGTGCAGTCTCTTCCGGATCGGGCAAGGCTGCCGGCCCGATCAGACTGGTTGTTTTTCTCGCCGACCGCAAGACCGGCTATGTCTTGGGGGTCGCGGAGCAGATTCTAAGCGAATGAGACCTAGCCCGGAGCGCCTCAGCGTGGATGCGCGGCCAACCATTTCGCTACGCGCTCCTGGACCTCTTCCAACTCATCGGTTGTGATGTGGGCGCCGACCCTCTGCCGGTTTTGGGAGTACAGCTCCTGCTTGGGCCCCTTAACCGAGGCCGCCAGATCAAACCAGAAGTAGGCTTCGACATAATTCTGCGCGAGGCCCTGGCCGAGGGAGTAGAGCAGACCGAGCGTGGCTTGCGCGCCGACATCCCCTTGCTCGGCGGCTTTTCTATACCAGGCTGCGGCCTGTACCATGTCGCGGGGAAAGTCCTTGCCTCCGTCGCGATAGAGCGCGGCCAGATGCATCTCGCCGGCGATGTCGCCTTTGTCGGCGGCCTTGCGATACCACTCCGCGGCCAGTTTCAAGTCCAGCGCTACGCTGTTTCCCGCTGCATAGTTCTCTCCCACCAGCACTTGGGCGGCCGCATCGCCTGCGTTGGCCTTGGCCAACACGGCCGGGTCGATGGCCGCGGTCTGAGCCAGGGATGAGGCAAGCGCAGACGCCAGAATCACCATAAGGGCGAGTTGTTTTCGTTGTGTGGTCATCGGGACTCACGGTTCTCTACCGATACCCGAAAACGATAACAGATTTGGGCAAAGATGAGCCTTGAATTGAACAAGGTCCGAAAAGAAAGCCTGGCGCCTGCCTCAGTTTCCAAGCGCTGGGACAGAGCCACGATGGGGCACACGCTGGATTGACTCACGATGCCACAGGCGATCTGTGCAACCCTGCCGCTTCTTGAGGACAGCGGCAGGGTGGAGGCAGACCTGGGAAAGGCCGCTTACTCCTATCCAATGTTGAACCCTGGAAGAATGACCAGACTGTTCAATAATGACCACTTCTGAAGACTTTTTGAGTTCATTACACGGACGGCCCAGCCGCCTTCCTCTAGCAAAGGCGCTAAAATCCAAATATGACTGATCGCATGTCCTTGCCTCTCGCCCAAGCCGATCCCGCCGTGTCCGCAGCCCTTGACCAGGAAACCCTCCGCCAGCACGAGGGGCTGGAGATGATCGCCAGCGAGAACTTCGTCTCGGAAGCGGTTCTGGAGGCGGCTGGCTCGATCTTCACCAACAAGTACGCCGAGGGTTACCCTGGGCGGCGCTATTACGGCGGCTGCGAGTTTGCCGATGTGGTGGAGAATCTGGCGCGCGACCGGGCCAAGCAGATCTTCGGCGGCGAGCATGTCAACGTGCAGCCGCACTCCGGCTCACAGGCGAACGCTTCGGCCTACGCGGCGGTCCTGCAGCCGGGCGACACCATCCTCGGCCTCGACCTCTCCCATGGCGGCCATCTGACTCACGGACACAGGTTGAGCTTCAGCGGCAAGCTCTACCGGCCCGTGTTCTACCACGTTAGGCGCGACACCGAGCTGATCGACTACGACGAGTTGGAGGCCATTGCGGAGCGCGAGAAGCCCAAGGCCATCATCGGCGGCGCTAGCGCCTATCCAAGACTTTGGGATTTTGCCCGGATGAGGCAGATCGCCGACAAGGTGGGCGCGGTGTACATCTTCGACATGGCGCACATCGCCGGCCTGGTGGCGGGCGGCGTGCATCCCTCGCCGGTGCCCCACGCGCAGATCACGACGACGACCACGCACAAGACGCTGCGCGGGCCGCGCTCGGGGCTGATTCTCTGCGGGCAGGCGCTGGCCGCAGCCGTGGACAAAGCGGTCTTTCCCGGCCAGCAAGGCGGCCCGCTGATGCACATCGTGGCCGCCAAGGCGGTGGCCTTGGGTGAGGCGCTCAGGCCTGAATTCAAGACCTATGCGGCGCAGATTGTAACCAACGCCAAGGTGCTGGCGGCGACCTTGCAAACCGCCGGCTTCCGCATCGTCTCCGGCGGCACTGATAATCACTTGATGTTGGTGGATGTCTTCGAGAAGGGCATTCTGGGCTCCGAGGCGGAGCTGGCGCTTGGCAAGGCGGGCATCACGGTGAACAAGAACACCATCCCCTACGACACCAATCCGCCGCTGAAGGCTTCGGGCATTCGCATCGGGACACCCGCGCTGACGACTCGCGGCATGAAGGAGCCGGAGATGCGGCTGATCGGCGCCTGGATCGCCAAGGCTCTGGAGCAACGCAGCGACGACGCGGCCCTGGAGCGGATTCGCGGCGAGGTGGCCGAGTTGGCTGACCAGTTCCCGTTGTATGCCTGGCGGCGGGCGCGGTAGCAGTTAAGAATCATCCGTCCGGATCGGGAGGGAAGATGAATTCGACCCGCAATCAAGGGAGAGTCGCCGGACTCTGGTATCTTGTCCTCGTCGTTCTCGGCCCGCTTCGCTTGATGTATATTCCCAGCAAGCTGTTCGTCTTCGGGAACCCGGCCGCAACCGTCAACAACATTGCCGCTAACGAGGGGCTTTTCCGCATCAGCATCGCCGCCGACCTGCTCTGCGCAGTGGTTTTAATCTTCCTGGTGATGGCCTTTTACAGGCTCTTCAAGGGAATCGACCAGCACCTCGCCGTGCTGGTGGCGATTCTCGGTGGAGTCATGCCCGCCGTCCTCTACATCGTGAATGCGATCAGCGATCTGGGTGTGCTGACGATCCTCAAAAAAGCTTCTGCCCTCTCCGCATTCGATAAACCGCAGAGGGACGCCATCTCCATGCTGCTCCTCTATCTGCATAACGATCTGAATACCGCTGCCGCAATCCTCTGGGGATTATGGCTTTTCCCGCTGGCGATCCTTGTGTACCGGTCGCGTTTCCTGCCGCAATTTCTGGGCGTGTGGCTTGCCCTCGGCGGAGTTTCCTGGGTGACCTGGTGCTTTACGGGTGTACTGCTTCCCGAGTACCGGGACAGAGTCCTTGAGGTTTGCCAGCCCGCCATGCTGGGAGAAATGGCGCTCACGCTTTGGCTCGTGATCAAGGGCGCCCGGCCGCCGGAATTGGGAGCAGATCGGGCCTAGCAGACGGGGGTTGGGACGGCTCTGCGCTGGGAGATGGCAAGGGACGGCAGGCTGGCGCTGCCAGGCAGGGATTTTTTCGGCTTCGCAACTTGCGCGGTTCTTCCGTGTTGTATCTAATGTTGTTGGGGATGACCCGCCACAGGCCGAAGGACAGCCAGACTCGCTGTTCACCCTGCGGGCATCCGGAGGAATCCATGAAATCCATTCAACTAGCATTGGCCACTTTGCTGATTCTTGCCGTTCCGGCGTTTGCCCAGCATCGCGAAGGGGGAGGGGAAGCTCGTTCCACAGGCGGTGGAACCCACCAAGCGCCTCCCAGGAGCGGACCCAAGGTGTACACCGGCGCGCCCCACGCGGCCGAGCCCAATCGAAACTACAGCGACAAGGACGGCCACCCCAACGTCCCGCACGTGGATGGCAACAGGTGGGTCGGCCACGACACCGGCCGCGGCGACGCAAACTATCATCTCGACCATCCCTGGGCGCATGGCCGTTTTACCGGCGGCTTTGGCCGCGAACATGTTTGGCGTCTGGGCGGCGGGGGGCCTGGCCGCTTCTGGTTCAACGGCTGGTACTGGGACGTTGCGCCATTTGACATTGCCTTCTGCGACGGCTGGCTGTGGGACACCGACCAGATCGTGATCTACGAGGACCCGGACCACATCGGCTGGTACCTGGCTTACAACGTGCGCCTCGGCACCTATGTGCATGTGGAGTACCTGGGAATGTAGGCGGGGACAGGCACACAAAAGAACGGGGATGGGCCGGGCGGCCTGTCCCCGTCGTCCTTCTGCCGACATCCGGCGCGGCAGGCGGGAATGTATAAGCTACCGAGCAAAGCGATAGAATGAGAGGTCTGCCGGGAGCAGCCGCACGGAGATGTTGAAACGCGGCCAGGCACCGACATCATTTCAAATCGCCGAGGCTCTCGAATGAAGCATCCGTCTTTCCGCCCATTCGCAAATACGAGCGCAATTCTTGCATGCGGAATTATCTTGGTGGCAATCGCTGCGTCGTTGCTCGCCGTCCCCGCCGCCACTGCAGCGCCCGCGCTTGTCCAGGCTCCGATCATCCTCACCGGTGCGGACCGTCGGCCAGCCATCTCGCTCGACGGCGAATGGGCCTCCATCGTCGATCCATATTTCTCCGGCCTCTTCAGCTTCCATCACCAAGAGAAGACGAATGGCTGGTTCATCTACCAGAAGGCGAAGCCGGGCGATCCGTTTCCGACTGAGTACGATTTTTCCAAGGCGCCTAAGCTGAAGGTGCCCGCCGATTGGAACACCCAGCGCGAGTCGCTCCTTTTTTACGAGGGGCCCGTCTGGTACGAGCGCGACTTCACTTACCAGCCCAAAGAGCACACGCGCGTCTTTCTGCACGTGGGCGCGGCCAACTATCGGTCATGGTTCTGGGTTAACGGGCAGAAGGTCTGCGAGCACGAGGGCGGCTTTACCAGCTTCAATTGCGAGGTAACGGCCGTGATTCATGCAGGCGGAAACTTTGTGGTGGCCGCAGTGGACAACACGCGCCTCGAAGATGGCGTTCCCACGCTCCAAACCGATTGGTGGAACTATGGCGGGCTGACGCGCTCGGTCTCGCTGATTGAGGTGCCCGAGGTTTTCATCGATCAGTATAGTGTGCATTTGAGCCGAACAGAACCTTCAGTCGTTGAAGGCTGGGTGCAAGTAAATGGCGCCCTCGAGCAGCTCTTAACAAAGAAGTTTCCCAATACCCCTTCGTTTCCTCTTCCAGAGATCGAAATACCAGAATTGCATGCTAAGGGAATTGCTGGAAAGAGTGATCGGTTTGGCCTCAGTGGCTTTCATTTTAAGGTGAACGGACTCCAGCTTTGGTCCCCGGAAAACCCCAAACTTTACGAAGTCAAGATCACTGTTGGGGCGGACACGATCACCGACCTCATCGGCTTCCGCACCGTAGAAACCCGCGGAACAGAGATCCTGTTGAATGGCAAGCCGATCTTCCTGCGTGGCATCTGCATCCATGCCGAGGCGCCCTATCGCACCGGCCGGGCGAATACCGACAAGGACGCGGAGACGCTGCTGGGCTGGGCCAAGGAGCTGGGCGCGAACTTCGTCCGGCTGGCGCACTATCCCCACGATGAAACTATGCTGCGCGCCGCCGACAGGATGGGGCTCCTGGTGTGGTCGGAGAATCCGGTCTATTGGGCGTTGCAGTTTGACAATCCCAACGTGCTGACGAAGGCCGAGCAGCAGTTGGACGAAGAGATCGGAACCTCGCGCAATCACGCCTCGATCATCCTGTGGTCGATGGCCAACGAGACGCCCTCGACCGAGGTGCGCACGTACTTCATTGAAGCCGAGGCCGCTCACGCGCGGGAGCTTGATCCTACGAGGCTGATTACCGCGGCGCTGCTGGTGCGCAGCGACGGCCGCACGAAGATCGTGGACGATCCGCTGGGCAAGGCGCTGGATGTTATCGGCGTCAATGAATATGTCGGCTGGTATGAGGGAACGCCTGAAACCGCTGACGCGACCCAATGGCAGATCGAGTATCAGAAGCCTCTGATCGTGAGCGAATTCGGCGGCGGCGCGAAGGCCGGCCTGCATGGCAGCGACAGCGAGCGCTGGACCGAGGAATATCAGGCCAATATCTACCGCCATCAATTGGGAATGCTAAACCGGATTCCGCAATTGAGAGGCATGAGTCCGTGGATTCTGATGGATTTTCGCTCGCCAAACCGGACGCTAACGGGCATTCAGGACGAGTTCAATCGCAAGGGACTTATCTCCGATCAGGGCCAGAAGAAGCAGGCGTTTTTCGTTTTGCAGAAGGCCTATGAGGAGAAGTCCGTGGGCAGGTCAGAATGAGATATCGAGAATTGCGCGGCTCAAAATGAACCATATCCACCACGAGGCGAGATTTGTGAGATATGCTTGACTTATGGCTAATGACTCTATTGTTTCCCAAATCGACGCAGAAATTCTGAAGCTCTCGCAGGCGCGCTACCTGGTGGCCGCCACCGGCAAAGCCGCCAAGGCAGTTGAGCGCATCACCAAGAAGACCAGTAAGGCCAAGAAGGCCGCACCCGTGACGAAGGCCGCAAAGGCGAAGAAGCGCCGCAGATTGAGCCCCGAGGCACGGGAACGGATTGCCGAGGCGCAACGCAAGCGCTGGGCCGCGCAGAAGTCCGCGAAGGCCTAGGAAGAGTCGCAGCCGGGAGCGGCGTTTCTTGACCTTTCGGCACCGCGCGGCGAATCAACTTGTTCCGCAGCGCCCGGTTAAAGGCCCGCGATCACCAACATGCGCGGTTCGGTCATCTCTTCGATAGCCGACCGGATGCCTTCGCGACCGAGGCCCGAGTCCTTGACGCCGCCGAAGGGCATGGGGTCCAGGCGCCAGCTTGGCGTGTCTCCCACGATCAAGGCGCCCACTTCGAGTTCGCGATAGGCGGTCAGGATGCGGCCGGCGTCGCGGGTGAGCAGGCCAGCCTGGAGGCCGTACTTCGAGTGGTTGGCGTCGGAGAGCGCCTGCTCGAAGTCGTCGTAAGGCTCGATGGCTACCACTGGGCCGAAGACCTCTTCATCCCAAACCTTCATGCCCGGCTTGGTTCCGGTCAGAATGGCGGGGGTCACGACGGAGCCGTGACGCTGCCCGCCGGCTACCAGTTTGGCGCCGCTCTCTGCGGCCTCTTTGATCCAGGACTCGACACGCTCGGCATCGGCAAGCCGGATCAGCGGACCCACTTCGGTGTGCTCCGCTGCCGGATCGCCCGCCACCAGCTTGCTGGTCGCCTCAACCACCTTCCACAAAAATGTCTGGAAGATGCGGCGCTCGACAAGGACCCGCTGCACGCTCACGCAGGACTGGCCCGCGAAGCCGAAGGCCGCATGGGCGGTGCGAAGGGCCGCTTCATCCAGATCGGACCAGTCGCCGCAAACGATCATCGCGGCATTGCCGCCCAACTCCAGCAGCACGCGCTTGCGCCCAGAGTGAACCTTCAGTTCCCAGCCCACTTTAGCTGTGCCGGTAAAGCTGACCAGCTTGATGCGGTCCTCCTTTTCAGCCAGCCAGGCCGTGTCCGCGTTGCTCAGCGTCAGTACAGCCAGCGCCTCCTCCGGCCAGCCGGCCTTCAGAATCACCTCGCCCAACGCCAACGCGGTGAAGGGGGTTTCGGGCGCGGGCTTCAGAATCACCGGGCAGCCGGCAGCCAGCGCGGGCGCGAGCTTGTGCGCCGCCAGATTCAGCGGGAAGTTGAACGGCGTAATGGCCAGCACCGGCCCCATCGGGAAGCGCTGCACCAAGCCCCAGCGGCCCTCGTTGCCTTCGGTTAGGTCTAGCGGTAGGCTCTCGCCGCCCAGCCGGGAGGTCTCCTCGGCTGCGGTCTTGAAGGTGAAGACGGCGCGATCCACCTCACCCCGCGCCAGGCGAACCGGCTTGCCCGCCTCGGCGACGATTAGCTGCGCAAAGCGCTCTTTCTGCTCGATGAGCGCGGCGGCCACGTCCTCCAGAATTTCGCGGCGCTTCCAGCGGGGCAAGGCGCGCGTTCGGCGCAGGCTGGCCGAGGCGTGGTTCACGGCCTGTCGCGCGTCGGCCCGAGTGGCCACGGTCACCCGCCCCACCAATCCCTGGTCCCAAGGCGAGCGCACCTCCAGCGTCTCGCCCTCGATCCACTCCTTGCCGCACAGCAGAAATCCCGTTTGTGTTCCCGGCCGCATCTTCATGGCGTTGGCGCTCCTCGTCCGTCCCTGCCATGGATTCTACAAGGACTGGTCGAGTCCGGTGCAGATTATGGGGAGCCGTTTGTCGGTTCCGCCGCGAAGAAGTCCCGGCGCGGTACACTGTTCCCGATGATTCACGATGGCCGCAGCCCAAAACTTCCCTTCGACCCCGCCGAGGCGTCGGCGCATTTGCGCGCTGCCGACGCTAAGCTCGCCGCGCTCATTGATCGGGCCGGCGCCTTCACGCTCAAGCTCGATCCTTCTCCTTCGCCCTTCGAGTCGCTGCTGGAGTCAATCCTCTATCAGCAATTGCACGGCAAGGCCGCAGCCACCATCCATCGGCGTGTTCGCGAGTACTTTGGCGGCGACCCGGCTCCGCAACTGCTGCTTGATACGCCGGACGAACCGTTACGTGCCGCCGGCGTCTCCGGTAACAAAATCAAGGCCCTGCGCGATTTGGCCGCCAAAACTCTTGACGGAACGGTTCCCACCCACGCGGCCATCAAGAAGATGACCGATGCTGATATCGTCGAGCGGCTGACCCAGGTGCGCGGCATTGGCCCCTGGACGGTGGAGATGCTGCTGATCTTCCGCATGGGCCGGCCCGATGTGCTGCCGGTGACCGACTACGGGGTGCGCAAGGGTTTCGCGCTGACCTTCCAGCGCCTGCCGAAGACCCGCCCCCTGGCCGCGGAAGATCTGCCCAAGCCCGAAATCCTGCTCAAAAGGGGAAAACGCTGGGCGCCATTCCGCTCCGTGGCCAGTTGGTACCTGTGGAGGGCCTGTGATCTGGCCAGGAACACAGCGCCAACCGGGCGGTCGAGCCTACAATAGGGCCTACGATAGTCAGATATGGCCGGTGCCCCGGCTCGAGACAGCGATTTCATGACTCAGCGGAAACGCTTCATCTGCATTCACGGTCACTTCTACCAGCCGCCGCGGGAGAATCCCTGGCTGGAGACGGTCGAGACGCAGGACACGGCCGCGCCTTACCACGACTGGAACGAGCGCATCTGCGCGGAGTGCTACGCCACCAACGGCGCGGCGCGGATCGTGAACAGCAAGAACAAGATCATCCGCATCGTGAACAACTATGCGCGCATCAGCTTCAACTTCGGGCCCACGCTGATGAGTTGGCTGATGGAGAACGCGCCACGCACCTACCGGATGATTCTGGACGGCGAGCGCCGGAGCCGCAAGAGCTTTGGCGGCCACAGTTCTGCGATGGCGCAAGTCTACAACCACATCATTTTGCCGCTGGCCAACCGCCGGGACCGCATCACCCAGATTCGCTGGGGCATCGCCGACTACCAGCGCCACTACGGCGCTCCGCCCGAGGGGATGTGGCTGGCCGAGACCGCGGCCGACAACGAATCGCTGGAGTTGATGGCCCAGCACGGCATCAAATTCACGGTGCTGGCGCCGCACCAGTGCCGGCGCATCCGGAGCCTGAGGGACGGCGGGGATTGGACTCACACTCCCGACGCCAGCGTGGACACCTCCCATCCCTATCTGATCCGTTTTGCTTCCGGCGCTTCGATTGCGGTCTTCTTCTATGACGGCCCCATCGCGCGGGCCATCGCCTTCGAGGGGCTGCTCAACTCTGGCGAGAGCTTGGCCGCGCGGCTCAAATCCGGCTTCCGATACAACGCGCAGCCGCAACTGGTTCATGTGGCGACCGATGGCGAATCGTACGGCCACCATCACAAGTACGGCGAAATGGCGCTGGCCTACGCGCTGCGCCTGCTGGAAAACGATCCGACCGTCGATCTGACCAACTACGGCTGCTTTCTGGAGCGATTTCCCCCCGAGTACGAAGCCGAGATCGTCGAGAACACCTCCTGGAGCTGCGTGCATGGCGTCGAACGTTGGCGCTCGAATTGCGGCTGTAACAGTGGCACGCCGGGCTATAACCAGGCGTGGCGCGCGCCGCTCCGCAGGGCTCTGGATGAGCTTCGCGACGCCCTCATTCCGCTCACCGAGCAGGAAGGCGGCAATCTCTTCAAGGACGTTTGGGACGCCCGCGACGGATACATCGAGGCCATGCTCGACCATAGTCCGCAGTCAGTGGAGCGTTTCTTCCGCACGCATCAGATCCGTGCGCTCACGGTTCCGGAACGCGTACGGGCCCTCGAATTGATGGAGATGCAGCGCCACGCCCAGCTCATGTACACCAGTTGCGGCTGGTTCTTCGACGACATCTCGGGGATCGAGACCGTGCAGGTGATTGCCTATGCCGCACGGGTGCTGCAACTGGCTAGGGAGGTTTCCCTGGAGCTGGCCGCGCCGCTGGAGGCGGCGTTTCTGGCGCGGCTGGCCGAAGCCCGCTCCAACGTGGCTGCGGCCGGCGACGGCGCCCGCATCTACAAGGAGCAGGTCAGCACCAAGCTATTGGACCTGGAACAGGTGGCGGCCCACTATGCCATCAGCTCCGTCTTCTCTTCCTTTGC
The DNA here is from genome assembly GCA_049522975.1 of Occallatibacter sp. GTDB lineage: Bacteria > Acidobacteriota > Terriglobia > Terriglobales > Acidobacteriaceae > Telmatobacter. The sequence continues at coordinate 2,196 of JBEKNI010000028.1, read as the reverse complement.
CGAGGAGACCGATCTTTTTTGTTTCCGTGTCTGGCGCAACTCCTACGAGGTGTACACCTCGGGCCGGGGACGGCTGGCCGTGGGCAGGGCCAAGATCGTTGGCGCTGTCACCGGCAAGCAGGGGAGCTTCTCCTTTGCCGTCCTTCACTTTGGAGACCAGAACATCACCGCCGCCGTGAAGGCCTACGAGCCGGAGGATGCGCCCGCCTTCGAGACCTTCGCCAAAGAGGCCGCTGGACACGTGCAGCGCGCCGACTTCCCTGAGGTGATTCGCCTGCTGGACCGCTTTTACGGCCGCATGGACTACTCGATCACCTCGCTCTTTACCGACGAGCAGCGGCGCATCGTGCAGGTGATCCTGACCACCACGCTCTTGGAGATCGAGAACTCCCTCACCGCAATCTACGAAGACCACGCTACCCTCCTGCACTATCTCTCCCAGGCCGGACTGCCCAAACCGTCCGCTCTTACCCTCGCGGCCGGCTTTGCCATCAACGCGGGGCTGCGCCGCGCCCTGGAGGCCGACCCTATCGACCAGCCCCAACTGCGCTCCTTCCTCTCGCTGGCCAAAGCGGATCAGGTGCCGCTGGAGACGGCCACACTCTCCTACATCGCCGACCAGCGGATGAAGCGGGCCATGGTCGAGCTGCAGATCTCCGCTGGTTCGATGGAGCTGCTGGATCGGGCGCTGGGGCTCGGCCGTCTGCTGGCCGAGCTGCCCTTCGACCTGAACCTCTGGCAGGCGCAAAACATCTGGTACGAGGTTCTGCGCACCTCCAGCTACGCGCTGGTCGCGCTAAGCACCGATGACCGCCCGCGCTGGGAGAAGAACTTCAGTGAACTGGGCGGTTGCCTGTCGATCGACTGCGCCGCCATCAGCGCCCAGGACCAGACGGCAGCGGCGACGGGGGATTAGGGGCGCTAACGCAAATCCTGATAATCAAACGGAAAGTACCATGTGTCCGGATTACGAAAATGCGTGCCTGTTTGAGATGCGCGACCGATAAGATTTTGGGTTGACATTGGTACTGTTGGGCGCTAGTCTTTGAGTATTCATTCTGGTCACTAACGAGGAGATTTCTCGACGTATCGGCGCCACCGCCGCAGATCTCTATTGTTAGAAAGAGGTTCCAGAGCAATGAAGAACAAAATAATTCGAGAATCGTTATGGCTCGTAATCATGAATTCTTCCGCCTGTGGAGCCTGCATTTTCTTTGCTCTCGGCTGGCTCTCTTATAACCGCCTTTGGTTCATTGCTATAGGTATCGCCGTACTGGAATGCGCCTATGTGTTTATGCGGATTTCTTATTTGAACCCATCCATGGATAATGTGGATCGCAAACATGGAATGATAGTAGCATTCGTCTCCATACCCCTAATTATCCTTCCCCTTATTGCACTCAAGGGATTATCGAATATGGCAGCGGAGAGTATTCTTCCGAATGACGAAATTAAATATGCATATAGGGAATACAAATTGAACCATTCTACTATCCTCGATGTTTTCGCGGAAAAGCTCGAAGTTCCCCCCACCATCATTGAATGCCCAGGCCATAGCATTGTATCGGCTATGAGCACCAATAAGTCACTGACAGGGGCAGCTTATCCCCACGGTAATGGAGTTCTGAAAGGGTCTACTCTGACGCTGTCGGCCGAATCCGGATCCCCCGCGAAGTTGCCAGACAAAATTTATTACAATCAAAGCGAAGGAGGAGACAGAACCTTCCGCATGGGCGCAGAAATCCCCTGCCCTCTTGAGGTAAATACGCCCATTGTCACTTCTGGCAGGTTAGAAATGCCTGTACTAATTGCCCAATACGAAATTGGGCAAACAGTGAATGGCCTACCATTAGGTAGCCAAGGTTTCGACTGGAGGGAAATTCAAGCCACAAGCGAGGAAATACCATATATGCTGATATCCAGAGAGACCGGCAGAACCTTTCAATCCATTAAGAATACTGAAGATCAATTCAACGATTTCGTACCATATGGAAGCATCTGGAGCTGCTTTTTGTTTGGAGTTTGGGCGGCCGTCGTTTCAGCTACAATTCGAGGACCGCGGAAGGATCTGGATTCCTAATCCAAAGGGGAGATCCCCCGGCTCTGCCGGGGTGGCAGTAGAACTTTGAGAATTCCGGGAGTCTGTTCTCCTCGAATTGCCTGTGCTGTGGCAGTGAAGACAGCAGTGAGAGGCTT
>JBEKNI010000027.1:0-51667 GCA_049522975.1 Occallatibacter sp. | reverse complement strand
AGATGGCGGTAGCACATTCGGCAAACCTTACTTGCTGGTCAAGCTTGCTGGATGCTACTCCATCCCATCCACCTGCCACCGGAGTTGCCGTTGCGCTTCGTTGTTGAATCCGCCGCATATAACAGCTTGGCAAGTTGTTGAATTCACAAAATACAAGTTGTCATCCTGAGCGGAGTTTGGCGCGTTCCTTGCGCCAAACGGAGTCGAAGGACCTGCGGTTAGCCCGCGCCGCCACAAACTTCGTTGGAATCCAGCATCCTACCAGACCGTATATGTCGATACAGCCTAGCGAGTTCAGTGGCCCGTTGTCGGTTGCTTTCAGGAAGCTTGCGTTGCATCTGCCTTAGTGCATGTACTGAAATACTCTGCCGTCCCCCTCAAGAAAGTAGGCTTCAGTGATGAAGAAAGGCCAAGTTTCCTGATTCCCTTGATCTGTTCACAGAGATTGTCGAATCCAAGGAACCCGCGAACCTTCGCCAATGGTTTTTCCTTCAAGCTGAAAGTTGGGCGCAGAATTTCCTGCTCGACCTTCTCTTTCCGCTCATTCGGCGCAACCAAGTAGAGGTTGATGTCTAGGTTGGGCTGAAGAGACAGCAGATCACTCATCCTGAGTAGTCCCGAATATATCGCGGTCGTGCATTCGACCTCGAAGGCAGCAACGATGGAGTTCCCTGAGAGCCACAGAACATCAATCAACTCAATGGTACGTGTTGTGGCCTCATTGAATTGTGTTGGCAATTGTTCCAGCATCCGAGGCATGGCACCGAGGAGGGTTCCGTTCCATTTCCGTCCTCGATCATTCCGCGCCACCCATATATCCAGCCCAATTTCAGTGCCGAGACGTAGAAGCTCGTACTGAATCTCCGTGTGTCTGGTTGTTGCTGTATCGGAGGCGGCGTGCTTCGTCCTCTCAGCTTCTTCCGGTTCGGGGATGCTGACAAGTGTTGTATCTGCTGCCTCCCCTTTGGTCTCAACCTTGTAGAGAGGTTTGCGGAGCAGTTTCTTCGGGTCAACGGGCCTCAGAATCGGGGTCACGTGGGCCGCATTGACCCGCTCCAAAACGAACTCTGCGTCCGCGGCCTGGAATTGCTTTAGGCTGCCTCGCAGAAATGCCTTGAACCCGCCGCGATCGCTTGCATTCGCGTAGAAACTGACGTGGCCCTCAAGTTGCTCCATGGGGACGCCGCTTTCGGGGTCGAGGAGTACCAGAGGCTTCACATCGAACCGCACAGGGAAAGCGGCGTCTTTCCAGATATTGCTTTTGTTGGGACTAGGTCCGATTACCTCTAGTGCTCCGACCCAGCGCATTACGCCTGTGAGATAGCAAATGAAAATGTCGCCGGGCTTAACGCGTGCTGCAATTTTCTTTTGACGAGGTCGGAAACCCGACACCGAGGCTCCGGCTGCGCGGAATTCATTCCACGTGGTTCCGGTGAAGAGATCAAGCCAGTAGTTCATGTACGGCCTTTCATTTCCATTGCTGACGGGAACCGGAATTACACTGGAATTCAAGTATCGCTTTTACGGCGAGTAGAGGATATACCCCCGATTGATCGAGTCGCAATACTTCTCGCATCCGTTCCAAGGATAAAAACAGCGTGCTTCTCCAGCGGGGTCTTTGCCTCGTTTCTTGCTCCCTGACTCCGTCACCCGTTCAGCAGCCTCTCCACCTCGGCGTGCAACCGCGCTGTAATCCCCGCCTCGGTCCCCTCCTCAACGCTCCGCTGGTTCGCTCACACCGGGTGCTTCAGACTATGGCTCTCCCGTCTGGAATCACGCCTTCGCTGCGCTGGCCTGTTGCTTCCATCCTTCAACGTTGATTCCCATCACCAGGAGCCACAGGCAAAGCGATAGTTCCGCAAGGAAACCGAGAATCATCATGGCGACGGAGAGATAGTTTGGGAGAGCTGGGATCAGATAGACCAGCCAAACTAAGCCCGCAAGGACCATCAGCAAACCTAAAACGCGAGGCAGGAAGCTCGACTTGAGAATGAGATAGCCGATTAACAGGCAAAAAGGGATGAAGAACAGCAGCGGGCCGATCGGCGAGGTGAATGAAAGAGCCCAAGCGACATAACCACGCATCCGGCCAGGCTAAACAGCGCGGCCAGCAAGGAGAGCATGTTGCTCACCGGCTTGAATAGGAGATAGAAGAGAAACGTCACAACCGCATAGCACAAGGTCGAGATGACGTTGATGACATTGCCGGAAACAGCAAGCCCGTGGCCCACCATGACCTGACCGAGGATTGTCGTCAGAAAGTAGAAAAGTAGAGTAGATAAATGGCGCCGGTCATTCTGGCCCTTGGCCGCGGCGACGCTTCCCGAATTCGACCCATTATTATCAGTACTATTATCAGTACCTCCAGCACGGACCGGCCCATGAACGGCTGCCTCGAACGCATCTTGCGCAGGGAACGGATCAGGGCGCGACAGGACCAGACGCCGTAGCGAACATACCACTGTTTATTCTAGGTGCAAAAGTAGATACTGAATCGGCAAGTCTGTACAGGGTTGCGGATATGTGGCACGATACGAGGCCATTGTGGGCAGAAAAGCCGTCTTCTTTTCGCATCTGCGGAACGCTCACAAGCACCGCAATCCGGGGTTGATGGACCGGGAATACCACAAATCATAGGGCGCGAAAGCATCGTCTGCCCCACCAGAGCGTTTGGGGCCACGAACCTCCCCGCACAACTCAGCCGCCCTCCATGAAACTCGATAGCGCACAGTCATTCTGGCTTCGCTTTAGAACCTCTCTGAAAAAAGAATTTATCGCTTTTTCTTCGCTTTATCCGTTCGGATCGGATATGCTGGTTTCGCAACACAGGAGGTTGCACGAATGGATTTTCAACAGGAACTGATTGCCGAGTATGACCGCGAGACCGCCAAGACCCGCAAGATGCTTGAGGCCATCCCGGCCGATGCCGATTTCACCTGGAAACCCCACCCCAAGTCCATGAGCCTGGGCCAGTTGGCTGGGCACATCTCGGATACTGCCGGGGAGTGGGCGATTACTACGCTGACCACCGACAAGCTGGAATTTCCGGCAGGTCACAAGTTCGAGCCATACGTTCCGGCGTCCGACAAGGCGATGCTGGAGAAGTTCGACGAGCAGGTGGCAGAGGCCAAGACCGCTCTGGCCGGCTTTGCACTGGCCAAGTGGGATGAGAACTGGAAGTTCATCGCCGGCGGCCAGGCTTGGATCGACGAATCGAAGTACCGCGTCTTCCGCAACTGGGTGCTCGACCACTTGATCCATCACCGCGCCCAGTTGGGCGTCTACCTGCGCCTGCTCGACAAGCCGATCCCCGGTTCCTATGGTCCGTCGGCGGACGAGATGCCCGGATCATAGGCAACAGCCCAACTCTTCCCATCGAGTTACGGCTGGAATGAACCGCCGCCAACCTGCCAAGTTGCTGGGTGCCCCATCCTTTCCGCGCACGTTGCGGAAAGGATGGGATGCCCCAGCGCTAAACCGGCGGCCATTCCATCTCGACCACTCATCATCGACTACCCTTGTTCTATGTCCTTCTCATTTCCCAAGCTCTATCCGATCCTCGATGCATCGTTCATTCCTCTCACCGGCCGCGCCGAGTTTCTGCGCCGGTTGGGCGGCGAACTGGCCGAGGCTGGCGTGACCCTGCTCGAATACCGCAACAAGAGCGGCGCGGATGCCGAATTGCTCGCCGACGCAGCGATTCTCCGCGCCGTTTTGCCCTCCGGAGAGGTGAGGTTGATTCTCGATGATCGTACTGATCTGGTTGAACAGATTGGATTTGACGGTGTACACGTTGATGCCGGTGACCTCAAACCCGCCGAGGCTCGCAGGCTGCTTGGCCCGGAACGCATCGTAGGCGCCTTCGGCGGCAGCAGCGCGCTCTTGCCGGGAATCCTGACTGAGCCAGCAGACTACTTCTCCATCGGTCCGGTCTTCGCGACGCGGACCAAGCAGACTTCGACACCGCCCATCGGCATTGAGGGCGTGCGGCGGCTGCGCAAAGAAGCCGGCGTTGGCCCGGTGCTGGTCGCTATCGGCGGCATCACGCTGGCCACGGCGGCTGAAGCGCTCGAAGCCGGAGCGACGGCGATTGCTGTTGCCGGAGCGATTTTTCGCAATCCTGACCCGGCGGCCGAGTTCCGACGCTGGATGGCCGCGCTGGCGTGACGCATTCACGTCATGGCTTCGGGCTTTGAACTTCACCGGCTTTGGCCGCGTCACTCATCAGCATTTGGGTCAATTGCCTCAGACTGCCGATGTCTGCCTGATTGGGCTCGTTATCGAAAGTGTCATGGTCGATGTCGTAGATCTGACGATAGATTGCCTGTGATTGCCGCGCGGCTTCTGGCAGACGCCGATAGAGAAAGGCCGATTCAAGGGCTTCATAAGGCTCCATCATGAAGAAATGCGTTGGCTCGTCCTTATAGTCCTTGTTCACGGTGGGATGGTTCAAACGGGAGTTGGCTATCTGGAAGAGTTCCTGGACCCCTTTGTTGAAGTCGCGGCAGGAAAACTCCCAGCGCGCCTGCTCTACATCCAGTCCGCCGCCCAATCGCCACCACTGATCCCAACGCAATATGTGCAACGGGCCAAAGACTTTTCCCTGCCAGTCTTTGCACAAGGCCGCAGAGCCATTAGCGTCGCCGCTGGCGCGAAGGCTGCGAGCGCGTCCCAGATCGACATCGAAGAATTTTGCTTCAAAGTCATCCTTCCATAAGAAGTTGCGTGCGGCCAGATAGTCGCTCGCCGCTTGTGCGTACTGGCCTGCCTCTTCCTCACGTGCGGCCAGATTGCTTCTGCCATCGTTCATGGTGCGATCCTGATCCTTGCCCGCCAGCGAGGTTAGAATCTCATGAAGCTCTTCTGCTTTGCGCGCGGCCAGAAGCGCATGGGGCCGGTCTTTCATTGCGTCGTACAAGCGGGTCAGGGATTCTTCGGCCTCTTGCTGTATCGGTGGAGGATTCTCAGCGCCCGCCAGTTTCAAATACACCGTTTCCGCCTCGGCAAAGGCGCCTGACTCCTCCAAAGCTTTTGCCAGACCTTCATGCGCTTCATAAAAATTGGGAGCAAGCGCCAGAGCTGCGCGGTAGTGCTCAATTGCCGCGCTCAGGTTCTTGGGGTGAATCTCGCGCGATGGCCTGGTATATGTTTGATCGTCATTCGCCATTCCGGCGATGTATTGCAGCGCATAAGATCCCGGTTCGAGAGCAACGGCAGCATTCGCGCATTGCATTTCCTTTGTATACGAAGTATAGCTGAAGTCGACTTCGATGTTATTGTAGGCTTGGTGAACATCATCGAGCAGCAGATCGATGTCGCGACCGTCGCAAGTCAACAATGGAACCGTGGAGTCGGATAAGTCCCCCGGCTGAATTTTGTGGACGTCGGGAACCGTAATGATGTGGATTTCGTGCTTATTGGGATATGGATCGGGAAGCACAACCAGCAACCGCTGTTCTCGGGCCGGGAGCGGGTGCGCGGCAAATTCATGATCGATCGCCTCGATGGCAAAGGGCCAATAGAGACTGAAGCTGGGCCAGAAGACATTGTTGTGCATTGGAGAGATGCAGGCGATCTTGCCTGTGGGCAGCGTGCGCAACTCGAAGGTTAAATCCTCATGCCGGTCAAAGAGCGCCGCACGCAGGACCTCTTTTGGAACCGATACCGTGATCGCAGGGCGCAGTACCGGCAACGGCTGCGACGCTGGTTCGATTGGGCAGAACGGATAGCGGGATTGTGAAACCGCGTTGCAGCAGAGGCCGAAGAGAAACAAGGCGCATGCGGCCCTTCGAAATAGGCTTACGAACTCGGATTTCAAACTACCCTCCTGATTTGCAGCCGGAATTGCTGACAAGGCATGATCGCATCACCCGACAAAGACCGATACTATAGAGTTTGCGCGGGCGGCGCTTTGGAGATTGTGACACTTTCTCGACTGTCACATTGAGAATTCAGGAGACAACAGCGCGAGAATCCGGTAAAACTTTCAACAGGTGACTATTCCAGACGCTACTCCCATCTCAGACGCGGGTCCAGCCGGCGCGCCCCGGCTCGTGCAGAGCCTCGGCCTTTTCAGCTCGACGGCCATCGTGGCCGGCTCGATGATCGGCTCCGGCATCTTCATTGTCGATGCCGACATTGCCCGCGGCACGAACTCCCCGGTGCTCTTTCTGGGCGCATGGGTTCTGACAGCCGTGCTGACGATGACAGCCGCGCTCAGCTACGGCGAGCTGGCAGCGATGATGCCCAAAGCCGGCGGGCAGTACGTCTACCTGCGCGAGTCGCTGGGGCCTTTGTGGGGATTTCTCTACGGCTGGACGCTTTTTCTGGTCATTCAGACGGGCACCATCGCGGCCGTCGCGGTGGCCTTCGGCAAGTTTCTCGGCGTCTTCTTTCCCGCCGTCTCGACAACCCATTGGCTCTGGCACATCGCGACCGTTCCCGCGATCCCGCTTGGCCCCATGGTCCTGGGCAATATGGAGATCGGCGTCAACACGGCAAACCTCGCCGGCATTGTCGTGATTATCTTCCTGGCCATCGTGAACATCTTCGGCGTCAAGCTCGGCGCGCTGATCCAGAACGTCTTCACCACCACCAAAGCGCTCTCCCTGGCCGCGTTGATTCTCCTCGCCTTCACGGTGGGGCGCAACTCGGCGGCGATTGCAGCGAACTTCGGGGCGGAATTCTGGAGGAACGCCGGCTGGAGTTCGCTGCATCCAGTGCAGGTGGGCATGGGCGGGCCGATTGTGCTGGTCAATCTGCTAGTGATTTTGGCCGTGGTGCAGGTGGGGTCGCTCTTCTCCGCCGATGCCTGGAACAACATCACCTTTACTGCCGGCGAGGTGAAGAATCCCCGGCGGAACATTCCGCTCTCGCTGATTCTAGGCACGGGATTTGTGCTGGCGGTCTACTTTCTTGTGTCGCTGGGCTACCTGCTGGTCTTGCCCATGCAAGGCGACCCGAACGGCGCGACGGTGATGGCGCGTGGCATCCAGCACGCCACTGAGGACCGAGTGGCCACGACGGTTCTGGAGCAGATCCTCCACTCCGGAGGAGCCTGGCTGATGGCAGGGGCCATCCTCATCTCCACCTTCGGCTGCGCCAACGGCATGTCACTGGCCGGGGCGCGCGTCTACTACGCGATGAGCCAGGACGGCTTGTTCTTCAAGTCCGTGGGCAAGCTGCATCCGCGCTACAAGACGCCCGCGGCGGGACTGCTAGTGCAGGCCGCCTGGGCCATCATACTCTGCATCTCCGGCTCGTACAGCCAGTTGCTGGACTACATCATCTTCGCGGTGCTGGTCTTTTACGCTCTGACTATCGCGGGGCTCTTCGTGCTGCGCTATAAGAAACCAGATGCCTCGCGGCCTTACAAGGCGCTGGGCTATCCGGTGCTGCCCGCGCTCTATATCGCGCTGGCCGCCTGGATCTGTATCGTATTATTGCGATACAAGCCCCAGTACACGTGGCCGGGTCTTGCGCTGGTTCTGCTGGGCATTCCCGTCTATCTTTTCTGGTCGCGGAGCGGTGATGGTCTCCCGCCCTTCGCAAGGAGCGCGAAGGATGGGGCACCTCTGGTTTAGTCATTTTGAATGAGCTTGAAGACTATTCAAAACCCGGTGGAGGGATTTCCTGATTTATGTCCAGACTGCTGCGAATCAAACCCATGTCGTTGCTCTCGATGGAGGCCGGTGAACAGGGCGAACACACGCTCAAGCGCTCGCTGGGCGCGCTGAATCTCGTCACCCTTGGCATCGGCGCCATCATTGGCGCGGGCATCTTCGTGCTCACCGGCCAGGCCGCCGCGAAACATGCCGGACCGGCCGTGGCCCTGAGCTTTGTGCTGGCCGGCATCACCTGCGCCTTCGCCGGCCTGTGCTACGCCGAGTTCGCCTCCATCATTCCCATCGCCGGCTCGGCCTACACTTACGGATACGCCACGCTGGGCGAGTTCGTGGCCTGGATCATCGGATGGGACCTGGGACTGGAGTACGGTTTTGGCGCAGCCACGGTGGCCTCCGGCTGGTCCGGGTACTTCAACAGCCTGCTACAACAGTTGGGCATTTATCTTCCCCCGCGGCTGACGGCAACGCCGGGCACAGTGCTGGTCTATTTTCACGAGCGATGGCTGCCCCTCACCTCGCTGCCGCCGGGTACCTCCTCTGCCGGACTGCCGCACGTGACGGCGCTCTTCAACCTGGTCGCCATCCTGGCGATTCTTGTCATCACCACCGTTCTGGTCATCGGCATCAAAGAATCTGCCAACCTGAACACCGCGATCGTCTTCGTCAAGTTGAGCGTCGTCGGGATATTTATTGTTCTGGGAGGCTACTTCCTCTTTCGTCACCCGGCGCTGGCTTCGGCCAACTGGCATCCGTACCTTCCTCCCTCCGACGGACACGGCAACTTTGGCTGGCACGGCATCGCCACGGGCGCGGCTTCCATCTTCTTCGCCTACATCGGCTTTGACGCTGTTTCCACAGCGGCTCAGGAATCCAAAAACCCTCAGAAGGACATGCCCATCGGCATCCTCGGCTCGCTGGTCATCTGCACAATCCTCTACATCGTGGTTTCCACCATCCTTACCGGTCTGGTGAACTACAAATCGCTCAATGTAGCCGACCCTGTGGCGCTAGGCATCGACGCGACCGGCGTCAGTTGGGGTTCGCTGTTGGTCAAGATCGGCGCTGTCTTTGGGTTGGGAACCGTGATGCTGGTCATGTTGCTGGGACAATCGCGCGTCTTCTTCTCGATGTCCCGCGACGGCCTGTTGCCCAAATGGGCCTCGGCCATCCATCCCAGATTCCGCACTCCGTGGATATCGACCATCGCGGTGGGCGCCGTGGTGGCCATTTTGCCGGCCTTCCTGCCCGTCGACCGGCTGGCCGAACTGGTAAATATCGGCACGCTGCTGGCCTTCACCATCGTCTGCGCTGGCGTCTGGATCCTGCGTGTACGGCACCCAGACCTGCATCGGCCCTTCAAGACTCCCCTGGTGCCGCTAGTACCCATTCTGGGCATTCTCTCGGCCGTTTACCTGATGTACAACCTTCCGCTGATTACGTGGATGGTGATGGTTGGCTGGCTGCTGGTCGGGCTCGTGATCTACTTCGGCTACTCGATTCGCCACAGCAAGGTGCAGAAGCTGCCCGTGGCGCAGGAAGGCGACTGATTTGGCCGCCGCTCTGCGGGATTGCGGATCGGCGAGTTGGCAGATGCCGGCGATAGGCTCACTGGGTTGTTTCCCACCTTGACCGGGAAAGCCGGTTCCTGCTCAAATCGGAACGTGCGGCGTTCTTCGGTGGATGGAAACGCGGCGATTCCAGGGTTTCTTGCTGCAAGATCATGTTAGGGAACTCGACCGGGGGAGGAGACCATCGGCACGCGGATGCGAATGGGCGATTTGCTGATCCAGGCAAATCTGGTCAGCGAGAAGAATGTCGCCGCGGCGCTGGAGCGTCAGGCGCTCGTTGGCGGGCGTCTAGGCGACAATCTGGTGACGCTGGAAGCGATCGACCAGCGGAAGCTTGAGGCCTTTCTGAAGCGGATTCCCGCCGAGCCGGCCGATATTGCGGCCACGGGAATCGACGAGGTCGAACTGCTGAGCCTGTTGATGAAGCTGATCTACACGGGTCGGCTTTCGACGATCCGCGACTTCATCGATGCCATCAAGCTGCCTTACCACATCGTCTCCGAACTGGTGCGGATGGCCGTGGACCGGCAACTGCTGCGCGCGCTGGGGATTCGCTCCGCCGGCAGCCCGATCGATATGGGCTACGCCTTCACCGAAGAGGGCAAACGCTGGACGCTCGACTCGATGGAGCGGCTGCACTATGTGGGACCCGCGCCGGTTACGCTCAAGGAATTCACCTACCAGGTGAGCCTGCAAAAACTGACCAACGAGCTGGTGACCTTCGAGCGCATTCGCAAGGCGCTGGGCGATCTGACCTTCGATGTCAGCATCCTCGAACAGACCGGCCCGGCGTTGAACTCGGGGCGGGCGATGCTGCTTTACGGTCCGCCCGGCAACGGCAAGACCTCCTTCGCGTACTCTCTGGGTAGCGTCTACAGCGATGTGATCTACGTGCCCTATGCGATCACCATCGATGGCCAGATCATCTGCTTTCACGACCCCAGCATTCATCTCACGGTCAGTCCCACGGTCCTGAGCGAGCAAGAGAGCCTCTCGTTTGTCCGGGCCGAGGAGTATGACGAGCGCTGGGTTCCTTGCAGGAGGCCGTTCGTCTCCACCGGCGGCGAATTGACCTTGGAGATGCTGGACCTGCGCTATGACCCCACAGGCCACTTCTACGAGGCGCCCCTGCACATGAAGGCGCTGGGAGGCTGCTTCGTCATCGACGACTTCGGCCGCCAGTTGGTTAGCCCCAAAAGCCTGCTCAACCGCTGGATTGTGCCGCTGGAAAACCGCGTCGACTATCTGAAGCTGCATACCGGAAAGAGCTTCAGCATTCCCTTCGAGGAGCTGGTGATCTTTTCCACCAACCTGGAGCCGGAGGACCTGATGGACCCTGCCTTTCTGCGCCGGCTTCCTTACAAGATCGAGATCGGCGCACCCACTCTCGAGCTTTACAGGCAGATCTTCGAGAAGGAATGTGTGCGGCAGGGATTCACGCTGCCCGGCGAAGCCTTCACTTACATCGCGCAAAAACTCAAGCAGGAAAAGGGACTTGAACTGGCGGCCTATCAGCCGAAGTTCATCGTGGACCAAGTGGTGGCCACGTGCCGGTTCATGGGCCAGGCAGCGCACTTCGACCCGCGTTTCATCGACTATGCGCTAAATAATCTGCGTGTGCGGCACAAGGCGGGGTGAGCGAAGACGGGGCAGAGCAGAGCCTTGTGAGCAAAAGACGAAAACAATAAAACGGCTGCAAAAGACTATAGATGAAAATATCCCGCCTTCACCGATGCGCGTTCTTTGCGCATCGGTGAAGGTGAGGCACCCGTGGTTCGTGGTATCCCGCCCTGTCGCAAAGGACGCGAAAGGACGGGGCACTCAAGGTCACAAGCGGTTTCAGATCGCGGTCTCGCCGCGTTCGTCGTTGCGAATGCGGATGGCGTCGTCAATGTGGGAGATGAAGATTTTGCCGTCGCCGATGCGTCCGGTGCGGGCTGCGCCGCTGATGACCTGAAGGGTCTTCTCCTTCTGGTCGTCTTTGACCACCAGTTCGATCTTGACCTTGGGCAGGAGATCGACCGTGTACTCGCGGCCGCGATAGAACTCGGTGTGGCCCTTCTGCCGGCCATGGCCGCGTGCTTCGAGAATGGTCATGCCTTCGATGCCTGCTTCAAGCAGGGCATCCTTGACCGCATCCAGCTTGGAAGGCTGGAGAATGGCTTCGATTTTGATCATGCGAATAGTGCCTCGTTTGACAGGGTAACAGGCGGGAGGGCTGGTTGGGTCAGCCGCGCCTCATTTTTTGCCGGATAGTTCCGGCACGTAGTAGGTTGGTCTCCCACCCATTCGCACAGTTCGCGAATGGATGGGGCAACCGGACGATGAATTCGATGAGCGAAGTGCAACCGCAGGTCCTTCGGCTTCGCTCAGGATGACAGGTCCATTCATTACGTGGCGAGGTCGTAGCCTTCTTCGTTGTGCTGCGAGAGGTCGAGGCCGGCGGCTTCATCCTCGGCGGAGACTCGGAGGCCGACGAGCTTGTCCACGACGAAAAGCAGAATCAGTGTGCCGATGATGGAGATCGACCAGGCGATGCCGACGCCGGCGAGCTGGTTGACGACCTGATGCCAGTTGCCGTCGATGGCTCCGACCGGCGCGTCCTTGCCGAAGACGGGGTTGATGACGCTGGCGGCGAAGAGGCCGGTGAGAATTGCTCCGAGCGTTCCTCCGGCGCCGTGAACGCCAAAGGCGTCCAGCGAGTCGTCGTAGCCAAAGAGGCCCTTGACGACAAAGACCATGAAGAAGCAGACCAGGCCGGCCAGGAATCCAATGAGCAGCGCGCTCATGGGCTGGACGAAGCCGGAGGCGGGGGTGATGGCCACCAGACCGGCGACCGCGCCGGAGATAGCGCCCAGGGCGGTGGGCTTGCCGTTGTGAATCCACTCGGCTATGGACCAGCCGATGGCGGCGGCGGCGGCGGCGAAGTGAGTGTTGACGAAGGCACTGGTGGCCAGGGAGCTGGCGGCCAGCGCGCTGCCGGCGTTGAAGCCGAACCAGCCCACCCACAAGAGACAGGCTCCGATGAAGCTGAGCACCATCGAGTGGGGCTGCATTTTGGTCTGCGGATAGCCGATGCGCTTGCCCATATACAGGCAGGTAATCAGCGCCGAGACGCCCGAGGTGATGTGGACGACGGTGCCGCCGGCAAAGTCGAGGGAAGGGAAGCGCCCGCCGGCGTTATTGAGCAGACCGCCGAAGCCCCAGACCATGTGAGCCATGGGGCAGTAGACGACCAGCAGCCAGAGCGAGAGGAAGATGGCCATGGCGCTGAACTTCATGCGCTCGGCAAACGCCCCGCAGATCAGGGCCGGCGTGATGATGGCGAACATCAACTGATAGATCATCAGCGTCTGCTCGGGAATGGTGGGGGCGTAGTCGAGGTTGGGCGTGAGGGTGACACCCTTGAGGAAAAGATGCTCGAAGCCGCCGACGAACCAACTGCCGTGGCCGAAGGCCAGCGAGTATCCGACAAAGGCCCAAAGAACGGTAACCAATCCCATCATCGCGAAGCTCTGCATCATGGTGCCGAGGATGTTCTTCTTGCGCACCAGGCCGCCGTAGAAGAGAGCCAGGCCGGGGCCGGTCATCAGCAGGACCAGGGCCGCGGAGGTGAGCATCCAGGCGTTGTCGCCGGAGAACTGAGCGTTGAAGGCGGCGGCCTGAGCTCTGGAGCTTGCGGCCTGAGCCTCGGCGACGGCCTTCTGCAGGGCTTCGATTTGCGCCTGGGTGGGTGGCAATGTCGGGGCAGGGTTGGTCTGCGGAGCGATGGCCAGGGCCAGGGACGGAATAGCCAGAAGGACAGTGAAAAGCAGCAGCTTAAGGGCGCGACGACACATGTGTTTCCACTCCCGAGAGGATGCAGAGGGCCGAGGCCATGCGATGGGCGGAGGCCGGCCGCCGATCCGGATGAGGTGAACAAAGACGCACTCGCGGCTGGTTTGCAGGAATCGAGTCCGCCGCCGGAGCAGGGATTTGGCACATAGCCATCAGGCGTGGCCAGCGCCATGCCTGATGGAGTGTGGACTTGCTTCAACTATTCATGATTCTCAGGGAATCGTAGAACCCGTCGCATAAGGAACCTATGAAGATTTCCCGGAAAAGCAGCCAGAATGCCTGCCAGGAGTGGAAAAAGCTATGGAAACTTCATCGTTCTTCAGCTAGTGGAGGGCAGGAAATGGGGCAGCGGGCAAGGGATGCACTGGTCGCGGAGTGCGGATTCCCAGGTCCCATGAACGGGACCTGGGGCGCTCAGAGTCGAGGACTGTGTCAGATGGCGGAATCGCCCCGCTCGTCGTTGCGGATGCGGATGGCCTCCGCGACGGGGCTGATGAAGATCTTTCCATCGCCGATGTGGCCGGTGCGGGCGGCGCCTAGGATGGCCTGGATAACCTTGTCCTTGAGGGCGTCGGCGACGACAATCTCCAGCTTGACCTTGGGGAGAAGATCGACGGTGTACTCGCGTCCGCGATAGAACTCTGTGTGGCCTTTCTGGCGGCCATGGCCGCGGGCTTCCAGAATGGTGATTCCCTCGATGCCCGCTTCGATGAGGGCTTCCTTGACGGGGTCCAGCTTGGCGGGCTGGATGATGGCTTCAATCTTGAGCATGTGCGGATTCCTCGGTTGACTGCTGGGAGATTGCGGTTTGGGTCGGTCGTTTCCCAGGTCTCGGAATCGACACCTGGGGTGCCCTCTTGGTTCGTTGTATCCCACCCTGGCCGCAAAAACAAGAACTCCGCGAGGGTGGGGCATCCGGATTTGCCGAATTACGCGGTGAGATCGTAGGCTTCCTCGCCGTGCTGAGAGAGGTCGAGACCGGCGGCTTCCTCAAGCGGAGAGATGCGCAGACCCATGATCTTATCTACCAGGAAGAGCAGTGCCAGCGTGCCCACGATGGCCAGAGCCCATCCGACGCCCACGCCGACGGCCTGGTTGCCGACCTGATGCCAGTTGCCGCCGATGGCTCCGGTGGCGACGGGATTGCCCGCGGCGTCCTTGCCGAAGACGGCGTTGATGGCGCCGGAGGCAAGCAGGCCGGTGAGCAGCGCGCCCATGGTTCCACCCACGCCGTGCACGCCGAAGGCGTCAAGAGAATCGTCATAGCCGAAGAACCTCTTGACTCTGAAGACCATGAAGGGGCAGACGATGCCGGCGATGAGTCCTATGGCCAGCGCACTCATCGGTTGGACGAAACCGGAGGCCTGGGTGATGGTGGCCAGGCCGGCGACCGCTCCGGAGATGGCGCCCAGGGCGGTGGGCTTGCCGTTTTGCAGCCACTCGGCGACAACCCAGCCGATGGCCCCGGCCGCGGCGGCGAATTGGGTGTTGATAAAGGCGCTGGTGGCCAGCGGACCGGCGCCCAGCGCGCTGCCGGCGTTGAAGCCGAACCAGCCCACCCAGAGCATGGCTGCGCCGATGAAGCTGAGAACCATCGAGTGGGGCGGCATATCCTCATGCGGGTAGCCCGCGCGCTTGCCCAGATAGAGGGCGCAGACCAGCGCGGAGACGCCGCTGCTGATGTGCACCACCGTGCCCCCGGCAAAGTCCAGGACCGGCCAGCGGCCGCCAGCGGTATTGAGGATTCCGCCCACGCCCCAGATCATGTGCGCCAACGGGCAGTAGACCAGCAGCGACCAGAGAGTAAGAAAAACCGCCATGGAACTGAACTTGACGCGCTCGGCGAACGCGCCGGTAATCAGTGCCGGGGTGATGATGGCGAACATGAGCTGGTAGATCATGAAGGTCTGCTCGGGGATGGTGCCGCCGTAGTTCGGATTGGGCGAAAGCCCGACGCCGCGCAGCATGGAGTGTTCGAGCCCGCCAATGTAGCCGTTGCCCGCGCCAAAGGCCAGCGAGTAGCCGACAATGGCCCAGACGACCGTAATGATGCCCATCATGGCGAAGCTCTGCATCATGGTGCCGAGGATGTTCTTGCGGCGCACCAGACCGCCGTAGAAGAGCGTTAGGCCGGGCGCGGTCATCATCAAGACCAGCGCTGCCGAGACCAGCACCCAGGCATTGTCGCCGGAGGTCTGGGCGTCGCGGATGGATTGTTCGAGAGCGGCAACCTGCGCCTGGGTGGCCGGAGGCGAGGGGCGCAAGTCGGGGGCCACGGCCCATGCCAGGGCCGGAAGCGCCAGGGCGGCGGAGATGAAGAACAGTTTGATTCCACGACGCATAAGATTCCACTCCCAAGAGAATTTGTAGCAAGAACAGCCTTGCACTGAGCCGGAAGCCAGCCGCTAACCTGGATCTTGCAATACGAGGCGCCAGCCGGCCAGTGCGGATCGAGGCCGCCGCCAGAGCGGGAACTCAAGTTCGAGAAGAGCCGGACGCGGCAAACGCAACGTCCGTTGCAGAGTGACAATGGATCGGCCTTTGTGCGGTTCTCTCGTTCGAGAGTAGAGATCGCGATATAAGGAATCCATGAAGATTTCTAAAAAAGCCAGTCAACTTTCGGGCAGATAACCAAATCTCTATGGACAATTCACTCTGCCTGCGCTAAAGAACGGTCCGATTGCTCGGCCTGGAGACCAGCTTGCCATTCGAACCGGCTCGGGAGTTGCGGATCCATGAAAGAGCGTTCCGGAACAACCGGGAAAGTACGATGATCTTTGCCTATGCCAGCCGAATCGGTTCTGAATCTTCTGAAAGGCGCAAGATGGTTTGCCCTCCGGTCAATAACCATAAACGGCCTGACGGGAACGGGATTGGCCCAAACGGCAGGCGCATGACGCGGGGCGGGCGTTCATGGTAATCTCACATTAGACACTTGAGAGTGGACTGAGCAGACAAGAGGAGCAACACACGCCGTGCTGGCGACCGCAAAGAAAACAACCCTGATTGAGAGCTTCCGCACCCACGCTACGGACACCGGTTCGCCGGAGGTCCAGATCGCGATTCTGAGTGCGCGCATTAGCGAACTGACCGAGCATTTCAAGCTGCACAAGAAGGACCACGCTTCCCGGCGTGGTCTTTTGCAATTGGTCAGCAAGCGCCGCCGCCTTCTGGATTACCTGAAGACGCACGATACCGACCGCTACCGCGACGTGATCGGCAAACTCGGTATCCGCAAGTAGCTGGAACGCGAACCCGGAAAGCGAACCTTGAATCCTTCATTGTCCCGGAAGCGCCCAGACCGAAGATTGGTCACGGCCCCCGTTCTACAAAGGACCTGGGGCCATGGTGTACCTGGCGAAGCGGACCCGCTGCCAGGGACAGCGCGGAGCTATGAGCCGAGGCAGCCTCGGCGTTGCAGGGATGCAGGCATCGTGGCATCCCAGTTCCCAGAATCGGGACCCTTCGGCAAGCTCAATGCAGGCTCCGGTGCATTCATCTTTCTGGTCAGGCTTGCCGCCATCTTCCCCGCGCAAATCGGCGCCTTCTCCACACAAGTTTCCCAAGTGAACACAATGAAAAGAGGACAGTATGTCTAAGCATGAAGTATCCGTCGAGCTTGCCGGCGGCAAGCGGCTGGTCTTTGAGACCGGGCGAATGGCCAAGCAAGCCTCCGGCGCGGCGCTGGTCTCGACCGGCGAAACCGTCGTCCTGGCCACTGCCGTAGCCTCCACCGAACCACGTGAAGGCATCGACTTTTTCCCCCTCACCGTCGATTACCGCGAGTACACCTATGCCGGAGGCCGCATTCCCGGCGGCTTTATCAAGCGCGAGGGCCGGCCCAGCGAAAAAGAAGTCCTGACTTGCCGGCAGATCGACCGCCCGCTGCGCCCGCTCTTCCCAGACGGCTTCCGCAATGAAACGCAGCTCATCGCGCTGGTCTTCTCCGCCGACAAAGAGAACGACCCTGACGTAATCGGCATCAACGCTGCGGCTTGCGCCGTGGCGCTCTCCGACATTCCCTTCAGCGCCACGGTGGGCGCGGTGCGCGTAGGCCGGGTGAATGGACAATTCGTCGTCAACCCCACTTATGAGGAGCGCGCGGCCACTACCGTCAACATTATGGTCGTCGGCCACAAAGACGGCATTGTGATGATCGAGTCGGGCGCCAAGGAAGAGTCTGAAGAGGTCATTCTGGAGGCCATCGAGTTCGGCCACGCGGAGATCAAGAAGATCGTCGCGGTGATTGACGAGCTGGTGCGGCTGGCAGGCAAGCCCAAGCGGGCCTTCACGCCGCCGGAGTTCGATCAGGCTTTTTATGACGAGCTAAGCGCCAAAGCCGGCGACCGGCTCAAGGACGCTCTCGACACGAAGACGCACGGCAAGCTGGAAAGCCAGGACCTGATCAAGGCGATCAAGGAGGAACTGGCCGCCGCGTTGCCGGTCGACGACCCTGCGGCCAAAAAGAAGCTGGCTCACTACTATGAACTGCTGCGCGAGCGCATCTTCCGCGAACAGGTGACAAAAGAGCGCATCCGGCCCGACCGCCGCCTCTTCGACGAGATTCGCCAAATCATGATCGAGACCAGCGTCCTGCCCCGCACGCACGGGTCGGCACTGTTTACACGCGGCGAGACGCAGGCCCTGGTGACGGCTACGCTGGGCACCATGGACGACGGCCAGCGCTTGGAAAGCTATGAGGGCGAGAAGAAGAAGCCCTTTATGCTGCACTACAACTTCCCGCCCTTCTGCGTTGGCGAGACGGGCCGCATGGGCGGCACGGGACGCCGCGAGATCGGCCACGGAGCGCTGGCCGAGCGCGCCATCACCGCGGTTTTGCCCACGCCCGAAGAGTCCCCTTACACCATCCGCATTGTCTCCGACATTCTGGAGTCGAATGGCTCTTCGTCGATGGCCACGGTATGCGGCGCGAGCCTGGCGCTCTTTGACGCCGGCATCACGCTCAAGGGCGCGGTGGCCGGCGTGGCCATGGGCCTGGTCAAGGAGGGCGACGACTACGCCATCCTGACTGACATTGCCGGCGCGGAAGACCACTACGGCGACATGGACTTCAAGGTGGCCGGCACGCGCAAAGGCATCACCGCGCTGCAGATGGACATCAAGATCGGCGGACTGACTCGCAAGATCCTCGAGGAAGCCATGGAGCAGGCGCGCCGCGGCCGGCTATTCCTGCTGGACAAGATGGACGCCGCGCTGGACGGTCCGCGCCAGGAGCGTTCGGCCTATGCGCCCCGCATCGAGACGGTGATGATCCCCACCGACAAGATTCGCGATCTGATCGGCAAGGGCGGCGCAACGATCCGCGGCATCATCGAGCAGACCGGCGCCAAGATCGATGTTGATGACACCGGCAAGGTCAGCGTGGCCTCCTGCGACGCCGACGGACTGAAGAAGGCCCTGGAGATGATAGGCAACCTCACCGCCGTGCCCGAGATCGGCAAAGTTTATCTGGGCAAGGTGGTTCGCCTGGCCGAGTTCGGTGCCTTCGTCGAGCTCTTCCCCGGCACCGACGGCCTGCTGCACATCTCCGAGATCGCCGAGCATCGCGTCAAGGAAGTCAAAGACGAACTGCGCGAGGGCGATCAGGTGATGGTCAAGGTTCTGGCCATCGAAGGCAATCGCATCAAGCTCAGCCGCAAGGCGCTCATTCGCGAGCAGCGCGCCAAGCTGGGGCAGTCGGCTCCGCCGCCGGTGGAAGTTGATGAGGTGGAGATCTCCGCCTCCGAATCTCCAGCCCCTGTTGCTGCTCCGGCCGCATTCGCCAAGCCACGCAACGAGTTCGACGAGCGTCAGCCCAAGTCCAACCAGAGCACCATCCTGATCGAGGGCGGAGACGACTTCGACGAAGAGGGCGGCGAGGAGTTCGACGACGAAGCGGAGCCTAACTTCAACCGCGTCGAGGACGCGCCGGTGGTCGCTGGTCAGCCAGCCAACGCCGGTCGTCCCAAGCCAGCCGACAAGAATCGCCGCCGCCGCCGCCGTCCCGGTGGTGGCGGGCGCGGATAGCCTGTCAGTTTGATGCAGTCGACACAAAGGCCCGGATGCTCTCCGGGCCTTTTCTCGTGCCTGTAGGAGATCCTGACGTGATCAATTCGGCAGGGGCTTCGCCAAAGGTCCGGCTTCCGGATGGCTCTGGACTCTCAGTCTCATCTTTTCCTCGTACATCCTCTTGTCGGCCGCAATGCACAGCGCTTCCATTTCCGCCGCGTCGTCCGGGAAGACCGCGATCCCGACGCTTGCGCCGATGCGCACCGTATGACCGTCCAGTTCAAGAGGTTCCTTGAGCAACTCGATCAGCGACTGGGCCACGTGCTCGGCATCGGGGCGGCTGGCAGGTTCTTCGAGAATCACTGAGAATTCGTCTCCCCCGGTTCGAGCGACAGTGTCGGAGCGGCGCACCCGGCCGGAGCAGATGGCCGCAACGCGCTTCAGCAGCAGATCGCCGATGTGATGCCCCAATGTGTCATTGACCTGTTTGAAGTGGTCCAGATCGACCAGCAGCAGGGCTGTTTGCGCTCCCGTGCGGCGGGCCCGCTCGACGGCGCTCGCCAGGCGATCCTGGAAGAGCCGCCGATTGGGCAGGCCGGTCAATTCGTCGTGCAGCGCCAGATGCCGGTTGTGTTCGATCTGATCCTCCAGCAACAGCAGAATCATGCCCACGGCCACGAGGTATTTGGGCAGGTTCCAAACCTCGCTCTCCACATGGACATTCGGCCAGACGGAATCCATGATCGGCGACGCAACAAATACCGCGGCCCAGGCGAGGAATCCAGCGATGGTGATGAATGCCCCGGCCGTGGCGCGCCGGTACATATAGAAAAAGTGGATGCAGCAGCCGATGTAGACGGTAAACAGCACGCCATTCAGCGCCAGGTTGGCGCCGTTGCCGGGGCGGTTCTGGAAGATGAGAAGGAATACGGCGAGGGAGATATAAAGCAGGACCATCGTCCAGCGCAGCGGGTGGCTGAACCGGCGCAGCGACAACAGCGCGAGGCCAGCCGGAAAGACGCCAAAGAGCGCCGCCGCCAGATTCAGCGGCCAGGCTTCCTGTGGGCCGGCGACCAGAAGCCCGATGTAAAGTGTGTTCGTCCCCATCAGCACGGCCAGCATCCAACGGCTGGAGCGCTGCTTGCGGTAGGGGACTGACGCCCACATGAAGAGTACGCCGGCCCAAATCAGGGTAGAGAGGGCGATGAAGAGCGCCAGCGTTCCCCAAATGCCTGGAGTGTCCATGAACATGCTGGCGGTAAAGTGAAGCGCGACCATCACCCAGGCTGTGAGCCAGAGCCTGGAGGCGGACGAGTGGCCGTGCCGCGCCACCGACGCGAAGGCGCACGTCAGCAGCGCAACGGCGCCGACATCTGGCAACTTACTCCAATCGACCACATCCACTCCTGGAAAGAACCGCTGTCTCTCGATGCAATCGGCTATGGAACCAATTCTACGACGCTTGGAAGCAATAACGAAGCCTCCGGTTACCCTTGAACAACCCCCGGAGCCCGTTTATCGTTTGGATGACCGCGCTGAATTTTCCCGCCATTCGGCCTCGCTTCTCCACTAGACTCAAGACGATGGCTGCAAGTCTATTCATTGTCGTGGAGGGTGAGGACCCAGGGTTTGACATCTTTGTCAATGGCCACGCCCTGGCGCGCAACGAAGATGCCCTGGAGCGGCTGGCCGCGCGGTTGAATGTGAATCCGCTGCTGGAGTTCTTCTCCGCCGACGAGAACTCGATGGCGCTGCTTCTGGAGCAGGGAGCGGCGGACCCGGAGTGGGGACGGCCTCTGCCGCGGCCGCAATGGTTCAAGGCCTCCGACGGCCTGCGTACGGTGCGCGCCCTGAGCGCTTTTCTTGCCGCGGCGCCGGCGGCGCTGGGCTCGGAGACGCAGCCGGTGCTGATCGAGCTGCGCGAATATGAGCGTGTGCTGCGCAAGGCCGCGCAGCGCGGCCTGCGCTGGCATATAGCCGTGAGTTGGCGCTAGCCGCTGCTCGTGAGCGAGGCGGGGCGAGGCTCGTGGTTTTTTCGCGCCCCGCCGATTCAGCCAGGCCTGCTCCCGCTACCTGCCAGATCGCGTAGCGTAAGCAGGCCCCAGGCAGCAGTTCAAGCCCCTGGCAAGCATTGCGCATGGCCCGGTCCTGGCACTAAGTCGCAGTAGAGCCGCTGATGGCTACGTTGCAAAATGAGCCGCTGTAGGTTTCGCTTCCAGTACCAGTCTTGTCGCTGATCGTTGCGCTGACAGTCAGGTCGGTCGAACAACTGGAAGAGCCCACGCTGATACCCCCCGTCATGCTCAGAGTCACTGTAGTGGTCGTCCCATTGTCGGATGCGCTCATGGAGAGTGTGATGTTTGGATCGCCATTCATCGTGATTCCACTGTCCTTGCAGCTCTTGGGGGTCTCGACGATGGTCGCCGATTCCGAACTGGCCGACGCCGAGGTAGAGGTCTCAGAATAGGAACCGGTTACCACAATGGTCCCGCCCGAGGGGCAGGTGTAGGTGTAGGTTGGGATGGTTGTGGTTGCATCCGGCGAAACCTCTGGAGCCGGAGAGATGGCATTCTCGGAGACGGGCATCCGGGTGCCATTCAGAATAGCCTTCTGAATTCCGGCCGCTTCCTCTTTGCGAAACTGCGAAAGATGAGTTTTCTGATCGAGCGGGAGTGCTCCTGCCGCATCTTCCATTGCGGTGAGGACATCGCCGAAGGCGGCTGCGGCTTGCGCCTTTGTAATCGAGTTGCTGCTGCTGCTCCCGCCACAACCCAAGACCGGCAGGATGGACAGCATCAGAAAGCCGGAGATCAAATGTATTCCCTTCATGGAATTGCTCCTCAAGGTTCAAGTTTGAAATGAAGTTTGATACTGCCATCAATAATAAATCATGCAGGAGGTTGAAAATGGAAAAAGGGGAAAAGCCTCCGTCTTTTCACGGACATGCAAGAAATAAGCTGGGTGCCCAGGTCTGGATTTCTAGGCCCGGGATACCATGAACCTCAATCGGCATTTGTTTCATCGTTTCTGGGCGCAAAGACATTGCCCATGCGCCGAATCTGCGCGCCGACCCCGGCCAGCTTCTCCTCGATGCGCTCATACCCGCGGTCGATGTGATAGACGCGGTCCAGGATCGACTCGCCGTCGGCCACCAATGCCGCCAGCACCAGCGAGGCCGAGGCCCGCAGATCCGAGCACATGACGGCTGCCGCGGAGAGCGCAGCTGGCCCGCGCACCGTGGCCGTGCGGCCTTCGACTTTAATATTCGCGCCCATCCGCGCCAGTTCCTGCGCGTGCATGAAGCGGTTCTCGAAGATGTTTTCTTCGACCGTGCTCAGCCCCTCGGCCTGCGTGGCCAGCGCCATATACTGCGCCTGCATGTCCGTGGGAAAGCCGGGATATTCTTCCGTCGAGATGTTGGCCGCGCGCAGCTTGCCGCCCCGCACGCGCACCGTGTCCGGTCCAAGAATCTCCACGCGCGCGCCGGCCTCTTCCAGCTTGGCAATCACCGCGCCCAGATGAGAGGCGTTGCAGTTGGTTACAATCAGGTCTCCGCCGGTGATGGCCCCGGCCACGAGAAATGTTCCCGCCTCGATGCGGTCGGGGTTGATGCGGTAGCGCGCGCCGCGCAGCCGGCTCACGCCCCGCACCCGAATCGTCGAAGTTCCCGCCCCCTCGATCTTCGCGCCCATTGCCGTCAGCAGCGCGGCCAGGTCGGCCACCTCCGGCTCGCGTGCGCAGTTCTCCATCAGGGTCTCGCCCTCGGCCAGCACCGCGGCCATCAACAAATCCTCCGTGCCGGTGACGGTGATCCTGTCGAAGACCAGGTGCACGCCCTTGAGCCGCTCGGCCCGCGCCTCCAGATACCCGTGCTCCTGGGTGATCGTAGCTCCCATCTTCTCCAGCCCCTTGATGTGCAGGTCGATGGGCCGGCCGCCGATGGCGCATCCACCCGGCATCGCCACGCGCGCCATTCCGGCGCGGGCGATCAGCGGACCAAGCACCAGCGAACTGGCGCGCATCGTCTTCACGATTTCATATTTGGCGACGGGATCGGAGAGCGTGCGGAAGCTGATGGAGATCGAGTTCGGCGCGTCGCCCGCCACTTCCCCTTGAAAGATCTGCGCTCCCATCGAGGTCAGCAGCCGCCGTTCGGTTTCGATGTCGCGCACCTGGGGAATGTTCTCGAGGATGACCTCGTCCTCGGTCAGAATCGCCGCGGCCATCGAGGGCAGGGCAGAGTTCTTCGCGCCCGAGACGCGAATCGTGCCCACCAGCGGATTGCCGCCGCGTATGACGAACTTGTCCATGAATTCCGGTTGCTCCTAGCTCTCCAGTGTAAATCCGCTCGTCCGGCAGCCGTCAGGGGGCGGCGGTTATACTTCTAGCCATCGGCCGAAAGCCTGTGCTTGGGCCGCTGAAAGGGAAGTAAGGATGAGACAAGCCGGGTCTGGATGGAGCGCAAGTTCGTGGATGGGGTTGTGGATAGGGTCGATGTTGGGAACACTTGCTTTGTTGCCGGCGGCGATGGCACAGGTGCCTGCCGCTATTGCCCAGGCCAGACCGATTCCTGCCCTCGTCGAGAAGGACGGCCGATTCGCTCTGATGGTCGATGGCGAGCCCTACCTGATGCTGGGTGTACAGGCCAATAACTCCAGCGCCTGGCCAGCTTATCTCGACAAAGTCTGGCCGGCGGCCGAAACGCTCCACGCCAACACGGTGGAACTGCCGATCTATTGGGAGCAGCTTGAGGCCACGCAGGGCAAATTCGACTTCAGCGTGGTGAACCTGATTCTGAAGCAGGCGCGCGAGCATCATCTCCGCCTCGTGCTGCTCTGGTTCGGCACCTGGAAGAACGCCAGTTCCCATTACACGCCGGAGTGGATCAAGCTGGACCAGGCGAAGTATCCCTTTGTGCGCGACAAGGACGGGCAGACGCTGGATTCGCCCTCGCCCTTCTGCCCGCCGCGCCTGGAGGCCGACAAGGCCGCCTTCAGCGCGCTGATGCGGCATCTGAAGGAGACCGACCCCGAGCGAACGGTGCTGATGGTGCAGGTGGAAAACGAGGCGGGCATCTGGGGCGGAGTGCGCGACTACGGGCCGGAGGCGGAAAAGGCCTTTGCCGGACCAGTTCCGGAGAAGCTGGTCAAGGGCCTCGGCAAGCAGCCGGGAAGCTGGGCGCAGGTCTTTGGCGAGGATGCTGGCGAGACCTTCGAGGCCTGGCAGACGGCGGCGTACATAGAACAGGTGGCCGCGGCGGGCAAGGCGGAGTATCCGTTGCCGCTCTATGTGAACGCCGCGCTGCGCGATCCCTTTCATCCCGGCAAGCCGCCCCAATATGAGTCCGGCGCGCCCACTGACAACAACATCGAGTTGTGGAAGATCGCTTCGCCCTCGATCGGCATTGTGGCTCCGGACATCTATATGCGGGAGTACGCCAATTACATGAAGTCGATTGAACTCTACAAGCGTTACAAGAATCCACTGCTGATTCCCGAGACCGGCAACACGGCCGTCTTTGCGCATTATGTTTATGCGGCCATCGGTCAGGGCGCGCTGGGCTGGTCGCCCTTCGGCCTGGACCTGACCCGCTACAGCAACCAGACCGAGGGGCCGGAAGCGATGGAGGCCGATGCGCTGAAGCCGGTGGCGCGGCAGTATGAGCTGCTGGCACCCATTGCCCGGCGGCTGGCCAAGGGCAACTTGGAAGGCAAAGTCCGCGGCGCGAGCGAAGATCCGGAGCAGCATACCCAAACGCTGGCCTTCGACCGCTGGACGGCCGTGCTGCAATACGGAATGCCCTCCTTCGGCAACGGGATGCAGCCCAAGGGCAACTCGCCGGCCGACGGCGGCGTGGTGATTTTGGAACTCGGTCCGGATGAGTTTCTGGTGGCCGGCCATCATGTGCGCGTGGACTTCACTCCAACGTATGCGCCTGGCAAGAAGCGCTTCTGGCTCACGGTCGAGGAGGGCAGCTACGACGCGGCAAGGAAGTGGAAGACCGCGCGCCTCTGGAACGGCGACCAGACCGACTACGGCCTGAATCTGAAGTCGGATGAGAATGTGCTGCTGCGGGTAAGGATGACAACGTATTAGAGATCGGGAGGCGGCAGGTGAGTTTTCGAGTAGTGCCGACCGGCAACGCCGCTCTTGGATGCTTGTAGAATCTATTGGTGAATCGAGGGTTCATGCCGCTCAAGGCCATAGTGAACGGAAAAACTCTCCTTGCTCCATCTATTGGTCTGGACGATTGGAGGGCGCTTCAGAAGGAAAAGCCGAAGGTGCTCATGACCTGTTGCACCACAAAAGGCTACATGCGGGTACGAGAAGGGATGCAGGAGTTCGTTCACAAACAGCGCCCCGAGGACTGCTTAGGGCGCCCCGATTCCATTGAGCATGACTATCTGAAAACTGCGGTCATGCACGCCGCTGAAAATGCTGGATGGGTAGCGGATGTTGAATCGCGTGACCCGAAAGGGAAATGGGTAGCGGATGTTCTCGCCAGCAAGGGCAGTGCAAAGGTCGTCTTTGAAGTGCAACTATCACCAATTACAGATGAGAAATTGCGCGGTCGCTACGCTGCATATCGGCAAAGCAGGATTCGCAGTTGCTGGTTTGTGAAGGGGCGGCTTGGACGCGCATACGTAGAGGAACCTAACAGCGATATGCCGGTTTTCTCGCTGGAACAGAATGATGAACGAGAATTCGGAGAATCTCGCTTTCAGGTTTCACTCACTGAGAAGTGCCGCATGTCAGTGAGAGACGCTGTGAATGCACTCTTGAATCGTGAGTTCAAATGGTGTGCCAAACGTCGGACTCGCAAGGTTGAGACGCTCTCCCTCTTGCAAGTGAGAAATTGTCCGTACTGCCACCAGCCTTTTGGCATGTATGTGGTCAATGGCATTGAAATCGAGTGCGGTGAATCAAATCATCCAGCATATACCGAAGACCGACGTTTCTTCGACCCCGACGTCTTTGACGCAGTTGAGTGCCACGTGACTGTACATCCTGAGATTGGCGTGCTTATTAGCGAACCACGCCGCAAAAGGCATCCTATTTCATTCGCCAACGACATTGCGTTTACGTGCGGAAGCTGCAACGAGCTCATCTTCGTACACCACGACAATTGGCGATGGCGCAACAATTATGACCGAATTGCGGATATTCCTCTCTCCTCTACTGACCGTCATAGGCTCTCCCCTCATTGGTGTCACTCGAAGGAACGGGACTTTTGCTGCTGATGGGCCAACTTGCGTGCTAGAGTGGAGGCCCAGCGGGATCCTGGGTAGGATGCATAGAGAGAAGAATTCACCATGGAGGGGCGAATCGAATGTTCGCTCTTCGATTGATGAATTTTGTGTCTCGCCCCGCCCCGCCGGGGCGGAATCCCTGATTGGAACGTTCTCCCAGGGTTTCACCCTGGGCTATTATAGGCGCCTCCCTCCGGGAGGACCTGTTCAAATGCCCTTCTAAAGCTCCAGCACATTATCCTCAATTGCCAGCCGCACATTGCCATCGGATTTTGCCAGCCGGCGCACCGCCTCCGGCTTGTCAACTCTGGCCTTGAGCATCACCAGCGCCACGGGGACGCTGCGGCCGGCGCACTTGATGGTCTCGACGGCTGTGGCGCGATCGATCTGGCAGGCGCTCATCAGGATGTGAATGCCGCGCTCGACCAGCTTGGTGTTCTGCATGTGGACGTTGACCATCAGGTTTTCGTAGACATAGCCCATGCGGGTCATGGCGCCGGTGGTGATCATGTTGAGGATCATCTTCTGCGCGGTTCCGGCCTTCATGCGCGTCGAGCCGGAGATCACCTCGGGGCCGACGTCGGCGATGATGGCGATGTCCGCCGCGGCGGTCAGCGGAGTGTCGTGGTTGCAGGTGACTGCTGCGGTGTGCGCTCCGCGGGCTCGCGCATAGGCCACGGCGGCCACCACATAGGGAGTACGGCCGGAGGCGGAGACGCCGACGATGACATCCTTGCGCGTGGGGCGGCGGCGCGCGATGTCCCGCTGGCCCAGCTCTTCGGAATCTTCATTGACCTCGACGGCCGAGGCCAGCGCCTTGGGTCCGCCTGCCATGATGTACTGCACCTGGCCGGGCGCGGTCGAGTAGGTGGGCGGACATTCGCTGGCGTCCAGAGCCGCAATCCGCCCGCTGGAGCCGGCGCCGACGTAGATCAGCCGCCCGCCGTCGCGCAGGCCGCGGGCAACCTGGTCGATGACCTCGGCAATCTCCGGAATCGCCCGCTTGACCGCCGCAGCGACCTTCGCGTCTTCGTGGTTGATGATGCGGGCAATATCGAGGGCGGATTTTATGTCAAAGCCTTGGGAGGCCAGATTCTGGCCCTCAGTGATCAGTTCCTGAAGCAGAGAGGACTGGTCTTTCCTCCCATTCTCGTTTTGGGCGGCTACCGGTTCCTGCATCGTCGAGCTGGTTAGCATCGCTTCTATCCCCAGTTTTTATTCTATCTTCAAATCGGTCAACCTGGGGTGAGAAAACGCAATGATCGGAGCGAATCCGGGGATGGAAATGCTGCGGGGCGGTTACAGCGCCAGCCGGACGGCATCGTGAAAGGCGGGCCTCACCTGGCGAATCAAAGGGCTCTGGCGGTCGGGCCAAGTCCGGTTGGTCAGCAGCGCAACGGCGATTCCAGCCTCCAGGTCGATCCACAGCGAGCAGCCCGTAAAGCCAAGGTGTCCAATCGAATGAGGCGAAAAGTGCCGCCCGGCGGAGGAGTTCTCCGACGGCGTATCCCAACCCAGCGCGCGCGAGCTGTCAGCCGGACCTTGCCGTCGGGCAAAAAGCTCGACCGTGGCCGCGTCAAAGAGGAGCGCATCTCCGCCAGCGGCGGCAAGAATCTCCCGGGCAAAGTGCAACAAATCAGGGACCTTGGAGAAGAGTCCGGCGTGGCCCGCCGCGCCGCCCAGGAGCCAGGCGTTCTCGTCCTGGACCTCGCCCTGAATTCGCCGGCGGCGCTGGGTGATGTCCTCCTCGGTAGGAGGAATCAGGACGCGCGTTTCGAGCGGGGGGCAAAACCTCGTGGCGGCCATCCCGAGCGGTTGGAAGATCTCGCGCCGCGTCCAGTCTGCGAGGGCTTCGCCGGTCACGGCTTCAAGCGCCTTGCCCAGCAGGATGAAGCCGGGATCGGAGTACTCCACGCGCGCGCCCGGCTCGGCTTCCAGGGGCAGTTCCAGGCAGGCTCTCAAGACCGCTTCGGCCGTGGAACAGCTTCGGAAAAACTCCACGCATCCGGGCAGCCCGGAGTTGTGTGCCAGCAGATGACGCAGCCTCACGCGGCGAGCGAAGTCACCCGGAACGCGGCCGGCGACGAAGCCAGGCAGCAATTCGCCCAGCGGCGTCTCCAGGTCGAGCAGGCCGCGCTGATGGAGCAACATCGCCGCGGCGGTGGTAGCCGCTACCTTGGTGATGCTGGCGATGTCGTAGACGGTCTCCGGGGTGACGGCGGGAGCCTCTTCGTCATAGGTGAAGCGGCCCAGAGCGTCTGCTACGACGACCTCACCGCCGGCCAGCACCCCAAAGGCGCAGCCGGGAAATGCGCGCGCCTGGATGGCCTCGTCCAGCAGACAGTAGACAGCGGCAAACCGGCTCCGGGAGCCGGCGGGCGGAGTATCTTCAGAATTCATCGCTCGATTGCATCGTACTACCGGCCGCCTGCGGAGGGGCAGAGACCCATTACGCTACCTCCGAAGGAACCTCGAAGGTAACCAGTTCGGCGCGAAAGCCGCGTGTGCGAATGGTGCCGTAGATGATGCCGGCAACCATCCAGACCGCGCCCAACACCAGCGCCTTGCTGCTGAGATTGGCCCAGATGAAGGCACAGATGAGAAAGCCCAGGGCGGGCACAAGGAAGCCGCTCAGACTGCTGCTGTTCTTCTGCCGCCAATGGTGGACGAAGGCCGCCGCGTTCACGCCCATGAATGCGATGAAGGCTCCAAAGTTAAGGCATTGCGCGCCGATCTCATAAGCTCCTCCGCCCAGGCGGTTGGCAAAGAATTCCAGCAGGCCGGCTCCAACCAGCGCAAAGGCTCCCACAGCCACGATGTTGTTGCGGGGAATGCGGCGCTTGGGTTCGATTGCGCCAAAGAACGGCTTGGGCAGCGCATTGCCGCGTCCCATCCCATAGAGCAGCCGTCCGGCGGCCAGTTGCGAACCCATCCCGGAGCCCATGTTGGCGACGAGCAGCGTGAAGTTGACGATCTGGAAGAGCACGCCGCCGCCTGCCTTGCCGCTAACCTGGGCAAAGGCCGACTCGACATTGTCGCCGGCGAAGGGCTTCGATCCCCAGATGAGTTGCGCCGCGTAGACCTCCAACCCGGAGAGCAGGCCGGTGATGAGGCAGACCAGAACCGTGGCCAGCAGGATATTGCGGCGGGGATTGCGGACCTCTTCGGAAAATGTCGAGATGGCGTCGAAGCCGATGTAAGTGAGCACGGCCACCGAGGTTCCGGCGAAGATACTGGAGGGATGGAAGCTGGCCGGATCGTAGAAGGGATGAGTGAAGAATCCGGGATCGTGGTGGATGCCCCACACCGCGCACACCACCGCGCCCAGAAAAATCAGGACAACAACCACCATGCCGGCGCACAGGGCCTCATTCATTTGCGCCGAGGTCTTGATGCCGCGCAGATTCAGCACGGTGAAGAAGGCCGCGAAGAAGACAATCCACACGTAGAACGAAAGTCCGGGGAGGATATTCATCGCGGCTTTGGCGCAGAAGGCCGTGCAGATCAGCGGATTGATCAGATAATCCATCACCATGCCCCAGCCGACGACATAGCCGAGGGACGAGTGCATCTCCTGGCCGACATACGTGTAAGCCGACCCGGCGCTGGGATAGACGCGTGCCATGCGGCCATAACTGATGGCCGTAAAGAGCATGGCGATCATGGCGATGAGAATGGTGGTGACCACGTGGCCATGAGCCTTGTTGCTGATGACGCCGTAGATGCCCATGGGCGCGGTCGGCTGGATGATGACCATGCCGATGATGATGAGGTTCCAAAGGCCAAGCGTGCGATGGAGGCCGATGGCTCTTGGTTGTGAGTTATTCGCCGAGGCTGCCATGTTTTTCCTTGCTGGAGTTAGTGTGCCGCGACGGCGGGCGTGGGCTGGATGGTTTCCGAGGCGATGTTCCAGCCTTCAATCTGCGCGACAGGCTCGCCCGCAAAGCTCTCCGGCAAAAGCGCGGTCAGCGTGCGCGACTCTCCTGGCAGAAGCTCGATCCAGTTATCCGACCAGAAGACCGGCGCGATAAGTCCGCCTGACTGCGTGCGCACCGCGGCGTGAAGCTGGAAGGCCAACTCCACTGAGGTGTTAGAAAGATGCAAGCGCAGTTCCCGGCCGTTCGGTGTGCTCTCGATCTCCGCTCGCGCTGCGACCTTGGACAGCGGCAAGCTGGTTAGCGCGGCCAGGTCTTCGTGGCGCGCGGCCGGCGTATGCGTGTAATCGGTCTTCGGCCAATCAAAGGTAGTGAGCGTCGTCGGCGCCCAGTAGAAGTTGCGGCTGAGAGCCCTGCCTGAGTCATCCGCCAAGGTCAGGTCGATGAAAAGAATGCGGTCCGCGCCTTGATAGAGGTTCTCCGGAATGGAGAAGACCTGCTGCGCGCTGTCTGCGGCCGCATCGACCGTGGCCTTGGAGTTATATAACTCCTTCCCTGTCAGGTTGAAGACGCGGACGCTGGCATGAAGTCCGGCGGCTGCCTCATAAGTGCTGTTGACGACCTGAATGGAGAGATCGTCGTAGGAGTACTGGATGTGCAGCGGCTCGCAAGCTTTCTTCACCGCGAAGTATCCTGGGCCGGCATCGAGATAGTAATCGTAGAGATGCCAGATCATCGAGGGCCATGCGTTGTTGAGCATCCATTGAATGACCCCGGTGGAGGCGTACTTATTTTTACCGTAGGCCTCGAACATTGCGCGCTCGGAGTCGTACTCCATGGTCTGCGCCAGGCGCTCATACTCGGCGGCGGAACGCGGTTTGGCGTAGATAGCTTCCATGGCGGCGTCGAAGACTTTCAGGTTTACGAATTCGCCGCCGCCGTTATGAAGGCTCCAGTTGGCTGTGGGCGGCCAGGCCTCGGCGTCGGGCAGGAATTTCTGACGGCTGGCGAGCG
This sequence comes from Occallatibacter sp., assembly GCA_049522975.1. Lineage (GTDB taxonomy): Bacteria > Acidobacteriota > Terriglobia > Terriglobales > Acidobacteriaceae > Telmatobacter. The sequence goes on along the minus strand of JBEKNI010000027.1, from coordinate 20,489 downwards.
ACGGAATCGCTGGCCCAGGACTTGTCTCGGTGTTGAATCCGTATCCGCCGCCGTGCTGCTTATCCACATACCAATAACTCGGCGCGACATAGTCGTAAGGCCCGGTCATCTTCACGCCGCTGGCGCCGGTAACGGTTGTGGGCGTGGAGGATGCCGAGGAGAGCACGGGGTTAGGCCAGTGCGTTTCGGCTTCGACCTTCAGGTAAGCGCTCTCCACGTCAGCGGGCGGAGGGTTGTCGCTGCCGTTGAGCCAGACCAGCAGACTGGGATGAGAGCGCAGGCGCAGCATCTGCGAGCGCAGCGAGGCTGTGGCGATGGCCAGATCCTCCGCCGTCCACTCCTTCCAGTGCTCCCAGTGGTCGCAACAGCACCAGCCGGCCATCACCAGAATGCCCTGCTCGTCGGCCAGATGAAAGAACTCATCGGTTTCCAGCTTGCCCTCCAGGCGAATGGCGTTCAGATTCATCTCTTGCACCAGACGGAATTGGTCGCGCAGGCGCTTCTCATCGGAGCGCAGCAGCATATCCTGTGACCAGCCCGCGCCGCGAATCAAGATGGGCTTTCCGTTGATGCGGAAGAGGCGGGAGCCGTTGGCCGTCAACTCCGAAGTAATTTCGCGGATTCCGAAGTCTACGCTTTGCTCATCGCTGATCTCGCCTTGCGCCTTGAAGCTCATTGTCAGGCGCTCCAGATGCGGCTCTCCCATCTGGCGGGGCCACCAGAGCCTGGGATTGCGAATGTGCAACTGCGGATACTCCTCCGGCGTGAAGACGATGGTGCGTGCTTCCTTGGGCGCTAACTCGACGGTCTGCTCGAAGCGAACTCCGGCGGCCTCGCCGGTGGCGACGCCGTTGACTGCAAGATCAGTCGAGTTATGCAGTTCCGCGTAGACAGTCAGATCGGCCACGTTGAACGCAAGGCCGAGGAGATGTGTGACGGCCAGCGGCGAACGCAGAGTCACCGCGCCGCCCGCGACCAGATTCACCGTGCCCGTGAGGCCCATATCCTTGTCCGGCGGGCAGGGATTCCAATCCACCCAGTTGATGCCCAGGTCCTTCTCCGTGGGAGCGAAGGTCTCGACGGCGAGCACGTTGGTCCTGCCGGGTTTCAGTAACTCGGTAACATCGAATTCATAACTTCGATAGGCGCCGGCAACCTGAGTCGTATCGGCAATCTTATGGCCGTTGAGCCAGATCTCGGCGCGGTAGTTAATGCCGCCGAAGCGCAGCGAATAACGCTCACCTTTCCCAGCCGCAGCGGGTGCCGCGAACTCCTTGCGATACCACCAGCCGCAGTGATAGGGGCTGTCTTGAGGCATGGCGAGGTTGGCGAAGTTCTGGCCGATGGGATAACTCGTGCCGGGGATCTGGCGCAGATTGGCGCCGTAGTAGGGATCGGGAACCGCGCCAGCGGCGGCCTCCGCGGCCAGAACTGTCGAGGGAACGGCGGTCTTCAGCCAATCCCCTACGGCATATTCCTCGGCGGAGATCGCATCGCCAGCGGCCTGGAGTTTGCAGGCCGATTGCAAGCGCCATCCTTCGCGAAGCGGCGTTACTGTTCCCGCCTGGAGGAGTGCCGGCAGAGCGAAAAACACCAGGAAACCGGAGGCAATCTTTCTTTCGATGAGCATCGGAGCCCTTTCTTTCGCGGAAGGGGAATTGTTGCACAAGAGGCAATGAAAAATCCAGCTTCAAAACCACGGGGCGATTGGCTCTCTGGAGCGGCGCTCTTGCAGCGGGCGCTTGCGATTGATCTTATTCGCTTTAGGTCCGCCAATGCGCGATCCCCGGTCGGCCCAGGTTTGACTAGGCGATTTCGACTGTGCTTTGATTGTTGCGGCGAGAGGGCGGCCGGTCTGCCCTTTGCCGGGGATGGAGGTTCGAAATGCGGACGCGTGAGCCAATGGGAATTGGGATTCTTTTGCTGGGCGCAATGTTGTGCGGATGCGGCGGGGGAAGCGGGAGCGGCGGCAATATCAACCCACCGCCAGCAATCCAGGCAGCCGCGCCCACCGTTACCACAACGGCAGCGCAAAACGGCGCGGTGGTGGCGAGCCTGGCTACGACGACCTCCGGGGCCACGATCTATTACACTCTGGACGGCTCGACGCCAACGAATGCTTCACAAATCTACGAGGCGCCGTTTCTGGTGACCTCGCCCCTGACGGTCAAGGCCATTGCCGCGGAGCCTCCGAACTATCTGAACAGCAATGTCACCAGCCAGAGCTTCACGGCCAACATTCCTTCCGGCACGCAGGTTTGGGCCGACGAGTTCACCAATTCCACCAATGCCCCCGCGCAGCCCAATCCGGCTGTCTGGACCTACGACACGGGCAACAGCGGCTTCGGCAACAACGAGCTTGAGAACTACTGCGCCTGGGGCTCGACCACTTCCCCGTGCTCGACAGCCAACCCGAACGCCTATGTCGGAACCGACGGTTATCTGCACATCGTCGCCGAGCAGCCCTCGGCCGGGGTCTACACCTCGGCGCGGATGAAGACCGAGGGCCTGTTCAGCTTCCAGTACGGACGCATCGAGGCCCGTATGATGCTGCCCGAATCGCAGGGCTTTTGGCCAGCCTTCTGGCTGCTGGGCAATAACATCACCACCATCAACTGGCCGGCCTGCGGCGAACTCGACGTGATGGAGCACATTGACAGCAACAACACGCCGTTCGGCGGTCCTGGCTCCGGAACGGCCCCCGGCTACGACTGGACCCAGTCCTCGATTCATGGGACCGGCCTGAACGGAGGCACCCCATACACCACGACAGGCTTTTCCGCCGCCGTCTGGCACACCTATGGCATGATCTGGACCAAGGGGCAGATTCAGTACTATGTGGACGATCCCACGAACCCCTACGAGACCTTCACGCCGAGTACGCAGAGCGGGACTTGGCCTTTCGACGCGGGTCCGCAGTTTATCATCCTGAATCTGGCCGTCGGCGGGAGCTGGCCCGGTGCGCCGGACGCGACCACCGTCTGGCCGTCGCAGGTCCAGGTGGACTATGTGAAGATCTACGCCAACTAGCCGCTCGCCGTGAGGACTGAGGCGCACAGACCGAAGATCGCAGTCCGCCTGCGCCTCAGTCCTTACAGTTAGGGAACCTCTGATTAAGTCGGTTTTGTATCAGGGCACGACTTTAGTCGTGCCGCAAGTGCAGCAGAATGAACGCGGGCTTTAGCCCCTGAGGGACTGCCCAACGTGTAGCCGAACTTGATCAGAGGTTCGTTGGCGTTTCAAGTCATAAGTAATAGAAGGGATACTGCGCCTTGGGTATCCCTCTCTGTTACAGACAAGTTAAAGACTGAACAAAGTATTAGCGCGTTATTCGCGGGGCCTTGACTGTCCTTTGACAATTCCCGGCGGATACTGACTTCGTGACTCCGCATACTCTGAAAAAACTCCCGTTGAAACTGGCTGCCGGTTCCACGTCTCTGGTGGAGTTCGGTTCAGCGACATACGTTCCATCCCGGTCGCTCCCTCTGGCGCCGCGAAAGCCGCGCATTCATGCCGAGGTTGGACGCTACCGGCTGCGGATGGCCGAGACCGAGGAAGATCGCAATGCCGCCTGCCGGCTGCGCTTCAAGGTCTTCAACATTGAGTTGGGCGAGGGGCTGGCCAGTTCCTATGAGACTGGAATGGATGCCGACCGGTTCGACCGCTTCTGCGCTCATCTGCTGGTCGAGGACAAGCAGGAGGCCGATCCGGTCCGGCGCGTGGTGGGTACCTACCGGATGCAGTCTGGCGCAACCGCGGCGCGCAACCTAGGCTATTACTCCGAGCAGGAGTTCAGCTTCACCGTCTATGAGCCGCTCCGCGCGGACATTCTGGAGTTGGGCCGCGCCTCCATCGATCGCGAACACCGCACTCCGGAGGTGCTCACCTTGCTCTGGAGGGGTATCGCCCAGTATGCTTCCGACATGGGGTTGCGTTACCTGATCGGCTGCTCATCGTTGAACTCGAAAGACCCGGCGGAGGGCTGGCAGGCATATCGCCAGCTTGAGCGCTACCGGGTTTCTCCCGAGTTTGCCACCGAGCCCACCGCCGGCTACGCCTGTCCCAGCGAGCATGGGGAGCAAGACGCGCAGACGTCGCCCCAGCCAGAAGGCCTGTCGTTGCGAACACTGCTCAAGGTGCCCAAACTGCTGAAGACCTACGTGGCCATCGGCGCGCGCATCTGCGGACCGCCGGCATGGGACCGGGAATTCGGCACCATTGATTTCCTCACTCTGCTCGATCTGAGATTGGTTTCGCCATCGGCGCGCAACCGCTTTCTGGCTCCGCTGACCACTTGAACTTTCGTGCGGCCCGGCGCGCTGTGGCGCTGGCGTTGGCTCTTGCCCTGGGCATTATTCGCTTCTGGTTTCTGCGCCTGCGCGGCTCCCTCACCATGGAGCAGCGCGCGCTGTGGGTGCAACGGACCTGCCGTGCCATTCTGAAGGGCGCGGGCATCCGCTGCAGCGTGGAGGGTACTCCGCCCACGCACGGCTTGGTCGTCTGCAACCACCTCAGCTACCTCGACATTCTCATTCTCAGCGCGGATATGCCCTGCTTCTTCGTCGCCAAGATGGAGATTGGCAGTTGGCCCTTCTTCGGCAAGTCGGCGCAAGTCGGCGGCACCATCTTCATCGACCGGTCGAGCCTGGCCAGCGCCATGTCGGTGGCCGAGCAGATGAGCGAGCGCCTCAAGCTCCCGATTCCCGTGCTGCTCTTTCCCGAGGGAACCAGCACCGACGGCAGCCAGGTGCTGCGCTTCCACTCCCGCCTCATCGATCCGGCCACCTCGGCCGGTGTGCCGATTACCGCCGCCGCCGTTCGATACGTCATCGAGGACGGCACCCCGGAGATCGAGCTGTGCTGGTATGGCGACGAGTCGTTTGTGACGCATCTAATGAAGGTGCTGGGCGTTGCCGGCTTCTCCGCCCGTGTGCGCTTTGGCGAGCCGCGCATCTATCCCGACCGCCGCACCGCCTCCGACCAGACCCACGCCGAGGTTACCGCCATGCGCAAGCAGATGCCCTTGCCGTGACGGCGAGCAGACGGCGCGATTCTTCGAAAATGGCCCAACAGGAAGAAAGCCTACAAGATCAACGCGAGCTGGTAGGCCGGGCTTTCAACCCCGGCAAAGTCCGCCCCCGGCTTTTAGAAATCAACCCACGCTGCGAAGCTGCGGTCAGGACCCTCCGGTGGACAAGTCAATGGACTGGACGACTTTCCAGGATAGATCCGAGGCCTCAGGGCGGAGCCCTGGGGCGCCCGGCCGTAAGCGAACCCTGTTAGACTGCTCTGGAGATGAGATCCTTCTCCTACTATCTTTCTGAGCTGCGGGCAAACCTCGCGCAGGGCGATGCGACTGAGCACACGCACCGCGCCGCCTTGCAGCATTTGCTGGAGTCTACCTTCCCAGGATTTGCCGCTGTGAACGAGGCGCAAAGGATTGCTTGTGGCGCCCCCGACTTTAGCCTCCGCAAGGGCAAGGTCCCCGTCGGCCATGTCGAGACGAAGGATATTGGAACCAATCTCGACGAAATACAGCGCGGAAAAGGTCCTCACGGAGAGCAATTCAAGCGTTATCTTGCCGGGCTTTCCAACTGGCTGCTCACCGATTATCTGGAGTTTCGCTGGTACGTTGCGGGCGACGCCAGGCCCCGCCTGACCGCGACCCTTGCTACGCTCGACGGCAGCAATAGGCTAAAGGCGACACCGGGCGGAGCGGACGCCGTCTTTTGCCTGCTGCGCGGGTTTCTGGATCAGCAAGCCATCACGGTCGAGACGGCCAAGGAACTGGCTACCCGGATGGCCGGAATCACTCATCTGCTGCGCGAGGTCATCGACCAGGCCTTCCATGCCGGAACGCATAGCGAAAAAGGCTGGCTCTGCCAGTGGCTTGCGAGCTTCCGAGAAACCCTCCTGCCCGAGTTAAAGGAGGGGGAGTTCGCGGACATCTTCGCACAGACGCTCGCCTACGGCCTCTTCGCCGCGCGCATCCAATCCGCAAAGTCAGGCGCAAACTTCAGCCGCGAACAAGCGGTCTTCGCCGTCCCCCGATCAAACCCATTCTTGAGGTCAATCTTCTCCCAGATGGCCGGGGCCGATATGCCGGATGTCTTCGCCTGGGCCGTGGACGACCTTGTGCGCCTGCTTGAGTGTGCGGATATGGGCGGCGTCATGCACGACATTGGCCATGTAACGGGGCGAGACGACCCCGTCGTGCACTTTTATGAAACCTTTCTTGCGGCCTACGACCCGGCGCTCCGGGAGAAGCGAGGCGTCTACTACACGCCTGAACCGGTTGTTAGCTATATCGTCCGCTCGGTGGACGAGTTATTGAAGACGCGGTTCCGCAAACCCAAGGGACTTGCGGATGAACAGACGTTCATTCTGGATCCCGCCACGGGTACGGCGACATTTATTTATTTCATTATTCAGCAGATTTATGCGGGCATGGCCGGCCAGCTAGGCGCATGGCCGGGCTATGTTGCTGAACATCTTCTTAAGCGCGTCTTTGGTTTCGAACTTCTGATGGCTCCTTATGCGATTGCCCATCTCAAGCTCTCATTGGAGTTGGAAGAGACTGGATACGTCTTCAAGCCGGAGGAACGGCTGGGGATCTATCTGACGAATACGCTCGAGGAGGCGGCAAAAAGAAGTGAGCGGCTGGTTGCAAAGGCGATCTCGGATGAAGCGGAGCAGGCGGCTGAGATCAAGAACAAAGACAAGATTATGGTGGTGCTCGGCAATCCGCCGTATTCCGGCCACTCCGCCAACCGTAGCCGGGACGTAGACGGCAATCTCACCTTCATCGGCCAGCTTATTGAAGATTACAAGCGCGTGGATGGCGCCGATCTGAAGGAAAAGAACCCAAAGTGGTTGCAAGACGATTATGTAAAGTTCATCCGCTTCGCGCAGTGGCGCATTGAAAAGACGGGTTACGGAGTATTGGCCTTCATCACTAATCACAGTTATCTCGACAATCCGACTTTTCGCGGAATGAGGCGGAGCCTGATGCAAAGCTTCAGCGAGATTTATGTATACGACCTGCACGGCAATTCAAAAAAGAAGGAGAAGAATCCGGACGGCGGAAAGGATGAGAATGTCTTCGACATTCAGCAGGGAACGGCCATCTTGTTGGCCGTGCGCCGACCCCAGCGGAAGGGCGAGTGCAAGGTCTGGCACGCGGAACTTTGGGGCGACCGGCAAGCGAAATACGCAACCTTATCGGACGGCTCAGTACAACTCACTGCATGGAGTAAACTAACGCCCGTACTTCCCCATTATTTGTTTGTTTCTCTGGACCGCTCACTCTCGGCCGAATACAGCGGGTTTCCCAGCCTCAAGGAGATTTTTTCCGTATCTGTCCTAGGCTACCAGACGCATCGCGACCAGTTTGCGATCGCGTTCGAGCGGTCGGAGATTGTGGCGCGCCTGGAAAAGATGAGAGGCAAAGATACCGATGCCGAGTTGCATCGGCAGTTCGGGACGGCGGATAACCGGGATTGGAATCTAGCTGCGCAAAGGGACCGGCTGAAAGAGGACAAGGACTGGAAAGCCCCGATCCTGAAGGTCGCCTACCGGCCCTTTGATTGGCGATGGAGCTATTTCAGCTATGTAACAATGGATTATCCGCGCAAAGAGCTTCTCAGTCATGTGGCATGGCACGACAACCTTTGCCTCAATGTGACGCGGCAGACAAAGGCCCAGCATTGGCGGCACGCGATTGTGACAGATGTGCCGGCGCCGGCTGTTTTCGTTGAGCTGAAGGATGGATCGACCGTCTTCCCGCTTTACCTGTACGATGACACGATCAACGGGACGAATGGCGATCTCTTCAAGGGCCGCCACCCAAATCTTTCGAGAAAGTTTCTCGACAGGTTCGCATCGAAGCTAGGATTGCCGCAGGAATCGCGGTATGGCCTGCCCAAAGACGTCACTCCGGAAGACATCTTCAATTACATCTACGCCGTCTTTCATTCGCCCGTATTTCGGAATCGATATGCTGACTTCCTCAAGCGCGACTTTCCCCGCGTTCCGCTGACGGCGGACCTGACACTGTTTCGTGCGCTCTCAGGAAAGGGCCGTGACCTTGTTGCCTTGCACCTTCTCGATGTGGAAGAAGCTCCGCAGATTGACCAGTTCATCACAAAGTTCCGTAAACCCGGAACGAACGTGGTCGAGAAGGTTGAATACGATCCCGCCACGCAGCACGTCCACATCAACGACAAGCAGTTCTTTGAAGGCGTTCCGCGGGAGACGTGGGATTTTCAAATCGGCGGTTATCAGGTTTGCGAAAAGTGGTTAAAGGACCGCAGGAGGTGCGCGTTAAGCTACGACGATACGCAGCACTGGCAGCGTGTCGTCGTGGCGCTGACGGAGACCAGAAGACTAACGGAAGAGATTGACGAACTGATTCCTGGGTGGCCTCTGAGATAGGGAGCTCGGCTGCCGTCAACCCCCGGTACGGACCAATCCCGGCAAACGCGTTCCCGGCAACGAAATCCCCGCCTCCCACCAATCCGCAGTTCAGTCCGCCAAAGACGGCCACCGGGCGCTCCCGATCCTGGGACCGGGGACCCCTCACCCGTCAACGAAACACAAATCGGTCTCTTCCCAAACCCGTTGCAGAGAATTACCCTCCCCTGGCGGAGAATAGAAGCATGAACAATGACCCGAGCCGCGAAGTCTTTCTAGTCCCTTGTCCCTAGTCCCTATTCCCCTTTTCTTCTCCCCAAAAACCGCCTGACCCCCACCCCCCCCCACCCTGTGGAAAACTTTCTTTGGCCCTCAAACCCCTCGTAACAAGCACGAAATCAACAGCTTGCATTTTGGTAATGTTAACGAATCAGTAACACCAAACCCCCGATTTTGCCTCATTTCAGGGCTGTTTTGGGGTCAAAATGGCATCAAACCGGCTGTTTTTGATCGATTCCCGTATGGCGGAATTCCAGTCTGCGGCAATCCGGAAACTCCGCAATCGGCCCCAAAAACAGAAAGAGCGCAGCCCGCAGGCGGCGCTCTGGCGAAAAACAACCAGATCTGGGAAGGATTTACAAAGCGGATTCAATCTCAAATCCCCAGGCTTCTAGTAGAGCCTCGGGGATGTATTTGGAGTTCTTGTTCCGGCGCGCCCACTCCCGCAGACGAGTGGACCGGATGTACTGGTCCGGGCTGAGCTTGAACTCCTTCACGATCTGCTCGAAGGAGGTCACTGTGGGTACAACCGGGCCAATGGGCTCCGGCTTGCCCCAATTCGGGTTACCACGTCTCTTTGCCATCGATTTCGTATCCTCAAGAAGCTGACTTACCTGTACATCCAGGGCCGCAGACTGGGAGTCGAGCCGGTCCGGACGATATACTACGTTCTCATTTTACGGATTTTCCCTTCAAAAATCAATAGAGGATTTGCACAATTTAACGAACAATCGGCGGCGGGCAGCGCCGAGCAAAGCCTATGCGCACCAAGCGTTGAAGGCTCCGGCCCTGAGGGCCGCGGCCAGCGCCTCGATCTCCGGCGCAAGAGTCCGGTCCTCGTCGAGCCGAGGGAGAATCGCCCTCACCGCCGCATGAGCCCGCTCGACCTCGCGGCTGGCCCTGAGCGGGCGGCGGAACTCCAGCCCCTGCGCCGCGCACATCAACTCGATGGCCACAACCTGCTCGGCGTTCTCGACGATCTGGCGCAACTTGAGCGCCCCGGTCATGCCCATCGAGACATGGTCCTCCTTGCCTCCATCGGTGGGAATGTTGCCCGTGGACGCAGGATGCGCCAGCACCTGGCATTCGTTGATGAGCGCCGCCGCCACGATTTGCGCGATCATGAACCCCGACCGCAGTCCCGGCTCAGGCGAGAGAAAGGCCGGCAGCCCTTCGTTGATGTCCACGTTCAGCAGCCGGTCGATGCGCCGCTCGGTAATGCCGGCCAGATCGGTGAGCGCGATGGCCGCGTAGTCGAAGGCGTAGGCCAGCGGCGCTCCGTGGAAATTCCCGCCGGAGAGGACCGCGGCGTCGTGCGGCTGGGTTGGGTTGGCCGGGAAGACGAGGGGATTGTCCGTGGCCGATCCCGACTCAACTTCCAGCACCGCCCGCACGTGCTCCAAGACATCCCGCACGGCTCCATGGACCTGCGGCATGCAGCGCAGGCAATAGGCATCCTGCACCCGCGAGTCGTGCTCCCGGTGCGCCTCGCGAATCTGGGAGCCGGCCAGCAGCCAGACCAGATGCTCCGCCGCCCGAATCTGCCCCGCGTGCGGCCGCGCCTGGTGTATGCGCGGATCGAAGGCCGCCGGCGTGCCCATCAGCGCCTCCAGACTCATAGCGCCGGCCAGATCGGCCAACTGCGTCAGCCTCTGCCCGCGCACCACTGCCAAAGCGCCCACGGCAGTCATCGCCTGCGTGCCGTTCAGCAGCGCGAGGCCTTCCTTGGCCGCCAGAACGATGGGCTCCAGCCCAGCCCGCCGCAGCGCCTCGGCGCCAGCCATCCGCTCGCGCTGGTAAAACGCCTCGCCCTCGCCAATCGCCACCAGCGCCAGGTGAGCCAGGGGCGCCAGATCGCCGCTAGCCCCCACCGAACCCTTCTCCGGGATCACCGGATGCACCCCCGCGTTGAGCAGCGCCACCAGCAGCTCCACCACCCCCGGCCGGCAGCCGCTGAAGCCCTTGGCCAGCACATTGGCCCGCAGCAGCAGCATCGCCCGCGACTCGGCCTCCGATAGCGGCTGGCCCACTCCGCCGGCATGGCTGCGCACCAGGTTGGTCTGCAACTCGGCCAGGCTTCCCGCCGGAATGCGCACATCCGAGAGCTTGCCGAAGCCGGTGTTGACCCCATAGACCGTCTGCCCGGCCGCCAGAATCTCCTCAATCAGCGCCCGGCCCTCGGCCACGCGAGCCAGCGCGGCGGGCGCAATCTCGACCGGCCGGGCTGCCAGCGAAACAGCTTCAATCTCGGCCAGCGTCAGCGGCTGGCCGTCCAGAATCAAAGCATCCATCTCCCGATAGTAAGCCGCCGAAATGTCCTGGTCCAGAGCAGCGGGTGCCCCCAGGTCTCGATTTTGAGAGCGGGGAAACCACGAACCTCTACGATTCGAATTACCAGCCGTCTCGTCAGGCTGCTTCTTTCAATAGGCTCGCTACTGCCTGCGGGTCGCGGGCGATCACCGTCAGGAAGGCGCGCGCGGTGGCATCGGGAATCTTGCGGCGCTGTTCCCAATCGCGCAGGGTTCCAATGGGAATGTGATAAGCCGCGGCAAAGGCCTCTTGCGTCAATCCAAGCCCTTCGCGGAGCCTCTTTACATTCGGGATGCGGATGAAACCGGGCTGTTCGAAAAACCGGATCGGGGCGGCGTCGGGGTCGTCGCGAACCGCTGCCTCGATTTGCTCGTCTGTAAGCGCGTCTACAGCAGCCCAATCCGTGTCCGTCTCAATGGGCGGGTCACCGGGTTCATGCTCGATTGAAATAAAACCAGTCTTCTTCATAGAATTTGGCCTTTCTGACCGAGATGATTCGGGTGATTTCGTCTCCATCATCCGTTATCTTCGACTCGGTTGAAACGACAATGAGCAGCTTTCCGCCACTGCGGCCCGCTGTCACAAATCGAATTTCCTCGTAATCGAATCGATCATCGATCCAGGAATCCCGTTCCGGGTCTTCAAGTGCCGGAATGCCGTCGGCGAGAGACAAGCCGTGCTTGTGCCGATTCAGGAGATCTTTCGCCGGATCCCACTCGTACCGCATGACAGAAGAGTACGGCTGGGCCGTAGTTTTGTCAAGGAATTGAGGCGGGAGAAGGACAGTAGCGGCTGCGCTCGGGGAGATTCCGTACAAAACACGAGGTTCGATTAGGGGTGTATGATGATTCTCGTTGCAAGCCAGGCGACAAATCCGGGCGATGTGCGGGGACTGAAACTGAACTGAATGATGGAGAAGGCGATGGCTGACCCGAGACAATCCGCTGAAGCTTTAAGGAAAATCCAAGAGATTCAACGTTTGATTACGAACCACCAATCAACAATATCTAGGCTGGAGCGGGATAAGAGCGAAAAGGTGAAGTACTTAGACCAACAAATCCGCCGCGAACAGGATGAAATCAAACGTTATAACCGGCAGATTGATGATTTGACACGCCGGTAGTGTGTGGGGTTTTGTACCTAAAGTCGCGCCAAGGAGCGGCGGCGACTCGGCATATCGGAAAGGGGCAGTTTGAAATGTCGATAGTGCCCGAAGGTGGTGGGGTAGACCCGTCCCAGCAAAACGCTCAACAGAGGCCGTACTGTCCGCCGCAGCCACCCTACTCTCCTAGAAGTTCTTACGTCACCTGCAAAGTCTGCGACCGAGGGACACTCAGTTCGAAGACCAAGTTTCGCATGAGCGGTCCGGTGGTTGCCATTGGCTTCATTCTCTTGGTTCCGTCAGTTCTCGGGATGGTTTTCAGTGCGTTCGTGCTTTTTGGGTTCAATGCTCACAATGGAGGTGAATCGAGCACTAGCACAATCCTGCCGAGACACCTTTTTCAGAGTGATTTCGATGCCAGTTTCCGTCGGACTTGTGCGCAAACTGCTAGGCAGCTTCCCGTCATGGCGGGAAGCCCCACGCGACGTATTGAGCAGTACTGTGAGTGTTTGCTTTCCGCTTACAAAGAAACAGGTTCAGAGCGAGCTGCCGCTCAGATGTGCGTCGAGCGAGCAAAGAATGGGACACTTGAGCAGCCGAGTAAGGATGTGGATGCGTTTTACTCCGACGATACTCCGGCGACGACAATCGAGCCAAGTCGCCCGTTTCAAAGTGACTCAGATGCCAACTTCCGCAAGAGTTGCGCGATGGCCGTCAGAACGAAGAATCAGGAAGTTGGGTACTACGCAACGCAACAGCAAATTGAACGGTATTGCGAGTGTGCGCTGTCGACGTTCAAAGAGACAGGCTCTGAGAAAACGGCTTCTCAAATGTGTCTTCAGAAATCGAATGACGGCACACTTGAACAGCCCAGTCACGATGTTGATGCCTTTTATTCGAGCGATACGCCAACTGAGAGCGGAGCAGGTGCGGTGGAAAACGGCTTCCGTGCCCTCGGCAGCTTATTTGCCGTTGTATTAGGCATCAGTTCTTTCGTCGGAGGATTGCTCGGTTGGCTCCTCGTGATGAGGAAACGCGTTCTACAGTGCAATGTCTGTAGTGCCGTCGTAAATGCGTCATAGTTGCTCTTCGGTGTGTTCATGAAAGTAAGTTGTTATGCCACTGATTAAGAAGAGTCACGGTTCGATATGGCGCGTCTGGTCGGGAGACCGAAGAGTTGCTGCCAAGGAGCATAAAAAGAGAGTTGACATAAGCGTCGCCATCAATGTCCGCATTAACAAGTTGCCGGGTACCGGGTACTCCAAGTCCCGCTCCTGAGACCTTGTATCTGGGATACTATGAGTTCCAAGCTTTCTCCCCCAAGACTGTGATACTACCTCTACGCCCGACTTCCTGTTCCCTATTCCCTGCCTTTACCCCACCGCCTGCACCGTCCCCTTGCCCACTAACTCCTCGACCCTCTCTACCCAGCCCCGATCGGCCGCCACGCTCATCCCCTCCGGCTCCAGGATCACCGCGTATTCGCCCTTCTTTTCCAGATGCAGCATCACCTTTCCCGGTCCCGGCGCAGCCTCCGAGGCGCTCTTCAGCCCAAGAAGTATCTCCTCCGTCGCCCGCTCCAGATTGATGCGAATCCGCACTCCCGTCGGCAGCTTCACCTGCACCTCTTCCAGCGCCTGAATCGAGCTGACGGCAATCTTCGGCGCGGCATCCTCATCGCCGGTCAGCGCCCCGCGCACCAGCACCGGCGCTTGCATCTTCAATTGCCCGGCCAGCCGTTCGTAATCTCGCGGAAAGCAAACTAACTCAATCTTTCCCGTCGAGTCCTCAAGCGCCGCCTGTGCGTACAGTTTTTGATCCCGCTTGGTCTTCTGCACCTTCAACCCCAGAATCATTCCCGCGACCAGAATCTCGTCGGCTGCGTCCGACTGGCCGCCCCAGCGCCGCTCCGGGGGCTTGCGCTCCAGCGCCTCGGCCACGGAAATAACTCCTGTCAAATTCCGAAGCTTCTCCGCGTACTTATCCAGCGGATGCCCCGAGACAAAGAATCCCAGCACCTCCTTCTCATTGGCCAGCCGCTCGCCCTCTTCCCAATCGGCGACGCGAGGCAGCTCGTCCGCGGCCCGCCCCGCCTTGGGTCCCTCATCAAAGAGCCCGAAGAGCCCGCTCTGCCCCTGCGCCGCATCTTTCTGCGTCTTCTGCGCCCGCTCCATCGCCTTGTCCACGGCAGCCATCAGCGGTCCACGCTTGCCCAGCGAGTCCAGCGCCCCGGCCTTGATTAGAGACTCGATCACCCGCTTGTTCATAACTCGCAGATCGACCTTTTCGCAAAACTCCCAGAAGCTCTTGAACTGCCCTCCCGCCTCCGCCCGCGCCTTCAGAATCGATTCAATCGCATTCCCGCCCACGTTCTTCACCGCCGCGAGGCCAAAGCGTATCGCCTGGCTATCTGGGGTAACATGCGGAGTAAATTGCGCCCCGGAAACCTGCACATCCGGCGGTTCCACGCTGATGCCCATCTCTTTGCATTCGCCGATATACTTGACGACATTCTCCGGCTTCGATGTCTCCGAAGTCAGCAGCGCTGCCATAAACTCGACCGGGTAATGCGTCTTCAGATAGGCCGTCTGGTAAGCCACCAGCGCATAGGCCGCCGAGTGCGATTTATTAAATCCGTAGCCGGAAAAAACCTCCATCTGGTCGAAGATTTCAGCCACCACCGCTTTCGGATGTCCCAGCGCCGCCGCCCCACTTAGGAAGCGGTCCTTCTGCTCCGCCATCTTTTCCTTGTCCTTCTTGCCCATCGCCCGTCGCAGCAGATCCGCCTCGCCCAAAGAGTAGCTCGCCAGTAACTGGGAGATCTGCATCACCTGCTCTTGGTAGACGATTACCCCCAGCGAATCTTTCAAAATCCCTTCTAACTCCGGCAGAAGATACTCCACCTTGCGCCGCTTCCATTTGCGCTCGATGAAGTCGTCGATCATCGCCATCGGCCCAGGCCGGTAGAGCGCATTCAACGCCGTCAGCTCCTCCACTGAATCCGGCTTGTAGCGCCGTAAAATGTCTCGCATTCCGCTCGACTCAAACTGAAATATTCCCGAAGTTAGCGCCGAATGAAAGACCTTCTTGTAAGTCTCCTCATCGTCCTGCGAGATGGCCTCAATGTCCAGCTTCTCTCCGCGATGGCTCTCGATCAGCTTCAGGCAATCGTCGATCACCGTCAGCGTCGCCAAACCCAGAAAATCCATCTTCAGCAGGCCCATCTTTTCCACAGCCTTCATGTCGTAGGCAGTTACAATTTCGTCGTTCTTGGTCTTGTTCAGCGGAACTAACTCAGTCAGCGGCCGGGGCGCAATCACCACCGCCGACGCATGAACGCCGGCTCCGCGCACCAGCCCCTCTAGCTTCTTCGCCGTGTCAATCAATTCGCGAATCTGCGCATCGCTCTCGTAGACCTTCCGCAGCTCCGCAACTTCTTCCAGTGCCTTGTCCAGCGTCATGCCAATCGTCGCCGGAACAAGCTTCGCAATCCGGTCCACGTCGCCGTATGGCATATCCATCGCCCGTCCGCAATCCTTGATCGAAGCCTTTGCAGCCATGGTGTTGAACGTAATGATCTGCGCGACCTGCTCGCGCCCGTACTTACGAGTTACATAGTCGATAACTTCCCCGCGCCGGTTCTGGCAGAAATCCACGTCAATATCCGGCATCGAAACCCGCTCTGGATTCAAAAACCGCTCAAACAAGAGCGAGTGCTGCAGCGGGTCGATGTTAGTAATCTCCATCGCATACGCCACCAGCGAACCGGTCGCCGATCCGCGTCCCGGTCCCACTGGAATTCCGTTGTCCCGCGCATACTTGATGAAGTCCCACACGATCAGGAAGTACCCCGAGTACTTCATCTGCTTGATGATTGCTATCTCCCGCTCAAGCCGCGTGTGATACTCCTCGGGCTTGGCGTGTAGCACACCACGCAGCTCGAGTTGCTGCACCGAGGTCTCCAGCCGCTTCCTCAACCCGGCGCGGCAAACCTCCTCGAAGTAACTGTCGATGGTTTGCCCCTCCGGCACGGCAAACTCCGGAAAGGGATTCTCCACGGGTTGTAGCTTCAGATTGCACCGCTCGGCAATCTCCATCGTCCGCTCGACCGCCGCCGGAGCATTCGCAAAGATCGCCCCCATCTCGTCCCCGCTCTTCACAAAAAACTGATCCGAATCGAAGCGGAAGCGCTCGCGGTCATGAATCTTCGCGCCCGTCTGCACGCACAGCATCACGTCGTGCGCGTGCGAGTCCTCTCCGCAGAGGTAATGCGAGTCGTTGGTGGCCACCAGCGGAATCTCCAACTCCCGCTCAAGCCGGAAAAGCGCCTCATGAATTTGCCGCTCCTGCTCAAG
This sequence comes from Occallatibacter sp., assembly GCA_049522975.1. Lineage (GTDB taxonomy): Bacteria > Acidobacteriota > Terriglobia > Terriglobales > Acidobacteriaceae > Telmatobacter. Next base: position 4,031 of record JBEKNI010000027.1, on the reverse strand, counting down.
GCCCTGATCCTGAATCTCCAGAAAGAAGTTTCCCTTGCTGAAGATCTCCTCATACTGCGCGGCCACGCTGCGCGCCCGTTCGTAGTTGCCCGCAAGCAGCTCCTCGCAAAGCTCCCCGCTCAGGCACCCCGAAAACCCGATCAGGCCTTTTGAGTTTTCGGCGAGGTACCGCTTGCTCACCCGAGGCTTTCGGTAGAAGCCATGCAGCGATGCCTCCGAGGTAATCCGTACCAGGTTCCGGTACCCCTCCTCGTTTTCGGCCAGCACCAGCAGGTGATTGTTCTCGTCCCCCTCGCCCGGCGCGCGGTGGTCCTCGTTCTTGCAGATATAAAGCTCGCAGCCAAGGATCGGCTTGATTCCTTTGGCTTTGGCCGCCGCAAAAAAGTGCACCGCCCCATAGATATTCCCGTGGTCGGTCATGGCGACAGAGGTCTGCCCCAGCGCCGCCACCCGGTCGACAAGTTTGGTGAGATCGCAAGCCCCATCCAGCAGCGAGTACTCCGTATGCAAATGCAAATGCGTGAATTCACTCATGGCTAGTCTCAATTCTAGCCGTAAGCCGCTTCCGCGCCCTGTCCAAAACCCGGTCGAAATCCTGGCTGTCTGGAAAAAGCGAAATCGACGCGAGATCGGTTATCATGCATATGACACTTTAAAGTGCCGAAGAAAGGATTCTTGGCATGGGAGGGTCCGATAAGAGAGATCACGTTTGGAACAAAGTTTTTTTCGTTCTAGAATTAACGTTTATCCCCTTTGTCTTGTGGTGGATGCCGTACGGTCATCTGCCGCCCTCAGGTTGGGCTGTTGCATTTATCGCTCTAGCAGCAGCTGCGATGAGCGTCCATAATGACATGAAAGGCTGGCAGAAGGGGATTTGGATGCTCATCATAGGTGCATTCTTGGTAACAGAACTTAGGGCAATCAACAAAGATAGGCATGACTCGGAACGTCAAGTGAACTTGGATCGACAAAATCAATATACGGCATTCGAGGGGATACGCGCAGCACAGAATAGTGAATTTACAGTTACCGCAAACGGACTTAATGCCGCAATTAGCGGAATTGATTCAACCCTAAAAACGGCAAATGCAACACTTAGACAAACCGCGCCCCATGCTCTTTTTGGGGAGCCGCATAACGACTGGGGAAATGCCGTATTCAAACCTGGGCAACAATTCAGGTATAATGTAGGTATTGAGAACATTGGGAATGATGACGCTAAGAGCTTGAGGGTCTATTCGTCTATGTATTTCGGAGCACCTAATGACCCTGGAACGCAACAAAAACTTCATCTGCAGTTTGAAGAAGAATGGAAATCCAGAAAACCTGCACGGACAGGCTACATATCTGCCGGCTCCCCGCAGTTCCAAACCTTTACATCCCCTGTTTTTCGTATCGACGACATACAGCAAATTTCCTTATCGAAGCTGACAATTTACACATTTACTAGGATCTCCTATGTCGATCGTGGAGGGGTATGGTATTCCGACACATGTAACAGTCTTCAAGTACCTTTACAATCAGCAGGGCTTCCGGAGATTCCCTGTCAAGTCAAATATAACAACAAAAGGCATAGACCTAACCAGTGGTGAGGTTTCAATGGCTGGTGGCCCGCTCACCATCCCTGAAGAAAGCCCATGAGCCCTGGGAAGCTGTGCCTCGTTCATCGGGCTTTTTGCGATGAGCGGGCGGGCAGCGCAGGTCTGCCCAAAAATCCGGGCGCCCCAGGCCCGCCTTTGGGTCCTCGGATACCACAATCCCCACCCCGGCCGCCAGGTCTTTCCATTTTCCCGGCAGGGAGAACGCGAGAATAGCGCATGGGTGAAGTCCGCTGCGGCGGACGAAACCCTGGGTCAGCCCCCCACCCACTCCGCCGTTCCGCAGCAGTCTGTTACCAAACGTTCGGTAAACTGAACCGGTATCGGCGGTTCGCGCTGCCGCAGGGCGGTACCATCTCCGGCCAGGTCTTCGCTGCGGTTTATGTGATTGCCATGCTCAGAACCCCAAATTCGCGCACGGAAGACTGGAAAATGTTCTACGATGAAGCGGGGAGGCTGAAAGTAGAATGGGTCGATTTTTGCTGGGAGTTTTGCTCGCTATTGCGCTTGTGCCTGCGGCGCTGCTGGGGTGGCTGAGATTCGGCCGGGTTCCGGTGGCTGTTGCGGATCCGCCGTTTTCCGAGGAGCGGCTGCTGACCGGGATGCCGCTCCATGCGCGCATCAATCGCGAGTTGGCCCAAACCCCGCCCATCCAGGCCGATGAGGAGAACCTGGCGGCCGGGGCGCGGATATACAGCGAGAGATGCGCTGTCTGCCATGGGTTTCACGGCAAGCCTTCCGCCTTTGGCGCGCACATGTATCCCGATGCGCCGCCGCTGCTGGAGATGCATCCCCACGGCGCGGAGACGATGATGGGAGTCACCGACGACCCGCCGGGCGAGACTTATTGGAAGGTGGCCAACGGCATTCGGCTGACCGGAATGCCGGCTTACAATAACCTGCTGACCGAGACCGAAATGTGGCAAGTGAGTTTGCTTCTGGCCAACGCCGATAAGCCGCTGCCTTCGGCTGCGGTGGAGATTCTGCACGGCGAGCCGCCGGTGCCGGTATTGCCTGGTGCGGAGGCGAAGAAGTAGCATGGGGCGCATAGGAACAGGGAGGAACTGGATGGCAGAACTACTCGGAGCTTTGCTTGAAGCACTCGGCTATGTCCTTGAGGCCATCGGCATCTCCAGACCGGACAAAAAGAAGCCGCAGCCTGCGAAGGACTCCCATGGCAAATCCGCCTCCGGCAAGCCGTGAATTGTTAAAATCGAACAATGCCGCTGACTCGCCAACAGGCTCTCGACTACTTCCACTCCCCCGACCTGATCGGCCTGGGCTTCGAGGCCGATGCGTTACGCCGCCACCTGCACCCGGAGGGCGTGGTCACCTACATCATCGACCGCAACATCAACTACACCAACTTCTGCACCGAGTACTGCACCTTCTGCGCCTTTTACCGGCCGCTGAAAGGCCCGCGCTCGGAAGAAGGCTACATCCTCGACTTCGACGTGATCTGCGAGAAGATCGCCGAGACCATCGAGATGGGCGGCACCGGCGTGCTGATGCAAGGCGGCATCCATCCCGACCTCAAGATCGACTGGTTCGAGCGGCTCTTTCGCGGCATCAAGCAGCGCTTCCCGCAGATATGGCTGCATTGTTTGACGGCCTCCGAGATTCTGGCTATTGCGAAATACTCTGATCTTCCCCTGCGCGAGACTATCATCCGGCTGCGCGAGGCGGGTCTGGATTCGATTCCCGGCGGCGGCGCGGAGATTCTCGACGACGACGTGCGCCGGCGCATTGCGCGCATCAAATGCAACACCGAAGAGTGGGTCAGCGTGCACCGCACCGCTCACCAGTTAGGCATGAGAACCACGGCAACGATGATGTTCGGCGTGGGCGAGAGCTTCGAGCAGCGCGTGAACCACTTTGAGGTGGTTCGCGGCCTGCAGGAGGAGACCGGCGGATTCACGGCGTTCATCCCCTGGAGCTTCCAGCCCAAGAACACCGCCCTCGGAGGACGCGGTTGGGAAGAAGCGACCTCGGTCGAGTACCTCAAGGTGCTGGCTATCTCTCGCCTCTATCTTGATAACATCGAAAACGTGCAGGCAAGCTGGGTGACGCAGGGATTGAAGGTCCTGGAGTTGGGCCTCCACTTCGGCGGCAACGATGTTGGCTCGGTAATGCTGGAAGAGAATGTGGTGAAGGCCGCGGGCACGTCAAATTGCACGACGGAAGAGGAACTGCGGAGGATCATCCGCGACGCCGGCTTCAGGCCCGTCCAGCGGGACACGCTCTACCGGATGATGTTCTTGAGTTGATTGTATTTGCCAATTTTGTTGATCCAAACTCCCGTGAGCGTCACTTATATGCGGCGGATTCAACAACGAAGCGCAACGGCAACTCCGGTGGCAGGTGGATGGGATGGAGTAGCATCCAGCAAGCTTGACCAGCAAGTAAGGTTTGCCGAATGTGCTACCGCCATCT
>JBEKNI010000026.1:0-65260 GCA_049522975.1 Occallatibacter sp. | reverse complement strand
TCCACGCCAGGATCGCGCAACTCGGCAAAATATTTCAGGGGATTGTCCATATCCCCTTCTTACCCATTTCCACAGCCTTGCCTATAGCAAGTCATGGACATTTATATGCGTCGGCCCTGATGGTGACACCGGTGTTGTAGACAAAGGTCGGGTCGTAGGTGTACGTCGTTGTCCCGTTCAGAGTGGTGCTGGTCAGCAGGGAGCCGGTGTCCTCGTAGGTCGCGCTGGAGGCATAGAAGGTTGTGGCGTTTGCATACTGCGTTACGCTGGTCAAGTTGCCCCGCGCCCCGGTGACGGCAACGTGCTGCGGAACTCCGGAGCTGGCAGTCGGCGTCGTGCCTCATACACGTAGAGGGTCTCCCCAGCCAGGCTGCCGCTGCCATTGAAGACCCCATCCTCCGTGACCAGGCTGGGAATGCTATAACCGTAGGTCCAGAGCTCCCTGCGGAGGAGCGAGCCGCGAGAAGTGGTTCCGGACGCAAAATCCCAGACCTCTACCTCTGTCAGCATTCCGTAGCTGCTGTACCACGCGGTTGTGCCATCCGTCTCAAGGCCATCGATCGTGTTGTAGGTAGCGATCTCACTAATGGGCAGCGTGGGAATCGCGGTGGCGCAAGGATTTGCCGCTCCGTTGTAGCAGGTATTGAGGGCGACGACCGGCGTTCCGGTTGCCGCGCCATTATAGACACTTCGGCTCGTCTCGTAGTATTGGGCTGTCGTCCCGGCGGGCTGATTACTGGCCTCGACGAAGGTATAGGTCTTGTTGTTGCCCAGGCCATCCACCACCGCTGTCTGGCTCGTTCCTATTCCCGTGATGGTGCGGCTGTAGGTCAAGGTGGAGGCGGCCGACCCGGAATCGCTATTCAGCTTGCGCGTCAACCCCGCCGTGCTTCCATCGCTCTCAATACCGTTGCTTCCCCCGGTGTATGTATAGTTGATGACCCCTCCCGTTGGCAGCGTTATGGAGGCAAGCCTGCCAGTCACGCAGTAGGCTGAATAGGTTCCGGACAAAGGCGTGCGGTTCCCGGCCGTGGGCGTTTCCTCATACGTGAACTGATACTCGCTGCCATCGGGGAACTCGAGGCTGCTGACCAGCGGAGTGTTTGTGCGGGGGTACTCATTGATCCCGCTCACGCCGAAGTAGGTGTTCACCGTGTAGGCCGTGTAGGACATTTTGACGGTCTGGGGATTGCCGTTGGTATCTTTATAGGTAAAGGTATTGGCGCTTGGCGGTGTCCCTGCGACCGTCAGCGCGACGTTGCCGGTTGTGTCGGTGAATTGCCCGCTGGTGTTGACTGTTATCTCGTTCCCGTTGGGGTCCGTGTAGTTGCCAGCCCGTTTTGGCCGTTGACGGGGCCAGTAATGACAGCACCCGACGCGGAGGTTAGAGTAGACGATCTTTAGTAACCATTTGCGAGAGCGAAGCGCCGGGCGGAGAGCGAGCGAGGCGGGGTGTTCACGCGCCGCACGCCGCTTGATCCCGGCAAAAGGTGTGAGCTTCGCAATCTGGTGAAGCCGTTGCCAGAGGTGGAAGCAGCGGTTAGTAGGTTCAGGGCAGGTTCAAAATCAGCTAGCCCGTTCGCAGCCCCAAGAAACGAAGACGCCAGAGACTCGCGTCTCTGGCGTCCTAATCACGGTGATCTCGCAGGTTCTTGAATCACGCATCTTCCCTGCCAGCCTTTCGATGAGGCTCCGAGTTTCCTCGTCTCCCGCATCTTCCAGCTGTACCGGCGACGGAGCTTCGAGTTGCCTCGATTCTCACGTCCTTCGGCGGTACCTGAGAGTGAATCTCCGGGTTGCCCCGAATCTTCGCTCCTCCAGTCTCGCCTCCCGATCAGGCTTCGGGTCGCCCCGATTCCGCGATCTTCCGGCTCTGCCCAAGGTGAGTCTCCGGGTTGCCCCGGATTTCGCACCTTCCAGCTTTCCCGGCGTTGAATCTTCGGGTTGCCCCGAATCTTCACCTCTTTCAGCGTCGCCTGTTGCTGATCCTCGGGTTGCCCCGATTCTCCGCTCCTTCGGCTTCGCCGTTGATGCATCTCCGAGTTTCCCCGGTTCTCGCATCTTCCGGTTGTGCCGCTTCCGCGTCTTCGGGTTTCCCCGAATCCTACTTCCGCAGCTGGGTCGATGATGACTCCCCGCCTTGACCGGAACTTTGCATCCTCGGCTAGGCCGCGGATGAATCTTCAGGTCCAGCCAGGTCTTGCACATTCCTGCCTGACTCTGGATGCATTCTCAATCTCAATTCTGCCCCCCACCGCCGTTGCCGGCTATGGAAGACCGATTTCCTTCGATTCTTGCATCGTCCTGCCAATCTGGAATTGCGTTTCCAATCCCCTGCAGGGTCACCAGTTGGATAGGAGCTTAGGACGGTTCAATCTGTGGAAGCAAGTGCAAAAAGTGCGGAAACCTGTGGATTTCACTATTCCTGGTGCATAAATCTACACAGGCAGGCGTCATCTCAGTTCGTTTGAGTACAGACAGGTCGAAGCCTCTGGCGCGGACCCGTTCCTGTAGCCCGGCGAGCCGGCCCTACGCGCCCGCAAAACTATCCCGCAGGAAACTGAATGGTCAGCCGCTGGCCCTCGTACGAAACCACCCTGTCCGGATCGGCTGTAACTCCCACGCCCGTTCCATGACTCTTGCCGACAATTACGATCTGAAAACACCTCGTCTTCAACATGCCGGGAAATTCGCCTCTTCGCGCATCGATCATAAGCTGGCGATTTGCGTCATCCCAATGAAAAACAATTGTGGAATAGACGCCCTTTTCGTAGTCGTAGTTATCGTTCTCGTCCTCGTACAGCGTGAAGTTGCCGCTGGCGCCGGGATAGATGCGCAACTCAATCGGGTCGGCGCTCTTCTCCGTCGAGTATTGAAGGAATGGCCCCATCGGTACAATCGATCCGGCCTTGATCATCAGCGGCATCTTCTCGATAGGAGCATCGGCGGTGATGCTCCTGCCGCCCTCCAACTTCTCTCCTGTCCAGAAATCTGTCCAGGATCTTCCGGCCGGCAGATAGACGTTTCTTGTCTTCTCCCTAGGTTCGACAACCGCTTCCCTCAAGTGAATCGCGGGAGTCTTCCAATAGAGCTTCGACCGGAACGCGCCCAGCGAGCTATTCGCCGTTTCGAATTTGAAGTCATAACTCTTGCCCGCTACCAACTCAACGGGCACGGTCCAGGACTCCATCGACTCATAGTTATGCTCGATCTCCTTGCCGTTCAGATAGACTCTCCGCGGCCCGAAGCTCTTCAGGTTGAAGCGGTAACTCCCGGTCTCGGAGGGGGTTAGTTTTCCCTCCCAGCGAACGGAAAACTTCGGGCCGGTAATAAAACTCTGCCATCCGGTATACCAATCCAGATTCACATCCGGTTCCACGTCCTCGTGGCAGACGCTCTTGAATTGGTCGTCGCAAAAGTAAGTGGCGTTCAGGCCCGGCTTGCCGTCCTTGGTGGTGAAGTTCTCCGGCCCTGCGAGAACGCCATCCTCCGGCGGGCGATGATACATATACTCCGTCACCGGCGCGACCAGGATCGCCGGGCCGAACATATACTCGTCATCGATCGAATAGGTCTTGTGGTCGCTGGTGAAATCCATCGGTAGGCCGCGCATGATGGTATACCCGTTGTGTGTTACTTGCCAGCCCAGCGAATAGATGTAAGGCAGCAGGCGATAGCGCAAGTTATCGAACTTCTCTAGCACCGGAACGTATTCGCCAAACTCCCATATCTCGCGCGGAGTCTCGCTGCCGTGCGAGCGGAAGATCGGAGAGAAGGCGCCGAACTGGAACATGCGCGCGTAGAACTCCTGATACGCAGGATCCTTTCCGCCGTTCATGAAGACACCGCCCTGGCATCCCAGCGAATAAGCGCCGATGTCAAAGGTCCAATAGGGAATGCCGGACATGCTGTGGTTGACTCCGGCCGCGATCTGCTTCTTATACACGCTCCAATCAGCGCCGATGTCGCCGGACCAGGTGGTCGCTGCGGCCCTCTGCTGGCCCGCGAAGGTCGAGCGGGTAAGAATATATACCCGCTTCTTCTCCGTCTCCTTCCGCTGATTCTTATAAATGGCCTCGGTGTCGAGCAGCGAGTAAGTATTAAGATATCTGGCGAAGGTGCCGAGATGATTGTCCTGGACTCGCTTCATCTCATACTCCTGAGCCTCCTGGGTGAGCGCGTTGACCATGTCCGGCTCGGTCGAGTCCATCCACCAGCCATCGACGCCCTTGGAAAAAAGCCCCTCGTCTGCATACTTCCAGTACAGATCTGTGGCGGCGGGATTATAGACATCGAAGTACTTGAACCCGGCCCATCCCACGGTCGGGAACAGATACCCGCGCTTGTCCATATCTTTGTAAATCTGCGCGGACGGACCAAGCCCGGCCCAGATGGAAATCATCAGGTGAAGATTTTCGTGGTGCAACTCGTCGATCATTTCCTTGGGGCGCGGATACTTCTTCTCATCGAAGATCATTCCGCCCCAATTATCGTTATTGCCCCAGTAATTCCAATCCTGCACGATGTTATCGATGGGAATATGCTTGTCGCGATACTCCTTCGCGATGCCCAGCAGTTCGTCGCGCGTAGCGTAGTGTTCCTTGCTCTGCCAGTAACCGTAAGCCCACTTGCCGTACAGCGGCGCCTGGCCGGTGAGCTGCCGGTATCCGGCGATCTCCCGGTCGATGCTCGGGCCGTAGAAAAAGTAGTAGTCGATGTTATCGGCGACCTCGGACCAGAAGGAGGTTTGGCCGCCAGTGTCGTCGAAGATCGTCTTGGAGTAGTTATCCCAGAAGAGTCCGTATCCCGCGGTGGAAACCAGGACGGGCGTCACAGCTTTGGTGTTGGCCTGCACGATCTTTACCGTGCGCCCGCGATAATTCATCACGCCCAACTGCTGCTGTCCGAGGCCGTAGACGCCTTCCTCCGCGCTGAGCGTAAAGTTCTGCCGCACGCTGAAAGCCGACTTCTCTCTCGCGATTCCCGTGGGCGTGAAGGCGGGCCGTCCCTGCTCCTTCAAGACAGGGCGGCGGTGGCTGTCGAGATATTGAATGGAGCCGTCACTCTTGCTCACCAGCAGCGTAAGCTGCGGGGAACTCAGAGCAACTTCCGCCGTGTCTTCCCGGAAATGAACGCTCAGATTGGGAATATCTTTCTGGACCACGGAGAGGCTGAGTTTCCTGCTTGTGCCTCCAGCCGGCCATTTTATGACGCGAACGATTCCCTCGGCATAAAACTGCACCTTGACGTTCAGTTTGCCGGCCGTCAGTTCAATGCCGTTATGGAAGTGCTGAATCGTCGCCGGAGCAGGAGCTGTCGGCGCAGGCTTCATTACCAGAGAGCTATTCTGGCCCAGCGCCGGCATGGTGGCCAGACAAAGCGCCAGAGACGGCGCGGCAAACCGTAAAGCAAAAGTAAGAATTCTCATCTTTCGTGTCTCCTTCTTCTTTCACCCGGCGTGACCGAGCAATGCGCAAGCTAACCCTTGGCGAACATCTGTTTGATTCCGCGCAGCGCCTGCCGCGTGCGTTCTTCATTCTCGATCAGCGAGAAGCGCACGTGGCCGTCACCGTAGTCGCCGAAGCCGATCCCCGGCGAGACGGCGGTCTTGGCTTCGGTCAGCATTAGCTTGGCAAACTCCAGCGAGCCGAGCTTTCTGAATTGCTCGGGAATCTGCGCCCAGACAAACATCGTCGCCTTGGGCAAAGCCACCGGCCAGCCCAGCGCATTCAGGCCCTCGACCAGCACATCGCGGCGCTTGCGGTACTTCTCGCAGATCTCGCGGACGCACTCCTGCGGGCCTTCGAGCGCCAGTATCGACGCTACCTGAATCGGCGTAAATGTCCCATAGTCGAAGTAACTCTTCAGGCGGGCCAGCGCGGCCACGAGCTTTGGATTGCCGACCATGAAACCAACGCGCCAGCCGGGCATGTTGTAACTCTTCGAGAGGGTGAAGAACTCGACGGCGATATCCTTTGCACCGGGGACTTCCAGCACGCTGGGCGGCTTGTAGCCGTCGAAGGCGATGTCGGCGTAGGCCAGGTCCTGGATGAGGTGGAAGCCATACTCGCGGGCCAGTTCGACCAGCCGCGCCAGGAAGGGCAGCTCGACACACTCGGTCGTCGGGTTGGACGGGAAGTTGACGATGAGCGCCTTGGGGCGCGGTACCATGCGCGGAATCAACTGCTCAAGCTGTGCCAGGAACTGCTCGCGGTCGTGGACCGGCACGCTGACGATATGCGCCCCGGCGATCACCGGGCCGTAGATGTGAATCGGATAGCTGGGGTTGGGCACCAGCACCGTGTCGCGCGAGTCGAGGATGGCCAGGCAGAGGTGCGCGATCCCCTCCTTCGACCCGATGGTCACGATGGCCTCGGTCTCGGGGTCGAGATCGACGTCGTAGCGCGTCTTGTACCAGTTGCAGATGGCCCGGCGCAGCCGCGGAATGCCGCGCGAGACCGAGTAGCGGTGGGTCGCGGGCTTGAGGACCGACTCGATCAGCTTGTCCACGATGTGTTTCGGCGTGGCCCCGTCGGGGTTGCCCATGCCGAAGTCGATGATGTCCTCTCCGCTGTGGCGGGCGGACTTCTTCATGGCATCGGTGATATTGAAGACGTAAGGCGGCAGGCGTTGAATGCGGCTGAACTCTTCCATGATGACTCCAGTGTAAAACTATTGGCCGGTGATCGGTGATCAGCGGTCAGTTTTCAGTAAACGGGTGACGGCGAACGAGCGAACATGCTGCAGAAAAACCCTTGCCGGAGCCCGCTACAAGCGTCAGGGCACGATTTCAGTCGTGCCGTAAACGCCGCACAACCGACGTGGGCTTTAGCCCCTGCGGGCGAACAGACGTGAACCGGCAACTGAGAACTGAAATCTGCTTTTCGGAATGAGGTGGAACGGAGTCTAGGCGGCCGAAGCCGCAGCCGCTGCGGCTGCGCGGGCGATGGCGGGATGGAGGAAGGGGTGCTGCATTGAGAAGATTATACCTCGGGGGCCGAATCCTGCACCTCGGCCACCAGGCGACGAACGACGGCTTGAATCGAATAGAAGCCGATGAGAACATTCAGCAGGCTCACAACTGCAAACGCGATGCCAAGATAAAGCCCGCCACGGTCGCCATTTGAAGAGTACTTGACGATCATCCAGAACGAGATGGCAAGGCACCAGGAGAAGGCAGAGACCAGGAAGATGGCTGTGTTGAGCGACTGCCTCCTGCATCTTTTGTCGAAATACCCGGCTATCCGTTCCATGGCGATGATTATAGCTCGGATACTGGCCCTTCGCAAGACTCCAATCGCGGAATTTATACTGAAATACAACATGACCGAATTCCTGCCCGTAGACGAACAGATGGACCTGCTGGAGAAGGGCGCGGCGGAGATCATCCGCGTCAGCGACCTGCGCGAACGCCTGGAAGAAAGCCGCAAGACAGGACGCCCGCTGCGCATCAAAGTCGGCTTCGACCCGACATCGCCCGACCTGCACCTGGGCCACACCGTGCTGATGCGCAAGCTGCGCCACTTCCAGGTGCTGGGGCACACGGTCATCTTCCTCGTCGGCGACTACACCTCGCTGATCGGCGACCCCACCGGCCGTAACGTCACCCGCAAGCCGTTGATCCGCGAACAGATCGACGAGAACGCCAAGACCTATACCGAGCAGGCCTTCAAGATTCTCGACCGCGAGGTCACCGAGATCCGCTACAACAGCGAGTGGCTGGGCAAGCTCGGCTATGAAGACATCGTGCGCCTCGCCGCCCGCTTTACCGTCTCTCAAATGCTGGAGCGCGACGACTTTCACAAGCGCTACGAGGCCGAACAGCCGATCAGCCTCCACGAGTTTCTCTACCCCGTCATGCAGGGCTACGACTCGGTCTGCCTGGAGTGCGATGCGGAGCTGGGCGGCACCGACCAGAAGTTCAACCTGCTCTGCGGCCGTGAGCTGCAACGCCAGTACGGGCAGAAGCCGCAGATCGTGCTGATGACGCCGATCCTCGAAGGCCTCAATGGCGGCGAAAAGATGTCGAAGTCGCTCGGCAACGCCATCGGCATCAACGAACCTGCCGCTGAGATGTACGGCAAGCTGATGTCGATCTCCGACGAGCTGATGTGGAAGTACTGGGTGCTCCTCACGGACCTCAAGCAGTCGGAGGTAGACGCGCTCCAGGCTTCGGTCTCTGCGGGATCGGCCCATCCGATGGAAGTGAAGAAGCGGCTGGCCCGCACCATCACCGCCGGCTTCCATGGCGATGCCGCGGCCCAAGGCGCCGATGAAAATTGGGCCAAGATGTTCCAGCAAAAGGAGACGGCGGAAGACTTGGAAGAGGTGGCTGTGCCCTACGCCGATGTTGCTGGACCTGAAGGCGCATTGCAAATTCGGCTGCCCCGGCTGCTGGTGCAGATCGGGCTGGCTGCCAGCGGCGCCGAGGCCAACCGCAAGATCGCCGAGAAGGCCGTTAAGCTGGATGGGGAAACGGCCGAAGGCGCGCTGGTTCCATTGACTGCTCTGCCCGCGCGGGTGGTTGTGCGCCTCGGCAAGCGCGCCAAGGTTGCCGTAATCGCGTAAGATGGCTATTCTAATCTAGCCGAATGGCGTATAGTGCTTTTGGAGGCAAGCTATGGCCACTCTTACAGTCCCCAACGTCCTGGGCGGAGAGCCGGTTCTCGGCAAGCCGGCGCAGCGAGTTGGTGAGCTGGCGGAACTGGTCCGCGAAGGGCTACCCGCCGAGGCGCTATTCCGCCTTGCCAAGCGGCTCAACCTGACCGAGGCTGAGATTTCCGCCAAGATCGGAATCCCGCAGCGGACGCTCACCCGCCGGTTGGACAGTAGCGCCCGGCTCACGGCAGCCGAATCCGACCGCACGGTCCGGCTGGCCCAGGTCTTCGCCGCGGCGGCCGAGACGCTGGGCAGCGAGGAGAAAGCGGCGCACTGGCTCAAGACGCCCAATCGCGCCCTGCACGGCGGCTGCCCGCTGGATCAGTTGGACACCGATCCCGGCGTGCGCGAAGTGGAAGACGTGCTGGGCCGCATCTCCTACGGCGTCTATAGCTGATGCGCATCTGGCGGCTTTGCCGTGGGCCTTACGCGGCCTAGGCCCTCAACGGCGAAGGAGCGGGGCGCTTTGGCGGCCGTTGGAACTCGCGCGGAGCGCCGATGGTCCATGCCGCTCCTCGCTGGCGTTCCTGGTTCCTTCAGTCCCCATTCGCGCCGAGCGGAACGTCCTCGTCTATCCGCTCCATCCACGCATCGGCGAGTTGCAGATTGAGCCGCCTCAGCCCTTCGTCTTCGATGCGCGGATTTTCCAGCAAGCGATGCGGTAGAGGTTCACTCCACAGCTTGCTCGTCTTCAATGTCGGGCTCGGTCCAGAGAATCAGCGTACGGCATCGACACGGCGCTCCGGGCGCTGGGGAAGCGCCTCATTCTCGAAGAGCGTAGGGCATTTCTTCTATTGCAGTAGAGGTGGTTCTATTGCAGTAGAGGTGGCTCGAATCCCACCCTAGCGGCAAAAACAAAGACGCCGCGAGGGTAGGGCACCCGGCGTTTTGTTTATTAGTCTCTCTTATGCTTGCGCATCAATATCTTTCGCTCTAGTCCCAAATGATACATATGGTAGTCGTCATCATCACGTTCATCATCCAGACGATCAAAGGTAAAAGCACGTCCCCTCCTGAACGGGCCAAAGAGTCTTGAAAATTCGCCCTGGAAGCATTGAGACGTATTCCAGTCGTTATCTATGCCGTTAGGCCGCCTCTTGAAGTCTTGGTCCCAAGGACGGCGCCCGTATTCATCAAAAGCAGTCGCTGTGCCGTCTTCATATACGGTTATGGTTTCGCCACTATAGGCGACAGATCGCGGATCTGGCATCAGAGCAGGTAGCCGTATCCATAACGATACCAATCCGATTTGGCTACATACCGCTCCGGATATAACCACTCCTCGCGAGCCGCCCCGATATAACGCCATGCCCGGCTCTTGATAATGAAGTTGACCTCCCTGACCTCTTGTTCGCTTAGATGGCGCAATGTCTGAATGTCGGTGACGTTGAACATCGTGCTTCAGAACGGATGCGGGTTTGGTCTCACACCTACTTCCGACTGATAAGGATTCCTTACCCACGAAAGATTCGTGAGGATTAATACTTTTTCCATGGAGAGTTGGAATATCGTGTGGGTTCCATGAAACTGAATATCCGGATCGTTGGGTCCTTGACACCATTGTGAACGCGGACTGCATCGACGGTTATACACTGTGACAGGATGGTCCGATACGATGAATTTTGTATCTGACTGCGTTGCGTCGGCCAAAAGCCAGACGCATTCTGTCCATATCGCGCAGTAGAGATCACGTAGGCGCTGCATTCTATCAAGAAGCAGGTTCTGGTCCTTGGCACCAATCACTTCGCCCAACCATGCCAGACCTTTGGGAGTACGAAGTTTCTGAGTGCTCATGTACTGCATCAACTCTATGAGTGCATTGCCGCCGTCCCAAGGATAGGCGAAGTTCGTATAATACTCGACCGCTTTACGACCTTCCCGGTCAATGGCACCAAAGAACTGTTTTTCAATCTCTGTCGAATCCACACCGTTGAATTGTGTTGTATAGAGGTCCTGCTCTGCGAAACAACGTCTAAATCCCCAGCGATGTAGCCCATTCATTATATACACATGCCCTTTTCCATCGTTAATTGTTTCTGGCCGGAGATTAAGATAATATAGAATGCGATCGGCTTGGGTCGGCGGTATAAACCGCTTCTGGTACCACTCGGGAACGTAATGATTGTGCCGAAATCCGTTTGGCATTCTTCTCCTCACGCGCCCATCGCAAACTTCCGCGCCGACTCCAACAGTTTCGCCACCGACTCTTTCGAGCACGATTCGGTATAAATCCGCAGCAGCGGCTCGGTGCCGCTGGCCCTCAGCAGCAGCCAGGTCTCGGCGGCCCTCGGCTTGGTCGCGGCTTCGGGATTGTCGAGGTAGAACTTAACGCCGTCCAGCGTCTCCTGACGAAGGATGGACATTCCGGCGAAGACCGGATCGCCCGGCTTGAGGGCCAGCGCGCCGGCGATGACGCCGTTCTTGACCTCGTCGGGCAGGTTCAGATCGATGCGGCCGTACTGGTGCTCGCCGTACTCGGCTTGCAGATCGGCGACCAACTGGCCCAGCGTCTTGCCCTCCTCGGCCATCACGTTGGCCAGCAGCAGAGAATTCAGCAGGCCGTCGCGCTCCGGCAGGTGGCGCTGGAAGCCGATGCCGCCCGACTCCTCGCCGCCCATCACGATCTGCCGCTCCAGCATATAGTCGCAGACATACTTGAAGCCGATGCCGTGCTCGATCAACTCGCGACCGTGCTTGAGGCAGATGCGGTCCAGCATCTTGGTGGTGTTGAAGGCGCGCGTCACCGCTCCCGGCCAGTCGTTGTGGCGCTTGAGCACCCAACTCAACAGAATCGAGAAGATCTTGTGCGGGTCGACGAATTCGCCGTGCTCGTCGATGGCGCCGATGCGGTCCGCGTCTCCATCCGTGCAAAAGCCGGCCTGGCAGCCGTTGGCCACCACAGCTTCGCCCAGCGCGCGAATGTGAGGCTCGATGGGCTCAGGATGGATGCCGGGAAAGAGCGGGTCTTGAGAGCCGCGAATCTGCACGTGCGCCACACCTAGGCGGGCAAATATATCGGAGATGAATGTGAGGCCAGCGCCGTACATCGAGTCGATAGCGAACTTCATGCCGGATTTTTTTAGGGCATCCAGGCTGGTAAAGCTCTCGATGGCCTCGAGGTACGGCGGCAGGAAATCGAATTCCTCGATCGTTGCCGGCTTCGCAGACCTCGCGACAGGCCGGCCCAACCGCGATTCGATCTTCGCGATCATGGAAGGTTTGCCGGAGCCTCCGTACCAGCCCTTGTACTTCACGCCATTCCATTGCGCCGGATTGTGCGACGACGTAATCATGATGCCGCCCGCCTTGCCGCGCTTGAGCACCGCATAGCTAAGCGCCGGGGTGGGCGTGATGCGATTGGCCAACTCGACCGGGATGCCGGTCGAAGCGACCACTTCGGCGCAGGCGCGCGCAAAACGGTTCGACCCGAAGCGGGTGTCGTAGCCAATGGCGACGCCCTTGGCGGCGTCTTCTTTCTCGTGAACATAGGCGGCGATGGCCTCGGCCACGATGCGCACATTGGCAAAGGTATAGTCGTCGGCGATGACCGCGCGCCAGCCGTCGGTGCCGAACCTGATCTGAGGATGGGGCATGGTTGCGCTCTTGCTCCCTGCTCTCTAGGGTAATGGATGGCGGCGGCCAGCCCGGCACCCTCCTCCATGGCGCGACCGGCCATTTACAATGGCTACGCGAGTCCCATGGACCGCGGCGCGGCCCCGCAAGCGAAAGGAGCAACATGGAACGCTCTTCGCGACGCAGTTTTCTCTTCTCGGCAGGGGCGATCACGGCAGCCTGCGCCGCGCGCCCCCTATTCGGAGCCTCCGGAAAATTGAAATCTTCGTTCAGAATTTCCGTCATCAACGATGAAATTTCGCAGGACTTCGACCACGCCTGCTATGTTGCCGCGCATGATTTCGGAATGAGCTGGATCGAACTTCGCTCCATGTGGGGCAAGAATGTGACCGAGCTGAGCGCGGACCAGATCGGCGAAGCGCGCGGAATTCTGGCCAAGCACAAACTGCTCGTCACCGACATCGCCAGTCCGCTCTTCAAGACCGATTGGCCGGGCGCGCCCCGCTCGCAGTATGGCTCCAAGGCCGACATGCACGGTGCAGCGGAGGCCACATTCAAAGAGCAGGATGAGCTTCTGGAGCGGTCGATCGCTCTGGCCAAACAATTCAAGACCGGCAAACTTCGCTGCTTCGACTTCTGGCGTTTGAACGATGTTGCTCCGTATCGCGCGGCCATCGATGAGAAGCTGCGAGCAGCTGCGGAGACGGCGGGCAGCCAGGGCGTGCTGCTGGTGCTGGAGAATGAATATGCCTGCAACACCGCCACCGGCCGTGAAGCCGCGCGCGCGATGAATGCGATTCCGTCGCCGCATCTGGCGCTCAACTGGGACCCCGCCAATGCCGTGATGCGCGGCGAGCTCGATGCCTTTCCCAGCGGGTGGGAGGCTCTGCCGAAGAATCGCATCCGCCACTGCCACTGCAAGAACGCTGTCAAGAATGTGGAGGGCAAGATCGAGTGGTCGCCGGTCCGCAATGGAATCCTCGACTGGGCGGCGCAGTTCCGCGCGCTCAAGCAGCTTGGCTATCATGAGGCGGTCAGTCTGGAAACCCACTGGACGGGCGGCGGCTCGCCGGAGCAGTCCTCGCGCATCAGTTGGGCAGGCATGAGGCAGGCTCTCAAAGATTCCGGATCTCTTTAGCGCCTGCGAACGAGCACGCGACTTTGATTGGAGAAACAGAATGGTAACTCGACGTGAATTTCTCGACACGCTCGCTGCAGGCGCCGCGGGATTGGCCATCGGGGCGACCGCGAATAGCTATGGCCAGATTCTCGGCTCCAACGACCGTCTCAACTTCGCCGTGATTGGCCTGAACAGCCGCGCCTATGCTCATCTTTCATCGCTCAAGGCAAACCGGGATGCGGCCCGCATCTCGCACGTCTGCGATGTGGACAGCATCATCCTGAAGAAGTTTTCCGATAGCGTCGAGCGCGAGTTAGGTTACACTCCCGCTGCCGACAAGGACTTTCATAACATCCTCCAGCAGAAGGAAGTGGATGCCGTCACCATCGCCACTCCCGATCATTGGCACGCGCCCATGGCCATCGCCGCTCTCCAGGCAGGCAAGCACGTCTATGTGGAGAAGCCATGCAGCCACAATCCCAGCGAAGGATTGATGCTGGTTGCTGCGCAACGCAAGTATGCCAAACTCGTGCAGATGGGGATTCAACAGCGTTCCTCCCCCCACACCATGGAGATTGTCGAAAAGATTCACAATGGCCTGATCGGCCGTCCCTACTTCGCCAAATGCTGGTACAGCAACGTAAGAAAGTCGATCGGCACGGGCAAGGATGCGCCCATTCCGCCGCAGCTCGACTGGGATCTCTGGCAGGGGCCTGCGCCGCGAAGGCCGTACAAGGATAATATTCATCCTTATAACTGGCATTGGTTCAAGGCCTGGGGAACCGGCGAAACACTGAACAACGGTACGCATGAGGTGGACGTCTGCCGATGGGCGCTCGGCGTCGATTATCCCCGCCGCATAACTTCATCGGGCGGAAGATACCACTTCAAGGACGATTGGCAGTTTTACGACACCCTGATCACCAGTTATGAATACGAAGACAAGATGATCTCCTGGGAAAACAAGAGCTGTCAGGGAATGAAGTATTTCAACCGCGACCGCGGCTCCGAGATCATGGGCACGAACGGCGCCGTGATTGTCGATCGCGATGGCTACGAGGTCTACGATCTCAAGGGAAACAAGACCGGCGCATTTGATACCGGTAAAACAACCTCATCCTCCGATCTCACCGGCCGCGACTCCATGACCGATGCGCACTTCGCTAACTTCATCGCGGCCATCCGCACCGGAGAGATGCTCAACGCTCCGGTCTCCATAGGCAACGTCGCCGTCACCATGCTGCAACTCTCCAACATCGCCTGGGAAGCCAACCGCGAACTCGCAATCGATTCGGCGGACGGGCACATTCTCGGCGACCCGGAGGCGCTGAGCATGTGGGGGCGCATATACGAGAGGGGCTGGGAGCCGCATCTCTGATCATCAAATGAGTTACCTAGGGGACCTCTGATTGAGTCGATGCTTTGAAAGGGCGCGACTGGTAGGTCAGGACTTCAGTCCTGACTGCCGCAAATGAAATAGAATGAATGTGGGCTTTAGCCCCTGAGGGGATGTTTCGCTAGAGATGGGCTTAATCAGAGATTCCCAAAACTGGGATTACTGATTGGAAGCTTCAAGGAGTTTTCTGTTATGAAGGAAATAATCTCACGGCGCAACTTTGTTCAAGCCGGCGCTCTGATTGCAGCCGCAACTGCCGCGCCGAGCGCCAGCCGCTCTTTCGCTCAGCCATCGCCGGATGCCTTGAAAGCGCCGCCGGTTCAATTAGGGTTGGCTAGTTACACCTTCCGCAATTTCACCCGCACGCAGATGATCGCCTTCATGAAGCAACTGAACATCGCCGCGCTGAATGCAAAGGACGTGAAAGACCACCTTCCAGCCGACTCGGCGGAAGAAGCCAAGGCATTGGAGGAATACGCGGCGGCAGGCATTCGGCTCCACGCCGCCGGCGTCATCTCCTTCCAAAAAGACGACGATGCCGATATGCGCGCCAAGTTCGAGTATTGCAAACGCGCGGGCATCTCCGTAATGGTCGCGGGCGGCCTGACGCCCGAGATCCTGCCCCGCATTGAGAGATTCGTGAAAGAATACGACATACGGTTTGCCATTCACAATCACGGACCCGAAGATAGGTTGTGGCCCTCGCCGCTGGATGTTCTGAAGCAAGTCAGGAAATTGGACCCGCGCCTGGGATGCTGCATCGATCTCGGGCACGCGGCGCGTGCCGGCACGAACGTGGTTCAGGCGATTTACGAAGTGGGGCCGCGTCTGTTCAATCTTCACATGAAAGATCTGACGAACTTTCAGCCCAAGGAGAGCCAAGTGGCCGTCGGAGACGGTATCATTCCAGTGCGGGAGATATTTGCAGCTCTTTTTGCAACCAGGTACAGGGGATTTGTCGATCTCGAATATGAGATATACCCCGACGATCCCATGCCCGGAGTTATCGCGAGCTTTGCCTATATGCGCGGCGTTCTGGCAGGCATGGGCTACGCGGCCCCCGCCTGACTCTTACAATGGACTTGCGCAGTCAACGGACGGATGCGCTCGCGATTGACTTTCGGAAGTTGCGGGTGCCGCAGGTCCGGATTTTCGGAACTGGAAACCATGAACCTCAACCGAAGGTCAAGCCATGCTGATTCATGAAGACCGTCTTTTTCCCACCGAGCCCTCCACGCGCAAGATCGCCAGGGCGCTGTACGAGCATGTTAGAACGCTGCCGATTATCAGCCCTCACGGCCATACGCAGGCGGCGTGGTTTGCGAAGAATGAGCCTTTCCCCGATCCTGCAAGTCTCCTCGTGCAGCCCGATCACTATGTTTTCCGGATGCTCTACAGTCAGGGGATATCCCTTGACGATCTTGGGATTGGACAGCCTGTGCTGAAGGATCCGCGCAAGGTCTGGCGTATCTTCGCCGGCCACTACCATCTTTTTCGCGGTACCCCGACCCGCCTGTGGCTGGATTTTGTTTTTCAGCAGCTATTCGGACTTCATGAAAGGCTGTCGGCAGCCACTGCGGATAAGTACTTCGACACGATCTCTGAGCGGCTCAAGACCCCGGAGTTTCTTCCGTGCGCTCTCTACGAGCGCTTCAACATCGAGGTCCTTGCAACGACCGATTCTCCGCTGGATTCTTTGGCCGATCACAAACTCATTCGGGATTCACACTGGAAGGCGAGAATTATTCCCACCTTCCGGCCCGACTCGGTTGTTGATCCGGAATTTGATGAGTTTGCAAATAACATTCGACGATTAGGCGAACAGACCGGAGAAGATACCTCGACTTGGGCCGGATATCTGAATGCTTTGCGAATTTCGCGCGCACGCTTCCGCACGCTCGGCTGCACCGCGACCGACCACGGACATCCTACCGCGCAAACCGCCGACTTATCCGCGGCGGAAGCCACTGAGTTATTTCGCCGAGTGTTGGACGCTAATGCAAGCCTCGAGCAACAGGAGATTTTCCGCGCGCAGATGCTCACCGAGATGGCCGCCATGAGCCTCGAGGACGGCCTGGTCATGCAGATTCATCCGGGAAGCGCGCGTAACCATAATCGCAGGCTCTTTGAATGCTATGGCCGCGACGTGGGCGCGGATATTCCCCGGCCAACGAATTACGTCGACGCGCTCCGCCCCCTGCTCGACCGGTTCGGCAATGAGAGCAATCTCACCATTATTCTTTTCACGCTGGACGAATCGAGTTATAGCCGAGAGTTAGCTCCGCTGGCCGGCCACTATCCGTCTTTGCGTCTTGGGCCGCCGTGGTGGTTTCATGACAGCCCCGAGGGAATGATGCGTTTCCGCGAGTTAGCTACGGAGACGGCAGGCTTCTATAACACGGTAGGCTTCAACGACGACACCCGCGCCTTCCTATCGATTCCGGCGCGGCACGATGCGGCGCGGCGCATCGACTGCGCTTTTCTTGCCAAGTTAGTAAGTGAGCACCGATTGGACGAGGACGAGGCACTCGAAGTGGCGTACGATCTTACTTACGGGTTGGCAAAGAAGGCATATAGGTTATGAGGAGAGATGCATGACGGTCGATGCCGCATCCGGCGGCCTGATTGGAGAGGAATCTGCTCCCGGAGCACAGCTTAGGCGCGTGCGCTGGACGATCTGCGCCATGCTCTTTGCCGCCACTTCGATCAATTACATGGACCGCCAGGTCATCTCCATTCTTGCGCCAACTCTGATGAAGCCGGTAAGTCAGCACGGCATCGGCATGACGGATGTGGGTTATGGCTACGTCAACGCCGTCTTCATGGTTGCCTATGCGCTAGGCCTGCTGGCTGCCGGACGATTCGTCGACAAGGTCGGCACGCGGATCGGTTACACGGTCATCATGGCCGTCTGGAGCCTTTCGGCAATGAGTCACGCGCTGGCTAACACGGTGATGGAATTCGCCATCGCCCGCTTCTCTCTAGGCATCGGTGAATCGGGCAATTTCCCCGCAGCCATCAAGACCACAGCCGAGTGGTTTCCCCGGAGTGAACGCTCGCTGGCTATCGGCATCTTCAACTCCGGGGCCAATCTTGGCGCAATCCTAGCTCCTATCATCGTGCCTTGGGTAACTCTGCGCTTTGGATGGCACGCGGCCTTTTTGGCCACAGGCGCCTTCAGCGCGGTGTGGATACTACTTTGGTTCAGCAAATACCGCAAGCCCGCCCATCATCCCACGCTGACCGGCGCGGAGCTGCGCCACATTTACCAGGAAGCGGCTGAGCAGATGGGACCCTCCGCGCCGTGGGCCAGATTGCTCGGCCTACGCCAGACCTGGGCATTTTCCATCTCCAAGTTTCTCACCGATCCTATCTGGTGGTTCCTTCTATTTCATCTGCCTTCTTACTTTAGCGCAAGATACCATTTGGATCTCAAGAATCTTGGCCTGCCTCTGGTTATCGTCTATAGCGCCTCGACGCTTGGCAGCATCGGCGGGGGCTGGCTGCCCGCGCCGTTCCGCCGCATGGGACTTTCGTTGAGTTATGCGCGGCTGGGAGCCATGCTTCTCTGCGCCTGCTCGGTCGTTCCCATTTTTCTGGTCAACTATCTCCACTCCGAGTGGATCGCCATCGCGTTGCTCAGCTTGGCTGCGGCGGCTCACCAAGGCTGGTCCGCCAATCTCTTCACAACGGCTTCGGATATGTTTCCGCCGAGCGCGGTGGGATCGGTCACGGGCATCGGCGGCATGGCCGGAGCCGCAGGCGGCGCGCTGCTGATGATCTACAAAGGCTACGCCAGTTATGCCAGCCTATTCGTTATCGCGGCAAGTGCCTATCTACTGGCGCTGCTCATCCTCAACCTGCTCGCGCCCGGACTGAAGAGAGTGGAGTTTGCCGCATGAGTCTCCTTTGCGCCACAGGAAGCATTGAAACCGATCTCTCCGCGGAAGAGTTGAAACAACTGCTTGCGGAGAGTCTCGCCAAACTCGGAGCGCGGAGCAGCGTGCTTGTTGTTCCGCCCGATCAAAGCCGCGCGCACTCTCGCGCCGGCGAGCTGACCAGTTATGCGTGGGAGTATTATGGCGACCGGTTCAAGGCGATCCTTCCAGCGCTTGGCACGCACACCGCCATGCGGCCCGATCAGATCTTGCAGATGTTTGGTAAAATACCGGTCGATCTGTTTCACGTGCATAACTGGCACACCGATATAGAAACGCTTGGCGAGGTTGCGGCGGAATTCATTCGCGAGCAATCAGAGGGCAAGCTGAGTTATGCGTGGCCGGCGCAGGTCAATCGGCTTATCGCGCGCGGCGCCTTCGACCTGATTCTCTCCATCGGCCAGGTTGTGCCCCATGAAGTTAGCGGCATGGCCAACTACAACAAGAACATTCTGGTGGGCGCGGGAGGCCGCGAGGGAATCAACCGCAGCCACTATCTGGGCGCGGTTTATGGGATGGAGCGGATCATGGGCCGCGCCGATAATCCCGTGCGTAGCGTGCTTAATTACGCATCCGATCATTTTCTTCGGTATCTGCCCATCGTCTATGTACTGACCGTAATCGGACGCCGCGCAGACGGGGAGTTAGCATTGCGCGGTCTCTTCATCGGCGATGACATCGAGTGCTTTCATCTCGCCGCCGAACTTAGCTTGAAAGTCAACTTCGAGATGCTTGACGAGCCGATCCGGAAGGCTGTCGTCTATCTCGATCCCAATGAGTTTCATAGTACCTGGATCGGCAACAAGGCGATCTATCGCACACGCATGGCGCTGGCAGACGGCGCGGAATTGATTATCCTTGCGCCGGGCGTAAAGGAATTCGGCGAAGACAAGGGGATCGACGGATTGATCCGTAAATTCGGTTACCGCGGCACGGAGTCAACGCTCGACGCAGTTGCGTCTCATGCGGATCTGGCCAATGATCTGAGCGCGGCGGCGCACCTCATTCACGGCTCGTCCGAAGGACGCTTCAAGATTACCTGGTGCCCCGGCCAACTCAACAAGGCAGAAGTGGAAGGCGTTGGGTTTAATTACGGCGATCTTGATTCGATGCTTGCGCGCTACGATCCAAAGAGGCTTCGGCACGGCTACAATCAAGTCGAAGACGAAGCGGTTTTCTTTATCGCAAATCCAGGATTGGGGCTTTGGGCGCACAGCGAAGGTTATAAATAGGGAGTTATCATGGATCATCGCGGTTTGAAGCTTGGTAAGTATTCGGTGGGGATTGGGGACCGGTTTGCGCATCAGGCCAAGGCTCAGTTGCTGGCCTGCACGCAGGCCCTCGCCGGCGGTGTCGAAGTCATTCCCGTATGGAATAAGTCGAACCGCGAGCACACCATCATCGGCTCCGAGCCGGCCTCGACGCGGCAAGCAGCCGAGGCCGCCGTCCAGGCGCTCGATTGGAAGCTGCCCTGGTTTTGCGACGCCGATCACATCACTTTGCAGACCTTCGGCCGGTTTCTCGATGCCTGCGACTACTACACCATAGACGTGGCTGAGTTCATCGGCCAGCCCACGCCCGAAGGAGAGATCGAGAGCTTTGTGAATCGGAACGCAAGACTACTCGGCCGCATTCGGCTAGAAGGCGCGAGCGAGGTTTTCCAGATCACCCCGGAAGACTTGGGCGGGGTTGCGTGGAAGTATCTGACCGCGGTGAGGAAGGCTGGCGAGGTTTATCGCGCTATTGCCGCGGTAAAGGGCGAGGGCAACTTCATTCCCGAGATCTCGATGGATGAAACCGATAGCGCGCAGAGCCCCGTCGAGCTGCTTCTAATTCTCGCGGCTATCGCCGATGAAGACATTCCCTTGCAGACCATCGCTCCGAAATTCAGCGGCCGATTCAACAAGGGAGTCGATTACATCGGAGACGAAACCCAATTTGAACGCGAATTCGCGCTCGACTTAGCCGCCATCGCGTTCGCGGTCGAGCACTTCGGCCTGCCGGAGAACCTCAAGTTGAGCGTACACTCCGGCAGCGATAAGTTCTCCATCTATCCCGCGATTCACTCCGCAATGCGGAGATTCGATGCGGGCGTCCACCTGAAGACCGCGGGAACAACTTGGCTTGAGGAGCTGACCGGCCTAGCCGAAGCCGGAGGCGATGGCCTGGAACTGGCCAAAGAGATTTACTGCGAAGCCTTCGCGCGCCGCGAAAAGTTATGCGCGCCTTATGCCACGGTCATCGAGATCGAGGTTGCAAAGCTGCCCTTGCCCAGCGAGGTGCGTGGCTGGACCTCCCAGCAGTACACTTCCGCGTTGCGCCATGTGCGCGGAGCCGCGGCCTACAACAGCAGTCTGCGCCAGTTATTGCACGTTGGCTTCAAAGTAGCGGCTGAAATGGGGTCCCGGTATCTTGATATGCTTGGGGCCAACGAAGCCGCGATTGCGAAGAATGTCACGGAGAATCTTTACAACCGGCACATTGCTCCTGTTTTCCTGGGGCATGGCGCTTGATTTCAGATAACTTCGGGAGACTTTACGAGCGAAAAGAACAGGGAGTGACCGAGTTATGAGTTATGACTGGAATGTGAGCAAGAACGCCGAATTGGATTTTCTGGCCTTGGGAGCGCTGGTGCACCGGCTCGATCCTGGGATCATTCCTTTCCGCAAGGCGACCGAGTGCCAGATTCACGTCAGTGGCGGCGAGTTTAATGTAGCTGCCAACCTCTCGGACTGCTTCGGGCTGAAGACGGCTATCGCCAGCGCAATGTCCAACTATCCCATTGGCGAGCTAATTGCCGAGCGCGTGCGCGCCATGGGCGTCAGGCCGTTCTACAAGCAATTCCAACACGATGGAGTTACCGGTCCGAATATGGCCACCGTCTATAGCGACCGCGGCCACGGCTTGCGCGCCCCGGTGGTCTTCTACAACCGCGCGAACGAGGCGGCGGCGAAGCTCAAGCCGGGAGACTTCGACTGGAAAGCGATCTTTGCCGGGGGCGTGCGATGGGCGCATAGCGGCGGCATTTTTGCTTCGCTTTCGCAGGCCACGGCGGCGCTGGCTGCGGAGATGATGAAGGAGGCCAGGGTCGCCGGCGCAATCACTTCCTTTGATCTGAATTTCCGCGACAAGCTGTGGAAGATTCACGGCGGCAACGACCGTGCCGTCGAGGTCATTGGAAGAATCGTCGAGAACGTGGACGTGCTGGTGGGCAACGAAGAGGACCTGCAGAAGGGTCTGGGAATTCCGGGGCCGGAGGTTACGGCTAAGTCGAAGTTAGATCCAGGAGTCTTTTTCGGCATGATCGACAATGTCGTGAAGAAGCATCCGCGGGTGAAGGCGATAGTTACCACGCTGCGCGAGGTGCATTCCACCAATCGTCATGGCTGGAGCGCGGTTGCCTGGATCGACGGCCAGACAATCACCGCACCGGCGGCGGAGTTGGAAGTTATCGATCGCGTGGGCGGCGGAGATGGCTTTGCCTCCGGCTTCATCTATGGCCTGCTCAGCGGCGAGTCGCCCGAGGAGGCGGTCAAGCTGGGATGGGCGCATGGCGCGCTGCTGACTACCTTTCCCGGCGACACCACCATGGCGACCGTGGAACAGGTGCGAGCCTTCGCAAGAGGCGCATCGGCGCGGATTCAGCGGTAACGGATGAAGAGTCTCAGGAGCGGAAGAAGTTTTTCGCCAGGAAGAGCACGTTGGCCGGACGCTCGGCCAGCCGGCGCATGAAGTAGGGATACCAATCGCTGCCGAAAGGAACATAGACGCGCACGTTGAAGCCCTCGCGCACCAGCTTGCGCTGCAAGTCGCGGCGCACCCCGAAGAGCATTTGAAATTCGAAGCGCGCGGGGTCGATCCCATGCTGGCTGGCGAAGGAGCGGGCCGCCGCGATCATGGCTTCGTCGTGGGTGGCCAGGCCATGATAGATCGGGCTGGATAGCAGCAGATAACTCAGGCGCACGAAATTTGCGTCCACATCCACTTTGCGCGGAAACGCCACCGCCGCCGGCTCCTTGTACGCGCCCTTGCATAGCCGCACGCGAATGTCCTCGGCCAGCAATTGCTCGATGTCCGCCTGCGAGCGGTAGAGGTAGGCCTGGATCACGACCCCGATTGCGCCGCGCAGTTCCGGCTTCGTGTGGAGCCGCCGCACGATCTCCAGAGTCACCTGAGTTAGCGACGAGTCTTCCATGTCGATGCGCACAAAGCTCTCCTTGGCCTTGGCGTGGCTGGCGAGATTCTCGGCAAAGCTCTCGGCCAGCTCGGGCGAAAGATTCAGCCCCATCTGCGTCAGCTTCACGCTGATGTTGGCGTTCAGCTTGCGCGCGACAATCGCATCCAGCAGCCGGTGGTAGACCATCGCAGCCGCGGCAGCCTCGGCCTCCGTGGTCACGCTCTCGCCCAGTGAGTCCAACGTGACCGCCATGCCCTGCTTGTTCACCGCCTCGGCCACGCGCAGCGCGTCATCGATCTCCATGCCGGCCACAAACCGCGAACTGAGCCGGACGCCCACGCGCGAACGTTCAATAAAGCCGCGCAGAAGCCGATTGCGCGAGAGCGCGATAAAGAACGAACGAAGAATGGGCATTAGCAATCCTCCCTGAGCGGACCATCGTTCGTGGTCGTCTCCCGGAGAAGTATTCTCGCACAAACGGGGAGGTTTGGGCTTGGCTTCCGGTCTTCTTTGGATGGATTTATGGGTGGTTATGGGTATCAATATGGGCGCTGTCCCGAATCCGGCCGTGCTGATTCCGGATCTTCAGACCATGGAATTGCGCATTATTGTTATGCCGCCGGCCAGCGATAATGCCCGGCGGCCCGATGCGGGGAAAAGGCATTGAGCGGGCTCTCTTCCACTCCGCGGCCGATGTTATGCACCACCCAGGGCTGCGGGCTGGCGCTCACCGCGATGGCCACATGCGGCAACCGGGCGTCGAGCAGCCAAGTCAGGATGTCTCCCACCTCGACAGCCTTGGGGAATGCGTCTCCCGGCGTCGGCGCATCGGCCGCCCAGACCCGCGCCCCGGCCCGCGTCCAATACGTCTCCAGATTCAGAACACGCCGGTGGTCTATGTTCGCATCGGGCTTCTTCATGCCCCACTTTTCCGGTTGATGGTAGGCGCTGAAGTTCTTGACCATATCCTCATGCACCAGCTTTTGCAGATCGAGCCCCAGCCCGTCGCGCGCGGCGCGAATTACCACATCCGCGCAGACGCCGGTCGAGCGCGGCAGATCGCCGCCGGGATAACTCAGCTTCGTATAAGTCGGATCGTAGCCAGTGGTAACTCCCAACTGGGCCCGCGCCGCATCGGCCAGCTTTTGGCTGTTGGTCGAGGCCGCGCGCGCAAGCCGACCGGAGGCAATCCAAACTGCCGCCAATCCGCCAAGGACTCTTCGACGCTGCACGTCTCACCCCTCGCCTATCGGACCTCGAAGACCGTGCTCCCGTGCGCCGGAAGCGTCACGCTCACTTCCTTGGATTCCTTGAAGCCGCCCTCGCTCCACACATTCTGCGCCAGGTGTTTCTTGCCCTCCAGGCCAAGCTGCGCCCAGCTCGCGCGCAGCGTCACCGGCTGGTCGCCGAGGTTAAAGAAGCCAAAATACTCCTCGTAATTTCGTGCGCCAGGCTCGTTGATCGTCGCCCGCCACACCCTTGCGTTCTCAAACCCGGCCCCCAGGCTCGAAGTATCCACCGGATGGCTATAAGTCACATTCTGGTTCATGAAGAGAATTGTCTGATTGGTCAGCAGCGAACGCGTAAAACTGTCCAGCTTGGTCAGATTCCCGCCGAAGATCAAGGGCGACCGGGCAATCGCCCACAGCGTAAACTCGGTCTGCTGCTCGTCGTGGGTCAGCCGCGACTGGCGCGCCTCGCCCCATCCCGGATGCGGCCCCAGCCATCCTTCCGGCAGCATATCCGCATCCGGCCAGTTGCCCTCCTTTGCATAGGGGAACCACTTGGCCAGCCGGTCAAACATATCCTTGACGCCGAAGGGCCACTCGCCGTCAGTAGGCTTGCGGGGAATCGTCCAGCCATCCCAGTGGTCGTCGGAGATGCGCCACATCTGCGCGTATTCGGCCACCTCGCCGCCGTGCTCCAGTTGCGTCGGTCCCGGCGACAGGCTCAGCACAATCGGACGCCCCGTCTTGCGAATCGCCGCCGCCACCTGGCGAATTTCGCTGGCCTTGTACGGGTGGTCGCCGATGCAGTCCACCTTGATGTAATCCAGCCCCCAGCCCGCATAGAGCTTCAGCATCGAGTCGTAATATGCCTGCCCAGCCTCATTGTCCTTCATCCCCCAGTTGCCGTCGTCCCAGGGGCAGACATCCGTGGTGTCGGCCGCGTCCGCCGCATGAAACCTCGATCCTGCTATGGGCAGATTCGCCTTGACCGCATCGCGCGGAATCCCGCGCACAATATGAATGCCGAACTTCAGCCCCTGCGCATGAACCCAGTCGGCCAGCGGCTTGAATCCCGCTCCGTCCGCGGAGGATGGGAAGCGGCTCGGAACCGGAATCTCGATTCCGTTCCCATCGAACAGGAACTTCTTCTCGGTCAGATTGGTTCCCAGGGGATTCTCCATGTACCAGCCCTGGTCGATCACCGCATACTTCCAGCCGTAGTCCTTGATCGATGCCAGGACGGCGGCGTTGGCCCGGAAGTCGGCCTCGCCGATGGTCCATCCATAGGCATCCCAGCTATTCCAGCCCATCGGCGGCGTGGGCGCGATGCCCTGCGCGGGGCTGTGCGTTGCGGCAAAGACGAAAACAAGAGCGGCGAGAAACAGGTTGCGGGGTCTCATGGGTAAACGTATACCACAACCGCCGAGGCTCCCGCAGCGGGAACCCATCGACTGGTGCGGCACAGGCGGGAAGGACAATGGAACTGGATAGAGTAAAGATTGTGCTTCATGTTTTCGCCAAAGAGGTAAACTCTTCATCAGGGCAGGAGTATTCGGCACTGTGTGTTCTACCAAAGCAGAGGTGAGAAATGTCTACAGACTTAACCTTCGAAGTGCCTCCGGGAGGGAGTTTTGCATGGTCCCTTGAAAAACCACAGGAACCCAAAGCGTCTTTCAATAATTTTGCCTTCGTGATGAACGTGTCAAGCCTAGTTGGCGTGGATAAATTCATCTTGCAACCGGGCCACGAACTGCGCCGTGCAACACATGAAGAAATCGCCAAAATCAAGGAATTATTAGGTGCTTCCGATGGAGGACTGCTTGGCCTTGGTTTCTATCCATGGGAATTCCAGAAACAGGAAGACGGGTCCTGGACTCCTTTGCCGGAACACGAATGGCGATACTTCGTTATCAGTTTTCAAGGATCAAATCAGATAATTCTAGATTTGGAATATGCCCTTTGTCTCACAAAGCTAGAGCTACAGATAGCTTTCGCCGCATTGGGTAAGGGTCATATGCACCATCCAGGCCGCTTATTTCAAATGCTGGATAAGGCGGATTTGAACAGCAGATTCTTCGATGTGACTCCAACAGATGCCGAAGAGATTGCAATCGTTTGTGATCAACTTCGAACGCACGATCCGGCCACGGTGGACATGATACGGGTCGCGGCTCAGCTTCTTGACTTTGAGGCTCTTCCGTCCAGACCTCCTTCGAGGTTCCTCGCCTACTTCGGGATTCTGGAATCGTTGCTGACACATTCCCCTCAACCAAAGGATCCTTACGATTCGATTACACGGCAGGTCAAGAAGAAGCTGGCGCTACTGGACCATCGATGGAATCCTTCCATCGATTATGGCGGGTTTCCCGGAAAGACGCATGACTCGGTTTGGGGGCAGATGTATGGCTATCGGAGTTGCTTAGCTCATGGTGGAACCCCGGATTTCAAAAGAGAATTGAGCGGACTTGGTGATCCAGGAAGGGCGATGGATTTACTCAAGTGGACAGTAAAGGCTGTCTGTCGTCAGGCTCTCATCGAACCTCAACTGATTGCCGATTTGAAGGATTGCTAAATAGTACCCGGCTCCCTGCCCGTTGCGGATGCCCCATCATAGCGGCGTTCCCGATTTTCGCCAGATTTTTCCACCTTCGTGCGCCTGCGAACGGCAAACTTTGACCCGCCGTAACGCTGCCTCAAGCGCCCACCCGTTTACGAATATCCTTCAGCAGCACGAGCAAATGAAGCGGCTCTGCCGGCGAGGCTTCAAAATCGAATTGCTCATAGTAGCGCCGTGCCGCATCGTCCTTTGCATGGACGGCGAGCGCGCGAATCCCGGCGATTTCAGCGGCTTGCATGATGTGCAGCACGGCGTCCCGCACGAGTGCGCGTCCAGCCCTTCTTTTGCCAGTTCTTATCGACGGCCAGGCGGGCCAGCAGCATCACCGGTACCGGATGATGGGCGAGTCCCTTGTGCAGGCGCTCCGGCGCATCGGTGTATCCGAGTCTACCCGACGGCCAGGCTGTAATAGCCAATCACCACTCCGTCAACCAGGCCAACATAACTCTTCGCCGGGTGCCCGGGCGCCCCAGTTCCCGCTTTTGGGACCTGGGAAACCACGAACCTTTCCTGCCGGCACTTTGCAGAGAATAACTTTCCTTCGGCGCGGAATCATCCTATGAACACTGACCGAAGGAGCGGCCCGAGAAACCACGAACTCCACGGCGCACAAGCGCCCTCTGCCCCAACGCAGGTGGTTTGCAATCACGCGCGGGGCGCAGCCGCACCCGGAAAGGATGAAAATGCGGCTGTTTTTCTCACTGCTGAATCGAAGGCGCTTAGCCGTTATTTTCATTGCAGATTATTTCCCTCCAGCGCGGAGAATGGAAACAGTCACAACTCCGAGGCCCAAATAGCCACCCTCCAATCTCCAAGGCGCGTAATCCTGTTCCCTGTTCTCCGTTTCCTCTCCCCGAGAACCGCCGACCCCGCCCCCGCCGCACATTGACCCAATTCCCCGGCTGAACCTTTGGCCGCTAAGAAAGGATAAGATATGCGCAATCAAACAGATCACATCACGAACTAAGGAACCTCCGATTGAGTTTGGCTACACGTTGGGCGCTCCCTCAGGGGCTAAAGCCCACGTTCATTTTGCTGCACTTGCGGCACGACTAAAGTCGTGCCCTGATACAAAACCGACTTAATCAGAGGTTCCCTAAACCTGGAATTCATATCTAAGTGGTAAACAGAGACCCCGAAATCCCCGGCCTCTTCCTGGCAAAAACCTGTCTTTGGGGCTACTTTGACCCTGATTCTCAGGGTCATTCATACACGAACAATAAGCGAAGCAATGCAAGCCGTCGCCCAGGAGCCTGCCTGAGCCTGGCGAACGGTGAGCAGGATTGCTCAGATAGCTCGGGAATCGCGGCGTATTCTCAAAGACAACGCAGCGCCGGAAAGGCCTATACCCCGGATCACCGGATACAATGGCGCTGGAAGGGTGGGCGAGTTGCCGCTCTTCAAGGAACTTCCGCACTATGACACCCGTTCTCACCACTTCTCCTGAATTGATCGCCGGAACGCGGGAGGCCGCGGCTGTGCGGCTTCCGGTTCGCATGGGCCGGGCCGCGACCGCGGGCGAGGGCATCACCTGGCTGACGCTGGGCGTGCTGATTGCGTTTCATCTGGGCGCGGTGGCGGCGCTCTTCTTCTTCACCTGGCAGCGGCTGACGACCATGGCGGTGCTTTATGTTCTGGCCATCAATGTGGGCATCGGCATGTGCTATCACCGGCTGCTGACCCATCGCGGCTACCAGACGCCGAAGTGGCTGGAATACTCGATGTCGGTGCTGGCCACGCTCACGCTGGAGGGCGGGCCGATCTTCTGGGTGGCCACGCACCGGGTGCATCATCAGCTCAGCGACCGCGAGGGCGACCCCCACACCCCTCGCGAAGGCGGCTGGTGGGCGCACATCGGCTGGATCGTCTGGGGCAATGCGCTGCACGCGCAGACGCAGGCCTTGGCCCGCTACGTCCCGGATCTGGAGCGCAGCCGCTTCTACGTCTGGCTGAGCAAATACCACTGGATTCCGCTCACGGTGAGCGGCGCGCTGCTCTTCGGCCTCGGCTGGCTTGCGGGCGGCTGGAAGAGTGCGGTTGGAATGACACTCTGGGGCGTCTTCCTGCGCGTGACCCTCGGGCTGCACGCGACGTGGCTGGTTAACTCCGCGACGCACCTCTGGGGCTCCCGGCGCTTCGAGACCCGCGACGACTCGCGCAACAACTGGTGGGTGGCTCTGGTGACCGGCGGCGAGGGCTGGCACAACAACCACCATGCGCACCCGGTTTCAGCCCGCCACGGCCTGGCCTGGTATGAGATCGATCCCAACTACTGGGGGATCTGGCTGCTGGCCAAGGTGGGACTGGCCCGCAAGATTCATGTGGCCCAGTTCGATCCGGCGAATCCGAGGCCGGCGGGAAATTAGCAGCGGAAGCTACTTGCCCAGCTTGCCCCTCACCCACAGCACGGCAAAGACCGGCAAAGCCACGGCCAGCGCAACCACGAAGGCCGGGAAGCCGACATAACGATAGCTGTCGGCGTAGCTGAGCGCGTGGTGGCCGGTCAGGTTCCAGGCCAGCAGGGCGAAGATGGCGAGCGTGGTGGTAGCAAAAAAGGTGAAGAAAGCCGCGGCAAAGGCC
Source organism: Occallatibacter sp. (assembly GCA_049522975.1). GTDB lineage: Bacteria > Acidobacteriota > Terriglobia > Terriglobales > Acidobacteriaceae > Telmatobacter. Next base: position 35,972 of record JBEKNI010000026.1, on the reverse strand, counting down.
AGCAGCAGGCTGGTAAACAGCCCGAACCCCTTGAGCGGGAATCCCAGGACCGTTCCGCCGGCCAGGCGCTGGTTTTCTGCCGATTGCGTCACCTTGGGAGCCTCCGTGGTCTAGAATACAAGTTCATGGCGACGAGCGCGCAATTCGAACTTTGGCACGCGGAGAAGGTGGCCACGCAGACAGCCGTGGCCCGGGGCCCCAACGGCATTCACTACGCGATGTGGGGCGAGACGCGAGTTTCGGATGCGGATCTGGAGCGGCTGGTGGGCGCCGTGCCGGCCACGCTCGCGCCCGCGCTCGAACACCGCGCTTACTACTTTGTTCCGCTGGCTATCGCCGACACCAGCGAAGTGATGGTCGCCCCCGGCTATACCGTCGATCTGGGCGACCGCGCCATCTGCCATCGCAACGCCAGCTTCGGCTCGACCGAGGCGGTCTTTCTCTCGACACGGCTGGTCGAGGATCGCTTCGGGCTGGCCTTCGAGTTCTTCATCAACGTGGCGCACAACTTCTTGGATGCTGCCGGGGTTCCGGAGGGGTTTTCGTCGCTGGTGTGGCAGCAGGCCGAGGCCCAGGTGCGCGGCGAAACCAGCCAGGACGCCTGGGAGAGCCGCCGCCGCGCGCAGGACGTTCGCAATCCGGAGAGCCGCAACGGGCCGAAGAGCATCGACGAACGCGCCCGCACCGCGTACTTCGAGTCGGCATTCTCCGATTCGCTGGCCATTTATATGCTTTCATTGGCCGTGGACTTCGACTACCACGACCTGCGCGAGCGCGACTACCCGCTGCTGGCTGCCCCGGCGCTGGCCGAGCGGCTGCGTCATGTCGCCGGCCTCTTCCCCGCCAATCAAGGCTACGAGTTTCAGGTCCTCTACCGGCGCAAGGGGTAAGGTGAGGGACAACTCTGAATAGATTGGACACGTGATGAAAGCATCTATTGACTGAAGCGATATACCCTAAAAATCATGAAGCAGAGGACCGACCATCGATGCCACATTTAATTACACCGGTTCTTGAACCCGGTGAAGAGTGGTTCAACGTCATATTGCATTTCACGACGGATACTCTGACTAAACTGGAGTTATTGAGAACATCACCTCCCATCGCTGAAAGATTTCTGCCTCATGATGACATCTGGATCGAGCATCTTGATTCGAATGTTGCGATGGCTATTGTTAACGCGTGTAGTCCCGCGAATTTCAATACGCCCGTCATTCAACAGCAAAATCACGTATATGCATTTGTACGCTAAACACAAATACCGGGATTCTTTAACGATTTTGGCGGAATGGAAGAGCTGGCTGCTGTAGTTGCAATTTCGCGGTTGGTGCATCCGACGACGACAGGTCTGCGCTACGCTGCGCGCGTATCCCTCGTAAACGGTCAGGTGAGGCAAATACTTGCCTTCCAGCCTCGCGGGGTGAGCGTTGATGTCTTCTGGTCGAAGGCGGACCGGCGCGATTGGTTGACCATAGCTGAAGCTCAACATATCAAGCTTTTAATGCCACTGATAATGGAGAAAAGGCTCCTGCCTAAGCGCATCCATAACGCGTATTGGCACCATGAGTACGCGATGCGGACCTACTATGTGGACCACCGGTGGGTTTTAATTTCTACGGGTCTCGATGCATTAGTAAACATCGATCCTTATCAAGGGCAAAAGAAATTTGTCTCTAGAGTTAATCGACTGGCACAGAGCCATAGTATCAGCCTGACCGAGAATGAGCTGGAAAAGGCCTATAAACTCCGCTCAAGTCTGGTCCACGGCCAGCAGTTTCTGTCCGATCAGGGCAATAAATTGACTGACGCAGAGATCGCGTTGTACGACAAAATTGAAGAAGTGCTGCGTCGCACGCTACTGCGTGCTTTTGAGGATAACCATTATGCTACACACTTTCGCGATGAATAATCCATCAAAACGTTCTTGCCATTTCCGTAACAATGGATCGGTAAACCATCACAGCTAATGCCACTCGATTGAGCCCTATCACCTACTCAAACAGCGTCCGACCCTCGCCGGCACTTCGTCCAGGACTTCTGGTGGGAGCGCGTCCACCTTCTTGCATCCGCGTGCGGCGGGGTCGAGGACGCGCGGCTGATCGCAGCGTACAATCCTGATGGTCTGAATCTCCGCGCTTCGGCCTCCTTTTGGAGTATCATCCTACTCAAGCTTACGTTTCAAGGTACTCTCATGCGTACGTTCTGTCTGCTGATCTCAGCCGCCCTGACCGCCATGCCGCTTGGCGGGTTCACTTCCGAGCCGCGGATTCCGCCGGCCCAGCAAACCGCGCCAACTGCCGGCAGCCCCGCCGCAATCGCTCCCGCCATGGACGAGATCGTAGCCGCCTACCGCAAAGTCATCGTGCTCATGGATAACGCCGCGGCCTTAGACGAGGGGAACCGCGAGCGGGTTCGCACCGCTGCCTGGATTCTCTTCGAGACCAATAACGAGCGCATCGCCAAATTGGAAGAGCAGCTTCACGCGGACCTTGGCAAGCCAGGCTCCCCGCTTACCGCGGTGTTTCTAACTCGCCTGGAAAGCGAACCCTCTTACCGCGATGCGGACAAGCTGGCCTTCCGCGACGTTGTGGACGGACTGGCCAACATTCCTGCCGGGGAAGCGTCCGGCGATCCGTTGCGCAAGCGCATCGCCGGCGATGCCGCGGCTCTGGAAAAGATACAGGCTCTCTATCAGGGAGAGATCTCGCAGATATTTTCCGGGCTTCAGGCGCGGGGCATGGCTTTACATCGCGAGGCCTGGGAGCATTACGTTGCCTTTCTCAAGACAAAATATAACCGCGAGTCCATCCTCCGAGAGTTCGAGTCGAAACTCCCTCCCGCCGAATCGCGCGGCGGCGCGGCAGCCAAAAGCAAGATGGAGATCTCCGGCCTTGAAATGCCTCCAAAGACGGTCGCCCTCACCTTCGACGACGGCCCGCATCCCCGCTACACCGACCAGGTGCTCGCCATCCTGAAGAAGTATGGCCTTCATGCCGTCTTCTTCGAGATCGGCAGGAACGTGGGAACAGACAACGAGAAGAATGAAGTAACTCTCGGCTCCGGCGCTGCCGTCAGTCACCGCATTCTAGAATCAGGCTCGTTCCTCGGTAATCACACTTACACTCATCCCGTTCTTCCCAAGCTCGATCCGGCCGATCTCTCCAGGGAGATCGATTGGACCAGCGCGATTCTGACTCAGGTTCTGAAAGCGCCGCCGGTCTTGTTTCGCCCTCCTTACGGCGCGGCGAACGCGGATATTCTGACCGAGATTCAGGCCGATAAGATGAAGACCGTGATCTGGAATGTCGACTCGGAGGACTGGGCCGATCCGGTGCCGAATTCCGTCGCGCAGCGGGTGATCTCCGAGGTCGAAAAGCAGCAGCGCGGCATCCTTCTATTTCATGACATTCACAAGGTCGGCCTGGACGCGCTTCCGATTGTGATCGAGACCTTACAGGCCGATGGATACAAGTTTGTTACGTGGAATGGCGCGGCCTTTGGCCCGCCGGAAACGCGCGGAGATCAGCCTGAAGTGGCTTCCGCGCCGCCCCCGGCTCAGCCTTATCATGACAGTTGGGCGGCGATTATCGGCATCGACGACTACCTCAATTGGCAGAAGCTGCAATATGCGGCCAACGATGCCGCTGGCGTGAAGGATCTGCTGATCCAGAAATATAACTTCAAGCCGGACCATGTCTTTACGCTGCTGAATGGTCAGGCCACGCGCAAGAACATTCTCTCCCTGCTGGGCGACAAGCTGGGCGACACAACGATGGTGCAGCGGGAGGATCGCGTCTTGGTTTTCTATGCAGGTCACGGCGCCACGCGCAAGCTCGCTTCCGGCCGGGAGCTTGGCTACATCATCCCGGTCGACGCGGACTTGACGGATATGGAAGGCACCGCGATCTCGATGACGAATTTTCAGGACATCTCCGAAGCCATCCCCGCCAAGCACGTGCTCTTCGTGATGGACTCCTGCTACAGCGGGCTGGCGCTGACCCGCGGGGGCAGCATTTTGTCCTCGCAGAATTACCTGAACGAAATCTCGCGGCGCGAGGCGCGCCAGATGTTCACTGCCGGCGGAGCCGACCAGCAGGTGGCCGACAACGGTCCCAACGGCCACTCCGTATTTACCTGGACGCTGCTTCAGGGACTGGATGGCCGCGCCGATTTGAATGGCGACGGCGTCATTACGGCAACGGAGCTGGCGGCCTACGTTGCCCCCGCTGTCTCTGCCCTTTCGCATCAGACGCCGGCCTTCGGTAACCTGCCCGGCACCGAAGGCGGAGACTTCATCTTCAATCTGAAGCATGAAACCGAGTTTCTCAATCAGGATTCGGCCCAGTTGGACGACGCGGGGATCAAGTTGAACTCCGAACTGGAAAAGCTCCGCAGCCAGATGCGCGAGGAAGAACTCAAGAATGAGGAACTCCGCAAGCAACTGGCGACCGCGGAGGCGCAGTTGAAACAAAGCGCCCAGCCTGGCGGTGCGGTTGCAACACCCAATCCCGCGTCTGGCCCCGCTTCACCAACGGCCAGCGCCGGTGCTACTCCCGCAGCTCCTGCCAAGCCTCCCTCCGACACGGCCGCCGTAGCCAACGACGAGGGCATGCGCCTTTACAAGGAGAAGCAGTATGCCGATGCCGCCCAGAAGTTCGTCGAAGCTGCCAAGTTACAGCCGGCTAGCGCGCTCTACGCCAATAACGCGGGCTTCGCATTCTTTCGTATGGGACAATACGATGACGCTGTAAAGTGGTACCAGCAAACCATCGCTCTCGATCCGAAAAGGGCCGTCGCCTATCTGAACCTCGGAGACGCCTACCTCAACCTGCAAAGGAAAGCCGAAGCCAAGGATGCCTTTGAGAAGTTCCTAGCTCTGGCTCCGAATTCCAAGAGCGCTCCAGACGTCCTCGAGAAGATGAAGACCCTTCCCTGATTGGGCCTATTTTGCCGTCTCCAGTTCAGCGGCCGGTCATCTGCTCCAGTTTCTCGGGATAGCGGGTGCCCTGCACCTCGATCTTCGCCGCGGCGCTTTCGATCTCGCGCAGGTCATCGGCGGACAGTTCGATCGCGGCCGCGCCGATGTTCTCTTCCAGGCGATGCAGCTTCGTCGTGCCAGGGATGGGAACAATCCACGGTTTCTGCGCCAGCAACCAGGCCAGCGCGATCTGCGCAGCCGTTGCCTTCTTCTGCTCCGCGATCCTGCCCAGCAGATCGACCAGCGCACCGTTCGCCTTCATGGCCTCCGGCGTGAAGCGCGGCAGCGTGCTGCGAAAATCGGTCGAGTCGAATTTGGTGTTCTCGTCCATCTTTCCCGTCAGGAAGCCCTTGCCGAGCGGGCTATATGGGACAAAGCCGATCCCCAACTCTTCCAGCGTGGGCAGCACCTCTGCCTCCGGGCCGCGGGTCCACAACGAGTACTCGCTTTGCACCGCTGTCACAGGCTGCACAGCGTAGGCGCGGCGAATGGTCTTCGCGGATGCTTCGGAAAGCCCGAAATGCTTCACCTTGCCCGCCTCGATCAGTTCCTTCACCGCTCCCGCCACATCCTCGATGGGCACCTCCAGGTCGACGCGGTGCTGATAGAAGAGATCGATGGCGTCGATCTTCAGGCGCTTGAGCGAGGCTTCCGCAACCTGCTTGATGCGCTCCGGGCGGCTGTTCAATCCTTGCCAGCCGGGACTTCCGTCGGGGTTGAGATTGAAGCCGAACTTGGTGGCGATCACCACTTGCCCGGGGAAGGGCTCGAGCGCCTCGCCCACGAGTTCTTCGTTCGTGAACGGGCCGTAGACCTCGGCTGTGTCGAAGAAAGTAACGCCGCGCTCGACGGCGGCGCGGAGAAGAGCGATCATCTCCTGCTCGTCCTTGGGCGGGCCGTAAGAAAAGCTCATGCCCATGCAGCCTAGGCCGAGCGCCGATACTTCCAGATTGCTTTTTCCCAATTTGCGCTTTTGCATCTTGTCTCCTTTTCGAAATTGCCTTCTTAGGGCGCCGATTCGATCAGCGCCCGGTCATCTTCAACGCCGCCTCAGGAAGGCGGGCTCCTTCGAGTCTCAGCCGGGAAGCTGCTTCGTCGATCTGCTTGAGATCCTCCCCGGTCAGCTCGACATTCATCGCGCCGAGGTTTTCCTTCAGTCGATGCAGCTTTGTGGTTCCTGGGATCGGCACAATCCACAGCTTCTGTGCCAGCAGCCAGGCGAGAGCGACTTGTGCTGGCGTCGCGCCTTTGCGTTCCGCGACGGCTTTGACCAAGTCAACCAGAACCATGTTCGCCTTGCGCGCCTCGGGCGAAAACCGGGGCACGATGTTGCGGAAGTCGGTGGGATCGAACTTCGTGTTCTCGTCAATCTTGCCCGTGAGGAACCCGGCGCCGAGTGGGCTAAACGGCACGAACCCGATACCAAGCTCCTCCAGGGCCGGCAGAAGCTCGGCCTCCGGACCACGCCAGAACAGTGAGTATTCGCTCTGCACCGCAGTGATCGGTTGGACCGCGTGCGCCCGGCGGATCGTCTGAACTCCGGCCTCCGACATGCCGAAGTGTTTGACCTTGCCCTGGGCAATCAACTCCTTGACCGCTCCTGCCACGTCCTCGATCGGTACGTTGGGATCGACGCGATGCTGATAGAAGAGATCGATGTGATCCGTTCGCAAACGCTTCAGGCAAGCGTCGGCAACACGCTTGATATGCTCGGGCCGGCTATTGGTCCCGCCACGGCGCTCGCCTGTCTGAGGATCGATGTCGAAGCCGAACTTGGTGGCAATCGTCACCTCGCAGCGGATCGGATGAAGCGCCTCGCCCACCAGCTCTTCATTCAGGAACGGCCCATAGGCTTCGGCTGTATCGAAATGGGTGACGCCAAGATCATGAGCGGAACGAATCAACTGGATCATCTCGCCCTTGTCGCCTGCCGGGCCGTAAGCCGAGCTCATTCCCATGCAGCCAAAGCCGATGGCGGAAACTTCCAGATTGCTGTTTCCCAGTTTCCGTTTTTGCATTGTCTCTCCTGTTCGTGGTTGCGGACTGTCTTGAATCGAATGTTCTTGAATCGCATCGCGAGCAGATGGTTCGGAGGCTATTCCGATTTGAGAGAAGCCATGTCGATAGAGAAGCGGTACCTTACGTCGGACTTCACCATCCTCTCAAAGGCTTCGTTGATCTTCTGGATGGGTATCACCTCAACGTCCGATGTGATGTTGTGCTGGCCGCAAAAGTCGAGCATCTCCTGGGTTTCTGCGATGCCGCCGATGAGCGAACCTGAAAGGCTGCGGCGGCCGAAGAGCAGGCCGAAGGCATTGACGGCGTGCGGCTTCTCCGGGGCTCCGACAATGGTGATGGTGCCGTCGAGACCGAGCAGGTTGATGTAGGCGTTGATGTCGTGATTGGCGGCGACGGCGTCGAGGATGAAATTGAAGCTGGCTGCGTGCTTGCTCATCTCATCGGCGTTGCTTGAGAGGACGACCTCATCCGCTCCGAGGCGAAGCGCGTCTTCTTTCTTGCTGGGCGAGGTGGTGAAGACGACCACGTGCGCGCCGAGCGCATGAGCGAACTTCACGCCCATGTGGCCCAATCCGCCAAGTCCGACGACGCCGACTTTCTTGCCCTTGGCGACACCCCAGTGGCGCATCGGCGAGTAGGTGGTGATTCCGGCACAGAGCAGCGGCGCGGCGCCGGCAAGGTCAAGATTCGCGGGCACGCGCAGAACGAATCGCTGATCGACGACGATGCTATCCGAGTAGCCTCCGTAGGTCACGCCTCCCAGATGCTTGTCGGGCGCGTTGTAGGTGAAGACCGCATTCGGGCAGAACTGCTCCAGTCGGGCCTGGCACGCTGGACAGCCGCCGTCGGAGTCCACCAGGCAGCCGACTGCGGCGAGATCGCCGGGCTTGAAGCCGGAGACTGCGGAACCGGCCTTGATGACCTTGCCCACGATCTCATGGCCGGGGACGCAGGGATAGACGGTGGGCACAAAACCGCTCCACTCATTGCGGACCTGGTGAAGATCGGAGTGGCAAACGCCGCAGAAGAGAATTTCGATCTCGACGTCGGTTGGGGTTGGATCGCGCCGGACAATCGTGGTGGACCGAAGGGGCTCTGTCGCGCTGGCGGCGGAGTAAGCTCTGGCGTTGTGCATCGGGAGACCTCCCGGCCTTCTTGGCCGATATTTGAGATGCGGCGCGCGGAAACTTACCCGGCGCATTCTCTTAATCCAATCTTATTCTCCCCTATCGCCTTCCGCGATCGGCCTTGTAACAGGGCAGATGATTTCAACATCCCGCGCGCTGTTTTCTCTCCCCGCGCAGGATCCGATTTAGATGTGTTTTTTCCTTGGCATTCCTGTCTTTGTTCTTGCGCGAGACCGATTTTTTTCATATACTCCGCGCGTGGAGATTCCCATCTTCGCAAGCAGCAATATTGACGTATGGAGAGCTTGACATGAGAATTTCGAATCTGGTTAATACCCTGGCAGCGCCTTCCGAAGCGGGGACGGGTGGCAAACACATTCCGGCGCCGTCAGACCTTTTCAAGCCGGTTCATGAGGACCTGGTTTCCTTGGCGGCTCCCGAAGCGAGTGTGGCGCCTTCGGCAGAAAAGAGAGACGCCGCGCCCGCCGGCTCTCCCAGCACTGGATCGGGAGGAGCCGCAAACGCGATTCCTTCCTTCATCACGCCAGCTTCGCTGGCATCGGTTTCAGGAGGAAGCACGGTTGTGATGTTGATCTGGCAAGTTGCGCAAAGGCTCTTCGGCGCGTCAGCGAATACTCCGTGGATTCCTTTTTGGAGCGCCATCGCGGTCGGGACTGTGATCTATCTGATGAGCGTGGGAGACAAGAACGTCAGCATGAGCACCAGGGAGAAGATTATCGGCGGCTTTATCGCGCTAGTGAATTCGCTGGTGCTTTTCAGCGCGGCCCTAGGAATCGCCGGACCGATCGCGCCGGGTTCACATTGAGATTACCCGTTGTGTCTCCCTGGTCTAACCTGTTCGCCGCTAACCCTTGGTACCGAGAGTTGGGCGGGCTCTGCCTTTGCGGTTCTCAAAGTGTCTTTGCTGTGTAGGAGATGCGCCCCTCGCTGACCGTCCAGCGCACGTTGCCTTGCATCGTCCAGCCGTCGAAGGGGGTGTTGCGGGACTTGGATTTGCCTTCGCGGACATTGTAAGTCCACTCGGCTTTGGGGTCGAAGACGACGAGATCGGCGAAGCTGCCGACGGCGAGGGTTCCGCGGCCCTTCAATCCTAAGAGCGCGGCGGGCTGGGCGCTGAGCAGGCTCAAGACGCGGCCCAGCGGCATCTTCCACTCGGTGTGCAGCCAGCGCAAGCAGAGGCCGAGCGCGGTTTCCAGGCCGATGATGCCGTTGGGCGCGCGCTCGAATTCGACTTCTTTCTCGTGGACGGCGTGGGGGGCGTGGTCGGTGGCGATGGCATCGACCACGCCGTCGAGCAGCGCTTCGATCAGGGCGTCGCGGTCGGAGGCCGAGCGCAGCGGCGGGCACATCTTGGCATTTGTATCGTAGAGGCCGACATGCTCGTCGGTGAGCAGGAAGTGGTGCGGCGCGACCTCGCAGGTGACGCGCAGTCCGTTGCGGCGGGCCTGGCGGACGGCAGCCAGCGTGGCGGCCGTGGAGGCGTGAGCCACGTGCAGGTGGGCGCGGCTCTCGCGCAGATCGGCAACCAGGCGGATGTCGCGCTCTACGATGGCGGATTCGGCCTCGTTGGGCCAACCGCGCAGGCCGAGTTTGAAGGCGACGGGGCCGGCGTTCATGGCGGCGACTTTGTCGGCGACGTGGGTGATGCGCGTGTCCTCAGCGTGCTGGATGACGGTAAGCCCCACGCGCGCTGCCGCTGCCAGAGCCTCGCGCATGACGCTGTCTTTGAGGATGGGCAGGCCGTCGTCGCTGACGGCCACCGCGCCGGCGGATTTGAGCGCGGCATAGTCGTTGATCGCTTCGCCTTTGGAGCCGCGCGTGGCCGCGGCAATGGGAAAGACGCGAATTGAAGCGCCGCGCTCCGGAGCCTGCATCCAGCGGGTGGTCTCGGGCGAGTCGTTCACCGGCAGCGTATTGGGCATGGCAGCCACGGCGGTGAATCCGCCCGCGGCAGCAGCAGCCGTCCCGGTCGCGATGGTCTCTTTGTAGCCTTGGCCCGGTTCGCGCAGATGGATGTGCATGTCGATGAGGCCGGGGGCGACGGTGAGGCCGGTCGCGTCAAGAACCTCCGCGCCATTCGCCTGCTTGAGCTTGCCGGGTGAGGCGATCTCGGCGACGCGGCCGTCCTTGAGGAGGATGTCCTTGTCGAGGTCGACGCCGGCAGCCGGATCGATGAGATGGCCGCCACGAATTACCAGTGCCGTCATGCGTGGCCTCCTTGGTCTGCTGCGCCTTCGACAGTAGGATTGCCGGCTGCCTTTGTTATCTTGCCTCTCACAAAGTGATAAATCAGCATAAATGCATCCCACGACGCAAGAATAAAAAGAAAATATCCATATCGTGGAAACACAAACCCATTCATCGCCCAGACCGCCCCTCCGAGAACTGCATACGCGATAAGTGCCGACACATGCCTTGTAATAGGGCTCACGCGATTTGCCTCGGCCCTATAGGCATTGAGATTCGCTTCTTGCTGATTCATATCTACTGAGCGAAGAAGCCTTCGCAGTAATATCACTGCGAAGAATAATCCGGCACATGCGACAGCACTACTCAGGACGCGATTTCCGTCGTGCCAAAGGATCATCGCCAAGGCCCCTACCCCAATTACCATACATACTTCAAAATTGGTAACTCCATGCCGCACTAGCCAGCCAATCCAGAATACAGTGGCAAAAAGAAGAATAATGATAGAGGAAACAATCAAAAAGCCCACAAGGTTACGGTGCACCCAAAAATCAAATGTAAGCCCCCCTTGAATGATTGCAAGGCCCACAAGAAGCATTAAGCGGCGATTGACTCTCTCCAATAACTTCATCTCTCTCTCATGCCTCCAATGCGCTTGGAGCCTTCGCCGTCAGCGCCCGCTCGACGACGGCCATGCGGATGGCGACGCCGTTCGTGATCTGTTCGAGGATGGCCGACTGGGGTCCATCCGCGACTCCGGCGGTCAGCTCCAGGCCGCGGATGATGGGGCCGGGATGCAGCACGATGGCTTCCGGCGCGAAGGCAGCCAGCCGCTGGCCGGTGAGCTGGTAGGCGGCCTTGTATTCTTCGAGATCCAGTTGCAAGCCGGCCAGCCGCTCGGCCTGAATGCGCAACATCATCACCACTTGCGACTGGTGCAGCGCGGCCTCGAAGTCGCGGACGATGGTAATACCGGGTCCGGACTGGACGGCGACTTCGGGCAGCAGGGCGGACGGACCGCAGAGAATCACGCGTGCGCCGAGGCGGGGCAGCAGGAGCATGTTGGAGCGGGCGACGCGGCTGTGCAGAATGTCGCCTACGATGCTGACCGTGACGCCAGCTAGCGTCTCGGCGGTGATCTGATGGATCGGTTGCGTTGCGGACGGAACCGCAGGTCCTTCGACTCCCTCCGCTTCGCTACGGTCGCTCAGGATGACAGAGTTATTATTTTGCGCTGCGCTCCGGTCGCTCAGGATGACAGACTTTTTATGTTGCTCAGGATGACAAGTTTTTGTAATTGGGTCGAAGTGCGCCAGCATGGTGCGCAGGTCGAGGAGCGCCTGGGTGGGATGCTCGTGCATGCCGTCGCCGGCGTTGAGCACGGGCAGGCGGGTCTCGGCCTCCAGCAGCCACGCCGCGCCGGAACTGGGATGGCGCAGAATGATGGCCTCAGCGCCGAGCGCGCGCAGCGTCAGGCCGGTGTCTTTCAGCGTCTCGCCCTTTTCGATGCTGGAAGACTTGTCGGAAACCAGCGTGGTGTCAGCGCCCAGCGCCTTGGCGGCCAGCTCGAAACTGGTGCGGGTGCGGGTCGAGGACTCGTAAAAGAGCAGCGCGACGCGGCGCTTGGCCAGGATGCGGGCGCGCGTGAGCGGGTCCTGATTCTCAAGGGCCGTGGCGCGGGCTAGGAGGCGGCTCAGGGCATCAAGGCTCAGGTCCAGAACCGAGAGCAGCGAGCCAGGATTGTAAGGAAACGGCGAGGCGGCAACGGGCGGAGTGGTCAGCGGACGGCGTGCTTTGGTTGCGGTCGGGCTCATGTTTCCAGCTTCCAGCTCCCATCCTAGCCGCAAAAACAAGACGCGGCGAAGATGGGGCACCCAGATTTCAATCCCAGCACAAGCACTCAATCGGCGCGCTCGACCAGCAGAACCTGCTCGTCGGCGTCGATCTCCTGAAACTTGACTTCGACGATCTCGCGGCTGCTGGTGGGCACGCGCCTGCCTACGTAGGTGGCCTCAATGGGCAACTCGCGGTGGCCGCGGTCGATGAGCACGGCGAGTTGCACGCGGCGCGGGCGGCCATGATCGAAGAGGGCGTCCATTGCGGCGCGGATGGTCCGGCCAGTGTAGAGCACGTCGTCGCAGAGGACCACATCGCGGCCCTCGATCTCGAAGCCGATAGCACCGGGAATGACCACCGGGCGAACGCCCTCGGTCGTCAGATCGTCGCGGTAGAACTGAATGTCGAGGACGCCGGTGTCCACGGGACGCTTCTCGATGGCGGAGATGAGTTTTCCCAGACGGCCGGCGAGCGTGATGCCGCGGCGCTTGATGCCGACCAGCGCTAGGTCCTCGCTGCCGTTGCTCTTCTCGACAATCTCGTGCGCCAGGCGCACCAGGGTGCGCTCGATCTCCGAGGCGGACATCAGCCTGCCTTTGACGCGCAGGGAGGGTTTGGTCTGGTCTTCCATCATGAATCTTCTCGCGGCCTGTTCTCGCAGCCCGTCTCTCGAAGGATGATACGAGGGTTCCGGGGTTGAGAGCAAGTTACGTGGAAGCGGGACGGAATCGAGCGCTTTGCGCCAAACCGGAAATGGGCGACTGCGGGTCGGAATCCGCGACCTAGATCTCGGGTCTTCGAGCGCGTGCCGACAAGCGCGCTCCCAGAGCGCCGCCGCCAACGGCACAGAAGAGCAGGAAAACCGAGTAGATGCCGTAAACGAAGGTATAAAGTCCGGCAGGGCCCTCAGGCGACAGTGCCACGGCCTTGAGCGGAGTCACCCAAACACGCCGGAAAAGTGCTACGTCCGCTGGCTCCATCCCTGCCATCATTTCATGGGTCTTTTGTCTCATTACATCAACAAAGGTCTTGTATGCTTCATCGATCTGGCCGGCCTGATGGAGCCAAGACCGGTCCACGAACAAAGCGCCGCCGCTGACGCCAAAGGCCAGCCATCCTCCCAGGATTCCCGTGACCAGGCCGATCCGAGCACCAGCTCCGAGCGTGATCCAGGCCGGGCGCTGGTGGCGTATGTAGAGCATGACAGCCAACCCTGCGGCCGTAGCCATCCAAAAAAGCCCAAGTGCACCAACCGGCGATGCCTCGCTCGACAGTACCCCAGCCGGAATAGCCATCAGCAGAGCCGCCCGCAAGGCCGGCTTCCAGTCGACGCTGCCGGCATCGCGCGCCGCGCCACCCCAGTGCTCCGGCGAAGTCTGCCCTGGGTCGCTGTCAGCCGGGTACACCAGTTGCGGCAGGCCGCAGACGGGGCAGTAGCAGTTCTCGGCTTTCACGGTCTGCTGGCAGCGGGCGCAGGTGATTTCCATACATCTATGAGCCTATAGCATCCGCCGCGACTGGGTCTCTGACCACATGATCTCGCACTTCGGAGTTTGTTGTTTTTCCATCCTTTCGCCGGAAAAACGCGAAAGGATGGGGCACGGAGTTGGTGCAAGAACAATCGGTCAGAGACCTAGCTTGTGACGCGGCTCCCCCTGCGGCGCTCCTTGCGGGCGCTGCGCAGTTTGCGAAATTGACTGAGGGAGGCATAGGTTCGCTGGCCGCAACTCAGGCAGCGGACCGGGAATCGCAAGACCAGCGAATGCGGCAGATCCGACGGCCGGAAACGCGATGCTCGAAACTCTGAAGAGCCGCAAAAGTAGCAAACGGTTTCCATATTGACCTCCGGCGTTTGGAAAAACCGGCCAATGTTCCGTGCGAAGGAGGGGAGGAGGGAAGTTCTTCCGCATGGACCACCGGCCAATCAGGGCCAAGAATTCCGGTCATGCGGAAGTGCGCCTGTCGAAATCTTCGCACAGGAACGCATAAAGGTCCATCAAGAACGGCCAGATGAAGATGGCGCCCGCGGGATGGGCCGCTTCGCAGCCTGTTAAGCTGGGCGCATGAACAAGGGCTGGAAGGCGGAAAAGATCGCCAGGGTGCGTGGGCGGCTGCTGGAGTGGTACGACCGCTGCCGGCGCGACCTGCCCTGGCGGCGCAGCCGCAATCCCTACGCCATCTGGGTGGCCGAGATCATGCTGCAGCAGACCCGCGTGGCCGCAGTGGTGGAGCGCTACCAGGCCTTCCTCAAGCGGTTTCCCACGCTGCTTTCGCTGGCGCTGGCCGACGAGCAAGAGGTGCTGGCCGCCTGGAGCGGCCTGGGCTACTACCGGCGGGCGCGGATGCTGCACAAGGCGGCGCAGCTTGTGGCCAACCAGCACCAGGGCAACCTGCCCCGGACGGCGGCGGAGTTGCGTCTGCTGCCGGGGATCGGCGCGTACACGGCGGCGGCGGTGGCCAGCATCGCCTATGGCGAGCACGCGGCCGTGGTGGACGGCAATGTCGAGCGGGTGCTCTGCCGGATCGAAGGCTGGAAGGCCGGCAACCGCGCCGGGGGCGGGGCCGGAATCCGGCGCAAGAGCGAGAAGCTGGCCGATAAGCTGGTGGACCCAACCCGGCCAGGCGATTTCAACCAGGCGATGATGGAGCTGGGCGCGACGCTCTGCCTGCCGCGCAATCCGCAATGCATGGTCTGCCCGGTCGCCATGGATTGCAAGACGCAGGGGGAGCACGATACCGCGCCCAGGCCGCCAATGCAGAGCCGCGAAGCAGCCTACGCGCTCTCCGTGCGCACCGGCGCCCGGGCTGGTCAATCCAGCCGAGAGGTGCTGCTGGAGCAGCGGCCGGCCTCGTTGAGCGTGATGCCGGGGCTGTGGGAGCTGCCCGCGCTGATTGAAACGGCCGTTCCCGATGAGAAACTGCGCCTGACGGTGCGCCACGCCATCATGCAGGTCAACTACTTTGTGCGCATCCGCACGGTCTTTGAGGACGATATTGACGCGCTGACCGTTCGCGGTGGCAAGCGGCGCTGGGTTCCGCTGGGCAAGGCGGCGGGGATGGCGCTGACCGGCCTCGCCCGCAAGGTACTTACCCGCGCCCATCTGCTGGCCGCTCCGCCGCTGGACTCGATTGCTGCGTGGGACGGCGGCGACGCACCTTGAACTCCAGCATCCAGACCGGCTCCTGGCGCATCGAACTCACGTTGGGCACTTTGACGCGGCGCTTGGATCTTCCCCTGGCCGCGGCGCAATCGGCAACACAATCCCGGAAAAATCCAATCAACCCCAAGGAGGCATAATGGCAAGCAAGGCAAGCGCGGTATGGACAGGTTCACTGAAGGAAGGCAAAGGCGCGATCTCGACGGCGACGGGCGTGCTGAGCAACGTAAATTACTCTTTCGCCACGCGGTTTGAGGGCGCCGCCTCGGGCACCACTCCCGAAGAACTGATCGCGGCGGCCCACGCCAGTTGCTTCTCGATGGCGCTGGGCGCGCAGTTGGGCGGCGCGGGCCTCACGCCGGAGAAGATCGAAACCCACGCGGCCGTCTCGCTGGGCAAGGTCGGGGACGGCTTCGCCATCACCCGCATCGCGCTGACCACCACGGCCAGCGTTCCCGGCGCCACGCAGGAGGTCTTCGCCAAGGCCGCCGCCGACGCCAAGGCCGGCTGCCCCATCTCCAAGCTCTTCGCCAATAACACGGAGATCCTGCTCGACGCCAAGCTGGTCTAAGCCGGACTGAAACGCCGTGGCCAGGGCCGGGAACTCCGGCCCTTCCGGCCCGCTTTCAGGGACCGAGAGAGGGCGTTTTGCGCCAAGCCGCGCTAGCCGCGAATATGGGACGACTCCGGCGCAGAGCCGGCATGGAGTTGCAGCTTTCCGGCACTGAGGCATATCTTGAATCTGGGAGACTGAGCGAAGGCCGAGTTCCCGCGCTATTGCAAGGCGGGGATTGCCTTAGATTGCCTGGACGTTATAGTATGCAAGTACATGCATACCATGCACTGAAAGCCGATGCAAGCGAATTCCGTTGCGTTCGATGGGTGACTTTGAAGAAGAACTTAGCCAAGGGATGAGGGAGAAAGATTGTTTGAGATTGCGCGCAAGAAGATGATTCTTCCCGCGGATAGTCTCATGACAGGTTGCCCGCCGGAGAGGCTGTTCATGCCCAAGTGGTTCGCCATCTACACGTCGCCCCGCCATGAGAAGCGGGTGGCACAGTACTTGAACGTGAGAGAGATTGAGCATTATCTGCCGCTTTACCATCCGCGGCACAAGTGGAGCGGCGGCTCGACGGTTACTCTGGATCTGCCTCTCTTTCCCGGCTACATCTTTGTCCGGATCGACCGCACCGAGCGCGTGCGGGTTCTGGAGGTGCCGGGGGTTCTGACCTTTGTGGGCGGCACGGGAGGCAAACCGGCTGCGTTGCCGGACGAGGAGATTGACGCGCTGCGATCCGGGCTTTCCCTGCGCCGCGCCGAACCTCACTCCTTGCTGACCATAGGGCAGCGGGCCCGGATACGCTCCGGCGCGCTGGCGGGAATGGAAGGTGTCGTGGTACGGCAGAAGGGTAGCCTGCGCGTCGTCCTCACCGTGGACCTGATTATGCAAAGCGTGGCCGTGGAAGTGGATGGAACGGAACTGGAGGCGCTGGATTCCGCCTCCGCCGCTGACGCCAAGGGCTGCGCGGTCCGGTCTGGCGCTCGCACGGCTTGAGAATCTTGCGGCGGCAACAGAGGGGTCGCCTGACATCGGCAGAGGCGCGGGACCGCCCGTTCTAGCTGGTCAAGTTGTAGATCAAGCCGAATGGATCTTTGATGTAGCATCGCGGAAACTCCGGTTCGTCCTTGATGACTTGGCATCCGTTGTTGACGAGCCGGCGCCGGGCGGCTTCGACGCTGTCTACCGTGACTTCCAGCACCGGCCCCAGCGCCGGGCCTCGCTCGATGAACAGATTGATGTGCCGGCCATGCAGGCTGACCATCTGAGGTTCTTCGCCGGTGATTTCGAAGCTAAGATGCTCGACGTAGAATTCCGCCGCCTTCTTCGGGTCGGACGCTTGAATCAGAATGTCTGTGCCAAAACTGTTTGCCATTTGCTAACTCCTGGTGTAAAGAGTCGTCCAGTTGGTTGCGAAGGGCGGCTGTACGATTTTGTTCCACCAGTCCGCCTCCCCAGGCGCACCCGATAAATAGGCAGGTAGAGCATCGATCAGGGCATCCCAGCCTTCCATATCCTCTCTAAGTTCGACAAATCTCTCCCCGGTTTTGAATACGAAACAGATCAAGTCGTAAGCAAAGACATCGCGCTTGAAAGCGAAGACGCTAACGACCTCGCCCCATTGCACAGCCTCCTTGATGACGGAATGCCAGGATGGCCTCGGGCGGAGCGACCGCAGGAATCCGGTCAGGCGTGTTAGCCACTTCGGACGCTGAAGCTCTGTTGCCATGGACACCACTATACGCCGCCTGACTTGTCCTCTGTTCGCGCGGTGGCTGGATGATCGTGGCCAACGCCGGCCACTTGCCGCCCTATCTGAATGGGGAAGAGGTCGGCGTTCCCGGCTCGCTGCCGCTGGGCATTGTCTCGCCGGCGCGGTACGAGCTGACCACCCTGCGACTCATGCCCGGCGACCGGCTCACCTTCGTCTCCGACGGCGTGGTCGAGGCACAGAGCCAGTCCAAATCGAAGTCCGGGTCGAGCGAACTCTTCGGCTTCGACCGCACGCGCGAGATCAGCCGTCAGCCCGCCGCGAGCATCGCCAAGGCCGCCCGCGCCTTCGGCCAGCTGGACGACATCACCGTGGTCACGGTGGAGTTTTCCGGCGCGGCTGTCGCGGCGATGGCTCGAGCCTAACCGGCAAGGAGAAAGATCGCTGGCGAAAATTTATTTTTCTTGCTGGCGGAATCCCGGATGATGAGATGACTTGCCGGTTTGGACTGCAATCTTGCGTGGGATAAAACGAGGGATTTTGGCTGGTTTTGTGCCCTTTTGGCCCCAAAATGGCCTCGAAAGGGGGTAAAAAACGGGGTTTGCAGTTACTGATTCGTTAACATTACTAAAATGCAAGCTGTTGATACCGTGTTGGTTACAAGCAATGCGTGGGTCAAAAAAAGATTTCCACAGGGAGGGGGGTGGGGTAGGCGGCTTTTTCCCCTCCCGACAGCCGGATGTCCACACCGATTCCTGTTTCCACCTTAGCAAAGGGACGGGTAATGATCTGCAAGGAATTCGGGAGAATCTTCGATGGGTGCGTGCCGGAGGCCGGGCGCGGATTGGGAGGGTTGCCGGTTAGGATTCGTCGTATCACAGGCCGAGAATCCGGAGATGGGACAACCGGCTTTTGTCAGGGCAAATCGGAGAACGCTGGTCAACTTTCGAGTAGTAATCCGTGTTGGTGAGAGGCTCAGCGATTTCGCGCTCATTGACGAGCCGCGAGAAATCGCAGAACTGAACCCCATATGCGGGCGGGAATCCAGAGTTGACCTTGTGAAACGCCATTTGTTTCCTTCTCGACTTCTTTGCCGCCTCCGTCCTGTATGTTTAAGGTGGAGGCTCTCTATGCTTCGCAAGCACTGTGTCTTGGGATTCATTTTCCTTTGTCTTACGAGCTCTGTCTCTTATGCCAGCGGCGATGGGGGTTGCGACGCGCCCAGAGGGACTATCTTCTTTCGCGGATATGAGAATTGCAACAGCGTACCTTTTCTCAGTCCGTCGAACGACAGCCGGCTAAACCTTGAGTTGTTACTGATTGATGCAGGCAAGCTGAAGGGATCGCTTAATCTGCCAGAGTATATGATGGCGGGATCGTTGAACCCGCCGAGTTATCTGCCCGTACACGATCAGGTATGGCTGCAGGTTCCGTTCAATATGGATAGCTGGCAACTTAGCGAGCCAACGCCGGGTGCGGCCGCGAATTCCAGCAGTGCGAAGAGCCCTACGGATTCGAGTGACTATGCGCAAGGCGAAGGCAGCCGCTGCAACACCGCCGCAGACGGCCTCGAAGCATTCAAGAATGCCGTGAATGCCGCCGCGGGCCTACCCAAAGAGGATGCCGCGATCCTGATTGAGGTCCGCAGCAATTTGATAGTCGGCTGCAGTGCAACCACGCCTCCCGACCTCAAGCCGCCGCAAGGCCTCCGCTCAACGCTGGCGCGCGACTTCGCTGCCTATATCGCAGGCGCGAACGGTTTCTATGCAGGTGATTTCGCCGTCGCGGCAAAAAACTTCGACAGTCTCAAGAACAGTACGAACCCATGGCTAAGCGAGACCTCTCGCTACATGGTGGGGCGGACTTTGCTCAATAGTGCGCAGCGAACGGCATTCGGCGAATGGGGAGACCTGAAACTAGAGAACGTAGACACAGACAGTTTGAAGCGCGCTGAAGATGCCTTCAATTCCTACCTTCACGATTTTCCTCGTGGCAGGTATGCCGCCTCGGCGCGGGGATTGCTGCGGCGGGTGTATTGGCTGGGCGGCGATCAGACGCAGTTGGCTGAAGCTTTCGATCGGGCGCTCGCGGATTCAGAAAAGGACACAAACCATGTCGCGGTGCTGGACCTTGTCCAGGAGGCAGACACGAAGCTGATTGCCTCAGTGGAGATCGACCAGGTCAAGTCGCCGCGATTCCTCGCGATTATCGATCTGATGCGCATGAGGTCAGAGGGCCCGCAGGCCGGAGTCTCCAATACCAATGCGCCATTGAAACTGGCGGAGCTTGAGGCGCAGAAGGACAGGTTCGCGAGCAATTCGGCGCTATTCGATTATCTGCTCGCTGCGTTCCACCTTTACGTCGATGACAAACCGGACGAGGCGCTGGCGCTGCTGCCCAACCTGCCGAACGCGCCGCTGAATTACTTTGCATTCAGCCAGCAGACGTTGCGTGTATTGGCGCTTGAGGCCAGCAAACAGTATGACAAGGAGCGCAAGCTAGTGCTCGAGATGTTGCCGCTCGCGAAACTGACGCTCGAGCCTGAGCAGCTACAACTGGCTCTAGCCAGGGTCGAGCAACGCACTGGACACCTCGAGCGCGTATTTGCGCCTGAATCGCCGGTCCGGGACATGATGATCCGCACTATTCTTGTGGAGTACTCCGCCAGCGCGGAGATGCTGCGCCAGCGAATCAAGGACCCGAAGGAGAACGCGGATGTGGTGAATGCCGCGTTGTACTCGCTGCTTTATAAGGAACTCACCGGGGCCAAGTACCAAGCCTTTCTGACCGATCTCGCACTCATGCCCCCTCATCCGCAGGATCCTCTCGCTCCGTTTGTCGCAATCGGCGGGGGCACGGGGGCAGGCTACCAGTGCCCTCCCTTGCGGGAAGTCGCCGCGACCTTACAGCGCGATGGGAACGATGCGCGGAGCCTGAATTGTGTGGGCGAGTTCGTCAGACTCCATGGAGTGCATTACGGTCAGGACGCGGCACCGCCGGCGACTGATCTGGGAGGCGCCGACTCCTTGTTTCCAATCACCAACTACTCAAGGCTGGACAGCTACATCAAGGTGATTGCTAATCCTGAGGCGGAGCGCGATGCCAGAGCCTATGCGCTCTATCGGGCCGTGCGATGCTATGCGCCTTCAGGCAATAACGACTGCGGCCTTCAGGATATTCCGCAAAGCACGCGCAAACAGTGGTTCGACACGCTGCATAGGGAATATCCCGATAGCGTTTGGGCTAAGTCATCGAAGTACTACTGGTAGCGCCATGAGACGTGTTTTACTGATCTGTTTCGGATTGCTGTTTTACGCGCGAGGTGTAGCGGCGGGCACCGTCGACGCGTCGAAGTACGACGAGTTTTGGTTGTGGAGCGGCGTTCGACCGCAGCCGGTGTTAAAGCAGGCGCGCTGTGTTTATGTTTTGCAGGGGCAGATCGAAGCAGAGCGCGGCGATGAGTCCGAGGTGCGATTTATTGCCCAAGGGGTTGCAGTGCCCCGCGATCAGCCGGTCGAGGTCTGGCTTGCCTACCGGGTTCACACTTTGCACTGGACACCGCGCGAATACTCAATCTTGCAGGCTCAACTGCACCGCTGGCGGCAAGCTGGAAATAAGGTAGCCGGCATACAGATCGATTTCGATGCGCATACGCTTCACTTGCAGGAATATGTTGAGTTCCTTGAAGGATTGCGCCGTCAATTGCCATCAGACTATCGCCTCGGCATCACGGGCCTGCTCGACTGGAGCAGCCGCGCCGATCCCGACCAAGTGAACCAACTTCGTGGAATCGTTGACGAGATCGTGGTGCAAACCTACCAGGGACGGCACACGATAGAAAACTATTCTGCTTATTTGCCCCGCGTCTCCGGATTGAGCCTGCCCTTCAAAATTGGGCTAATCCAAGGCGGCAATTGGGATGCGCCAGAATATATCGCGGCAAGTCCATGGTTCCGCGGCTATGTGGTGTTTCTGCAAAATCCACGTACCCCAAAATAGAAATGCTCCAAATGTGAACTCTACCGCTCGTTTGAGGAGTAGGCGTGCCGTCGGAGTAATGGCCTTATATATGCGGTCGACATCTTCTGTTTGCAGTCTGTCCTCGGGCGCCGCCGATCATGCAGGAGTCTTTCCTCAGAATGGTCTGTCAACATTCGCCATCAGAGCAACTCACTCGCTGACCACAAGCTAGGCTGCGCTTCAAAGATAGAACCCGGCAAACGCTCGTGTGTACAGGAGGAAATTTCCGTATTCACGAGTGGGCGGCGAACCGGCTCCATCTTACTCCGGCGGCGCAACGGAATTTGCCGTATAAAAGCTCACCGCCTCATCGCCTTGTTCGAGGAGGCGGGTGCGGGCTAGCGAGGCGTAGCGGTCTTCGAGGCGCTGCCTGCGGCAGTACTCAGCGATAACCAGCGCGCCAGGGGCGAGCAGGCAGGCAGCGGCGTTGCCGAGCAGGGTTCACCGTACTCCAGGCCCGAGAATCCGGAGCTGGGGCAGCCGGCACACAGCACCCGGCAAATCGGCGAACGCTAGCCGGCTTATGGGGAGCAATCCGCGTCGGCCCGGCATCAGCCAGTTGCGACCGGCTGCCAAAGCTCGACACGATTTCCTTCCGGATCGGTGATCCAGCCAAACTTTCCAAAGCTATAGCTTTCGCGTTTTGGATCGACGGTGACACCTTCGCCTATCAGACGGTCGAGCAGACCATCCAGGTCGTCCACCTGAAGATTGATCATTGCTTTCTGCACCAGAGGGAAGTATGCATTGTCTTGTCTGAAAAGGGCGAAGACGACCTGAGGGTGTTGGGTCGGGACAGGGAACGCGAAAGATCCGCTGGAGTTCACCAGACCGAGATGCCGCTCGTACCATTGATACAGAGCTTTTGGATCATCCGCTCGCAAGAACATACCGCCAAAGCCAGTGATTGAAGCCATACAACCTCCGATGAAAAATGCTTGACAGTTCAGAATACAGCAGGTCGGGGCTTACGCACTGGCCTTTTAATTTGCGGAAGTATGCACTTTACGCAACCCTTGAGATTCGAGCATTTCCTGTTTCCTCCATCCAACAAACTACATCGGCCAGCCTTCCGCGGGCTTTCTCTTTTGCAGGGATTGCTTCATGGCGTCCCGCCAATTTCCCTGGATTTTCAACCTATCAGGTTTAGGACCGGGCTTCGCGCCCGATCTCGCCGCCGGAGTACGCTTTGCCACTTTCCCGGTTGCCATTTGAACCGCTCCCTTTGTTTGCGGTTGACCGCCTGTACATGAGGCGCTTGCCTTCCGCCGCCTTGATTGCCAGTACCGTGCGTTCTCCATCATTGGCCTTGCGATGGTTCCACATAAAATCCGACTGCCACAAATAGCGATGCAGGTATTCCATACCGACGTTGTGGCAGATGCCTACAATGCTGCGCTTTAAGAGCGCATGGCTGCATTCCGCCGTGTCGGTGTGAAGTCATGCGGAATTTTCCGGGGCCATTGCGAATCGAATCCTATTCATCAGGAACAGCGCAGACTTGTAGCTGATCTGGCAGTGCCGCTTGATTTCCAGAGCCGCAACGCCTTTCTTCGATGTAGCCGCTCTCCGGAACGTGTAGCACCAATGCCGCAGTGCAATCCGCGATTCCTCGTAGACCGTGCCGATTCTGACGGTGTACTGCTCTTTGCAGTCCCGGCAGCGCCAGAGATACCGGATGTTGCGTTCGCCCGTCTTGGCATCGGCCATCTTGTACACGTTCACGCTCCCACAATGCACACAGCGAGGATTGGAACCCCAACGCTGCTGTTCCAAGAACTCAACTGCCGCCAGTTCATTCGAGCAAACCATAGGAATCTGTTCCACTACCGCCGAATCCGAAAGTTGATGTTTGCGCTCTCCCTTTTCCTATGTTCTTATTGTGCTACATGACGCAAGTTGTGTCAAGTAAAAAATAAGTCTCTCCGATTATTTTCCCGGAGAGAGTGTCCCGCTCGACTGTCTCACTTTCGGGGGGCACTCCAACCCGGGTTCTTTCCCAGTACATTCTGGAGCAGTTCGCCGGAGGAAGAGTTTTTACAAACTGGTGACCCGACGGTGACAATTCCGGATCGCGACTTGGCCTACGCTAACAACGGCCAGAGAAGGTCTTTCCCCGGTCACTTCCTTCCGATGGTTCAACGCTTCCTCTGTGCCGACTTCACTCAGGAGAGATGAATATGCAGGTTTGCAGGATTGCAGTAACCGCCTCCCTCGGCGTAGTTCTTCTCATGCTCTCGGCCCCGGCCGAAGCACAATATCAACTCACAAAGCTGGTTTCGAATCAGGTCGGCCAAGCCCCATACATCGATCCCCTGCTGGCCAATCCCTGGGGATTAGCTAGGAGCGCGACGAGCCCCTGGTGGATCAGTGATAACGACACCGGCTGGTCAACCATCTATACCGGGATCGGAAAACAAGAGCCGATCAGGGTATTGGTTCCCACGGCCGGAAATGGACCATTCGAGGCGACAGGTCTAAACGGCCCTGGCACGCCGACTGGAATCGTGTACAACGGATCGTCGACGGATTTCCAGGTTCAGGGCAAGTCCGCGTCTTTCATTTTTGCCACGCTGGATGGCACCATCAGCGCCTGGGCGCCGGGCGTGAACAAGAACCTATCGACTATCGTGGTGGACAACTCGGCCAACAAAGCAAGTTACACGGGCTTGGCCATCACCAGCAACGCCTCGGGGAACTTCCTCTACGCGGCGGACAACACGAACAATGTCATCGACATGTACGACGGTACTTTCACACTGGTGAAGTCATTCGGTGATTCGTCGATTCCATCCACTTTCTCAGTCTTCGGCATTCAAGACATCTATGGCCTGGTTTACGTCACGTATGCGGTGCCAAACGTCGGCGCCGGAGGCTACGTCGACGTCTTCCTGGAGGACGGCACCTTTGTGAAGACATTGATTCAAGGAACGCCACTCAACCAGCCTTGGGGTATCGCCGCCGCTCCGCCCAACTTTGGTCCGCTGAGCAATACTCTGCTGATCTCGAACAACTCCGTCTCCGGCACCATCAATGCGTTCGAACCGCTTACCGGGAAGTGGGTCGGTACGATAAAAGACCAGAACGGGAAAGTGATTGTTCTCAATAACCTCTGGGGAATTGCCTTCGGCGGAGGAAGCGCAAGCAATGGAGCGACCAACGCGTTGTTCGTCACCGTGGGTCAGGGGATTGGCACCAATGAATTGGCCGGCACCTTTGCAAGAATAATCTTCTAGCGCTTCGGCGCGATTGGGTAAGAGATTCTGTAAGGACGATCGATCTCGCTGGCTGGCATCGTGTCCACATGAACCGGGAACGCTTTGCGCAGTACGCGCCGCGGATTGCGTTCCTCGACTAACCTGGAGGTGTCCCAGGTCCGAAAAACCGGGCCTGGGCATCCGGTCGATTGATGCACTGGTCAATATCGCCTCAGCGCTGGGGCGGCGGGGTACGGCCAGGCTGGAGGATGCGGCGTGAGTTAGGCACTTTCGATGTAACGCGCTTCCGCGCCCGCAGCTTTTTGGCGAGAGCTTCGAACTCCGGAGCCAGGGCATCGTATTCGCGCTTGACCTCGGGATCGGCCAGCGACTTGGCCGCAAACTCTTCGAAGGGGATGGTCATAGAAGCTCCTTCCGTTAGTTTATCGCCCGGCAGACAAAACGATCCTCTTTTCGTGTGCAATTCCATGCAAATCTTTTGCCAGATAGCTCATCGATATAACTGATTCCGGGGCGCGATATTCTTCCCCAAAAAAGGATGGATAAATTGTGGCTAGAGATACTCGCACTGGAATCGAAGTTTTCTGCAAAGGGACCGTTGGGTTCAGGCGGACAGTGGAGTACGCTTATTTCTTTTGGACTATTATTGTTTTGTGTGTCCTGTATGCCTGAACAAACCCGTTCCTCGCCGTCAAACCAGTCTCCCCTGATATAAATATCTACCCGATGCCAGTGAGGAACCCAACCAGCGCGGTCAAGTTCTCCTCGTTCCATGAACAGTACGAATGGGAGAAGAAGTAGTCCATAGAAAGTGTAAAGGATTACGTGTACTACGAACTTCTCACGCCAACTCAACGGTGATTGATCTGTACTCATGACGAAACAAGTATACCTGCTTGGATTTGGAAAAATCACATTCTTCGAAAAAATGGTCACATGATCAACTGTCCATTCCTGCATGTGAGTTATCAACTTCCGGAAGCACCTTGAACTCGACCTCGGTTTTTTTATGACTCTTCGTTTTGCCCGGTTGCGGGAAGTTCATCAGCAAACCGTCATTCACTTTTAAGTAACTCATATACTTCTTTATCTGCGTAATTTCGGGCCATCCTAGCTTGGCAGATACGGCCTTAATTTCAAGCACGACGAAACCACCATCGCCGCAGCGAACTACAATATCGGCAAATCCCTCACCGATATAATGTCCTCGAAAGGTCAATTCGACAACCTTCTGATGTTCATACTTGAAACCGGCATCTCGTAGACAAACTAGAATCGCCTGTTCGTAAATCTTTTCCGCATGGCCGGACCCGATCTCACGATAAATCTCATCGGCAAAGTCTTTCAACTTTTCTATCAATTGTTTGGCTGAAGAATTGTTTGTCTCCATAATCTCTCACCTCCCCGTGCCACCCACCGTCATTTTGTCCAGCTTGATCGTCGGCATGCCCACGCCGACCGGCACGCTCTGTCCGTCTTTGCCGCAGGTGCCGATGCCTTCGTCTAGCTTCAGATCGTGGCCGACCATCGAGACGTGCTTCAGGGCTTCGGGGCCGTTGCCGATCAGCGTGGCGTCGCGGACCGGGGCGGTGATCTTGCCGCCTTCGATCAGGTATGCCTCGGAGGCGGAGAAGACGAATTTGCCGTTGGTGATGTCCACCTGGCCGCCGCCGAAGTTGACGGCGTAGAGGCCGCGCTTGACGCTGCGGAGAATGTCTTCAGGCGAGTCGTCGCCGGCCAGCATGTAGGTATTGGTCATGCGGGGCATGGGGATGGACTGGTAGCTCTCGCGGCGTCCGGAGCCGGTGTTGGCGGCATTCATCAGGCGGGCGCTGAGCTTGTCGGTGAGGTAGCCGCGCAGGATGCCGCCTTCGATGAGCACCGTCTCCTGCGTCGCCGTGCCCTCGTCGTCCACATTGAGCGAGCCGCGGCGGCCGGCCATGGTTCCGTTGTCCACCACGGTGACCTTGGGGCTGGCGACCGGCTGGCCGATCAGGCCGGTGAACGCAGAGGTCTTCTTGCGGTTGAAGTCGGCCTCCAGGCCGTGGCCGACTGCCTCATGGAGCAGGATTCCCGGCCAGCCGGGGCCGAGGACGACCTCCATCTCGCCCGCCGGAGCGGGGACGGCGCTGAGCTGGAGGATCGCTCCGCGCGCCGCCTCGCGGGCCAGATTTTCCGGGCTTTTGGAGCCGGTGAATTGATTCAAACCGGCGCGGCCGCCGCCGCCCGCCGAGCCCCTCGTGGTGGTCCCATTTTCCCTGGCAATGACCAGGACATTCAGGCGGCAGAGCGGCTGGGTGTCGCTGGCGAAGGCGCCGTCGGAGGCGGCGATTAGAATGCGGCGCAGCTCCTCGGAGTAGCTTGCCCGGACCTGCACGATGGCGGGCGAGAAGGCGCGAGCGGCGCGGTCGGCTCTCAGAATCAGCTCCAGGCGCGCGGCCAGATCGAGGTCATAGCCGCCTAGCGGAACGGGATACAGGTCGGCGGCGGGCGCCTCGGTGAAGCCCTGCACGGGCTGCTTGGCCGGTCCGGAGGCGATCAGCGCGGCGGTGCGGGCGGCGTGGAGCAGGCGCTCGGGGCTGAGATTGTCGGTGTAGGCGTAGCCAGTGCGCTCACCGCTGAGGACGCGAATGCCGCAGCCGGCGCTGACGCCTTGGCTGGCGGACTTGACGATCTGCTCGTCCACGCCCAGCGCGGTGGCCGCGACCGACTCGAAGTAGAGGTCGGCATAGTCGCCGCCGGCCGAGAGCGCTTCGCCCAGGCAGCGATCCAGCAACCGCTCGGTGAGGCCGAATTTCTCAAAGAAATATCTCTTCTGACTAGGACCGGGGGAAGCAGCCGGATTGCTCATCGTATTTTTGAGTTTACGCCAGTTTTCGATCAGGTGAGAACGCCCGCCGCCCGTTCCTGACTTGATGCCCGGCGATCTGGGGACTTTCGCGGGAGCTGGGTTCGTGGTACATTCTTGGCATGAAAAGGATTCTTGCCGCCGCCCTGCTCCTGTTGGTGTTTGCCAGCCCGGCGTTCGCCGCCCAGAAGCATCATCATCACCACCATCACCATCACCACTGGAAGCACCCGCACGTGTAGAGCCGACGCCGGCCCCGGAAGAGTTCTGCCGCCGGGGGAGTGTGCCCACCGCGGTTTCCCTTCCGCGAGCAATAGTCGCAAGGTCTGCGTTATGAAAGATTTGGACGACCTCCGCTACCCGATTGGCCGCTTCAGTCCGCCGGCCGCAAGCGTGCCGGGCATCCGGGCGGCGCAGATTCAGACGGTGCGGCTGCTGCCCCAGCGCCTGAGGGCCGCAGTCACCGGATTGAGCGAAGCCCAACTCGACACGCCCTACCGCGAAGGCGGCTGGAGCGTGCGCCAAGTGGTGCATCACATAGCCGACAGCCACGCCAACGCCTACATCCGCACCAAGCTGGCGATTACCGAAGATTGGCCGACCGTCAAGGCCTACGACGAGGCCGCCTGGGCAGAGCTGGCCGACAGCCGGCTACCCATCGACGGCTCCCTGGCGTTTGTCGAGGCGCTTCACGCGCGCTGGGTGGCGCTGCTGGAAGCGATGACCGACGAAACTTGGCCAAGGCGCTGGCCATGTACGACTGGCACTCGCGCCACCATACCGCGCACATCACCAGCCTGCGCGCGCGGCAGGGCTGGTAGAGGCGGATGAGCGCGAAGGTTGAGCAAGCGGCTGCCGCGCAACTGGCCCAGGCAATCGAAACTTATCTGGCGGAGCATCCGGCAGCCGCGCTGCTGGAGGACGGCCGGGTGCTCTTCGACATGCGCTCGGCCCGCTACGCGGTCTCCGAGCAGCATGGCCGGTGCCTGTTGCAACTGTGGAGCGAGGAGCGCAATTTGATCCGTACCGTGGCGGGGATCGAGGAGCGCGCGCAATGCCTGCGTCTGGCGACCCGCCGCATGGGCGCGGCCAAGCCCCAGACTCTGGAGCTAGTACCCACCAGTGATCGCCGCACCCCGACCGCGCGGGAGGCCGCGCGGCGCAGCTATCAACGGCTGCTGGAGCGCGTGCTGACCCGCCACTTTATCGGCGCAAAGGTGGACGGCCTGCGTTCAGCGATGGACCTGGAGCACAGCTTCGGACCGGCCTACGTGCGCGGACGGCTGCTCAAGGGCAGCGCCGCCGAAGCGGTGATCGGCGTGGGCGAAGCGGAGTCGGCTTCCATGGTGGACGGCGTTCTGACCCTGGGAATTCTCTGGCTGGACCACTGCCGGCAACGTGGCGAGGGGCGGCGGCACTATGGCGGATTGAAGGTTATCCTGCCGGCCAGGGCTTGGCGAACGACAGCCGAGCGGATGGCCTGGCTGAATCACGCAGCCGCCGATTTCCAGCTTTTTACGCTGGACGAGCGCAGCGAAGAGCTGGAGGCGGTGGATTTTCGCAACACCGGCAACCTGGAGTTGCGGCTGGTGCACGCATTCTCGCGGGATGCGGCCATGGAGCGCTGCCGGGAGGGCATTGGCCGGCTGTTGGCGCTGGTCCCCCCCGCCGCCAGGGAGCGGATCGAGATCAGGCCCGCTTCAGCCACCGAGGTGGGGCTGCTCCTGCATGGACTTGAATTCGCGCGGGTGCGCCACGGCTTCGCTGCCCAGTCCTTTGCCGGGGAGAACGAGACTACTTTCGGGGCGGGCGCCAACGAGACCCCGCTGACGCCTGAGAATGAACCGCTTGCCCGGGATTTATTTTTGCGGCTTTTTCTCAGCCGACACGGCGACGGCGCGCATACCGACCCGCTCTTCCGCTTGCAACCGGAGCGCTGGCTGGAAGCCCGTCTCCGCAACGAAATCGCCGAATTGCTACCGGGGCTGCGCGGAGATCTGCTCTACTCCCAGGTGCCGGCCCTTTCCGCCGGCGACCGGGGATTGTTGGACCTGCTGACGCTGGACCGAGGCGGGCGCCTGACGGTGATCGAACTGAAGGCCGATGAGGACCTGCATCTGCCGTTGCAGGCGCTCGACTACTGGATTCGTGTCCGCGCGCTGAACGACGACCGGCAGCCGGCGGCGGGCAATGAAGGCGGCAGGCCGCTGAGCGCCTTCGAGCGCCAGGGCTACTTTGCCGGTGCGGAGGTTTCGCCGCTTCCACCTCGTCTGCTGCTGGCCGGCCCGGCTCTGCGCATCCACCCAGCCAACGAGCCGGTGCTGCGCTACTTCTCTCCACAAATTGAGTGGGAGCTGATGGCGCTCACCGAGCATTGGCGGCGGGAACTCAAGGTGGTCTTCCGCAAACACAGCACGGACACCCGAAGATAGCGGTTCGTGGTGCAAGTCACGTGCCGGTGGGAAACGGGCTTCTACCGCGGGCTGCCAGAACGAGTCCAGGCTCAAAGCAGCTTGCGGACTGAAAATCTTTCCGCGGTCACAACTTTCCGCCGGATTTGGAGTCTATTCGGTAGACTGGGCGCGTTGCGGCGTCCAGCAAGATCCCCGCTCGAGACAAAATGCTGCTGTGATCTTTCCGCCTGATCTTCCTGATTCCCGCCGGAGTACGAAAACCGGGCGCTGGCGCACTGGCCTTGAGAGCAATCGATCCAAGACTCCACTTTGAGGGTAATCTTATGTTGGCACACTCCACTCTGAAATCGACGAGGACGGCAATGAAGACGATCTTTGGACTCTCCCGGCAAAGGCGGCTTTGGATCTGCGGCTGGATCGCGGCCTGCACCCTGGCAGCCTCCCCACTTGGAGCGCAATCGGTGGCTCCTCGCATCTCCTCCGAGATCAACAACTCCGAACGGGCGGCGCTGACCAGGTCGCTGCATCCGATGGCGCAGGCCCGTTTCGACGCCGGACGGATGGCGGCGGATACGAAGCTGAATGGGATCAGTCTGTACTTTAGCCGCTCGCCGGAGCAGCAGGCCGACCTGGAGGCGCTGATCGCCGCGCAGCAGGACCCGGCGTCGCCGCTTTACCACCAATGGCTCACGCCAGACCAGTTCGCCGCCCGCTTCGGCATGGCCGGCGCCGATCTGGACAAGGTGAAAAGCTGGCTCGGACAGCAGGGGTTTTCCGTCGATTCGGTGGCCCGCAGCCGCAACATGATCCGCTTTTCGGGCACGGCGGGTCAGGTCGAGCGGGCTTTCTCCACCCAGATGCACTACTACAACGTGGACGGCAAGCAGCACTTTGCGCCCTCGACGGAGTTGAGCGTGCCGGCGGCCCTTGCGCCCGTGATTCTCGCCGTCAGCGACCTGAACGACTTCCGCCTCAAGCCGATGTTCGTCCGGCCGGCGCGGCCCGACTTTACCTCCAGCCAGTCGGGAAATGTCCACTTTGCCCCTGGAGACATCAAAGTCGCCTATAACATCCCCTCCAACTACACCGGCGCGGGTCAGTCGATCGCCATCATGGGGCAATCGGCTATCGAGACCAGCGACATTGAGAACTTCCAGAGCGCGGCCGATCTCACCGTCAAGGACCCCACGCTGGTGCTGGTGCCAGGCACGGGCAGTTCAGCCATCTCCAGCGGCGACGAGTCCGAATCCGACATCGATCTGGAGTGGTCGGGCGCCATCGCCCCCGGCGCCAACATTTTCTTCGTCTACACCGGCCCGTTATCGGCTGCCGGCGTCTTCGACTCGGCTCAATACGCCGTGGATGAGGATATCGCGCCCATCATCAGCATCAGCTACGGCGCCTGCGAGACTGGGATCAGCGCGTCGGAGATTGCGCCATACGAAGCCTCGGCCCAGCAAGCCGCTGCGCAGGGACAGAGTATCGTCGCCTCCTCGGGCGACTCCGGTTCCACCAGCTGCTACGGCGACAACCTGACGCTCGCCCAACAGGAGGTGCTAAGCGTCAACTACCCGGCCAGCAGCGCGTACGTCACCGCCATGGGCGGCACAGAAATTACCTCGGCCGATGATGTGACAGGCACGGGCTATTGGGAGGCGGTTCCGAGCGGCGGCTCCGACATCCTCACCTCCGCTCTCAAATGGATTCCTGAAGTGGCCTGGAACGACGATGTGGTCAGCGTGCAGAATGGCGGCGGCCTCAGCGCCAGCGGCGGAGGCCCGAGCGCGCTCATCACCAAGCCGAAGTGGCAGGATGCGCTGACTCCCGCCGACAGCGCCCGCGACGTGCCGGATGTCTCCCTGTACTCCTCGCCAAATTATCCGGGCTATCTCTTCTGCTCCAGCGATACCTCGAACAGCGTCGCCGGGAGTTGCGCGAATGGCTTTCGCGACGCCAACGACCAATACCTGACCGTCGCCGGCGGGACCAGTTTTGCCGCGCCCGCCTTTGCCGGCATGTTGGCCCTCATCAACCAGGCCAAGGGCTACACCAACGGGCAGGGGTTGATCAATCCCACGCTCTACACGCTGGCCGCGGATGGCGCAACCTATGCCTCGGCCTTCCATGATGTCACCGCCGGCTCCAGCGCCGGCACCACCGGCCTTGGAAACGCGTGCCTGGCCGGATCGGGCTACTGCTCCAGCGCCGGCGCATCCGAATATCCAACCGCGACGGGCTACGACCTGGCCACCGGGCTGGGATCGGTGAATCTGGGCAACCTGATTGGCGCATGGCCGGCCAGCAGCAGCACACTGACCGGTACATCGACCACCATCTCCGCGACGAACTCCGCCCCGGCCCTGAATGTAACCGACACCTTCACCATTACCGTAACCGCCGTCGGCTCGACGACAACGCCCTCGGGCAGCGTGAACCTTTCTATCGACGGCGGGGGAACGCCGTATAGCAATGGCGGCACAACGACGACCGTGGCCTTAGTCGCAAGCG
This sequence comes from Occallatibacter sp., assembly GCA_049522975.1. Classification (GTDB taxonomy): domain Bacteria; phylum Acidobacteriota; class Terriglobia; order Terriglobales; family Acidobacteriaceae; genus Telmatobacter. The sequence goes on along the minus strand of JBEKNI010000026.1, from coordinate 3,368 downwards.
GAGTTGCCGGCACGGCCACGGCCACCTACCAGACCTCCTTCTCGTCCGCTGGAACGCACCAGATCGTCGCCCAGTATCCGGGCGACACAACATTCGCGGTCTCTACGGGGGTGGTGCAAGTGAGTGTGGCAGGCTCCAGTTCCGGAAAGGGCACCTTCGCGCTCTCAGCCAGCCCCAGCACGCTGACCGTCAGCCAGGGTAGCCAGGGAACCGAGGTCCTCACGGTAACCCCCGCGGGAGGTTATGCGGGCACGGTCCTGCTGGCCTTCGATAGCTCCAACGACAGCGCGCTTCAGAATCTCTGCTATGAGTTCACCACGATGTTGACCGACGGCGACGGCTCGGTTGCGGTCTCCGGGGCGGGCGCGGTGACGACTCAGCTTCTCTTCGACACCAACGCCACGGACTGCGCGTCCGCGGCGCCCGTCGGAGGCAAGCCATTCCACCGGCTGGGTGGGACGAAGACGGCGCAAAACAACGGCCCGAAGCGCGCACCATTAAGCCCCGCACCGTTCGGCGCGGCCTTTGCAGGGCTGTTGCTGGCAGGTTTCCTCGGCAGACATTCACGGAAGTTTTATAGCACGGCGATGATCCTTGCCTTGCTCACCCTGGGTCTGGCCGTCTCAGCCTGCGGCGGCGGCGGTGGTGGCGGCGGCGGAGGCACCACGGTTACCGATCCGCCCAAGGGAACCTACACCATCACGGTCACCGGGCAGGACTCGGCTACGGCAACCATTACCGGACAAACCACTTTCACCTTTGTTATCGACTGATTCTGGAACTCTCCCCGCTGGGCGGCTGTCTTCCTGGCAGCCGCCCCTTTTGTTTCGCGCCGTTGCGGCGCGGCAAGCGAGGAAGCGGCAAAGCAGTTCAGTTGGCTGAGTCCTTCTGGCGCGTGGCCTTCACGGCTGACAGTATCCCAACGCCTATCAGGATGACGGCGCCCACGACAATCCAATGCGTTGGCAGGTGTATGAGGTGTGCGGCGTAAGCCAGTCCGGCGATCATGATGGCGAATCCAGCAGAATAAATTCCGAAAGACATGGGATCTCCTTATCGAGTCGGTGGCGCGGGTTGGGTCCGGCTTCGCGGACACGCAGCGAGTTCAACTCACACCAGTCTCGCTCGTCTGGCGGTTAGCGCCGGGCTGAGCGGGGGATCGAGCAATACTGGCCTGGATGCGTTCTCCTCCGGCAGTGAATCGTGCAAGACCATGTTGAGCAGCGAGGTGTGAACCCGAATGCGGCCGTTGTACTCGATGTAGCCGAGCTTTCTAAAACGATTCATGAAGAAGCTGACGCGGGAGCGGGTGGTGCCGATCATTTCGGCAAGAGTCTCTTGGGTCACTGGAGGAAGCAGCGGCTCCGGCTCGCCCGGTCCGCCAAATTCCGCCATCAGCAAGAGTGTGCGCGCCAGGCGCCTTTCGCTGGAGTTGAAGAGTTGATCGACAAGATCCGCCTGGGTTCGGATGCCCCGGTTCAGGATGAACTGCATGAAATAGTCGGAAAACACGTGCTCCTCATGCAGGACGCGCAGCATCTGGGATCTCTCGATCTTGAGCGCAACACAGGTGGACACGGCCAATGCCGAGGCCGTTCGCAGTGCGCCCGCCCCGGCCATCGATTCCTCGCCAAAGAAGTCTCCGGCGGCAAGCATCGTCACCGTGGCTTCTTTGCCGCCCTTTGAGACGACGGCAAGCTTTGCCCGCCCGCTCTGGAGATAGAACACGCAGTCCGCGGGGTCTCCCTGGTAGTAGAAAGACTGCCTTGCCGTGTTGCGCTGAATGCTTCGTCCCGGCCCTTCAGTGGCAAGAAAGCCGGCTGAATCAAAGGGCTTCGTAACTAGCGCGTTCATCGAAATGGCCTCCTTCCTAGTGCGAAGCGGCTATGAATATGTCAGATCGTCATTGCCAGAAGGCCTGGGAAATCCGGCCATCCGGCCCAAAGCACATGATTCGCACACTCAAGCATCGCACCGCAATCGGCATGAGTCTGAGCGGTTTAGACCAATCGTTGTGTTGGGCTGAAAAAGGGGAAGGCGGCTTGGAATCGTGGTTTTGCTCTGGAATACGGCGCTTACAGTTTCTGCGTCCGCTGGACGGCGCGGACGCCGGGGACGCGGCGGAGGCCAAGGACCATGCGGTTCAGATGGCGGACATCTTCGGCTTCGGCTACCAGTTCGACGATGGCTTCGCCGTTCTCGTCCTTGCGGATATCGACGCCGCTGATGTTGGAGTTGTCGTCGGAGAGGACGGCGATCAGCTCCTTCAACATGCCGGCGCGGTCGTCGCAGGCGACGGTGATCTTGACCGGGTAGCGTTGCGGCTGGCCGGCGGGGCCGGCGGCGCGGGACCACTCGACTCCGATACGGCGGTCGCTCTCGTAGAGCAGGTTCTGCACGTTGGGACAACTGCGCGCGTGCACGGCCACGCCTTTGCCGCGGGTGACGTAGCCGACGATCTCCTCGCCGCGAATGGGGTTGCAACAGCGCGCGCGATAGACCAGCAGGTCGTTCTGGCCCTCCACCTGGAGCGAGTCGGAGCCGGTGAGGTGCAGCTTGCGCACCGCGTCCGACATGGCCGCCTCGCCCGAGCCGCCGGGCTTGATCTCCGGAGCCGTCTCGGGCTCCTGCTGGCTGGTCGAGCCGGGGGCCAGCTTGCCGAGGACCTGGCGGGCGGAGTTTTTGCCCTGGCCCAAGGCGGCGAGCAGATCGATAGCGGTGGCCATGCCGTACTCGCCGGCAACGCGGCCCAGATCCTGATCGCCCAGCAGGCTGAGCGAGACCTTGAACTTGCGCGCCTCGCGCTCCAGCAGCTTGCGGCCGATATCGACGGCGCGCCGCCGCCGGTCTTCGTTCAGCCAGTGCTTGATCTTGTTGCGGGCTCGCGGGCTCTTGACGAAGGTCAGCCAGTCGCGGCTTGGCTTGTGGTCCTTCTGGGTGATGATCTCGACGATGTCCCCCGTCCGCAGCTTGGTGCGCAACGGCGCCATGCGCCCGTTGATCCGGGCGCCCACGCAGGTGTGACCGACTTCGGTGTGGATGGTGTAGGCAAAGTCCACCGGCGTGCCGTCGGACGGAACCACCACCACCTTCCCCTTGGGCGTGAAGGTATAGGTCTCATCCGGATAGAGGTCCATCTTCAGGCTGGAGAGGAACTCGTTGGGGTCGGTCATCTCCTTCTGCCACTCGACAAGCTGGCGAATCCAGTTGAGCCGCTCCTCGTCGCGGGCTGTCACCGCCGCGCCTCCGCCGGCCTTGTACTTCCAGTGGGCGGCGATGCCCTCCTCGGCGATGCGGTGCATCTCCTCGGTGCGGATCTGCACCTCGAACTGGTGGCCGCTGGGGCTCATCACCGTGGTGTGCAGCGA
>JBEKNI010000025.1:0-60560 GCA_049522975.1 Occallatibacter sp. | reverse complement strand
CCGACACGGTCCAAGACTTGATCTGCGCCATCTTCAGATGTATCTTCGCGCGGATCCTATTTCCGCCCGCAAGATAATCCGATGCGAGAATCAAGCGAACACTATTTACGGATGAGTTCTTAGTGGTGCCCTGATGCTTGGAGTGACTCCGAATGCCTTTTTTCGGAGCCAATAAATTCGTGTCCTTTCAAAACAGATGGAAAAGCTACCCAGCGAGTTTTCCCTGCTGCCCACTTGCTCTTCGGTGTCGCGCTGCTGTTGTCAGCGGGGGATGGCGTTGGCGGAGAGTGCGTCTTCGGCGTAATCGCGGCCGGATCATTCAGCAGCGTCCAAAGCTGCGGCGGGCGACTGTGACCGCGCTCTCCGTGGCGGATTTCCATGAGATCGAGTTGGCGGAGACGGACAACGAGGGGCGCTTTGCGCTGGAGAGACTGGCGGCGGGCAAGTACCCGTTGACGGCTTCCAAGCGAGGATTTCTGACCTCCTACTACGACGAGCATGAGGGGTACAACACGGCGATTGTCACCGGCGCGGACCAGAATACCGGCGGCCTCGTCTTCCGGCTGACGCCCGGAGCCTCGTTGCACGGGGTGGTGAGCGGCGACGGCGGCGATCCGGTGGAGGGCGCCAGCGTGATGCTCTTCCGCAAACCTCATGGCCATGGCGCGGACGCAAGAATTACCCATGCGGGCGAAACCAGAACCGCCGACACGGGCGCGTATGAGTTCGACGGGCTGGCGGCGGGCGAGTACCTGCTGGCGGTGAAGGCGACGCCCTGGTACGCGCTCCATCGCTCTGCCGCCGAATCGCGGCAAAGGCCAGCGGACGATCCTGGCGCCGCGCTCGATGTAGCCTACCCGGTGACCTTTTTCGACTCGACGACCGACGAGGCTTCCGCGGCGAGCATCGCGCTCGCTGGCGGCGGTAGCGAAGAAGCTAACATCAACCTTCGCGCGGTTCCGGCGCTGCGGCTGACGGCGGAAGCTCCACGCTCGGTTGAGGCGGGAGTCCGAAGCAGTATGTACGTTGTCCGCCCGAGGCTCCGGCAATCGATTTTCGGTGCTGTGATCGGCGAGGTCGACGGCGAAAATCAGAGTTCTGACTTTGCTGCCGTGGAGACGGGTTCCATTGAGTTTAGGGGCGTCGCCCCCGGCCATTATGAGCTGACGCAGGGCGATCCTCCTCGAGTCACCGAGTTGGACGCGACATCCAACCAACGGATTGACCCCGAGTTGGGCACGCCTACGGTGATTGTCTCTGGAACCGCGCGAAACACATCAGGAACTGCGTTGCCCGGCAAAGTCTCGCTGACACTCAGCCCTCTCGATCCCGCGCTTTCAACGAATGACAGGTCCGAGGTATCCAATCAAGGCAGCTTCAGCTTCCCCTCCGTCCAACCGGGAAGATGGGAGCTGCTGGCCTTCAGCCAGGACCCTGGCGGCAGAGGCAAGCGGATGACGGTCGTCTCGACGACTGCGGGCGGCAAGACTAGCGCCGGGAATCTGGTCACCGTATGGGACAAGCCGCTTACGCTTTTCGTGACGCTGAGCGATAGCGAGACGCGCGTCGAGGGCTTTGCTCGCAAAGACGGCAAGGGGAAGGCCGGGGTGTTGGTTGTGCTCGTCCCCAAGGAGCCGGCGGCCTACCGGGCTCTGATGCGCATCGATCAGTCGGACTCGGACGGAAGCTTCTCCTTGCATGACGTGGCTCCGGGGGAGTACACGGTGGTGGCCATCGAGGACGGCTGGGAACTGGACCGGGCGCGGCCCGAAGTGATCGGGCGCTATCTTTCCCTGGGAATCGCCGTCCCAGTGAAAGAGGATTCTGGAAAACTGGTGAAACTCTCCGAGGAGGTTCCGGTCCTGAGCCGCTGACTGGAGTCCGGCAAGAGGAAATGGGGCGCGGACTTCAACGGAACGGGTCCGAGAGGATAGTCTAGGAGAGGTGAGTCTACGAGGGTAGCCGAAAAGGGTTACGGCGGCTCGCGGGGGGAGCCTCCCGGAGCGGCAGAATAGACACAAGAAGGCATTTGAGGAGAGACCCACATTGAAGAGTAAGTTGTCCGTTTCGATTCTGGCCATGGTTGCGGCCGCGTTGATGCCCCTGGCGGCTACCAGCCAGATTGCCCCCGAGCGTTCAAAGAGGGTCGAGCAGGCTGAGCCTACCTACAAGTGGGAGGCCTTCGCCGGCTATGGCTACACCAGTCTCAACCAGGTGAACCAGTCGCGCTACGGATTGCAGGGCGTGAACCTGTCGCTTACCCGCGATTGGGGCAAATACTTTGGCCTCACCGCCGATGGGGCGTTTTACTCGACCCCAATCTCCTCGGGCAACCCGTGCCCCACGAAGGCGCCTTGCACCCCGACTGTGGATGTGGTTCTCTTTGGCCCGGTGCTGCACGCGAATCTCTCCGACCGCTTGAGCGGCTTCTTTCATGTTCTGCTGGGTGGAGAACACACCGGCGGCGAGAACGCTTACCCCAACCTCTCGTTTGCGGGAGGAGCCGGAATCGGCATGGAATATAAGCTGAGTCAGCGCTTTGCCGTGCGCGTCTCGGGCGACGACATCGCCTCGTCGTTTCTCGCGCCCGTATATCCCGTTGGTTCCGGAGACGCATGCACGACGAACTCGGGTTGCTCCGCGCATGAGCGCCGGAATTCGCGCGCCGCCTTCGGCGTGGTTTACAGGTTCTGAGGGAACGAGGACATTCTTACCGAGCCTCCGATTCAGCCCTCACTCGACGGCGAGTCCTGTATGTGGCCCAACTTCTCCTGCTTGGTGCGCAGGTAGCGCTCAAAGGATTCCCGCACCTCGACCTCGGCGGAGACGCGCTCGGAGACGGTGATGCCGGCCGATTCCAAGGCGGCGACCTTCTGCGGATTGTTGGTGATCAGGCGGACCGAGGCGACGCCGAGCAGCTTGAGCGTCTCGGCGGGCAGTTCGTACTCGCGGCAGTCGGCGGCAAAACCCAGCTCGACGTTGGCCTCGACTGTGTCCATGCCGTGATCCTGAAGCTGGTAGGCCCTGAGTTTGGCCATCAGGCCGATACCGCGGCCCTCCTTTTGTTCGTAGAGCAGGATGCCCGCGCCCTCCTCAGCGATCTTGCCCAAGGCCAGCTCCAGTTGCAATCGGCAATCGCAGCGCAGCGAACCGAAGACATCGCCGGTGAGGCATTGGGAGTGGATGCGCACCAGCGGCGGCGCGGAGTGAATGTCGCCCATCACCAGGGCCACGAGGCCTTCCACCTCGCCTGTTCGCGGACCGTCGGCCGCGTTTTCGTCGCAGGGGCGCTGCGCTGCCAGCACTCCCTCGAAGCCCAGAATGCGGAAGGCTCCCCAGCGGGTGGGAAAATCCGCCTCGGCGATCTTGTTGACGCTTGCAAATGCCATGCTTCCATTCTACTTTGCAGGGAGATGGAAACTGCGCGGGCTGTTCCATCTACCCATCGACATCCGAACCGTCGGGCATGGGCTGGCAGCGCGGGCACCAGAAGGTGATGCGCGCATCGGGACCTTGCAGACGTCCGCGGATCGGCTCGCCGCAGCGCCGGCAGGGCTCGCCCTTGCGGTCGTAGACCCATAGGCTGGCGCCGGGGTCGGATTCGTGCGTGGTGCGCCGCTTGCGGCCACCGTAGGTGAGGATGGTGTCACCGGAGTCTTCCAGCACGTTAGCGGCAACCAGCTTTTGCGCGGCGGCGATGAGGCTTGCGACTTGCTCCCGGCTGAGCGCGCCGGCCTTCAAGAAGGGATTGACGGCGACGACAAAGCAGATCTCCGACTTGAAGACGTTCCCAACGCCGGCCAGCACCTCCTGGTGGAGGAGCACATCGGCGATCTCCTCACTGCGGTGCGCAAGAAGGCGGCGCGCGGCAGCCTCGGGGTCGAACTCCGGGCTGAGCACGTCGATCGCGGGGCGCGGAATTTTGGTGTCGCGGGCCAGCGAGAGCGCGGTCAACATGCGTGCCACGGGAACACGGAAGCCGACGGCGATGTAGTCGCTGTTTTCGATTACGATGCGCATGTTGCCGCGAGGCTGCTGCCACGGCTCGCCGGGCCGGTAGATGTGCCAACTGCCGGACATGAGCATGTGAGTAGCCAGCGTGCCGCCGCCGGAGAAATGGATGAGCAGCCACTTGCCGCGCGACTCGACGCTCTGGACAAACTGGCCGGTGAGCGGCATGTCGTCGTGGAAGCGGGTGAGCAGCGGAAAGGTGGAGCGGAAGCCGGTGATGGGCTTGCCGGTAAGGGCGCGGCCCAGGGCGCGGGCGGTGCGGAAGATGGTGTCACCTTCGGGCACAATTCAACCCCGGCCCACCGGACGCATGCACCGGTGGGCGCTCGAATGCTGCAGGCGCTTCTGTCTTGCAACCTTGCCCGAACGGCTCAGCTTGCCGGGACTGAGGCACCCGTTGGGCCGGGCGCCGCAGCCAATCGATGACGGAGTTGGCGGCCGGGTTAGTCCGGCGGTTGGCACTGATACAACCCGACCGGATTGCCACATCCCTTTGAAGGCTTGAAGACATCAAACCCGCACGTGGAGCCGACGATGTAGCGCCATCCATCTTGGTCGTCAACTACGTTGGGATCCACGGGACGAAGGCTGATGGGGGCTTCCCAACAGAAGAAACCGCCTCCGCATTTGGCGAGTTTGTAACATTTGTCGGAGAGTACCTGGCCTTGCTCCTGGGTGTATCCCGCAATGGCGCTCTCAAGCCGCTTTTCCACCTCCAGATGGCGCGACTTGATGAGCTTGCCGCCGGCGTAAAATGCGGCGGTTTTCAGGTTGTTCTCCTTGAATTCCAACATAGTTTTCAGATAGCTCGGCAAAGATTCCTCAATGTGTTCCGCGACATCGTCACCCTTGCCGTCGCGGATTTGCCGGGCAACATTGACCAGCGAGAGGACCGCCATCACGTACATGAACTCAATGTCCTCGTGCGTGTTTGTGGCTTCCACCTGTGATTCGTTCGACATACACACCTCCGGGGATTGCTGGGAGCGAGGCTCCAAGATTGAAGCGGATTATATGTCAGCAGCGAATCCATGGGCAATTTAAAAACGCGAGAATTCCGGAGGCGGCGCGAAGGCCGCTCGCAGCCAGCGCAATATGGTGTCGCCTTCGGGCATGACCTATTGCAACTCCTGCGTTGGCGGCTCGCCGTGCGCGACCGGAAGAAGAATGCGGCGCAGGTGCATTCCCAGCGGGCCGGGATGGAAGCCGGCATCCATGAGGAAGCGGGCCATGGGATGCGCCGCGACCGGCTGGCCGTTGAGGGTGGTGATGAGCGCGCCCTGATGCGTTGAGGCGCGCATCCGCTGCTGGCCGCGCGCGCAAAGAAAGTGCGCCAGGCCCGCGGCTGCCTGCGAGCGTTCCGGCTCCTCGGCGGGGAGAAAAACCAGCAGGTTAGGATTGCCGCGGCGCAGCCAGGCGACGAGTTGGCCGTTGCGCAGGATGACTTCGGCGTAGGCAGCGCGGGTGAGCAGGCGTGGCGCGGATTCGGAGTCTTCCTCGGCCACGGGCAGATCCGGCCAGCGCAGGACCGAGCCGTAGGGATTGGCCGGATCGGTAGCGGCCAACTGCACAAACTCCGGCTTCTCTTGCGGCGGTTCGTTGCGTAATTGGCGCAGCAGATCGACAGCAGCGGGAAGCGCAAATTGCGTCGCGCCGAGGCCGGCCACAAAGTAGCCTCTCCGGATGCGTCCGCTTTCTTCCAGAGCCTTCAGCACATCGTAAACCGCGCTGAAGCCGCCGGGGACGTTCTCCGCGGCAACCGATTCGCGCAGCAACACACCGTAGCGGTTGAGCAGTTGGAGGGCTAGGGCGTGGCTGGATGCGGTCTGCGACGGAGCGAAGTGCCGGTCTCCTGACTGGCTGTCCCGTGGGCCTCCAGGCCCGTGGATCTCGGGTTCGGGGGCTGCCGGCGAGGACGCCGGCAAGACAGCCGGACTGGAGTCCGGCGCTACGCCAGCCGCTTGCCTTCTCCCCTGCGCGCGCACCGGCAGCAGTGACCAGCGGCCTTGCGCGATGGGCGGCGTGGTGCGGCGGGAGCGGAAAACTGCTCCGGTCTGCAAACGGCGCGGCGTGTGCGCACTCTCCGGACGGGCGGTGTAGGCGCGCAGGGCGTGCAGCGAATCGTTGGTAACGAGGCCGCGCCAGACCAAGCTCCATAATGCGTCGATAGTCTCGCCGGGGTAGCCGCCGCCCACGGCCTGATGCAGCGGATCGAAGAAGCTGGCGCCGGTGGATTCGAGGACGGCCAGCAGCTTCGCCTCGCGCTCGGTGAGCGGTTCGACGATGGGCCGCAATTGCAGGAGCAACGGCAGCTTGTCGGCGAGGAAGAGCGCAATGCGGCCGTCGCGCTCGCCGATGGGCTCGACACCGGCCCAGGCCACTTCGCCAGCGGCGATGAGCGTGTCCAGGCCGGCGGGAACATACTCCGCCAGACGCGCGGGCAGGATGGAAGTCTCGATGAGCGAGGCGGGCAGCGGCGCGGCTTGCAAACTCTCGATGGCGTCGAGCAGCGCATCCAGATTTGCGCCCCGGCGCGGCGTGAGCAAGCCTTGCCAGTGGGTGAGGAAGCGAGCCAGCGTGTGCTGCTCGACTGGCTCGACCTCGCGGCGCAGCCGGGCCAGGGATTTGCGGCGAATTTGACGGAGAATCTCCGCGTCGCACCACTCGCGATGAAGGCCGCCGGGACGGAAGCCGCCTTCGAGGACGCGGCCCTCGTGGGCAAGCTGGCGTAGCGCGTTTTCGACGGCGGTGGTGTCGAGCGCAAAACGCTCCGCCGGCTCACGCAGCGTGAACGGCCCATGGGTGCGCGCGTAGCGGCGAACGAGTTCAAGCACCGGATGCGCGACTGGCTCCAGCAGCGCCGTCGGCAAGCCCGGAGGCAGCGGAATCCCCAGGCCGTCGCGATAGCGCGCGGCATCCTCGGCGGCAATCAGGCGGCGCTCGCCCGCGATACGCAACTCCAACAAGCGCCGCGAGCGAACCAAACGGTCCACGTGCTGCAACAACTCCGGCGAAGCCACGCGGCGGGCAAGCTCTTCGCGCGAGAGATCGCCGAGCCGCAGGCAGAGATCGTGAATGCCATCGGCTGAGTGGGCGCGATAGGGTTCGGCAAGGCACTGCGCGGCCTCTTCGACTTCGGCAATGGCGTTGGCATCGAGCAGTTCGCGCAGATCGGCCTCGCCCAGCAGTTCGCGCAACTGATCTTGATCGATGGTGAGCGCCTGCGCACGGCGCTCGGCCAGCGGCGCATCGCCGTCATAGAGGAAATTGGCCACGTAGCTGAATAAGAGCGATGCGGCGAAGGGCGACGGCTTGCGGGTTTCAACCACATGCACGCGAAGCTGGCGCTGCTCGATGGCACTGAGTGTTTCGATCAGCGCAGGCATGTCGAAGACATCGCGCAGGCATTCGCGATAAGACTCCAGCAGCAGCGGGAACGAAGGGTAACGCGAGGCCACGCTGAGCAGATCGTAAGAGCGCTTGCGCAATTGCCAGAGCGGGGAGCGGGCATCGGCGCGGCGGCGCGGCAGCAGCAGCGCGCGGCCGGCAGCCTCGCGAAAGCGGCCCGCGAAGAGCGCCGTCGAGCTTAACTGGCGCAGGACAAGCTGCATGGCTTCGGCGGATTCGACGAGGAACCAATCCGGATCGGGCGGCTCGTCGGTGTCGGGAAAGCGCAGGACAAAGCCGTCGTCGCCCCAGAGCGTCTCGACCTCGGGGCCTCCGGCGGCGCGGATGCGGGCGCTGACCGCCATGGCCCAGGGAATGTGGATGCGGCTGCCGAAGGGTGTGAGGACACAGACGCGCCAGTCGCCCAGTTCATCGCGGCAGCGCTCGATGACTACGGTACGATCGTCTGGCACCGCGCCGGTTGCGGCCTCCTGATCGGCGAGAAATTGCAGGAGGTTTTCAGCCGCTCCAGGGTCGAGATCATGATCGGAGACGAGGCGGGTGAGAGCGGCGGGCTTGGGCAGGGCGCGGAGTTCGCGGATCAGCGCGCCGATGCGGCAGCCAAATTCTAGCGGACGGCCCGGTCCGTCGCCCTTCCAGAAGGGCATCTTGCCGGGTTCGCCGGGAGCGGGTGTGACGAGCACGCGGTCGTGGGTGATCTCGGCGATGCGCCAGGTGGAAGCGCCCAGGATGAAGGTCTCGCCGGGATGACTCTCGAAGACCATCTCTTCGTCGAGCTCGCCGACGCGGATGGCCTTGCCCTCGCTGTGGGCCAGAAAAACGCCGTAGAGGCCGCGGTCGGGGATGGTGCCCGCGTTGAGAATGGCCAGCCGCGCCGCACCGTCGCGAGCCGTGACCACGTTGCGCACGCGATCCCAGGTGAGACGCGGGCGGAGTTCGGCGAACTCGTCTGAGGGGTAGCGGCCGCTGAGCAGATCGAGAACGCCCTCGAAGGCCGCGCGGGTGAGAGCGCCGAAGGGAGCGGCGTGGCGGACAAGATCGAAGAGGGCATCGACGCTGACTTCGGGCTTGGCGGACTCCGGTTCCATCTGCCCACGGGCAAGTGCGGCTAGGTTCGTCGTGCCCCAGGTCCCCAAAGGCGAGGGACCTGGGGCACCAAGCTTCTTCCGTCGAGTTGCATTTGACACGTTCGCGCGGCGGGGCGTGGCGGCCGAGGGAGGGTGCGCGACTATCGCCACCAACTGCTGCGCCAACACGTCCAGCGGATAGCGCGGATAGCGCGTGGACTCGATGTGGCCCTCGTGCATGGCGCGGGTTACGGCGGCGCAGGCGACGAGATCGGCGCGGTACTTGGGAAAGAGAATCCCCTCGCTAACGGCGTCCACGTGATGGCCGGCTCTCCCAATGCGCTGCATTCCGCTCGCCACCGAGGGCGGAGCTTCGATCTGAATCACCAGATCGACCGCGCCCATGTCGATGCCCAGCTCCAGCGTGGAGGTGGCGCAGAGAGCGCGAATCTGGCCGGCCTTCAACTGCTCCTCGATGATGGAGCGCTGCGCGGCGGCGAGAGAGCCGTGATGGGCGCGGGCGATCGGTTCCCCGGCCAACTCGTTCAGCGCACCGGCCAGCCGCTCGGCCACCTGGCGGCTGTTGACAAAGAGAATCGTCGAGTTGCGCTCGCGGATGATTTCGAGCAGCCGGGGATGAATGGCGTTCCAGATGGAGACGCGGCGCGGCGCCTGCGAAGCCGGACCGCTGGGCAGATCTTCCATCTCGGTGAGTCGCGCCATATCCTCAACCGGGACCTCGATGCGCAGCTTCAACTGCTTGGGCGCGCTGGCGTTGACGATGGTGACGGGGCGATAGCGCAGCGGTTCCGCTTCGCTATCGCCAGGGAGTAGGGAATAGGGAGTAGGGAGTAGCGAAGGCTTGATGTCGTCCAGCGGTTCATTCCCCGCAGGGGCTAAAGCCCCATCCGCTTGGTGCACGTTTGCGGCACGACTAAAGTCGTGCCCTGATACAAAGCCTGGCCTATTCGATGATTCCGGCAGTTCTACGCCTCCCAAGAACCGCGCAACCTCTTCGAGCGGACGCTGCGTGGCGGAGATGCCGATGCGCTGGATGCGGCGTCGCGTCAACGCTTCCAGCCGCTCCAGAGAGAGCGCAAGGTGCGCGCCGCGCTTGGTGGGAACCAGGGCGTGAATCTCGTCGATGATGACCGTGTCGACGGTGCGCAGCGCCTCGGAGGCCTGCGAGGTCAGCAGCAGGTAGAGCGACTCAGGGGTGGTGATGAGAATGTCGGCGGGATTGCGAGCAAAGCGGGCGCGCTCCCGCTGCGGCGTGTCGCCGGTGCGCACGCTGATGGTGGGTTCCCGGACCTCGACGCCCCGCCGCGCGGCCATATTCGCGATGCCGGCCAGCGGCGAGCGCAGGTTGCGCTCCACGTCCACGGCCAGCGCCTTGAGCGGCGAAATGTAGACGATCCGGCAGCCGCGCTCAGGCGCAACGAGTCCCTTAGTCCCTGGTCTCTCAGTCCCAAATCCCTTAGTCCCTAGTCCCTCAGTCCCTGGTCCCTCAGTCCCTAGTCCCTGCCTTTCCAGCATCAGCCGGTCCAGGCACCAGAGAAAGGCGGCCAGCGTCTTGCCCGTGCCGGTGGGCGCCAGGATCAGCGCGCTCTCACCGCGGGCGATGACCGGCCAGCCCATCCACTGCGGCGCGGTGGGTGCGTCGAAGACGGCGCGAAACCACTCCGCCGTCACCGGATGAAAGCAGGCGAGCGGGTCCGGCGTTACGGTCGGAGGCGGGGCTGCGGCGGGCCAGTCCATGCATTGAGAATAGCGCGGGAGGGTGGCGAAGAGGAAGCGAAAGAACAGATGCCTGTGTCCGGAGCCGTGAAGCGCGGTGCGGAGGTAAAAGAACTCAGCCTTTGCGACGCGAAGCTATCAAGGCTACTTCTTTGCGGGCTTCTTCACCTCGATGAAATCCTTGTGACTCAGCAGCTTGTATTTGCCATCTTTAAAGCGATAAATCTCGGTCCAGTTCTCTGGTTTTATTGGATGACCAAAATCCTCCCGATCTTTTCCCCTGGAAATGACCTCAATATCGTAATACTCCCTGGAAACGCCATCGTTAGCGGCGAAGAACTTGAACGTAGCCGACGACTTATACGGCACCTCATGGTTTGACTTATCGTTTGGATCGATTCTTCCAAGATTGTCATTTTCATCCTCGATGAACCACACCTCGGCGACGGTTCGGTTAATTGGTAACAGCAAAATCTTGTTAGACCCAGCAAATCCCTGTGCCTCATCATTGACCGATAGCAACAAGCCATGCTTCTCCGGCCCAACTTGCACCAGCTCGATCCCGGGAGGGTGACCCCATTCGCCGTAGAATCCAACTGCGGCACTGGCGCTCTCCAACACCCATTGTTGCCCTTTCCATGTAAATACACCAGCGCCAACAGCCACACTACATCCGTGACAGTTATATCCAGCACCGGAGTAGTCTCCAGTCTCGGGATTGATCGGTTTGGCGCTTATCGCGAAATAGGTTTTCTTCGCGCTACCCTCCTGAACTTCCGCCGTCAACTCGACTGAGACATAAACAGTTTCATTGTCCTTGTCGCAAGGCCACCCCGTGTGCATCCCGTCCTTCTCCTGTTCCTTCGTGCAGACCCAATGGGCGGTATGCTTCGCCGCATCGTATTGGCTGTAAATCTGCTTTAGCGCCTCGTCCTGCGACAAAGGCTCCTGAGCTTGCAATGCGCCCATCGCGCCCAGGCACATGAGGAAAAGAGTCAGCAATCTCATTCGTTCACCACCCAACAAACGAAATCCCGGAAGAGACCCATCGTAGCACGTGCGTCCGCGCTGCTACCATGGTCCTTTCCGGAGCTTTCATGCGCGATCATCTGGCTACACTGCTCGAGGACTTTCGCCGCTACGACCGCCAGATTGCGGTGGTCCGCTTCCAGGGCGTCCGGCGGCGGACTACGAGCTATGGAGAGATTGCGCGGCTGGCGGGGCGCTTTGCCGCTCTGCTGGCGCAGCGGGGCATTGGGCCGGGCGACCGGGTTCTGATCTGGGGAGAAAACGGCGCGGAGTGGATCGCGGCCTTTCATGGCTGCATTCTGCGCGGCGTGCTGGCCGTGCCGCTGGACGCCTATGGGACTGCGGAGTTTGCCGCGCGCGTGGCCGCTGATGTGCGTCCGAAACTGGCGGTGGGCGACGCGCTGCTGCTGGGCGAGTTGGGGTCTGTGGATTCCCACCCATTCCACAAAGAACGTGGAATGGATGGGGCACAGAGCAAATTGGAGTCTTTGGATTCCCACCCTAGCGACAAAGACAAGAACGTCGCGAGGGTGGGGCACCCGGAGATCGAAATTCCCCGGCTGGCCTTTGAGGACTGGCCCGGAGCGCTGCCCGCCGAAGAGGCTGGGCCGGTCGAAGGGCTCTCGCGCGAGACGCCGCTGCAGATTCTGTTTACATCGGGCACCACCGGCGACCCCAAAGGCGTGGTGCTGACGCATGGAAACGTGCTGGCCAGCATCGGGCCCATCGAGCAGGGCGCGCAGCCCTACATGCGTTACGAGCGGCTGCTGGTGCATCCCCTGCGCATCTTTGACACGCTGCCCTTGAGCCACGTCTTCGGGCAGACGATGGGGCTTTGGGTTCCGCCCATCTTTGCCGGCCAGGTGCACTTCGAGAGCCGTCTGGTGGCGGCGCGGCTGATCGAAACCATCCGGCGCGAGCGCATCAGCGTGCTGGCCGCCGTGCCGCGCGTGACGGCGCTCTTGAAGAATCATCTCGAATCCAGCCATCCGGATCTGGCTGGGCGCGTGGCTGCATCGAAAGGCATCCGGGCCTGGGAACGCTGGTGGCGCTTCCGCGATGTGCATGGCGAGTTCGGCCTGAAGTTCTGGGCGCTGATCTCCGGGGGCGGGGCGTTGGGCGGGGAGCTGGAGCAGTTCTGGAACGCACTGGGATTTGTGGTGGTGCAGGGCTACGGAATGACGGAGACCAGCGCGCTGATTACGCTCAACCATCCCTTCCACGTGGCTCGGGGAAGCATCGGCAAGCCGCTGCCGGGGCGCGAAGTGAAGCTGGGTCCGGATGGCGAAGTGCTGGTGCGGGGCGATGTGATCTCAGGCGCGACGTGGTCCGGCGGAGCGATACAGCCGCGCGCAGAGGAGTGGCTGGCCACCGGCGACCTGGCCGAGAAGCAGCCGGGCGGGGAGTTGCGCTTTGTGGGGCGCAAGAGCGAAGTCATCGTGACCGCGGCGGGCGTGAACCTGCATCCCGAAGACCTGGAAGCGGCCATCGAGCAAGAGCCGGGCGTGGCGGCCTGCGCCGTGGTGGCGATGGAAACAGCCTCCGGGCCGGAGCCTTGCGCCGTACTGGCGATGCGCGGCAGCGGCGATCAGGCGGCAAAGGCCATTGAGGGCGCAAACGGACGGCTGGCGGAGTTTCAGAGGCTGCGGCGCTGGGTGCTGTGGCCGGAGCCGGATTTGCCGCGCACCTCGACCGGCAAGATAAGGCGGAAGGCGGTCGCGGCGTGGCTGGCTGAACTCCAGGCCGCGTCTGGCGGCGAGGCTGCGAAGGCCCGCGCCAGCGCCTTTGGCGCCTCGGCGGACTGGCTGCTTGCGCTGATCGCCGAGATCTCCGGCGAAACGCCCTCTGGCGTGGGAGATGAGTTGCGGCTGACCGAGGATCTGCTGCTGGACAGCCTGGGCCGGGTGCAACTGGCGGCGGCGCTGGAGGAGCGGCTGGGAATCGCGCCGGAGAGCGGGCTGCTGGAAGAGGTACGCACGCTTGGGGAGCTGCGCGCGCTGGTGGCTGGCGAGGGACGGCGGCCAGAATCGGGAGGGGGACTAGCGGCTCAAGAATCATCCGAGGAGCATGCCTCAGGGGCTGAAGCCCCAATCGATTCCGCCAGCGTAAATGCCAGGGCTGAAGCCCTGGCCTACCAGCCCGGGTTTGGCGTACGCGTGAGCGCTTCTGCTGGGGATCAGGCGGAGACCGAGCAGTGGCAATACATTTATCCGCGCTGGCCATGGCTCGCGCCAGTACGCTGGCTGAGGGCGGCTTTCATTGAAGCCCTCGCGCGGCCGCTGGTCTGGCTGCTGGCCAATCCCAAAGTCGTCGCGCCGGAGCTGCCCCCATCCGGCGAGCCGATGCTGATCGTGGCCAATCATGTTACGGCCTACGACGGGCCGCTGGTCCAGTACGCTCTGCCGGGACGGGTGCGGCGGCGGATTGCCGCAGCCATGGCGGGTGACATGCTGGAGGATTATCGGCACTTCCGCAATCCCGAGCGGCCGGCGGGCAAAGAGGGCTTCTACCTGCCCGGACCGCTGATTTGGCTGCTGCTGACGGCGCTCTTCAATGTCTTCCCGCTGCCCCGGCGTCGGAACTTCCAACGCAGTTTCGCGCACGCAGGAGCGGCGATGGACCGCGGCTACAACGTGCTGGTTTTTCCCGAGGGGACACGTTCGGCTTCCGGAGAGTTGGCCCGCTTTCGCGGGGGCATCGGGCTGCTGGTGAAGGAGTCGGGAGCTATGGCGCTGCCGGTGGGACTGCGCGGGCTGGGCGAGTTGAAGGCCAAGGGCCGGGGCTGGTTCCGTTCGGGCAGGATTGAGGTGCATGTGGGACAGCCGATTCGCTTTGCGCCGGAGGAGAGCGAGGCAGCGATCACGGCGCGGCTGCATGCTGAGGTGGAGAGGCTGCTAAAGGCAGGGAACAGGGAATAGGGAACAGGGATCAGTTGGGACTTGCGCTTGGACGGCGCATCCACTCCCACATCTCCGTGCGCAAAGAACGCACAGGCAGATATGGGGCAGCCGGCAGCGAGGGCCGGCGCGGAACCGGCGAGCAGTTCGTCTACACCGGCGCGACCAATGAGTACGTTCTGACCGGAAGCGCGAGCGCGCCGCCCAAGATGACCGATCCGGCGCGGGGAACGGTCTGCGGCGAGGCTCTGATCTTCCATGGCCGCGATGATGTATCAGTGTCGAAGGCGGCGGACGGAAGACGATGACGGAGACGACTGCGCCGAGGTGAGTTAGGATTGAATCGCTGTATAAATCACGAAAGGATGGCCAGATGGAATTCGACGGCCGGATCACTGAAGAGGAGTATCTGAGCTTCATCAAAATGATTTGCAAACAGAGATCGCGCTTTGCCGTTTTCAAAGGGATTATTTTATGGGCCTTCATCGTTGTTTGTACTATGATGATCTTCGGATTTATCCGAGATCATTTACCAAGATCCGGACAAGCCGGGGTTCCTGTTGGACCAGAAACCATTGGCCAGTTTTTCTATGCAATTATTCTTGATCTCACACCTTTATTGTTTTTAGCGGCCCTATTGGGATTCGTGCAATTCTGGTATTTCCCAAGGCGCTTACGTCGTAAATACCAAATGAACCCTGTCAATCAGGGACAATGCATGGTGAATCTCACAAAGGAATCGGTCTCGATTGACAATAGTGCCGGAGTTTCCTCGAAATCTTCTTGGAATCTCTTCGATTCCTGGTTTATCGAAAAAAGTTTGCTCGTTTTAAAGCACCGATCTGGAATTTATGTTGCGATGAGCCTGGCGGCGCTCTCCGAGGCGCAGCAGGACGAGTTGCGCGGCATCCTCACCGCGGTCCTTCCGAAGAAATGAGCGGCCCCCAGCGTCTTCACGCCCAAGATGGTAGATTTGTCTTTTAGCGGAGTGATGGGACGACCCACTCGATGGATACATTGATCGCCGAGGGAATCGGCAAGAGCTACAAGGGACGGCAGGTGGTTCGCGGAGTCGATCTGAAGATCTCGCGCGGGGAGGTGGTGGGCCTGCTGGGACCGAACGGCGCCGGCAAGACCACCATCTTTTACATCATCGTGGGACTGGTGCAGCCGGAGACCGGGCGCGTTCTGGTGGACCAGACCGAGATCACCCAGACGCCGATGTATCTGAGAGCGCGCAACTTCGGCATCAGCTATCTGCCCCAGGAGCCTTCGGTCTTTCGCAAGCTGACCGTCGAAGAGAACATTTTGGCGGTGCTGGAGGCCCAGCCCCTGGGCAGCCGGGGGCGGCGAGCGCGGACCGAGCGGCTGATTCACCAGCTCAACCTGGGCCACATCCGCACCACGAGAGGCTACGCGCTGTCGGGCGGCGAGCGCCGCCGCGTCGAGATTGCCCGCTCGCTGTGCATCCAGCCCAACTTCATCCTGCTCGACGAGCCCTTCAGCGGCATCGACCCCATCGCCGTGCTGGAGCTGCAAAAGATCATCTTCGACCTCAAGGCCGGCGGCATCGGAGTGCTGATCACCGACCACAATGTGCGCGAGACCTTGAGCGTAACCGACAGGGCTTATATCATCGCCGAAGGGAGCATTTTCCGCGCCGGAACGCCGCGCGAACTGGGCAACGACGTGGAAGTGCGGCGGGTCTATCTGGGGGAGGGTTTCACGCTGAACTGAGGCCGCTCCCGGCGGGCAAGCGTTGGAGACTGGGTGCGGGCGGCTTGGTTTCCGTCAACCTCTGCCTGGGACAAAACTTTTCACGATTCTCAGAGAGAGATTTCCGGCTTGAGTGCCGCCCAATCCGGAACGATTTGCTCGTCGCGTGGCATTTTGACCTTGAGCCTCTTACTCGCTCAAGTACACTTACTGTGAGTCGAAACGGGAACGAGTTCCTCTTATGGCGCTGCTTCAACCAAAACTGAACCTCAAGGTCCAACAACGCCAGATCCTGACTCCGGGCCTGATGCAGATGGTGAGCGTGCTTGCGCTCAACAAGCTCGAGCTGAAGGAGATGATCGATGCCGAAATGGTGGAGAATCCCGTCCTGGAGGAGATTGACGAGACGGTTCCGATGCTGGATGAGGTTGCGGGGCGCGAGGAACGCCTGGAACGGGGAGTCGAGGCTCGCGGAGTCGAGGTCCGCGTGGCCGAGGAGCCGTCGGAGCCACCCAAAGACCCCTTCAACGAGATCGACTTCGGACCGTACTTCCAGGAGTATCTTGACCCCGGCTATCGCACACAGCCGGAGTATGAAGAAAACGAAAAGCCCTCGTTCGAGAACTTTCTCTCCCAGCCCACGACTCTGGCCGATCACCTGGCGTGGCAGTTGGGAGCTCTGACCCTGGAGCCCGGCCTACGCGAGGCGGCCGAGTTCGTCATCGGCAATCTGGACGGGGATGGGTACCTGATCGGCAGCGAAGAAGAACTGACGGCGGCATTCAGCAGCTCCCAGGCGGCTTTGGCGGCGCAGGCGGAATCGGCGGTTGAGCTGCTCCGGCGCGGAATCGACCTGGTGCGGCAGCTTGACCCGGCCGGCGTGGGCGCCCGCGATCTGCGCGAGTGCCTGCTGATACAGATTGCCGCCCAGCAGCATGAGTTTGCCCATTTGTTTGCCCAGCCGGCGCCTGACCCGGCCGAGGATCCTCATCGCAGCTTCCGCGCCGAAGCCGAGGCGCACCTCGAGGAACGGCGGCGCAGCATGGAGGTGGCGTCCCTGATTGTGGACCGGCACTTGTACCTGCTGCAAAAGCGGGATGTGAAAGACCTGGCGCGGGCGGCCCAGGTCGCCCCCGCCGAGGCGGATGCGGCAATAGGATTCATTCGTACCCTCGATCCCCGGCCCGGCCGCCAGTACAACCGGGAACAGGCGCGGCTGATCGAGCCCGACGTGGTCTTCCTCAAGCGTGGCGGAGAGTGGGTGGTCTCGATGAACGAGGAAGATCTGCCCAGCCTGCGCCTCAGCCGGCGCTACCGCCGGATGCTGGTCTCCGCAGAGACCGACAAAGAGGTCAAAGATTATGTGAAGGAGCGCTTCCGCTCGGCGCTGCAACTGATGCGCAACATCGCCCAGCGCAAGAGCACCATCCTGCGCACCTGCGAAGTGATTGTGCGCCGCCAGGGGGACTTTCTCGAACAGGGCATCGAGGCCCTGCGGCCGATGATGATCAAGGAAGTGGCCGAGGAGATCGGCGTTCATCCCTCCACGATCAGCCGCGCGGTGGCCAACAAGTACGCCCACACGCCGCAGGGAGTCCTGGAGTTGCGCTTCTTCTTCTCCGAGGGGTCGAACGGGCCTGAGGGCGCCGACACTCCGCTGGTGGTGCTCAAGCGCAAGGTCCGCAAGCTGATCGAGGAGGAGGATGCCCGCCATCCGCTGACCGACGATCTGCTGGCCGCCATGCTCCAGGCCCAGGGCATCCAACTGACCCGCCGCACGGTGGCCAAATACCGCGAGGACATGAACATTCCCTCCACCCACCAGCGCCGCCGCCGCGAGCCGTAACGCTGCGTGCGCCGTGTCTTGGACCGCATGGCGTAGCGGGGTAGGCAGACGAGATGGACGGAAGAATGGGACAGTGGATAAGCGTGGGAGCGGTTGCCCTTATCGTACTGTTGTTTCTGTCAGTCTTATGTCTCATAGCCTTGAGCGCCGGTTGGGCTATTGTCGCTTCAGAATCCGTGGATTGGGAGGTCACGCCCGGCGGAAGAGCGCTTCTTCGTGCAAAATATTTGTCCATCACGGCGTGCGGTCTCATTCAATGCGTACCCTGATACGGAACTTCGGTTGAATCGCGCCATGCGGGCCGGTCTGTCGTGCGGGGATTTGTTCCGGCGGGCCGCGGCTCGTAGAATCGGCTTAGGCGGTCGATTGCAGGTTTCCCGCCTTTGCGCCGGAAGTGACGAGAAGCAGGTCCTTCGACTCCCCATTCGTTGCACTCAGGGTCGCTCAGGATGAGAGCAAGGATGGGGCACGGAGTGTCATTTTTTTGGCCGTATCAACCTTTTTTGGCCGAATCCATAGCTGTACCAGGAGCCAATGAGCGAAGAGGAACAAGGGACTTCCCCCCAGGCGGGGACGGCATCGCCGGCGTGGATCAGGATCGAGCGGGCGCGGCATCCCCAACGGCCCTACCCGATGGACTTTATTGAGCGAATTTTTACCGATTTCAGCGAGATTCACGGGGATCGCGCCTTTGGCGACGACGAGGCGGTGGCCTGCGGGATGGCGCGGCTGGCGGGCGAAGAGGTGCTGGTAGTCGGCAACCGCAAGGGCGGGAGCACAAGAGATAGGATTCGGCGGAACTTTGGAATGCCGCATCCGGAGGGGTATCGCAAGGCGCTGAGGGCAATGAAGATTGCGGAGAAGTTCGGGCGGCCGGTGATCAGCTTCATCGATCTGCCGGGCGCTTATCCTGGTCTGGGCGCCGAGGAGCGGGGGCAGGCCGAGGCGATCGCGCGGAATCTGCTGGAGATGTCTCGGCTGCGCGTGCCTACGATTTCGGTGATCAGCGGAGAGGGTGGCTCGGGCGGGGCGCTGGCCTTGGCTGTCGCGGACCGCGTGCTGATCCTGGAAAACGCGCTGTACTTTGTGATTACGCCGGAGTCCTGCGCGGCGATCATGTGGCGCGACGCGACTCACAAGCAGTTGGCCGCCGAAGCGATGCGCATCTCCGCGCCGGAGGTGGCCGCGCTGGGCTGCGTGGACGAGATCGTTGAGGAGCCGGCGGAGGGGATTCAGGCCGAGCGCGAGGCGGGAACGGGGATGCTGGGCGCCGTGCTCAAGAGGCATCTGTCCGAGCTGAAAGCTCTGCCGGTGGATGAGTTGGTGGCGGCGCGCCAAGCCAAGTTCCGCAATATCGCACAGTTCTATACGGAAGGGGAATGCCGATGAGCAGATCCCCGGCGGGAGGCGGCCAGTTGCGCGCTTACATTCAGTTCCTTGGCGCAGTCATCTACTTCTTCTTTGCTCGCGTGCTGGCCCACAGCGGAGCGCAGGGGCTGGCCATTGAGCAGTGGGAGCCGCTGGTCGAGCAGGCGATGCTGCTGTTTCTTCTGCTGTTGGGCTATGCGGCGATGGGGTTCTGGTTCGACCGTCGAGCGAATCCGGTGGCCGCGCAAGGGCTGCCCGCGCGGGCTGGATGGACGGGCGAGGCAGGATTGGGTCTGGCAGTGGGCTGGGCGCTGGCCGTGGCGTGTGTCCTGCCGATGGTGGCGGGCGGCGGCATCGCCATTGTGCTGGTTCTGGGACATTCGGCCTGGGGTTGGCTGGCAGCCGACGCCGCGTTCTTCGCCCTGGCCGCGCTGGCTGAGGAGGTTGCCTTTCGAGGGTACGGATTTCAGCGCTTTGAAGAGGCCGTGGGAGGGCTGGGAGCAGCGCTTGGTTTTGCCGCCTTCTATGCCATCGTGCAAGCCCTTTTGCCCGGATCGAACAAGGTCAGCGCCGCTGTCTCCGTGGCGCTCAGCCTGGTACTCTCCACCGCTTACCTGCGCACTCGGGCGTTGTGGGTGAGTTGGGGGATCAACTTCGGGTGGAAGGCCAGCCGCGCACTGGTTTTCGGGCTGGCGATCAGCGGCAACAGCAGCCATTCGCCCGTGGTCCAGGGCAATCCGATGGGAGCGTTCTGGCTTACCGGCGGCGGCTATGGGCTGGA
Source organism: Occallatibacter sp. (assembly GCA_049522975.1). Taxonomy (GTDB): domain Bacteria; phylum Acidobacteriota; class Terriglobia; order Terriglobales; family Acidobacteriaceae; genus Telmatobacter. The sequence goes on along the minus strand of JBEKNI010000025.1, from coordinate 40,700 downwards.
CGGGAGTTGGGTGGCGTTTGTGGTTCTTCTGGCGGCGCTGCCGGTGGTTTACCGCCTGACGCGCGAGCTGGATTACCGCTATAATGCGCCGGTGATCGTGCCGGGCGGCATTGCGGTGGATCTGGACGAAGCAGCGCGCAAGCAGCATGAGGCAGCCATGGGGCAAACCGCGCCCGCAATTCCGGGGCTGGTGCAGATTCTGCCCGTGGCTGCGGCACCGGCGCGAGCCGAGGATACCTCCACGGACCAGCCGCCCGGCTCGAATTAACCTTCGCCCCGCTCCCGGATGCCGGGTTTTGACCGCACTTTCGGCAGGATTTGCCGATCCCTCTTGTACGGGAACGGATTTTGCGCCATGCTATTTCTGTACATGGGAGGTTCCCATGACTCGGCCACCTCTTCCCCTAGGGATGCGGGCAGCTCCCCAATCGCTTTCGAGCACCGGCCGCAGGAGAGCGTTCTTGCGCGGATCGGCTTGGTGCGCCGCCGGGATGCTGTTCGCCGGCGGCTTGGCAGCCCAGGTGATTACCGTCGATAGCCGCACCGGCGCCGTGATCAACGGTCCCACCGGCCAGGGGGTCGCGGTGGACCGGCGGTATCAGCAGATCGAGCCAACCCGGATCCCGCTTCCCAACTCCGAGTTGGACGCCAAGACACGCACCGAATTGATTCGGCTGTTGCAGTCGGAACAGGGCTTCGCCATGCGGCCTTTTCCGCGCGGCCACAAGGGCCTGACGCTGACCGCCAACGGGATGCTGAATCCCGCCGGGGAAGCGTACCTGAACATGGCCACCAAAGAAGGACTCTGCGCCAAGCCAGGGGAGCGCGTGGTGCTGAGCGACATTCGGTTCGAGCACGCGAGGATTGTCTTCGACCTGAATGGTGGACCGGACAAGAAGCACCGTTTTCTGAGCCACGTCCAGATCGGCGTGGGACCGGGGGTCGTGAATCCCGGCGGGGAGGACGACGGCAAGGAGCCGGTAGGCGCTCGGCTCACCCTCGTCTTTGACGGTCATCTTCCCGAGCTGACCGGCGACCAGGTGAAGGCTCTACTGGCGCCCCTCATCTCCTTCGACGTCAAGTCCCCTCTCGCGGCCTTCACCGACACCCTTCCCGCCAAGCTGAAAGACGCAATTCTCCAGCACCATGTTCTGGTCGGCATGAGCACGGAGATGGTGCTGTTCGCCAAAGGGCAGCCGGAGCACAAATCGCGCGAGATGGACGGGCAAACGCCCTTCGAGGAGTGGATCTACGGCCAGCCGCCGGAGGAAGTGGATTTCGTGCGCATCAACGGGAACCGCGTGATTCGCTTGGAGGTGGCCGAGGTGGGCAAGACGCCGGTGGTCTTCACCAAAAACGAGGTGGATGGACTGATGCGCACCGACGGCACGCCGTTGACTCCCGTACGATCCGGCACGCGGACCGTCGCAGAGGACGACGCCGAGCGCAATCCGGAAACCCAGGCCCCTGCCGCTCCGCCCAGCCTGCGCAAGCCCGGCGAAAAGCTGCCTGCCGACGACGAGAAGAACGATAAGAACACGGATGTGATGAAGCCGGTGCAGTTCCCCAAGCCAAAACCCGATGCGCAGCCCGGCGGAGAGCCCGATGCCCAACCGCCGGCCACGGCGCAGCCATCGGGTGCGGCCCAGCCTCCGCCGCCAAGCGACTCAAGGCCTCCCGCAGCCAAGCAGCAGACCCCGAGTACAAGCCAGTCGGAGTGACAGCGTGGCTTTACGCCGAGGAGTGCTCCGCGGCCAGCCTCAAGCGCACGATCCGATATACATCGGTGGCGACGATGACCAGCCCCAGAACGATGGCTGCCGGGAAGATCCTCGCCATCCAGCCATTGATAGCTTGAGTTATCGCAACGGCTTGCTGCGCGGGAAGATCCGGGGCGGCGATACAGGCGAGGATGTCAGCCTTTATCAGCCAGCAGAAGAGCGCCGCTCCTGCCGCATCGGCGAGCAGCTTAACCGCGGCGCACCTCACGGTCCAGGAGGGATGGAGGAGCTTTTCGCAGGCCAATGCGGCATTGAAGGCCGCCAGCAGCAGGTAGCTCCAGAAGAACCACGGCCATATGGGATTAAGGGCGATCTGGACGGCCGAGCCGAAGCGCACCACCGGAGAGTGCAGGTAGACGGCAAACCAGACGGAGAAGATGAGGTTGGCCGCCAGCTCAAACGAAGAATTGAAGCGTGGAATCAGGTTGGGGTTGCGGACGGGCGGGAGTTTGCGCGGGCTCCAGCGATCGAAGAAATGGATGCGCGCCTGCATTCGCTCCAAGACCGCGAAGGCGAGGGTGACCGCAAAGACAGCCGTGCAGGTAGTGATCCACAAATGGCCAAACAAGGAGGCAAAGGCGGTAAACCATGAAACGTGGGTTTGCCCGGCGCGATAGGCGGGGCTGAAGGTCATCAGGCCGATCCACACCAGCACCGAGGGCGTAAGATAGCCGAAGGCGAAGACCTTCAGAATGAAGCGATAGACGGGAAAGAGAGCGGGTCCGATCAGGGACTCCCGCGGCTGGAAGCGGTTGGCCACCAGCAGAGGATGGCCGCGCTGCTTGAGAAGCTCTTCGACTTCAGCCTCGTTCAGCTTTCGGCCGAGAGTTGTCTCTTGTTCTTCCAACTGGGCTTGGATGTCGTCGGCGAGTTCGGCGATGATGTCGTCCCTCTGTTGCCGGGGCAGCCAGAATTTGACGGCTTGCAAGTAACGTTCAATCATTTCCATGGTCATGCTCCTTCAGGATTGCGTGGATAGAGGAATCGATGCCGCGCCACTCGGCTAGCAACTGGTCGAGGATCAGGGCGCCGTCGGCGGAGAGGAGGTAGAAGCGTTTTTTGCGTTTCTCTTCCTCGCGCCATTCGCTGGCCAGGAGGCCCTGGGTTTCCAGGCGGCGCAAGAGTGGGTAGAGCGTGCCTTCATCGATCTCCAGGCCGTGCTCGGAGAGGGTTTTGCGCAGGGTGTAGCCGTATTGCTCACGGCGCAGGGCCGCCAGGACGGCCAAAACCAGGCATCCGCGGCGGAGTTCGAGGCGAAGGTTCTCAAAAGGTTCTGGGTTCATAAGGTGTACCGTGTACGGCATAGTGTGTTATACATACTATGTGCTACACAGTTATAGATGTCAAGTATTTTTGGAGGGGAGCTGTGGAAAAAATCATAATCTAATGATTTCCAGGTTGGCGGCGAACTCTCTTCCAGCCAGATGGGCGATTCCACGGTCGAGGGTCGCCAGTTTGCCCTTGTTGTGGATGGCAAGTCCAAGCAGATAAGCGTCGGTTGTTTGGCGGTGGCCCTGCATCCGGGCGAAGAGAGGGCTGGTGGCGTCCAGGTAGGCCGGGTGGTCCGGCCAGTAGACGTGGCCGGGGAGCTGAACGAGGCGTTGTAAGGCATCGCGCGCTTCTTGCATATCGAAGGGATCTAACCCAGTGACTCCCTGGAGCAAGAGCCGCAACATCCCCGATTCCGTGATGGGACAGGTGGCGAAAGGTCTGCTTGGCGGCTGCGTAAACCATCGGGAGACCAGCTTGTAGTGCTGATGGCGGGGGTCGTGAAGGATGAGAAGAATGTTTACGTCGAGGAGGAATGTCATTTCCGTCGCCCTGCGCCGTTTCCTTTGGGGGCGGACTGCCTTCTTTGCCGCATCAGCCGCTCCACGTATTCGCGGTCCATTTCGTCTTCCGCTTTCTTTATATCCTCGAGAGTGAAGTGGAGTCCCTCTCTGGCGGGCACATCGAGGACCAGAAGGCCAATGTCGCTCATCTTGAGCCGCGAGGGCCTTGGCTCGCTCCGCTGAATGATCTGATCGATGGCGGCGCTGGCGGAGGTTCCGCTGGCGTTCCTGAAACGCTCGACGATCTGCTGGGATTCGGGAGAGAGCGTAACCGTCGTCCGGCGCGCCCCGGAGTTCTTCGCGGCGCGCTTCCCCGAAGTGCTGGCGCTGAACAAAGTATCTTTTGCAGATGCAGCGGCGGTAGGCATGATTTCATAATGATGCGCTTCTCGACACGAAGATGCAAGTGTATCGGAAGCGATGCAGAAGGATAAAGACTGCATCATACCCTCCTAAAGTGATGCATTATCCCGATCAAGGCACGATGTTGGCCGCGGCGGGCCGCGCGACGGAGCCGTCGAGGCCCTGTTCGGCGAAGAGCCTGTCAGCTTCCTCGGCGAGCAGTTGGCTGACGGGGTTGCCGCAGTCGAGGACGATGTCGAGGCCGCCGAAAGCCTGCACCGTGGCGCGGAGAGCCTGGACGATGGACTCGCGGCTGTGAATGTCGATTGGAGCGCTGGAGACGAATTCGGCTGAAGTGACGGATTTCAGTTCTTCGGCAATGCGGGCAGCGGCAGCCTGGTCGGGGCCGGCGACGATCACGTGCGCTCCGCTGGAGGCAGCCTTGAGGGCGGCTTCACTGCCGCTGTTCCCGGGTGAGCCAACAACAAGAACGATGCGGCGGCTGAGCTGTTTTTCCAGTGGCTGGCGGCGAAGTTTGGCCTCCTCCATGGCCCAATATTCGATGCCGAAGGCTTCACTGGCAGGCAGGGCGACGTAGTTGGAGAAGACTTTGAAGCCGGCAGGATCGAAGCTCTCGCCGCACTGGGGCAGGGTGCCTGTCACTTCCCCATCGGCCAGCAGCGTGGCGCCCTCCATGACGTGGATGGCGTTCGTGTAGAACTCGCCGGCGATGCGGGCTTCGGTCTTGTTCTTGCCGAAACTGAACATCCCCAGGCCGGGGATGAGGACGACGGAGGGGCTGGAGTCGCGCAGGGCAGGCGAATCGGGCGTGGCGAAGGAGTGGTAGTAGGCGCGGTACTGGCCGCGGTATTCGTCCAGGGATAGGGCGATCTGCTGCTTCAGTTCGGCGAGGCTGGCGCTGGCGGGCCAAGGGACGAAGAGCGGTCGGATCTTGGTGCGAATGAAGTGGTCGGGACAACTGGTGCCGAGGAAGGCGAGTTCCCCGCCATGAACTGAGTTGACGAACTGAAGCACATCAGGAAGATCAGTGAAGCTGGCAATATGGCGATTCTGGGCACTGACGCGGCCGCGAAGATACGGCGCTATCTGAATGGCGAGTTCCTGGCGGCGAGGGCGGGCGGGGATGGCTTCTCCGCCGAAGCGGATGGGGCCTTTGGCGACGGCGTGGCGCTCGATGAACTGGCCGATCTGATCAATGACGGTAATGGTGTTCAGGTAGCACTCGCGCTGGGTCCGACCCCAGGTGAAGAGGCCGTGGCCGCCCAGAACAATGCCGTCGCAGCCGGGGTTCTGCTGAACCGCGTGGCGCATCCTCAAGCCGAGTTCGAAGCCGGGACGCAGCCAGGGCATCCAGACTAGAGAGTGGCCGAACTCGCGGTTGAACTCCTCCATTTTGGCTTTGCCGTTGGCTGAGGCGGCCAGGGCAATGCCCCAGTCGGGGTGGAGATGGTCTACGTGCGCAAAGCGAAGAAAGCCGTGCAGCGGCGTGTCGATGGAAGCGGCGACGGGGTTGTCGCGGAAGGCGCAGAGCGGGTAGAGGACAACCATATCGTCTTCAGTAGCGACGCCTTTGTAGCTGCCTTCCAGGTCGAGGAACTTCCGCTGGTAGAGGGTGGCGAAGCCGGTGCGCCGAATGCTGCCCAGATCGCCACCCGAGCCCTTGACCCAGAGAACCTCAACCGGCTGGCCAGTGAGCGGATCGATTTCGCTAATCTTGGAACTGGTGTTGCCGCCGGCGAAGTTGGTGATGCGCAGGTCGGAGCCGAGGAGGTTGGAACGATAGCGAAGCAGTTCCGGCTCATCGAGCGTCGCGGCGAGGGAGGGGTTCCAACGGTCTTCAAGGAATTTGAGAGAAGGGGAAGCGTGCGGCGCCTGCGTCATAGATATAACTGTAAGGGCAATGACGGGGTCCGGCCAACAGATTCTTGATCCGGCGTTGTTGGGATGGTGCAGCCAAACCCACACCAGCCGCAACGACAGGGACTCGGCTTGGGAGGGCGCTCATGGACTTACGCTTGCCGGTGAGGAGTCTCTATGCGGAGTGAAGATGTAACAGGGTGCGGCAACGCTCGCCAAGGGTTGGCACTTCCGGGCACTCAAAATACACCTGGCGGTTGAGAGCCATCAGTATCTGGACAGCCTCCAACTGCTCATTCCTGGCGGAGAAGCTGAAGCCCTGGTGGACGAACTCGTCGGTAAGGTACTCGATGGCGTGGGCAAGAGTCTCGATCGCGCGGCCAGCCTGAGGGCTAATGCGGCGGCGATGGGAGTGTGCACGAACGGTAATGACGTCCGGCACTGAGGCCGGGATCGAGAAGCCGGTGGTCGTGGTGGCTGCCATGGTTGTATCCTCACCCTGATTGTCGGCAGCATATGCCGGTTTTTCAGAGTACGCAAGTACCGTTTCCCAACGATGAACAGGCGATTATCCTGTACAGCTTTGGGAATTGAAGTGACGTAGGTCACCGATACCTTCCGCTTGCATCACACGCACGGACTAAGAACACACAATCCATTGTGAGCGGGCAAGAGCGGAAATGCCGCTCAAGATTGCACGATTTTGACGGAAATAAAGTCCTGAACAGACCCGCCCGGAATCCATTTAGGCAACATGAACGCTCTGAAGCCGATGGCTTGGCCGCAACCGCTGTGCCCTTCTCCGCACGAACGCCGGATGGGAGGATTCAAGGCAAGCGTCTCATACAATGATGAAATGATCTGCAAACCGCTTGCGACATTCGCGCGCAGCCTTGACGGAACGAGGCGTAAAACCTAACCTCAAACCAGCATCCTGCTCTATCGGAGCCGCTGGCGGCTTCGGCAAACCAGGTGCAATTCCCCTGGAAGTTCCGGACTGGACAGCGATGATTCCCTACCACTGGCAATATCTCCCGCTGCTTCTCGAAATTCTGGCGGCGTTTGGACTTGGGTTGGGCATGGTGGCCGCGTCGTGGTTTGTGGGTCGGCACAAGAACACGGCCACCAAGCTGGCTGCGTACGAATGTGGAATTGTGGCGGTGGGGGATGCGCGGCGGCGCTTCAGCGTGCGCTTCTATCTGGTGGCCATGTTGTTCATTCTGTTTGACGTGGAAGCGGTCTTCCTGATGCCCTGGGCGGTGGTTTACCGCAGACTGCCGGCGCTGACCGGCTGCCCCAGATTTTTCGGCTTCTGGGAGATGGTGGTTTACCTGGGCTTTGTGGCCGTGGGGCTTTACTACATTCTTCGCAAGGGCATCCTGAACTGGAGCCAGGACAAGGCGGACCTCTAAGATGGCCGAGATAAAGACACCCATCGGCAAGGAGGCTATGCTGAAGGACCTTGCCGAGCATCCGGCGGTGGAAGCTATTCTGGCCTGGCGACCGGAGGCTCTGCTGGAGGCCGGGATTGCCCACGGCGAGCTGACGCTGAGGATTGCCGCCGGGGAGATTCGCGGGGCAGCGGCAGCCATGCAGGCGGCGGGCTACAACTTCTTCGAGGACCTGACCGCGGTCGACTGGTTTCCTTCCTCTCCGCGCTTCCAGTTGAGCTACCACATTCTGTCGCACACATACAAGGAGCGCATACGGCTGCGGGTATTGATGGATGGCGAGAGCCCCGCGGCCGAATCGATTACGGGAGTCTGGCCTTCCGCCAATTTCTACGAACGCGAGGTCTTCGACCTCTTCGGCATTCGCTTCGAGGGACATCCCAACCTGCGCCGGATCATGATGCCGGATGACTGGCAGGGACATCCGTTGCGCAAGGACTATCCGGTGGAGGGGTATCGCTGATGACCGAGACGATAGGCGCCCCCATCCTCGGAGTTCCCGCGGCCGAAGGCGCGCACGATCAGCACATGGTGCTGAACATGGGGCCGCAGCACCCGTCGATGCACGGAGTTCTGCGCCTGGTGGTGGAGTTCGACGGCGAGATTGTGGTGCGGCTCTACCCGGAGATCGGCTACCTGCATACCGGCATCGAAAAGACCTGCGAGGCCAAGTTTTATCAGCAGGTTGTACCGCTGACCGATCGCATCGACTATCTCAGCCCGATGGCCAACAACCTCTGCTACTGCCTGGCAGTCGAGAAGCTGCTGGGGCTGGAGATTCCCGAGAAGGCGCAGTGGCTGCGGGTGCTGCTGGCCGAATTAACGCGGCTGAATTCGCATCTGATCTGGCTGGGGACGCACGCTATGGACATTGGCGCGCTGACGGTCTTTCTTTACTGTTTCCGCGAGCGGGAAGAGATTCTCAGAATCTTCGAGGGCTTGAGCGGCCAGCGGATGATGACCAGCTACTTCCGCATCGGCGGCCTCGCGATGGAGCCGCCGCTGGACTTCCATGACCGCGTGCAGAAATTCATCCGCACATTCCCGGAGAAGATCGACGAATACTCGAATCTGCTGACCGGCAATCCAATCTTCAGGAATCGCTTGAAGGGTGTTGGCTATCTATCCGCAGCAGATGCGGTTGCGCTGGGCGTGACCGGGCCGAATATGCGCGGATCGGGAGTGGACTTCGACCTGCGCCGCGATATGCCCTACTCCGGCTATGAGCGGTTCCAGTTCAAGGTTCCCATTGCGACCGACGGCGACTGCTGGGCGCGGTATCTCATCAGGCTTGAGGAGATGCGCGAAAGCGTCGGCATCATCCAGCAGGCGCTGGACGGTCTTCCCGAAGGCCCGATCAAGGCTGACGCGCCGAAGATCGTGCTGCCGGACCGGGAGAAGATGAAGACGCAGATGGAGGCGCTGATCCATCACTTCAAGATCGTGACGGAAGGCTTTGCGGTGCCAGCCGGCGAGGTTTATCAAGCCATTGAATCGCCGCGCGGCCAGATGGGCTACTATGTTGTATCCGATGGCACGGCCAAGCCCTATCGGGTGCATATGCGCAATCCGTCGTTTGCGACGTTGCAAGCGCTGGAGACCATGTGCAAGGGGCGAATGCTGGCTGACGTGGTGGCTGTGGTGGGGTCGATTGATATTGTGTTGGGGGAGATTGATCGATGAGGCAAGAAGGCGCCGGGTTGGACTACGCCAGGATTGCAGACAACGTCCAGGCAGAGCGGGAAGCCCGCAAAGCGGAGGAGGATGCATACCAAGAGCACAAGCGGAAGTCACTCGCCTTCTTTGAAAGGGTCTGCGCTCATCTCGCTCAAGAAATCGCAACAGCGAATGACGCACTCAAAGAGAAGCGGTTCCCAAGATTTGGCCCGATCGTCAGGGTTAAGGATCGGTGGGCTATAGCCTTTCCGTATGGTTCTGAGGTCAAGGTTGGCGTGTCGCTTATGACGGGCGCATATCCCAGTGCCTCAGAGATCTGCTGTGGCATGTCTGGAGCTAGCGAGTACTCAGGAACACAGGCAGTGTTCTATGCCCTCAGAGAGGATGTTTCAGACCTGAAGGCATGGAGAGGAGACGGACACGGTATGGATCACTTCCGCGGTGAGCGGGCAGATCCTGGGGCCAGACCAGAGGAGATCGCACAGCGAGTCGTCGCGGCGGTAATTCGTGGCCGATTTGAGTGATTTGGCTCCGGCTGTCTACGACGAGTTATGGGTGTCTCTGGCTTTTCTGTTCCGCAGTCACACCGCATCGCACGGATTGAACGGCAGCCGCCAGGCGACGTGGGTTGTGCCGGGGGCGGAGCCTGACGGATGTGTTGGCAGTAGTAGGGTCCATCGACATTTTGCTGGGGGAGATTAGCAGGTAGGGACTAGGGACTAATTGATTTCCCTTGCGAGCATAAGAACTGGGAGCGAGAAGTGCGGGAGTTTTGCAGTGAGCGATGAGACCATGAGCATATTTTCGCCGAAGCTGGCCGCGCGGTTCGACGCGCTGGCGGCGAAGTACCCGCTGCGCCGCTCGGCGCTGGTTCCTATGCTGCTCTATGCGCAGGATGAGATCGGCTACCTCTCCGACGCGGTGATTGCCGAGGTGGCCGAGCGAATCGGCATCACCGAGTTAGAAGTGCGCAACGTCGCCAGTTACTATTCGATGCTGCGCTTCAAGCCGGCGGGCAGATACAATGTGCAGGTCTGCACGAATATCAGTTGCATGTTGCGCGGAGCCTATGAAGTTTATGAGAAATTTAAGGATGAGTTAGGAATTGGCGAGCATGGAGTCACGGCCGACGGACTGTTTTCTCTGGAAGAGGTCGAGTGCATCGGGGCTTGCTCGTGGGCGCCGGCGATTCAAGTGAACTACGATTTCCACGACGAGTTGAATGCCCAGCACGTGCCCGGCATTCTGGCCGGCTATCGCGGCAAGGCCATAACGGAAGGGCAGGCCCATGCCTAGACTCGTCTCCCATCCCGATGAAGTGAAGATCGTGACGCGGCGCTTTGGGCTGGGTGCGGCGAAGATCGAGCGCTATCTTGAATTGGGTGGCTACGCGGCGGCCAAGAAGTGCCTCGCGCAGGGGCCAGAACTGGGTCCGGCCTGGATCATCGAGGAGATGAAGGCCTCGGGGCTGCGCGGACGGGGCGGGGCAGGCTTTCCAACCGGGCTGAAGTGGTCGTTCGTGCCCAAGCAGAGCGCGAAGCCGAAGTACGTTCTGGTCAACGGCGACGAGAGCGAGCCGGGAACCTGCAAGGACCATCTGATTTTTCTGCACGACCCTCATGCGGTGATTGAAGGCACGATCATCGCCGGGCTGGCCATCGGCGCCAGGCTGGGCTTCATCTACCTGCGCGGCGAGTACCGCTATCTTCTGGAAATCATGGAGAAGGCCGTCGCCGATGCCTACGCGCGGGGATTTCTTGGCAAGGGCATCTTTGGCAGCGAGACCGAATTCCAGATCATCACGCAGACAGGCGCCGGGGCGTATGAGGTGGGCGAGGAGTCGGCGCTGATGGAGTCGCTCGAGGGCAAGCGAGGCGTGCCGCGCATCAAGCCTCCCTTCCCTGCCGTCGTCGGACTCTACGGCGGACCAACGGTGATTAATAACGCCGAGACGATTGCTACCGTGCCGCATGTGATCGAGATGGGCGCGGCGGCTTACGCGGCGGCCGGCTCGCCGCGCAACGGCGGGACGCGGCTCTTTTCGATCAGCGGCCACGTGGAGCGGCCGGGAGTTTATGAGTTGCCGATGGGCTACAACCTGAAGAAGATGATCTACGAGGTCGCGGGCGGCGTCTGGCGCGGGCGCGGATTGAAGGCCGTCGTCCCCGGCGGGTCTTCGACTCCCGTGCTGCTGCCCGAGGAGATTGATATCGGGATGGACTTCGACCAGGTGGGCAAGGCTGGATCGATGCTCGGCTCGGGCGGCGTGGTGGTGATCGACGACCAGACCTGCATCGTCGAATTCGCGCTGCGCACCATCAGCTTTTATCAGCACGAAAGCTGCGGCTGGTGCATCCCCTGCCGCGAGGGCACGGACTGGCTCAAGAAATCGCTGACCCGCTTTCATGCCGGCTTCGGCACGGCCAAGGACATCGACAACATTCAGTATCTAGCCGAAAACATGATGGGCCGGACATTTTGTCCTCTGGGCGACGCGGCAGCGATGCCGATTTTGGGATTCGTGAAAAAGTTTCGCAACGAGTTTGAGGAGCATTTGGGCGGGAGGGCTTGTCCGTTCGCTAAGCATGTGGAGTTGGCGGTGGTTTAGTAACGCAGGAGTCGAATGGCAGACGTAACTTTCATTGTCGATGGAACGACGCTGACGGTCCCCGCGGGGACGCTGCTGATTGATGCTTGCCGCAAGGCGGGGATCGAGATTCCGGCGTTCTGTTATTACCCAGGACTCAGCTTGCAGGCCGCTTGCCGGATGTGTGTGGTGCGGCAGGAGAAGGTTCCCAAGCTGCAAACCGCTTGCACGACGACCGTTGCCGAGGGACAAGTCTTTGTAACTGAATCAGAGGAGATTGCGCAGGCCCGCAAGGCGACGATTGAGCTGCTGCTTGGCAATCATCCGCTCGACTGCCCGGTCTGCGACGCGGGCGGCGAGTGCGAGTTACAGGACATGACCTTCAAATACGGCGCAGGCGAAAGCCTCTACGCCGAGGCCAAGGAGCATCGCGAGGAGCAGCAATGGTCGCCGGCTGTTTTCTTTGACCGGCCGCGCTGCATCCTCTGTTACCGCTGCATCCGCATGTGCGGCGAAGGGATGGATGTGTGGGCGCTGGGCGTGCAGAATCGCGGCGTTCACTCGACTATTGCGCCGAACGGCGGGAATCATCTGGACTGCGAGCAGTGCGGGATGTGCATCGACGTTTGCCCGGTGGGCGCGCTGACCTCGGGCAGCTATCGCTATAAGACGAGGCCCTGGGAGATGAACCACGTGGCGACGGTTTGCACGCATTGCGCGGACGGCTGCAAGGTGACGGTGGGCGTGCGGCAGACCAATGACGGCTCGGAGATTGTGCGCGCCGACAACCGCGATAAAAGCGGGATCAACGGCGACTTTCTCTGCGCCAAGGGACGCTTCGGATTTGATTTTGTTGGGAGCCAGAATCGGTTGACGACGCCGCTGGTGCGCAAGGCCGAGGGAAGGCTGGAGCCTGTCACCTGGGAGCAGGCGTTGCGGCTGGCGGCGAGCAAGCTCAAAGAAATGCTTGACACGCGGGGCGGCGCGGCCATCGGCGTCATCGGGTCGAACCGGACGACCAATGAAGAGAATTATTTGCTGCAGAAGTTTGCGCGAATCGTGCTACACACGAACAACATTGATCACGAGCGGACTGCGGATTTTGCCGCTTTTGCGCGGGCGCTGGCCGGACACAAAGACAAGGCGGCCAGCTTTCGCGAGGCGGCGACGGCCCCGGCAATCCTGTTGGTGGGCGGCAATCCTACGGAGGAGCACCCGCTGCTGGCCTGGAATTTGCGCTCCAACGTGCGGCTGAATCGGGCGCGCCTCTACGTGGCCAACTCCAAGACGATAAAGCTGAAGCGGCAGGCCAAGGGCATCCTGCGGCCGCCCGAGGACGGTTATCCGGCGCTATCCGCTTATCTGGAGGAGAGCGAATCGGAGTTCGCCAAAGCCGTGCGAGCCGAGGAGTCGCTACTAGTAATATTCGGCGCTGAGTATAAAGGCGAGCAGGTGGCGGAGTTAGTTGCCTGGGGGGTGAAGCGTGGTCCTAGTTCCGGATCTGTCCGCTTTGCCTATTTGGGCGATTATGCCAACTCACGCGGCGCGGCGGATATGGGGCTGTTGCCCGATTTGCTTCCAGGGTATGTGCCGGTCGCGGTTCCCGGCGCCTTTGCCGCCGAGTATCCGGGGCTGCCCGCAACACCGGGCCTGACGATGCGGGAGATGATAGACGCTGCGGCCAAAGACGATTTAGGCGCGTTGCTGGTGGTGGGCGCCGATCCGGTCACAAAGCTGGGCGTGGATCGCACTGCTTTGAAGAATACATTTGTGATCGTCGCAGACTTATTCCTTACCGAGACTGCTGCGCTGGCCGATGTGGTGCTGCCGGCGGCCAGCCTCTACGAGAAGAGCGGCACGGTGACGAATACATTCGGCGATGTGCAATTGGTCAACAAGGCTGCGGACCGCGCAGGAGTGAAGCCGGAGTTTGAGATTCTGGTGCGGCTGGCCGGAGCGATGGGCGTGGATGTGAGGACGCTGGTTCCTTTTGGCAAGGGCGGAGTGACTGCCGACCTGGGCCAATCGCGCGGCGCGCAGGCTGGCGAGGCCGACCGGCACGCGGTCTGGCTGGCGGCGAACGAGTTGGAGCCAAAGCTCAGCCCCTTCGATCCGCTGGCGGTGCTGGACGAAATTGCCCGGCTGGTTCCGGGGTATGCCGTGGACCGCATGAATCTGCTTGCCGGCAACGATGTGCCGACCGAGCCGGGTTCTTCGCCGGTTGCGGGACTGACCAGGCGGGGCGAGTTTGTGCCCGCACACAATGGATTGTTTGCTTCGGGGACGCTCGGCGAGCACAGCGCGGCGCTCAAGGAGCTTGCGCGGCATCAGGCGGCGCAGTTGGTGCAGATACGGGTGTAAGCGGAAGCGGGAGACGCGGACTGGAGTTCGTGGCTTCCCACCCTTTTGCAAAGTACGCGAATACGGTGGGGCACCCAGCGGATTGTTGAAAAGCAGCGGGATTGAAAGAGGCTGAGGACCAGTGACGATTTTGCAGTTCTTTTTGTGGAGCGCGCTCAAGGTGGCCGTGGTGACGGTGGTGATGCTGCTGGCCGTCGCTTATACCGTGCTGCTGGAGCGCAAGCTGGTGGGCCGCATTCAAAATCGCTGGGGGCCGAGCCGCGTGGGGCCGTTCGGGCTCTTGCAGCCGCTGGTGGACGGGGCTAAGTCGTTTCTCAAAGAGGATATTATTCCCACCGGAGTCTACCGGCCGCTCTATCTGCTTGCTCCCATCCTCGCGCTGGGCTGCGCGCTGATTTCCATCGCTGTGGTGCCCTTCGGCGAGCCCAACGTTGGCCCCGGCGGGCTGGTGCCGCCGGACGACCTGCACTTGCACTTTTTCCAGATATCCGATGTAAACATCGGCCTGCTGGTGATTCTGGGCGTCACTTCGATCGGCGTTTACGGGATTGCGCTGGCGGGTTGGTCGTCGAATAACAAGTATTCGCTGCTGGGCGCGCTGCGCTCCTCGGCGCAGTTGGTCAGCTACGAACTGGCACTGGGACTTTCGCTGGTGGGCGTGGTGCTGCGCACCGGTTCGCTCAGCTTGAGAGAGATCGTGGAGAAGCAATCGACCCAGGGGATGCTGACCTGGAATCTCTTCGGCGGAATGCAGTTTGTGGCTTTCTTCATTTATCTGGCGGCGGCCTACGCGGAGACCAACCGTTCGCCCTTCGATCTGCCCGAGGCGGAGAGCGAGCTTACCGGCGGCTATCACACCGAGTACAGCTCGATGAAGTTCGCCATGTTTTTCATGGCCGAGTATGCCAACATGATTACCGTAGGTTGCGTGGCAACGCTCATGTTTCTAGGCGGCTGGACCAGCCCCTTCGGCGATCTGATCCCGACATTCGAGAATGTATTTGTCGATGCCGGGCTTTCCGTCTTCTGGTTTGTGCTTAAGGTCTTTTCTTTCCTATTTTTGTATGTGTGGGTGCGCGGGACTCTGCCGCGCTTCCGCTATGATCAGTTGATGAACTTCGGGTGGCGCTGGCTTATGCCTTTGGCCATTCTGAACATTGTGGCGACCAGCCTTTGGCTGGCTTACCACTAAGTCACCATCGGGCTTGCCCGGAGCTTGCGATGCACCTGATTTTGTTTGTCGTGTTTGCCGGATTTTGCTTGGCGGGAGCGATCAATCTCCTGGTGCAGAGCCATCCCATCAACAGCGCCCTCTCGCTGATTGTGGTGATGGTCTCGCTGGCCGTGCTTTATCTTTTGCTGGGGGCGGAGTTTCTGGCCATTGCGCAGATTATCGTCTACGCCGGCGCGATTATGGTGCTGTTCACCTTTGTCGTGATGCTGCTGAACGCGGGGCGCGAGGAGCGCACGCTGGGGAGCCGCGCGGCGCGGGTGGTGGGCTTTCCCGCCGTGGTCATCATTCTGGCCGTGATCGCCACGGTGATTCTGCGGGCGCAGGGATTGGGCACGGCAACACTGAGCGACGGCATCATCTCCATCGACGAACTGGGCGCTGTGCTCTTCACTAGGCTATTGCTGCCGTTCGAAGCCACCTCTGTTCTGGTTCTGATTGCGATTCTGGGGGCGGTGGCGCTGGCTCGACATGGCGATGGGAGCGAAGAAAGGACGGGCAAAGAATGAGTTCCTTTTTTGCGCAGCAAGTTCCGCTCTCCTGGTATCTGCTGTTGAGCGCCATCTTGTTTTCGCTCGGCGTGGTGGGCTTCCTCGTCAAGCGCAACCTGATTACTGTTTTCATGTCGATTGAGCTGATGCTCAATGGTGTGAATCTTTCGTTTGTGACCTTCGCCCATCAGTGGCACGCGGTGAAGGGGCAGATCTTCGTCTTCTTTGTGATGATGGTGGCCGCTGCGGAGGCTGCCGTGGGACTGGCCATTATCATTGCCGTCTTCCGCGCGCGCGCAACCCTGGCCGTCGACCGCATCGACCTGATGAAACTATGAACGCAGACCTATATCTCTGGCTTATTCCGGCGCTGCCTTTCGCAGGGTTTCTTATCAATGGAATCCTGGGAGAACGACTGCCCAAGTGGCTTGTCTCTACGGTGGCGCTGCTGGCACCATTGGCGGCGTTTGGAGTTGTGCTTAACACTATTCCCCCATTGCACCCTGGTATTACAGTGTGCAAAGGCTGCGCCATTCCTCAGAGTTATCTGTTCTTGCTGCCCGTCATTGAAACCTGTCCACTTCCCTGGATCAACATCGCCGCGCTTCACGTGGACTTCAGCTTTGTCCTCGATCAGCTTTCGCTGGTGATGCTGCTGGTCGTCACCGGCGTGGGCTTTTTGATTCACGTTTATTCTGTCGGCTACATGAAGGACGAAGAGGGCTATGCGCGGTACTTCTCTTATCTGAATCTATTTCTCTTCTTCATGACGGTCTTGGTTCTAGCCGGCAATGCGCTTGTGATGTTTGTGGGGTGGGAGGGAGTCGGCCTCGCGTCTTATTTACTCATTGGCTTTTACTTCCAGAAGAAGGCGGCGGCGGACGCGGGCAAGAAGGCATTCATCGTCAACCGCATCGGCGACTTCGGCTTTCTGATTGCGATGTTTCTGCTCGTCGCCAACTTCGGCACGTTGTCTTTTCCGGAGATTGCGACGAAGCTCGGACAAGACCCCGGCTGGAACGGCGGCGTAGTCACCGTCATCGCGCTCTGCCTGATGCTGGGCGCGGCGGGCAAGAGCGCGCAGCTTCCGCTCTACATCTGGCTGCCGGATGCGATGGAAGGCCCGACGCCAGTTTCCGCTTTAATTCACGCGGCTACCATGGTCACGGCGGGCGTTTATATGGTCGCGCGCACGCATGTCTTGTTTGACCACTCGCCCTTTGCGCTTAGCGTGGTGGCGATTGTCGGCGCGGCGACGGCCATCTTCGCGGCCACCATTGCTCTCGTGCAAAATGACATCAAGCGCGTGCTGGCCTACTCGACGATCTCGCAGCTTGGCTATATGTTTTTGGGCTGCGGTGTGGCCGCTTACTCGGCGGCTATCTTCCACCTAGTTACCCATGCTTTCTTTAAGGCGCTGCTGTTTCTTGCTGCGGGCGCGGTGATTCATGGGATGGGCGGCGAGCAGGACCTGCACAAAATGGGTGGGCTGTGGAAGAAACTTCCAGTTACATTTGCAGTAACTACGGTGGGCGTGCTGGCCATCGCCGGATTCCCTCCGTTCGCGGGATTCTTCTCCAAGGACGCAATTCTGTATGCGGCCTTCTTGCAAGGGCCGAACGGCAAGGCGCTGTGGCTTGTCGGTGTAGTTACGGCGCTGCTGACTTCGTTCTATATGTTCCGGCTGTGGTACCTGGCCTTCCTTGGAGAGCCGCGCAGCAAGGAACTTCATTTGCATCGCAACCCGTTCTCCATGCTCGGCCCACTCATGCTTCTGGCTTTGCTTTCGATCTGTGGCGGCTGGATCGGCATTGAGCCGTCGGCCGGCTGGGTCAACATGGAGCGATTCAGCGGTTTTCTAGCACCGGTCTTCGGCGCGCGGGCGGCGGAGGGAGGCAGCGCGCAGCTTGAATTGATTCTCAGCGCCGCGGCTGTCGGGGTCGCGCTTCTTGGCTGGCTGATTGCCCATCTGTTCTATCGAGAAAAGTCCGCGCTCCCCGTGCGTCTTGCTGGTGCGCTTTCCGGCAGTTATAAACTGCTGGCTAACAAGTATTACGTTGACGAGTTTTACAACGCTGCTGTTGTCAGGCCGCTGCTCGGCATCTCGAAGTATTTTCTGGAGTGGGTGGTGGATGTGGGCATTCTGGGCGGAATGGCCTGGCTGCTCGGCGGCATTGCCATGCTGTCGGGGGCGATCTTGCAGCGCTGGCAGTCGGGGAATCTGCGCTCCTATGCGGCATGGCTGGCGGCGGGTGCGGCGGCTCTGCTGCTTTTCCTGGTAATTCCGTGGGCAGCGGTTCTGGCCAGTCTTACGGTAATTCATCTGGGCATTGCGGGGCATTGAGAGAATGAACGAAATCAACAACTCGATTCTCACGCTGATTCTGCTGGCGCCGCTGGCCGGGGCGGTGTTAGTGCTGCTCATGCCTGAGCGCGGCAGGCTGCCCAACTGGATTGCGCTCGCCACATCGCTGGCCACCTTCGGGCTTACGCTGCATTTGCCGGCGCATTTCTCGCTGGCTGCGGACGCACCCCGCTTTCAGTTCGAGATCAACCGGATGTCGATCGAGTTATCCTCAAATTCAGTCGAGAGCCACGGGATCTTTTATCACGTCGGCGTGGATGGGTTGAGCCTGTGGCTGGTGGTCCTTGTTGGCTTGCTGGCTCCGGTAGGGGTGGTGGCCAGTTGGAACGCGATTCATTCGCGGCGCAAAGTCTTCTTCGCGCTCTTTCTGGTGCAGCAGACGGCGATGTTCGGCGTATTCCTCTCGCTGGATTTGATTTTGTACTACGGCTTCTGGGAGCTGTCGCTGGTTCCCATGGCGATTCTGATCGCCATGTATGGCCGCAAAGACGGACCCAGAGCCGCGCTCAAATTTTTCCTCTTCACCTTCATTCCTTCCGCTCCGCTGCTGGTGGCGATTCTCTGGCTTTATGCGCGGACGGGCAGCTTCGACTTTGCAACGCTGCAACAGTGGATCGTAAGCGGCACCTTGCCGGCTGGCGCATTGTGGTGGGTGGCCCTGGCGTTTCTCTTTGCCTTTGCCGTGAAGGTCCCGGTCTTCCCGCTGCACGGATGGGTTGCGGAGACCTTCAATGAAGCGCCTGTTGCGCTGGCGATGGTGGTGGCCGGCAAGCTGGGGCTTTACTCGATGCTGCGGTTTCACATCGGGCTGTTTCCCGCGCAGGCGCGGGCTGTGGCGCCGGTGCTGGTTGGGCTGGCAGTGGTGGGCATACTCTATGGAGCCTGCCTGGCGTTGGTGCAGCGGGATTTCTGGCGGCTGATGGCCTTTGCGGCTCTGAGCCATTTGAGCCTGATAACGCTGGGCATCTACGGGCTGACGCTGACGGGCTGGGAGGGCGCGGTCTATCAGATTCTCTCGCACGGCGTGGTGGACGGCGCGCTCTTCCTGCTGCTGGGTGCGCTTTACGACAGCTACTCGACCAGCCAGATCGGCGCATACGGCGGGCTGGCCGCTAAGTTGCCGCGGACGGCGACGTTCTTTGTCTTTGGCTCGCTGGCGATGATCGGGCTGCCGATGCTGAGCGGTTTCATCGGCGAATTCCTGATTCTTCTGGGCACCTTTACCGGAGTAAGCAAAGGCTGGGCGATTGCGGCCACGCTGGGCGTGATTCTGGGCGCGGCTTACATGCTATGGCTGGTGCAGCGGCTCTTCTTCGGGCCGGAGAGCGCGCTGGCTGCGTCGAAGCCGCCCAAAGACCTGCGCGCGGGTCAGATGGCCGTGCTGTGGCCGCTGGCCGCGCTGATGCTGGCGATGGGAGTGGCGCCGATGCTGTGGCTGACAACCATCGAAACGGGCGTGCATCCTCCGCAAACGGAATTGAAATCCTCTGAAAAACAGGCCGCAGGGGCTAAAGCCCCCGATCGTTTTGCGGCCTTCTCGGCACAACTGAAGTCGTGCCCTGATACAAAGCCGGATTTTTCAGCGGGCTGTGATGCATCCGCTAATTCCATGCATGGGGAGGTTGCGCGGTGAATCCTGACATCCTCCGCATCCTCCCCGAAGTCATCCTGACGCTGACCGGCGTGACGATCATGCTGCTGGACGCTTCTTTGCCGTTAGGCTGGCCGCGCTGGCCGCTGGGCGGGGTTGGTGCGATTGGAACTACCCTTGCGCTGTGGGCCAGCTTGTGGCAGCTTTCGCTGCCGGAGGGGACCGGCTTCTACGCGACTATCGAGACGAGTGCATTCACGGTCTTCTTTCACGTGCTGATCTGCGGCATCGTGCTGGTGGCGCTGCTGCTTTCTTTGGACACTCTGCCCGAAGAGAGCCATCACCAGGGAGAGTTTTACGCGCTGATTGTTTTCGGCGCGGTGGGCATGTGCCTGCTGACCGGCGCGGTCGAGTTGCTGCTGGTCTTCATTGCGCTGGAAATCTCCTCCATTGCGACCTATGTCTTGGCCGGTTACCGCAAGGAGACTGCGCGCGGACCCGAGGCAGCGATCAAGTACTTTCTGCTTGGCTCCTTTGCTACCGCGTTTCTGCTGTACGGAATTGCATTGATCTTCGGCGCTACCGGCACAACCGGGATCTACGAGATTGCCCGGCTCGCGCCCGGCGCGGAGAATCATTCGCTGGTGCTGGCCGGGATGGGGCTGATGCTGGTGGGGATTCTCTTCAAGGTCTCCGCCGCGCCCTTCCACGTGTGGACGCCGGATGTGTACGAGGGCGCGCCGTCGCCGGTGGTGGCGCTGATGTCTACAGCGCCCAAGGCGGCGGCCTTCGCGCTGCTGCTGCGCGTGGTTTACGAGATGCTGCCCTCGCTGCGCCCGGTCTGGGAACCACTGCTGTGGGTGGTGGCTGTGCTTTCGATGACCGTGGGCAACCTGGCCGCGCTGCGCCAGCAGAATGTGAAGCGGATGCTGGGATACTCTTCCATCGCCCATGCCGGCTACCTTCTGGCGGCCTTCGCCGGACTTGGGCCGAGCGGCATTGCCGCAGCCAGCTTTTACACCGCAGCCTATGCGGCGATGAATGTGGGCATCTTCGCCGTAATTACGGTGGCCGGCGGCTACGACGAAAAGCTGCCTTTAATCGATGACTTTCGCGGACTCGTCCATCGCTCACCGCTGCTCGGCTGCCTGCTAATCTTCTTTCTGGCCTCGTTGGTGGGCATTCCTTTCACGGGCGGGTTCTTTGGCAAGCTGGTCTCGTTTTCAGCCGCAATCGGCGGCGGAGCCAATTGGCTGGTCCTCATCGGTTTGCTGAATTCGGGACTGGCAGCCGCATACTATCTGCGCCTGGCCCTGGTGGCTGCGCAGCCTTCGGACGATCAACGCTCCGCTGCTGCCGCCCCGCAGGTGGGCGTAGCGGTGGGCGCGGCCTTGCTGCTGGCGGTTGCCGTGACGTTGACTTTGGGGATCGTTCCGGGGAATGTGCTGCGCGCGGCCGAGGCTGCCGCACACACCTTGCAAGCGCCTCCGGCGGAGGGCGGAGTACCTGCGATTGCTCTGGAGCCACGCTGAAACTCGAACCAGGGAATCCCGCCATCAGGGCTCAAGCCTGACTCATTCAGCAGGACTTAAGGAACCTCTGATTCAGTTCGGCTACACGTTAAGCAGTCCATCAGGGGCTAAAAAGCCCGCATTCATTTTGCTGCACTTGCGGCAGTCAGGGCTAAAGTCCTGACCTACCAGTCGTGCCCTGATACAAAACCGACTTAATCGGAGGTTCCTTAGGGAACCTCCGATCAAGTTCGGCTACACGTTGGGCAGTTCCTCAGGGGCTAAAAGACCCGCGTTCATTTTGCTGCACTTGCGGCAGTCAGGGCTAAAGTCCTGACCTACCAGTCGTGCCCTGATACAAAACCGACTTAATCAGAGGTTCCTTCGACCCGCCAGAACCGAAAATCATCAAGTTTCATCATGGTTTTGTCAGATTTTCAGGATCCACTGTTTACTCGTTGGCCGACGGTCCCGGCATATCCTGCGGGAAGCTGGTGGACAAACCATTGGTTAGCGGAACAGCCGTCGAAGTGAAGCTGACGGTTGCGGAGGTCAGCCCGGAGCGGCTGGCCGTGACGGTCATCGTGCCGGGCGTGAGCGTGGAGCGGACGGAGACGCGGTTGATGCCGCACTCCGTATTGAGATAGAGGTTGTTGGTGGAATCGAGAACGCCACTGTTATAACCGCCGCGCCAGATGCCGGGCCCGGAGAAGGTGAAGTTGACCTGGGCGTCATCGGTGGGAACGCGGTTCCCGTTCGCATCGATAACTTCAACATCGATGAAGACCACATCCTCTCCGTCGGCTCTCATGCCGCCCGGAGCGGTGTATGGGGTAAGACGGATGGCCGCCGCCGCGCCGGCCGTGGTCAAAGTTTCCGAGACCACGGTTGCTCCCGAATTGATGCCGTTGGCCGTCAGAGTTCCCGACTCAAAGGTGACATTGGGGAACTCAAAGACAAACTGGCCGGAAACGCCAGCAACTTCGACGGGGGTGGAACTTGTCCCCAGCGATGCGCCGTTCAAGACCAGTTCCACCGACTGCGTGTTGGCAATCACATACACGGTTTTCACCGTGCCGGCGGGGTAACTCCAGTGGCCGACGATGTGAATGTCGGGATTCGGGTTCCCCATCACTCGGGTGGCATAATACATTTCCTTGGGCAGACGTACCGCATCCACCTTGCCGCTGACGCGGGCGACTTCGCTCGAATCCTGCCTGCCGTCGGCATCGGAGTCCGAGAAGTAGATCGACGCGTAGCCCGACCACTTGGAGAAGGAGTTGTTGGTGTATTTCTGGCCGAAGATTTCGGTGGCGCTGGTGTCGGGGTTGGAGATGCGGTTGGCCCAGTACCAGTACCAGCGTCCCGCGCCGCCGCCGGCGGAATCCGACGCCGCCGTGCCGCCTCCGACCACCATGGTCTCCTGCGTCAAGTCGTAAGTATCGTTCGGCCCCGGCGTGAATCCGTAGAAGGGCGGCGAGTACTTATCCCAGTAGCGGCGGGCGGCCTCGTCGCGAAAGTCCTCGGCCTCGATGAGAGGCGCGGTGTTGCGGCGGAGGGCGCTGTAACCCCGGAACATGATGCCGGAGTTGGTCTGGTCCGCCGGGTTTACGTTGGTATCGGAGAGCGCATCGGTGGTAGCAGATTCGCCGACCTCAACACCGTAGTATTGGGCAAGGTCGTTCAGCGCGGAATCCGTGGTGGCATTGTCGCCGTCGCGATTGCCCATGGCGCGCTGGCCATACGGATCCCATTCCGTCTGTAGCGCCAGCATCTGCTGCATCTGGGCTGCAGTGGGAGGATTGTTGCCCGCCTCATAGAAGAGAATGCTGGGGTGGTTCCGGAAGTAGATGATGCTGTCGGTCATCACCGCCACGCGCTGGTTCCATTGCACGCCCGTGACGTCCGATTCGGCGTCGCCGGCGGGGCAGATATTGACAATGCCGAAGTGGTCGAACGAGGAGACGTCGACGCGCTGTGGAGAAACGTGCATCCAGCGGATGTAGTTGGAGTTCGAGTTGCGGATCAACTGGGCGTTGTAGTCGTGCATCCAGTCCGGATATGCCTGGCCCTGGCCCTCCCAATTGTTTTCCGAGCGCTGTGCGTATCCCTTCAGATAGGTGAATTCGCCGTTGATCCAAACGCCGCCGGTCTCCGCTCCGCCCTTGAATTGCACCTCGCGGAATCCGGTGACCAGGTTGCTGGAGTCAACGACCGTGCCGTTGACGGAGAGGTTGGTGTAGACGGTGTAGAGATAGGGATCGCTCGGGCTCCACCAGTGCAACCCCGAAGCCGCCAGGGATGCGCTGAGAACCTGAGTGACGCCGCTCCCGATGGTGGTTGGCGTGCCAGTCAGCGTTGCCACCACGGTGCCCTTCTGGTTGACGACCACCGCCTGCATGGTTACGTTGGCGCTGGCGCTGGATTGGTTGGCCACCTCGGACTCGACCGTGATGGTGGCCGTTCCCGCGGAGATGTTGAAGTTGGTCGCGTAGACGTAAGCGCCCTGGGTTCCCAGGCCGTAGTACAGCGGCAGCGTCTGGTGGATGGCACCCATCACCCACAGATTGACATGATGGTTGATGCCGCCGTAGTCGGGATAGAGATCCTTGCGATTCCACTCAAACCCGGTACTGGTGGCTTGTTCCTCGTAAGTGGTCGTGTTGTCCACCATGACCGCGAGCACATTGTCCGCCGTGCCGTAGTTCAGGTGGTTGGAGATGTCCACGCCGTAAGCCGTGATCCCGTTCTCGGAGAGTCCGACTTGAGTCCCGTTCAGGTAGATGGTGCCGGCTTGGCGCATTCCTTCGAACTCGAGGTAGATCTTGTCGCCTTGCAAGCTGGACGGAATCTGGAAGTGCTTGCGGTACCAAACCTGGCCTGTCCAGGTGCAGGTGTCTCCGCTGCTGTGGCTGATGAGGCAGCGGTATGAATCGACATCGTTGAAGGTATGCGGTGTGCTTACCGTAGTCCAGGAAGAGTCGTTGAAGCCGACAGCCTGCGCTCCAGAGACATTCTCCCGGATGAACAGCCAGTCCATATCGAAGTTGTATTTGACCCGCGCGGTGGCGGGCGGCGTGTAAGTGCCGCCGCCGGAGGTGCTGGTCACGCTGAGCGAGAAAGCGGTGGACGCGCTCAGGCTGCCGGAGGTTCCGGTAACAGTCACCGTGGACGAACTGGCGGCGGCCGAACTGCTGGCGGTTAAAGTCAGTACGCTGGAACCGGTGGTGGGATCGGTTCCGAACGCCGCGGTAACTCCGCTGGGCAGGCCCATCGCGGCGAGAGTTACGCTGCCGGTGAATCCGCCCGCGTCCGTCACCGTGATGGTGTCGGCTCCGCTGGCGCCTTGAATGATCGACAGCGACGTAGCCGAAGGCGCAAGCGTGAAGCTGGGCGTCGTGGTTCCCCCTGTCACAGTGATGGTGAACGCCTGTGTGCTCTTGCAGCCGCTGGCATTGGTGTAAGTGGCTGTATACACGTTTACGCCGGTGACCAGGGCGATGCCGTCGAGTTGACGGGTGGTGGACGTGAAGCCGTTGGTGCCGGTCCAGGCCCAGGTTCCACCGGTGGTCGGTTGCGGCCCAAGGTCCACTACGGTGGTGGTGGAGCTTACGGTGGCGCTGGATTCCTC
This sequence comes from Occallatibacter sp., assembly GCA_049522975.1. Taxonomy (GTDB): domain Bacteria; phylum Acidobacteriota; class Terriglobia; order Terriglobales; family Acidobacteriaceae; genus Telmatobacter. The sequence goes on along the minus strand of JBEKNI010000025.1, from coordinate 15,971 downwards.
GGTCCAGGAGGTGCCGCCATTCACGGAGATGTATGGAACGATCGCGGTCTGCGTGCAGGTGGTGACGGCGGTCACGGTCAGCGCAATGGTAGTGGATGCGGTGAGGGCGCCGGAGGTCCCGGTGATGGTCACCGTGGAGGTTCCAGCGTTGGAGGTGCTGACGGCCGAGAAAGTTACGATGCTGGACCCGGTGGTTGGGTTGGTTCCGAAGGTCGCGGTAATCCCGGCGGGCAGGCCGGACGCGGCAAGAGTTACGCTGCCCGCAAAGGGACTCACGTCCGTTACCTTGACGGTGTCCGTGGCGCTGCTGCCTTCGGTCACCGACAACGCTGACGCCGAAGGCGCCAGCGAGAAGCTCCCGGTCGAGACGCTGCCGCCGCAGGTGGTTCCATTGACGGCGAACGAAGTGGGAATTGCATTGGTGACACCGTTCCAGGTGCCGTTGAATCCGACGCCGGTGTAGCTACCCCCGGCGGCGACGCTGCCGTTGTAGCTCTCGTTGGTCACCGTCACGTTGGCGCCGCTCTGGGTTTCATTGCCGTTCCAGAGAGAAGTGATTGTCTGGCCGTTGGCGAAGGTCCAGGTCAGCGTCCAACTGGTCCAGGCGGTAGTCCCGGTGTTCTCGATGGTGAGGGCCGCGCCGAAAGCGGTCGAGTTTTGCGGCGAAATTGTGTAGACGACGTTGCACGCGGTTTGAGAGAAGGCGACCGGTGCGGCAAGGGTTAGAAGCAGAGCTACGAGTACTGTTAAGTACCCGCTCAATCGGCGAGCGCATGCGCGCAGGCGGGAGGAATTGAGCTGCTGAGACATGGTTTCTCCTTTACATCACGTAACCCACCCATATTGAATGTATGAGTGCCGTTCAACGACGTTCGGCGGAGCGGATCAAGAGATCCGCTCCGCCCCCTGGCGACTGCTTGCTAGTTGACAGTGCAGGCCGTTCCGTTGATCGAGAAGGCTGTGGGTATCGCGTTGGTGGCGCCATTCCAGGTGCCGTTGAAGCCAACGCCGGTTACGCTGCCCCCTGCGGCGACGCTGCCGTTGTAACTCTCGTTGGTCACTGTCACGTTGGCGCCACTCTGAGTTTCAATGCCGTTCCAGAGGGACGAAACTGTCTGTCCGTTGGCGAAGGTCCAAGTCAGCGTCCAACTGCTCCAGGCTGTGCTGCTGTTGTTGACGAGGGTGATGGCCGCTCCGAATGCGGCTGAGTTTTGCGGAGTAATTACGTAGTCGACCGTGCACTTCGTGCCGCTGCCGCCGCTGGTGGTCACCGTGAGAGAGATGGTGGCGGTTGCGGTCAGTGTGCCGGAGGTTCCGGTGATAGTGACCGTGGAAGTTCCAGCGGTAGCTGTGGCGCTGGCCGTCAGAGTTAGCACGCTGCTCCCGGTGGTGGGGTTGGCGGCGAACGCGGCAGTTACCCCGCTAGGCAGGCCTGACGCTACTAGAGTTACGCTGCCGATGAATCCGCCTGTATCTGTAACCGCGATGGTAGCGGTCGCCGTCTTGGCTTGGGTAACTGAGAGAGTGGATGCCGAAGGCGTCAGCGTAAAGCCAGCCTTGGTAGTGGCAGTGACGGTCAGTGCGATAGTGGTGCTCGCGGTCAGGGAGCCGGAGGTTCCGGTGATGGTGACCGTGGACGTTCCAGCCGTTGCCGTACCGCTAGCCGTCAGAGTTAGCAGGCTGCTCCCGGTGGTGGGGTTGGCGCCGAACGCGGCGGTTACCCCGCTGGGCAGGCCTGACGCTACCAGAGTTACGCTTCCGGTAAATCCGTTCACGTCCGTTACCGCGATAGTATCGCTGCCGCTGCTGCCTTGAGCAACCGAGAGAGTGGATGCCGAGGGCGCAAGCGTGAAGCTGCCCGGCGTTCCACCGGTAACAGTGATGGTGAAGGTTTCGGTGCTGGTGCAGGCGGCTGTGTTGGTGTAAGTCGCCACATACGTGTCGGTGCTCGAAGGCAGCGCAATGCCGGCAAGTTGGCGCGAAGTGGAAGTGAATCCGTTGGGCCCTGTCCAGGCCCAGGTTCCGCCGGAGGTCGGCTGCGGACCGAGGCTTACCGAGGCGCCGGAAGCTACAGTTGCAGTGTTTTCCTCAGTCCAGGTTGTGCCGCCATTCACGGAAATATACGGAGTGATCGCGGTGGGCGTGCAGGTGGGGCCTGTTCCAGATCCTCCAGTGCCAGTGACGGCGGTAAAAGAGGCGGTTCCGAGCGCCGATGAACTCCCGGAGGCGACGATCAAACCTGCCTGCAAGGAGCCGGATAGGGAAGCATTGGCGCTGCCCACCAGCGTATAGGTCGATCCATTGGTGCTGTAGTAGCCGGAGTAAGTACTTCCGCTGTTGACGATCTTTACCCAGACCGGCGTGCTGGCGCTTCCGAGCTGAACGCTTTGCGCGCTCCCGCCGCCCACCAGCGACAACGCGCCTGCGCCGGTTTCCACCAGCGCAACACTGCCCGACCCTGTGCCGTCGATCAGAATGCCCGCCTCGGCCGCGGAACCCGTCACGCTGAGGATCTTTGCTATGAACGTGCCGCCGGAGGAAAAGGGTTGCGAGGCAAACTGGCCCTGGGAGATCGACGACGATGAGTTCGCGCCGCTGCCGGTGAGCACCCACACACTGTTGATCGAGTTATAGGTACTTTGTCCCTTGACCGGAGTGCCGGCGAGGTCCGCCGCGGTCCAGGGCGTGGGAAGCACCAGGCTGTTCACATACGCTTCGATGTTTTCATAACCGCTGCCGGGAAAGGTCGCGATGGCCGCGGACGCACTCGTGGTGCTGATTCCGTTGACCGTCGCCCAGTAGTCGGGGATGCCGTCGCCGCTGGTCTCGGTATACTGCGTGCCAGAGGCCAATGTTCCATAGCCGTTGTTGGCTAGTCCTGTAGAAGTTTGCGTCGTCCAGAGAGAACCTTGCTTACCGAGCGAGGTCACATCGGCGATCACATTGTCGTCGACGGAGTCTCTTGGCATGGCTCCGGCGTAGGCGACAAGGCTCGCGTACGCATCCGCGGCGCTCAACGTGGGGATCGACGACGTTGTCGAGGACCAGGGCGACGAGAGAACGGCGGCGCTGCCGACCGTATTGTATGCCGATCCGTTCAAAACGCCGTCCTTGTTGCTGTCCAGCATATTGCCGGTCGCGTAGGCGCTCTGGTTGTCGTCAATCTGGAAAAACGTGTCGGCGCTGTTGGTTGTCTCGGGCCCCTCGATGAAGTAGTTGTTGACAATGTCGTGGGAAAAGTCTCCGCTGGTCTCGGCAACGGTATAGGCCGCCTGATAGTCGTAGACCACGTTGTTGATGTACTGGTCGTCGTCCTTGGCCAGCGGCTGGCGATTGTGCGCGTTGGCCCACAGGTTGCGATAGAAGGTTGAGGGTCCGGTTGTCACGTGAGCGCCGAACTGCTGCACGATGGGGTCGGCAATGATCGAGTTTTGCACCGTGAAGTTGGCCGTGCCGACGGCATCCACTGTGTCCCATTCGCCAAACTCAAACGAGCAGTGATCCAGGATGATGTTGGTTCCGTCGCCCAGATTGATATCGCTCTTGCCGGTGTCCGCATCGTCGGTTCCTTGGCGGATGCGCACGTTGCGGATGATGACGTTGGACTGCCCGCTGAGTGAGATCTCTCCTCCCATCAGGCCGATGCCGCCGCCGGGGGCCGTCTGTCCGGCGATGGTTAGATTGCTGCTCACCGAGACCGCAGATTGAAGACTGATGTAACCGCCCACGTCGAAGACGATGATTCGATTGCCCGCGCTGACGGCGTCGCGAAACGATCCGGCTCCGGAATCGTTCAAATTGGTTACGTGATAGACCGTGCCACCGCGGCCGCCGGTAACGTTGGCCCCGAAGCCGTATGCTCCGGGGAAAGCAAGGGTTTGTCCCCCCGCGGAGGCTGCCGCGAGGATGGACGCAAGTGCAAGGCACAATGTTCTACGAGAGATTTTCATGGATGGGGGACCTCAAATGGCGTAGTCGAGCGGGAGGCAGGACTACAATTCTGCTACGCGGCGGGTGATTCCTCCACGGCAGGAGAACAATATACCTTTTGCGCCACGGCACGCAAGGTTCTTCTTAGATCGAGCCGAATTGCGCGCCGAAAGGGCACGAAATGGCGCCAGCAATCCAGGTCATCTTTTCGCACCTGATTGGCTGGCATGACTATATGCCGTTTCCCGTCTACATTCCCTGAATTACGGAAATGGCGCGGCACGCTTTCCGATAATAGGCTCGGCGTTCGTTCCCTCGATACGCGCCGTGATTTATCCTTACCTCGTGGACCACTTTCGCCGCATCGGCCAATTGCGCCGCCGCCTGACCAAGGCCGGGCTTCATGGCCTGCTGGTCACCCATCTTCCCGATCTCCGCTATCTCTCCGGATTCACAGGCTCGAGCGCAGCGCTGGCCATTACCCGCCGGACGGCGCGGCTGTTTACCGATGGGCGCTATAGAACGCAAGCCGCAGAAGAGGTTTCAGCCGCGCAGGTTGAGATAGTGAAAAGTTCTCCGGCTGTTGCCGCAGCCGAGTGGCTGGCGGCGCAGCCCGGCGTCGAGTTTGCCGGCTTCGACCCGGCCCAGACCACGGTGGCCAATCTGGCCCGCTACAAGGCCGCGTTGCCCGCGCGGCTTCGCCGCAGTTTTCTCTCCGAACTGGCCGCTCCGCTGGTAGAGCCTCTGCGCTGCGTCAAGGACGAGGACGAGTTGGCAATTATGATTGAAGCGGCTCTGACCGGCTGCAAGCTCTTCGAGCAGATTCTGAGCTTCATCCGGCCCGGCCTCAAGGAGTTCGAGGTAGCCGCGGAACTGGAGCATCAGGCGCGTCTGCTGGGGGCGGAAGGGATGTCGTTTCCGACCATCGTGGCTTCCGGTGTGCGAGGAGCCCTGCCGCATGGCCACGCCTCCGCCGCGCCGCTGCCCCGCAGCGGCTTCGTGACCCTCGACTTCGGTGTTATTCTCAAGGGTTACTGCTCGGATATGACCCGCACCGTGCACCTGGGTAAGCTGAAGACCAAGGAGCGGTCGGCCTATGAAGCGGTGCTGGAGGCCCAGCAGGCGGCAATTGCCGCGGTCGGTTCGGGCGTAGGCTGCGCGGAGGTCGATGAGGCGGCCCGCGCCGTGCTGCGCAAGGCGGGATTGGCGGAGGCGTTTTCCCACTCCACCGGCCATGGTCTCGGCCTGGAGATTCACGAGCCGCCGCGCATCGGCGCCGGCCAGACAACCAAGCTGCTCCCCGGAATGGTGGTCACTATCGAGCCGGGAGTCTATCTGGCCGGCGAGTTCGGCATTCGCATCGAGGATATGGTAGCTGTCACCCGAACCGGAGCCGAGGTGCTCACTCCGGCGCCCAAGGCCCTGATCGAGCTCTGAGCTTGAAGTGTTCATCTAGCCCATTCCGCCTCAGTGCGGGAGGTTAAGGACCGAATGAAACAAGAAGACATTGAGGATCTGAAACAACTGATTGAATTCCTGAAGGAATATCAGGTAGCCGAGTTCGATTTGGACCGGGGCGACCTGAAGATCCGGCTTAAGTTCAGCCAGCCGGAGGCCGCGGCGGGATTAGCCGATTTGGCGCGTCTGCTTGGTGCTGCCCGGCCCGCGGGGGCGCAGATTGTTGAAGCCCCAGGCCAGGCGGCAACCCCTGCGGCTCCGGCTGCTGCTTCGGAGCCGGAGGCCGGCCTGCACGTGGTCAAGTCGCCCATGGTTGGCACCTTCTACGGATCGCCTTCCCCCGGCGCCGGACCATTCGTCTCCCCCAGCGATCAAGTTACCAAGGGGCAGGTGATTGGCATCGTCGAGGCCATGAAGCTGATGAACGAAATCGAGTCCGACGCCGCCGGAGAGTTCGTCAAGTGCCTTGTCTCCAACGGCCAGCCCGTCGAGTATGGGCAGCCTCTGTTTTCCATTCGAGTGAGTTAGGCAAGAAAGCGGAGTTAGCAGAGTTAGCTTAGCACGGCCCGCCAACGCCGCTAACTCCGCTAACAACACTAACTCCGTTCAAAAGGGTTATTGATGCTTCGTAAAGTTCTGATTGCCAATCGCGGCGAGATCGCGCTGCGCGTCATCAACGCCTGCCGGGAACTCGACATTCGCACGGTCGCAGTCTACAGCGAGGCCGACCGCCATTCGCTGCACGTGCGCTTTGCCGACGAGGCCATCTGCATCGGGCCGCCGCGCGCCGCCGATAGCTATCTCAACGTCCCGGCGGTGATCTCCGCCGCCGAGATTGCCGACGTGGACGCGATCCATCCCGGCTACGGCCTGCTGAGCGAGAACGCCAACTTCGCTGAGGTCTGCCGCGCCTCGAACATCAAATTCATTGGGCCGCCGCCGGAGGTTACGCGGCTGATGGGCGAGAAGGACAAGGCGCGCCAGGCGATGAAGAAGGCCAAAGTGCCCATCCTGCCCGGCTCCGATGGCGTGGTTTCGACGGCCGAAGAGGCGTTGGAGTGGGCGAAGAAGGTAGGCTTTCCGGTCATTCTCAAGGCCAAGGCCGGCGGCGGAGGGCGCGGGATGAGAATCGTGCGCAACCCCGACGAGTTGCCCAACCTCTTTCATGCGGCAACCACCGAGGCGGCCAACGCCTTCGGCAACGGCGAGCTGTACATGGAGAAGTTTGTCGAGAACCCGCGCCACATCGAATTCCAGATGCTGGCCGATGAGCACGGCGATGTCCGGACGCTCTTTGAGCGCGAGTGTTCCATCCAGCGCCGCCATCAGAAGCTCATCGAAGAGGCGCCCAGCCTGCAAGTGACCCCCAAAATGCGCGAGGAGATCGGCCGGACTCTTTGCCACTGCCTGCGGGAGATCGGCTACCAGAATGCCGGTACGGTCGAGTTCCTCATGGATGGGAAAGGTCAGCTCCATTTCATCGAGATGAATACCCGCATCCAGGTGGAGCATCCCATCACCGAGGCGATTACCGGCGTGGATATGGTGAAGGCGCAGTTGCTGATCGCCTCGGGCGAACGGCTGGACGCAATTCTCCCCCCGAAGCTGGAGATTCGCGGCCATGCCATCGAGTGCCGCATCAACGCCGAGCACCCGGAGAAGTTCACGCCATCGGCGGGCAGGATTACGGCCTTCAATGTCCCCGGCGGCAACGGCGTGCGGGTGGACACGGCGCAATACGCCGAGGGCGTGGTTCCCCCCTACTATGACTCGCTCATCGCCAAGCTGATCGTCCACGGCCGCGACCGCGCCGAGGCCATCGCCCGGATGGAGCGCGCCCTCAGCCAGTTCATCGTGCTGGGCATCGACACTTCGATCCCGCTTCACCAGGCGATCCTTGCCGATCCCGGCTTCCGCGCCGGCCATTTCGACACCAGCTTTATGGAACACTTCCTTGCCCGTCGAAGCTGAAAGAGGCTCGACCTTATGGAAGTGGCCGGATTCTTCAAGTGGAATTCGGCCATTCTTTTTCTGAATGGAATTTCCTCAAGAAATTACTTTACTGTGCGGCGGTTCTCATATTATGGTTACTTTCGATAGGGAGGGAGGACGATGGTTACTGGGTTGCAGGACTATCAGCTTGGACAAGTTATCACCGCCATTGGAGGCCTGGGAACGGCGGCGTTCGGTCTTGTGGACGCGGCCAAGTCGGCCTTCAGCGGCATCAACCGGATTGGATTGAAGCACATCCATGAAGTGGTTTCGGCTCTGACTCCGGAGGGAGCCGGCGCGGGCGGACCTGTCAATGCCTTGCCACAGGCCAATATCTTGCGGACGCTGGAAGCCAACTGGGTCAACGGCACGGATATTGGGAGCCAGAAGGCAATTGCCAAATCGCTCATCAAGCTGCACCTGAGCCCGAGCTCCGCGCCGGCCGTCGCGGCAAAGGCCAGCGTCAATCCGGTTGTGCTGACCTCGGTTGCGGCCAACCTCGAAACGGGTACGCCTCTTTCGCAAGCCGAAAGCGATGCCTACTCGCGATTCGATCTGATTGTGACCGCTCTGCTGGATGAGGCGTATCAGCTTTCCGACCAGGTTTACCGCAACTGGACGCGGACCCTGGCAGCCATCGTGGCTGTGCTGCTGGCTTTTGCGGGCGCATGGTCGCTGGTCGGCACCTGTCACTTCTGGCACTCGACGGACCCGCTGCTGGCGCTCCTGGTCGGTCTGCTCGCTACTCCGCTTGCGCCCATCGCCAAGGACCTTTCCAGCGCATTGGCAACGGCAGTGAATACCATGCAACTGGTGAAGAAGTAGGCTGCCATGACGAACTTTCTCGATTGCCGTCTTCAGCCGGTCGGCGGGGGCCTGGCGGCCTCCGTGAGCGTCAACCAGGGCACGGCCATCGGCAACTATGCCGGCCTGAGCTTGAGTACCTTGCTCGACTCGATCCGCGGCCGGCACGTGTTGATCGCCGCCCACGGCTTCAACGTGGATCGCGCCGATGGAATCGCCTGCCTATCGAACTGGGGGAGTCTGCTACAACTTCCCCAGCCGAACTCCGCTTTTGTCGGCTTGCTGTGGCCGGGCGACTCGGTCTGGGCTCATGGTCTCGACTATCCCGATGAACCGAAGATCGCCGACGAGGCCGGCAGTCTGCTCGCTGCGTTTCTCGACGCCAACTTCCAGCAGGCGGCCAGCATCTCTTTTGCCTCGCACAGCCTTGGGGCGCGCGTGGTGCTGGCAACCATCTCCCATCTGAGCCTGCCGGCTCGCCGCGTCATGCTCATGGCTCCGGCCATCGACGACAACTGCCTGACAACGGAGTTCCAGACCGCAGCGGCACGAATTGGAAGCATCTCCGTCCTGGCTTCGAATGAAGATGAGATCCTGTCAGCTTGTTTTCCGCTGGGCAACTTCTTTGCCGGGATCATCGCCGCAGGCCATCCCTGGTGGCGCGCGGCCCTGGGCCATTGCGGCCCCGTAACGCCCTTTCCGGCGAACTTCCAGGCGCCCTTCGAGATTCCGGACGGCTGGAACTTCCAGCACGGAAACTACCTGCAGATTGATTCCTCCGCGCCCACCTTGCCGCTTCCCGTCGATGTGCCGCCTCAGGGCTCGGCGCCGCCTGGCCCGGTTCCACCCGTTACGGGCTGGCAGGAGGCCTTCTCGTCGGCTTTTGCCTCCACACGCTTCCGGTAGCTGGCAGGGCTGGTATCGGCATATCAGCTCCACCCCAGCGACGAAGACCGTTGCTGGGGACCCCGGTCTGTCCATGCTGGCCCATGCAGTGTTACCCGTGTTGCGAGCAGGTGGAGAGAAAAACTTCCGGCGCGCAAGTGCGGCTCAGCGCGCTCGAACCGCGCCAGTTGCTCACCGGATTGCTATGGCGCGGATGGCGCGGCCTTGAGTACCTGCCGCATTGGTCCGAGTATCGACGACGGCATCAATTTCCTGCCATGTGCTGCCACTATCGAAAGCGCGGATCGCCGCTGCCCGCATTCTTCCTGCAACTGTAGTATTAGAGCGTCGCGCATCCTACCTGAGCCTGCGGCGGACCAGGTCGAGGGCTTGCTGGGTGGTCCATTGGCGGATGCGGTCGCGGTCGCCGCGGAAGGTGCGCTCAATGGACTCGGTTTTGCTGGCGTCGCTTAGGGCGATGTAGACCAGGCCTACGGGCTTTTTCTCCGTGCCGCCAGTGGGGCCGGCGATGCCGGTGACGCCGAGGCCGAGGGTTGCGCCGGTGTAGCGGCGAATGCCGTAGGCGAGGGCTTCGGCTACCTCTTTGGAGACTGCTCCGCACTCGGCGATGAGATTGGGAGGGACGCCGGCGAAGGCGGTCTTGAGGTCGTTGGAGTAGACGACGGCGCCGCCGAGGAAGGAGCGGGAGCTGCCGGGAACGCTGGTGATGCGCTGCGAGATCATGCCGCCGGTGCAGCTTTCGGCCACGGCGAGGGTGGCGCCGCGCAGGCCGAGATAGTAGAGGACAATTTGTTCGAGCGAATCTGCGGATGCTGCGCCGCTGGAGTAGAGCCAGTCTTCGAGGATCTCTTCCATGCGGGCGGCCAGCTCGTCGACGCGCTGCTCGGCGGCCTTCAAATCGGAGTTGGAGCAGAGCAGGGTGAGCTGTATGTCCCCGGCGTGGGCCAGGATGGTGGTCTCGATATCCTTGTATCCGGTGTAGATGGGGGAGAGCAGCTTGTCGGCCTGGGACTCGGGGATCATGGCGGCGCGCAAGGTGCGCTTGGCGATGTGGCGCACAGGCAGAATCTCGCGCAGGCGGGGAATGCACTCGGCGTCGAAGAGCGGGCGGCACTCATTGGGCGGGCCGGGAACCAGAATGAGGACTTTGCGATAGCCGGAGTAAGTGGTGTCGAGCCACTGGCCGGGGGCGCTGCCGTTGGGGTTGGGCAGGCGGGTTGCGCCTTCGAGGAGGTCGGCCTGCTTGAGGTTGTTGGGGGGCATGGGAATGCGCCACGCAGCGGCGCGTGCGGCCAGAGCGGCGACTTGGTCGTTGTCGCGGCGCAGGGTGAGCGAAAGGGCTTCGCCCACGGCCTCGCGGGTGAGGTCGTCTTCGGTGGGGCCGAGGCCGCCCATGAGGACGACAATATCGGTGCGGCCTAGGGCGGCGCAGATGACGCTGACCAGATCCTTCTGGCGGTCGCCGACGATGGTCTTGAAGGCCACGGTGACGCCCAGTTCGTTGAGCTTTTCCGTCAGGTAGAGGGAGTTGGTGTCCTGGCGGAAGGGGGTGAGCATCTCGGAGCCGACGGCGATGATTTCGGATTTCATAACAAAGGCAGTGAACGAGTGAAAAAGTGAAAGAGTGGACCGGTTACAGCAGAGAGAAGCACCGATCCTTCGGGATGAAAGAGCCTGGAGCTAAAACAGATTCAGTCCTTCGACGCCTAAGTCCACATCATAGACGGCTTCGTTGGTAGCGAGGATGGTGGTGCCGAGGGGAGAGAAGGCGAGGCCGACGATGTTGGAGCCGGAGAGGACTAGTGTGGCTTCGCCTTGCGGGGTGACGCGCACCAGACCTCGCTGGCCATGGAGGCAGGCGGCCAGGTAGATGTCACCCTCTTTGGAGAGCGCCAGGCCCTGGGGACGGCCCAGGCCGCGGAACCAGGGGCGGGATTCGCCGTGGGTGTCGATGGCCCAGATGGCGTCGTTGGAGGAGAGCGTGGGTCCGGTGACGTAGAGGGTTCCGGCGGCGTCGACGGCGAGATGATAGGCGGCGGGGCTGGGCTCAAGGGTGGCGTAGACAAAGATCTGGCGCTCGGAATTGATCTTGAAGATGGTGCCGCTGCGGTCGCCGACGAAGAGGTTGCCCTCGGCGTCGAAGGCCGCGCCGGTGGCCACGCCCATGCCTTCGGCGTAAAGAGTGGGCTCGCCGACTTCGTCGATGCGGTAGACGTTGCCCTCGGCGCGCGAGGTGACGAAGAGGTCGCCGTCGGGGGAGAAGGCCAGGCCGGTGGCGTTGAGGATTTCAGTGACGAAGGGGGTTCCGCGGCCGTCGGGGCTGATGCGGACGACCGAGATGGGAGTCTGCTTGCCGCGCTGGCCGGAGATGGTGGCGTAGATCATGCCGGAGCGGCTGACGGCCGGGTTGCCGACCGGGTGCAGGCCATCGGAGAGCTGGCGAGCGACGCGCATGGGGACGGCGTTGCTGACGCCGGCAGGGTTGCGAACCTCAATCAGGCTGGTGCCGGCTGGCTCTGGAACGCGCAAGGCGAGCCGCGTGGGACGGCTCATCAGCAGGTGGGCCGGCCGGCCATCGACCAGGGCAGTGGGCGGACCGGAGGTGAGCGGTCCCAGATTCACGCCGATCAGCTCGACCTCGCCCCCCGGAAGCGCGGCGGCAGGCAGAATGTCGTCAATACGCGGCAGGGCGGAGGCTTGAGCGGCGGATTGGGAGGCGGCTTGCGGCATGGTTTAAACCTGCTTGATTCAGTTGAGGGGGAGCGCAACGAAAGGCAACTGCGGGTCCTTCGACTCCCTTCGCTACGCTCCGGTCGCTCAGGATGACAGCATTTTTGATACTTCAATCAACAAATTCGGATTCAATGAATCCAAAGGTGCAACAGCGAGGCTACACCCAAAGCATACAACCCCGCGCCTACATCATCGAGGACGATGCCCCAGCCTTCGGGGAGATCTTCGAGCCGGCGGACGGGAAATGGCTTGGTGATGTCGAAGAGGCGGAAGAGGATGAGGGCGATGAGGGCGTGACGCCAGTCGGCGTGGCTGCCGAGGAGGGCGATCCACTGACCGGCGACCTCGTCGATGACGACGAAGCCGGGATCGTGGCGGCCGGATTCGCGGGCGACGATGGTAGCGGCGGGGATGCCGAAGAGAAGCGTAAGGGCGATGCCGGCGAGTAGGACGATGAACAGCGCGTTGGGCTCGGAGGAGACGAAACGGGCGTAGGCGGCCCATAGCAGCACTGCGGCCACTGAGCCCCAGGTGCCGGGACCGGGCTTGCCCAAGCCCGCGCCGAAGAAGGTGGCGACGGTCCAGGCCCAAAAAGTCTTGTGAGCGGCGGGGGCTGGCGCGGCGCTAGTTTTCATAGTTGTCTCCGCTTCCGCCGCTGAGGCCGCCCAAGTCTTCAAGGACTTCCGGGTCGAGGATGGGCGAGCTGATCTTGTAGACACCCATGGCCCACTTGCCGAGATCGATCTTGCGGCAGCGGTCGCTGCAGAAGGGGAAGTCCTCGTCGTTGAAGCGGACCAACATGCCGCAGGTGGGGCAGCGGAGGAGCTTGGCGGATTTTTTCTTTGTTGCCATCAGTAGTGTTGCTGCCCAGGGGCAGCGCTCAACGAATATGGTACAGCGCGGGGCGGGGCGCGGCAGGGGCGCATAGTGAGGCTGCAATCTACGACACCAGCAGATTCACCGTTGGTATGGCGCGAGCATCGTGGCATCCCACCCTAGCCGCAACAACAAGTGCGCGGCGAGGGTGGCGCCCAGAACCTTCCGCTATCTGCGAGGAAGTTCAGATTTCCAACTTATGTGAAGCAGCGGGCGCGGATTTCAGAAAAAAGCATGCGCAGGCTGCTCTGATCTCTTGCTTGAATGCTCGCTTTTCTTTGGTTCTGAGTTTGTGGCCCTGCTTGATGGAGGTGAGCGGTTTTCCTTGAATTGGAACTGTAGAGTGGAAGAAATCAGTGGCGCCTTTAGACATTCCCAGCTCGGCAAAGAAATCATCATAGGCTTCTTTGAAGGAAGCAGCACATTCCCTGGTGTAGCAGCTTTGCCTGATAGCTGGTATCCCCGCAATTTCATCGATTCCGAAAGCGACTGCAATGCCCTGAAGAGCGGCGAAAAGCAACGCGGCGGGGCTGACATCATGCAGGGTTCTGGTGGCGAGGCTGATCTGGGAATAGCATCCCTTGACGCCCTGCAGACGGGTAATCAAGAGAATCTCTGCGGCCTGGGATTGGACCACCGATCCGGGGACAATCGTGAAAGAGAGAACAAAGACGATTTCGTCATTGACGCGCAGATGAAGAGAGAGTTCGCCCTCTTCATCGTAGGGTCTGGACAAGCCCATGGTCACGGCAAAGCGATTCACGCCTTCAGGCATCTCATGGATCGCGAGATCCTCTTTGAGAGTCAGGCGCAACAGGCTCTCAGGCAACACCTCATGCAGACGCCGGTAATGATGAAGAAAGCAGGAGGCGCGTTCGTCTACCGAGAAGCCATGAGCCAGGTAAGCTGGGGTAAGGTACTTGACAGCAAAGCCTGGGTTGTTGAAAACAACCTCCTTGAGCGGCGGAAACTTCAGGAGGAGACGAAGGACTTCGCGGTGCGTTCCGAGGTGGGTGAGGCCGCGCCAGAAGATGCTCCAAAGCCGGGCCAGCGACCAGGTTTTCTTCGGCCAGGCGGGAATGGGCAGTTGCGGGGGGATCGTGCTGCCCGCAGCGGCGGCGCCATCTTTGTTTCCAGTCATCCTAGCGACGGTCGTGCTCATCTTGGGTCGAACTCCGAGGTGTCCGTCTGGCGCCGGGATTCGGTACGGTCTGTGCGACTCAACGCACCGGAATCTGACGGCCAAAAAGTCACGCAATAATGCTATCATCGGCACGGCCAGCGGGAAGTGATAGTAATCACGGTGAATTCATTGAAGAGCGCGTGCCGAAGGGACCAATCGAGTCTAGCCAACAGATGAGAATCCGCTAAGGCTCACGTCCGTTGCAAGACGCCGGGGCTTCGGAGGAACCAATCGTGAGCAGGTCACAGCGGGCCGGAGAGGATGCGCGCCACGACGTCATACTCATGGGCTTCGGTGATCTCGGCTTTGTAGAAGCGGCCGGGTTCGAGAGCAGCTAACTCGCCGAAGTCGTTGATGTAGACTTTGCCATCGATCTCGGGAGCGTGGAACTGGGTGCGAGCTTCCCACAGCAGCGGCGTCTCTTCGCTTTCGCCTTCGGCGAGCAGAACTAACTCACGGCCCACCCACTGCTGCTTGGCGCGCTTGGAGATGGATTGCTGGAGCTTCATCAGGCGGCGCTTGCGGGCTTCGATGGTGCGCTTGTGGAGCTTGGCGTCGAGGGAGAATGCGCCGGAGCCTTCTTCGTCGGAGTAAGTGAAGACGCCGAGCCAGTCGAAGCGCGCGGCCTTCACGAATTTCTCGAGATGAGTTAAATCTTCGGAGGTTTCTCCTGGGAAGCCGACAATGAACGAAGTGCGCAGAGCGATTCCGGGGACGGCGGCGCGAACTTTTTCCAGAGTCTTCAAGAAGATTTCGGCGCTGCCGCCGCGCTTCATGCGCTTGAGGACGGCGGGCGAGGCGTGCTGGAGAGGCAGGTCAAGATACTTGCAGATGTTATCGTGCTTGGCGATGGTTTCGAGGAGGCGATTGGTGATGCGGTTGGGGTAGGCGTAGAGGAAGCGGAGCCAGCGGAGGTTGGGAATGGCGGCGAGGGCGTCGAGGAGCGTGGCAAGGCCGTCTTTGAGACCGAGGTCTTCGCCGTAGCAGGTGGTGTCCTGGCCGATGAGGGTGATCTCGCGGACGCCGCGAGCGACGAGTTGGTGGGCTTCGGCGACGACGGATTCGAAGCGGCGCGAGCGGAATTTGCCTCTCAAGTTGGGGATGATGCAGAAGGAGCAGGGGTGGTCGCAGCCTTCGGCGATTTTGATATAGGCCGAGGATTTTGGCGTGGTGAGGAAGCGCGGGGTGGTTTCATCGTAGAGGTAGGTGGGCAGCAGGTGGGTTGCGCCTTGCCAGTCGTCGCGGCGGAAGCGGCCCTGTTGTTCGCGGTGGTCGCCTTCGGGGCGGGACGTTGGCGCAGGGGCTAAAGCCCGGCTTTCTTTTTGCGGCATTTGCGGCACGACTGAAGTCGTGCCCTGATACAAATCGGAGGCGGAGCCGTGTGTTATAGAGCTTTGTTTATGTGTGCCGGAGAGGGATTCCTGGCTGGGGCGGGTTTCAACGTGGCTGCCGCTGAGTATGTTGAAGGGCGAGATCGCGACGGGAGCTTGCAAACCCGCCGCCTCCAGAATCGATTCGAGCTCGCCGGTGCCGACTACGGCATCCACTTCGGGGATGCTCTTGCGGATTTCGTCGCGATAGCGCTCGACCAGGCAGCCGGCGACGATGAGCTTTTTGGCCGAGCCGGAGATTTTGTGGCGGGCCATTTCGAGGATGGTGTCGACCGACTCCTGCTTGGCTGTGTCGATGAAGGAGCAGGTGTTGACGACCAGGATTTCGGCCTCTTCGGGATGGGCGGTGAGGCGCGCGCCGGCGCGGTCCAGCAGGCCCATCATCACCTCGGAATCGACGAGGTTTTTGGGGCAGCCCAGGGAGATGAAGCCCACGGTGGGGGAAGCGGGTGGGGAGATTTCGGTCACTTATTCATTGTAGCGGGGTGTGAGGTTTGATGTTTGCTTCCGCCCGCTTCGGAAACTGAAACAGGCGGTCGCGACGGATTTTGCTCTTTGCGGTTCACCAAAAGCGAATTACCGATCCGGCCCTTAACGGATGAAACATTTTATCTTTTCAATCGTCTAATCAGGCATGGAGAAGATTGATTCGCGCAAGTTGCCTGAAGCCGCCCTGAACGAGCGTCGCCGTCGCGCGG
>JBEKNI010000024.1:0-61501 GCA_049522975.1 Occallatibacter sp. | reverse complement strand
CAAAGCGAAAACCAGCCTCAAAGCCGCCTGAGCGGAAGATCCGGAAGTGCCCACTGAAAATAAGTGGATACTTGCGAAATAGACACTGCCACCCGGTCAAGATGGGAACTTCGAACGCTGACGTTTCCACTTAAGAATTGGCGAACACTGCCCGAGCTACCGGGACCACTTCAGAGGCGCCAAATGGCCCTGTGCATTATTCAGATGTCACTGTGCCTTTGTCACAGATTTCCTACAACTCGCGCAGGGAGACGGCGACGGGGCGCAGCGCTGCGCGCACGGCAGGCAGCAGGCCGCCTAGCACGCCCATAGCAAGGGCGAAAATCACTCCCATCACGAGCAGGTTGAAAGTGATCTTGAAGGCGAAGGCTATGTTCGAGAAGGTCGAGAAATTCATGGTCTGCGTGGTCATGCCGTTCAGCGGAAGCACGACCACACAGCCGATAACGCCGGCGATGAACGAAATCAGGAGCGCCTCGAACAGGAAAGAGAGGATAATGTTCCAGCTGGAGAAGCCGAGCGCGCGCATGGTGGCAATCTCGCGCCCGCGTTCGGCGACGGCCGAGTACATCGTGTTGAGAGCGCCAAATACCGCGCCGATCGCCATGATGGCAGCCACGAGACCGCCCAACACAGTGATCAGCTGCGTCATGGCCGAGGATTGCTTCGCGTAGTAATCCACTTCGCGCTCGACTTCCAAATTCAATTGGGGATCGGAAGTAATCGAATCCTTGAATGTGTCGAAGGCCGCGGGCGAAGTGAGGTGAACGGTGGCGGACTGAAAGATGTTGTCTGGGCGCTTGAGCACCTCGTTCAGGATGCGCGCGTCGCACCACACTTCGGAATCGAACGACGATCCGCCCGCATCGAACACTCCCACCACCCTCCACTGCCCGCCGCCGAAGTTCACGGTATTGCCGACGGTCAGGCCCTCGTAGGTTTTCGAGGCGTTCTTACCGACGACGAGTTCGTCCAGGCCAGAATGGAACATCCGTCCTTGAACGATCTTTACGAATTTGCGAATTTGCAACACGTTGGACGAAACGCCGCGAGCCTCCACATTCGCGTCCGTGCCTGTGCTGATTAGCGGTATGGGAACGACGCCGACGACTTCTTGTGTGACCAGCGGCTGCCCCGACGCATCGCGTGCCACGCCCGGCTTATCCTGTACCAGCCTCACGGAATCGAGAGTGATGCCGCCCGTCATTTCCGAGGTCGAGCCGGCACGCATCACCAGCGCATCATCGGGCGAACCTGAGGCCACCAGCGTGGCCCGGAAGCCGCGCGCCAGCGAAAGCATGGCCACGAAAACGCCGACCGTCCCGGCAATGCCCAGAATGGCCACGATGGTGGAACTCCAGCGTGCTCGAATACTGCGGAAGTTGTAGGAAATCGGCACTGATCCGATAAGCGGCGCCAGCAATCCTGCAACGATCCCGCCAACGATGACCAAAACCACGAGCAGGACAGCGATGGCCATGAGAGTGATCACTACACCGAAAATGATATTTGACACCATGCTCAAACCCTCCGAAGGGCGTCCACCACGTGCAAGCGCATCGCGCTATAGGCGGGAAGAATTCCGCTGGCGAAGCCGACCACAAGAGCGGCGATCACACCGTACGCCAACGTTTTCGCTGTAATGAGAAGCGGCGGCAACAGACCAGCCATCGCGCTGCCAAGCGCTGGAATAGCGACCAGCGCGAGCAGCAAGCCCACACAACCGGCAAGCGCGATTACTATCGACTCGCCCAAGATGAATCCAAGGATGGTGCGATCGGAGAAACCGATGGCCTTGAGCACGCCCAGCTCATTTGTCCGCTCGCGCACGGAGATGGCCATCGTGTTTCCGGTGACTAGCAACAGCGTGAAGAAAACGACGGTCCCGATCGACATAATCAGGAATTTGATGTTTCCGAATTGCTTCACCCAGCCCTGCGTAAATGCGGATTCCGTCTCGGTCTTCGTTTCGTAGGGCGAATTGAGGTACATGTTGTCGATGGTCTTGGCGATGCGTGGGGCATCGTCGGGGTTACCCATGCGAATGGTGTACCAGCCAATCTGGCCCTGGAACGCATCGGGTACGCTCTCTTTGAAGTATTCCCACTGGATCCAAAACTGGGTCTCGTCATCTTCCGGCTTTGCGCCGTGGTAAACGCCGTCGATATTGAACTCGAAGGTTTTATCCCCCAGCCCATACAGAGTGGTCTTGATCGGAATGCGATCGCCGATCTTCCAGCCGAAACGCTTCATAGTGAGTTCGCCGACAATCGCGCCCTGGCGATCTTTCAGAAAGGTATTCCATTGGTCATCGGGAACGATAAGCTCAGGGAACACCTGCCGCTGGTTTTCAGGGTCGATCACGAACTGCGAAAAAAAGTTCTTGGGATCCTGATACACGCCGCCGAACCAGTTGTCGTGCGTGATGTACTTCACGCCCGGAATGCGCAGGATTTCATCCCGGTAGGACAGCGGGATCGGGTTGATGATGGACGTGCGATTGATGGTGACGAGGCGATCCGCGCTCACGATGTCCGCTCCGCGGCTGAACGCGTCGTTCACCACTCCTAGCAGCGCAAACAGAAACAACGCCACAGCAAACGAACCGATGGTCAGAACCAGCCGGGCCTTCTTGCGAAACAGATTGGCCAGAATCAGTCTGCTGAATTTCATGAGGCGCCTCCAGCGGCAACACCTTGCCGCGCTCCAGCCTCTACCAGCACGCCCTTGTCGAGATGCAGCGTGGTATTGGCCTGGAGCGCAACCAGCGGGTCGTGTGTCACCAGCAGCACGGTTTTCCCGTGCTCATTCACCAGCCGTCTGATTAGGTCCATCACCCCGTCGGCGCTTTTGCGGTCCAGGTCGCCGGTGGGTTCGTCGCAGAGCAGGAAAGTGGGGTCGGCGACGATGGCGCGTGCAATGGCGACACGCTGTTCCTGACCACCGGAAAGCTGGCGCGGATAGTGGCGCATGCGCTCACCCAAACCGACGATGGAAAGGGCGGTTTCAACATGCTTACGGCGTTCGGCCTTGGAGAGCTTGGTCAGCAGCAAGGGCAATTCGACGTTCTGGAACGCGGTGAGCACGGGGATCAGGTTGTACATCTGGAAGATGAAACCGACGTGGCGCGCGCGCCAGTCGGTCAGCTTGCCGCGAGACATGTGCGTGATTTCATCGCCGGCCACGCTGATGGTGCCGCGTGTGGGAACGTCTAGGCCGCCCATCAAATTGAGCAGAGTGGTCTTGCCCGAGCCGCTCGGCCCCATGAAGGCCACGAAATCACCCTTATCGACGTCAAGATTTAAGCCCTGCAAGACGTCGATGTCCTCGTTGCCGCGGCGGTAGGTTTTGTCCAAGCCGCGTACCTGAATCAGACTGCCAGCTGCTCCATTGCCGTCCACGCGTACCATGATCAACCCTCCTTGATTTCCGCGATTTTCGCTTGATCACCTGTATGGTGCCAATCTCTTGCGGGCAAAGCAATTCTTGCCCGTGCACACAGCAACCCCAAATCACAATCTAAGGATAATCAAATCGCAAGATCAATGCACTACCGCTTGATCGCTACCGCTTCGCCATCTCTCAAACCGGATGGTCCTCCAACTACGACTGTGTCCCCGGGCGAGAGCCCCGCCAGAACCTGCGTTTGCGCGCTATTGGTCGCGCCGACCTTCACGGCATGGCGCTCGACGTGATCGCCTTTCACCAGGAAAACGATCTTCTCTCCGCTATCGTTGCGGACCGCGTTCTGCGGAACCATTACACCCACTGGCGCTTCTTCTTCCTGCGTACTTTCTTCCCCGAGGAACGAGACCTTCACGCCCATGTCGGGCAGGATGCGCGGATCCAGCTTGTCGAAGGCAATGCGCACCTCGACAGTTGCCTTCTGGCGATCGGCTGTGGGAATGATGGTGCGCACCCGGCACGGGATCTTCCAGTCCGGATATGCGTCCAAAACGGCGGTCACTTCCTGGCCTTGCTTCACTCGCGCGATGTAGTTCTCGTTAACATCCACTTCGATTTCATTTGAGGCCATATCGACAATCGTCGCGATGCCCGTGCGCGTGAATCCACCGCCGGCTGAAATCGGCGATACCATTTCTCCTACCTGTGCATCCTTGGAAACAATAATTCCATCGAACGGAGCGCTAATGATGCAGTTATCCACCGCCTGCTGTGCCTCTGTAACGCGCGCGTCAGCAGCGAGCACCTGTTCCTGCGTGTAGTCGATTTTCGCCCTCAGACTGCTCTCGGCCATCGTCGCATTGTCGAGCGCTTCCTGAGTTTGAATTCCTGCCGCCCTCAACTCCTGCATGCGATGCAATTCGATCTGCGCGTTTTTCAACTGCACTTGCAGGTCGAGAATGCTTGCCTGCGTGGCATTGCGATCTGCTTTCGCGGACGCGAGCGCCTTCTGCGCATCGGAGTCATCCAGGGCGGCCAGCACAAACCCCTTGTGCACGCGCATTCCTTCGGTAAAAAAAACGCCCGTAACGCGCCCGGTGATCTTTGCCGCCACGGTGGCGCGCCGCTGCGGGGTGACATACCCGCTCGCGTTGAGCAGAGCTCGTGGCCCAGTGTCCGGGGCGTCTAGCGTGGCAACTTGCACCGACGGCGTCTGATGCATGTAAGCATAGACTCCGCCCGCGACTACAAGGGCGGCGAGCAAGACGAAAAGAATAGTCGCGATGCGTTTGCCAGCTTTTTGAGAGCCGCGCTTCTGCGCTTCGATGCGTAGCGCTCCGAGATCCGGTTTTTCAGGTGCTTCAGGCATAGTTGGCTCAAGTTGGCTCAATCGATCTAGCCTGCGATTTCCGTTAAGGTACACTGAACGCCGCAATCTTAGACTGGTTCAGCACAAATTCAGGAGACCACCTGACAACAAATTCATCCGACATAAACATCGTCCAAGAATGCACTCAGTCGGCTCCGAAGGTCACCAAATTCTCAGGTCCATAATCCTAAAAAAACAATCAAAAATTGCCAACCGGCGGCGCTCAAGGCTTCTTCGATTTTCTGATACGAGCTTGACTGTTGCTCAGTTTCTCTTGCCGAAACTCATGTTTGGGTACTCTGAAACGATGGATTGCCAACGGCATGACCTTAATTCGTAACAACCGGGACTCGTATTGGGCCGCGATACATTCCGGAACGCCACTCGATCTTATCCGTTCCCAATCGAAGTCGAGGGTAGCGCCGCAGCAAAGCGCTCAGCGCTATTCCGATTTGCAGCCGCGCGAGAGGCGCACCTAGACATGAGTGAACACCTCCGCCAAAGGCCAAGTGTTTCTTATCGGTCCGCATGATGTCAAAGCGATCTGGATCCGGGAAACGCTCAGGATCTCGGTTGGCCGCATTCAGCAAGCATAAAACGGCGGCTCCCGGGGCCAGCTTTCTATTGCCGACCATCGTTTCTTGACGGGCGAAACGCAGCGTGCTGGTCAGGGAGCAGTCGTAGCGCAGGGCCTCTTCGACCGCTTCGCCGACCAAGGACGGATCGTTGACGAGCAGTTCCCACTGTTCGCGCTTCATTAGAAGCGCTACAACAGCGCTTGCAATGAGGTTACGCGTAGTGCTAAACCCAGCATTGGAAAGAAAGACGACGCATTCGGCGATTTCTTCTGCTGTCAGGCGATCCCCTTGTTCCTCGGCCACAATCAATGCGCTCAATAAGTCATTACCCAGTTTACTACTTCGAACCTTGATGAGGTCGCGCATATACGCCATGAAATCTTTGGCGGCAGCGTTCCCTTCTTCCACCGTTAACCTATCAGGTTGAGGCATACCCTGCAATTTCAGAATCCGTTCTGTCCAGACGCTGAGTTGCATCCGCTCTTCCATCGGAGTACCGAGCATTTCTGTGATTACCCAGGATGGGAGCGGATAGGCAAACTTTTCAACCAGATCAAACGATGTGTCGGTTTCTACCTGATCCAGAAAACCTTCAGCAAGGGCCTCGATATGCACACGCATCTCTTGAATGCGACGTGCCGAAAATGCTCCGGCAACGAGAGAACGCAGGCGCGTATGCTCAGGCGGATCGTACGAATGGAAGCGATTGGCAATAAACTCAAACGCAGGGCCGGGCCCCACTTGCTTGCGAAGCATGTCTTCAATGCCACGCATCCCGAAGTCTCGACTTGCCAAGACTTTGCCGCAGTCTTTGTAGCGCGTCAACACCCATCCTAGCCGTGTGAGATGAACCGGATCGTATTCCCTCAGATGGCGCAGACTCGGAAATGGATTTTGCTGGAATTCCGGCGCGGCCGGATTGTAGATGACCTGCCGGGATGGTAATTGCGTCTCGCTCACCGAGCTCCCTTCTCTGAGATAACTCGTAGTAGTTGCCGAGCATTTCGGGAACCTCTACAGCCCAGACTCAAATCAAATGTGTGAAAAACAGATTACGCTATCCGAAAAGCTACGACGCTCGACACGCACAACGCAAAAAATCAAAAGTCGCGCGGCCCACGCCTCTACAAATCTTCTCTTCACAGCATCATCGTGCATAATGCCGGCTAGAAACCCGGGGAGTTGGAGCTCGGTTTAGACTTCAGACTTTTCGGATCGCTTATCGGCATAGCTGGAATTGGCCCCGAGCTGCTCCAACTCTTCGAAGTTCCCAATTGAAGATAAACAAACGCATATGCCGTATGGCATAAAAGCGTTGGCAGAAAACTTCCCGTGTACAATGTGGCGGCACAACCGACGATAGAAATTGACGTCGAACCGATGAGCAAAATCAGTCCTTGCCCAAGAGTGTCTACCTGTAGCACCTGCTGCACGACGAAGAGCACTGTGCATACAAATATTGGCAAATAAGTACCGGTTTGCGGAAAATTGTTTACCAGAACGAGAAATACGGCGCCACGAAAAAACACTTCCTCGGCAATGGCGGCGCCCAGGGGTGCAATCGCGCGCACGATGCCAGGCATCATCAGGGTGTACCTGACCCATGGAATGGTGGTCAATTCCCAAAACACATTGATCTTCGGGTTTGCGGCGATCAATAATTGCATCATCAGCCCGGTCAGCGAATTCTGCGCAATGAAAGCTAACGGAACTAGCGTAAGGTAGCTTGGATCCAGAGTGAGGAAGCGCAAGAGATTTACTTGATACACCAGTAGCAGTGCAATAGCTGCAACCAGCCCCACAGACATATAAATGGACCACACAAGATAACTCCGGATCAGTTCCGCATTCATTTGTGAATACTTCATGATAAAGTAAACAATCGAGGTAATGAACTTGCTATAGCCGATCCGGTTGACTCGTCCCCAAAAAATGGAGACGGCCGTAACGATGATCAAGAAGAGAATCAAATCGAACCGATTGCCCATTTCTCACCGTCTCTTTCTTGATAAGGCCAGCAGGGTCAGATTTTGCGTCGCGTGGGCCACAATGACAACGCCAATTGACAAGCCGGACACGTAAAAAAGCAAAACGTAAAGCAAACCGCTGGGCAACTTGGAGATCGCGCTTGCAATGCCAAAACTAAGGTGGTTAGCCGCATAGGCCACCGTGCATAGCAAAATAACGATCCACAGCGCCATGGAGAAATCGATTGCCAGCAAGTTGTATAGCAACTGCCGAAGTATGAGCTCCTCCCCAATTACCAACGCCAGGATACTCAGAATATCCGTGAAAGCAATCCGTGAAACGTCGGAATAGCTGCTATGAATCGCTGCCCGCGTCACAAGCTTCCTTGTCCGTAAGAACAAAAGCAGGATTCCTAACACGTACTCCAGGAGAATGCAGGCGACTCCAACGATCGGCGCCAGCAAAAACAGCGGCAGGAAGTTTGGCAAATTAAAAGCCAAGACTTGCTGTGGCCGGACCAGAGCAGCAACTACCAGAATTACGGCATACCCTATCAAAAACCCAACCAGATCGCCACTTATCGATCGGCTCCGCCCGAAGCCGCGCGCGCCGTTTGTCAGCACGGTCACGTTCGCACAAAACCCCATCGGATAAAGGCTTACAATTGCGAGCAGAACCGTATCAAGGTGAGGGATGAGGTAAGTGATTTTGAATTCCTCCAAATTGAAGCAACCGGGGATGAGCACTGTAAGGGAAGGACGGCAGCGATACTTGCACCATTTCCGGGAAAAACACACGAGCTACCGACCAATCCGTATGTCCGAGTTCAGGGGGCGTAATGTCCAGGCGAACCGCGTAGCTGGAGATGTTCTTTAACTTGCCAAGGATGTAATCCAGTTCCTCGTCAATCGTCGATTGGTAGTTCTTCAACGTACTGAGCTTGACTTCGCCTTCCACCATGTTTCTCATGCTTGCGCGCTTGGCGTCGCCATCTTCGGATCCGGCCCAATAAGCAACATTGCTATCTAGGTTCGTATGGCTGTGTTCGTCGATGTCTGTGAGGTAATCACGCGGCTGAAGCGCGGGGCCATTGTAACCCATATAGAAAATCGCAACAGCTTCAATTAAAGTTCTATAAAGGGTAGCGCTTGGGTTAAGTCCTGCCCCGGTTCCTACCAGAACTGTCGGGCGCTCAGTACCTTTACTCAACACCGCCACACCAAATGCGTGTCCCGGCATTCCCGGAATAGTATACTCGTAAGGCACAATCTCAACGTCGAGATCGCTGAATATCTCGGTGATCATATCGCGTAAAATCGGATCATCCAGGATGACTCGTCGCGATTTCGTGAGAGTATACCACCGGATCATGATCGCGTCGGCTTCCACCGCTTCCAGAAGGGCGCTTCGCAGCGCGAGTTTTGGATCTGTGTGGCTAGCGCAGCCTTTGGAAAAAGATGTTACAAAAGGAATTTCGTCTTGAAAAGATAAGCCGGTAAACAGACACTGGGCTGGGACGCAAATATCCTTGCCGGGATTGAAAAGCGATGGACACCATAGCCAGCTAATCTTGTCGTCGGGCGTTATGCTGCGGAAAATTATCTTTCCGCGCATTTTCTCGTAGTCCTTATCGCTAAATATATTGATCAATTCCCACGGCATCACATTCGATTCGGACTTCAAATCGTTATAACTCGCTTTGAACAGCCTTTTTTTGGCTGTGGCCGCGGCTATAATGAGCGCATAGCGCTCGATAGCCTCTCCGAGAAGCCGAATGAGCGATTCTTCGCTATAGACGCCGTAGCCCGCCAGATGATATTGAATTTCCGCCTTTTCACCCAACAAGACCTTGTGGTAGTTGGGCATCCGGGACGTCATTGTTTGCATATGTGGCGAGTGTTTTGACTGCGTAACTTGAATAATCTGCGACTCCGAGATGCCAAAGTGCTGGCCGCACAGCCGCCTAAACTCGTTGAGCACATGTACGCTTGATGGATAAAACCTTAGCACCAGCTTTGTCCTCTTCAATGGGCCGCGAAACCTCGGGCCGACTTAGTGAGAGTACCCCCGGCAGAACCGGAGGTACTCTTTTGTGAACCGCTCATAGCTGCTTGAGCGGGGTCGCTAACGCAGCCCTATTGATTTGGGCTGCGCTATCTGTGACAGGTCATTGGCATATAATCATCGGAGCTTCCTGGACGGACTCCCGTAAATGTCAAACCGCTACTGCCTCTCCGGCAGAGCCGGGTGATCTCGCGTTGCAACTAGTATCCACAAGGCTGATTCGCTCGACAACACGATCAATGATCTTTTTCGACGAGGAATACATTTCTTCCATGCGGGCTTCTGCAACGAAACCGCAGGCCGGGCAGAATGGCACGCGCAGCAGTGGCTGAACCTGAATCTCCATGAGGGGCACGTAGGTATTCAATACACGTCCCGCCAACTTCGCTTTCCCGATTTTAGAGACCAAAAGTCCTTCAAACAGAGCCTGCGCTGCCAGAGAATGCATCAGTGGAGTAGCACGAATCTTGTTGTCGAATCTGGGAAGGTTTCTGGTTTGGGCTACGAATTGCTGGTAGGAGGGCATCTCCATCATGCGCGCAAGCAATCGCTGCTCAAAGCACTCAAAGCATCCCGTCTCAGGGGGCTTGATGGTGAAGACAGTGGTAAATGGCCCATCTAAAAGGCTAAGGCACAATGCCTGCGATGTTTGAACGAGGGCTCGATTAAGATTGCGCAAAAAGATGATGTGAGGTCTTTCGATACATCCGACGATACAGCTAAAGGGCTCAAGGATTTCACGTAAAGACGCTAGCTGTTTTCTGGCTCCGTAAGCCTCGAACTTGGTGGTCAAGTCCATCGCCTCAATGACTTTGAATTCGTCTTGCGTCATGACCGTCAAGGGCATATTGATTTCTTTTGCCAGCGTGACCGCATAGTCTTTAATCGATTGAGTGTCTGCAAAAAACAATACAGATCTCTCGCTGGAGGTGCTATTGGTTACGAAATCGATAGTACCGTCGAGAAGTTGGCTCAGAAAACGTCTGGCATCCGTGTCATCCTCGTCGGAAACATACTCTTTCGAACGCAAGGCATCAAGTGTCTGAGCAACTTGCTCTCTTTCCAGTTGTGTAAGATTCTGATCATTAGGGAGACGCTTGCTGTCCACTCCTATGCCGTCTTGCAGCATATTGAAAATCTTGACTAGAGTGTCTTTGTGATTCTTGCTGAGACTCTCAAGAGTCAGGATCGCTTCTTCAAAGTTCCAAACACCCTTGCGTAGGCGGAGCTCATCTGCGCCGTTGTAGTAAATTTGCACGTCGTCGCGTAGCGTTAAAGCTCTCTGGGCGTCGTTCGGATCAAAACCATCAGTCATAGTTATCCCCAGTAAAAATGTTTTTGGGCTAGTCCTCTGGACTAAGTTAGGCAGTCAGTGACCATCTCAAAATGGCCAGACAGAAACGAAATCGTATCTCAAGGCATCATCAACACCTCCAAATCGACGAAGGGTAGCCGTGTTGAAGCTATACCCCACTATTCCTGGCATTACAGGTTTGTGTGAATATTGTCGGTTGCGAACACGGAATTGAACGCCGCGCACTTGGGGAACAGCGTCGCACAGTTACCTCTCTTGGTTCAAATCGTCGCACATCCTCAAAAGTGTGTCAAGGCCAAAATTGACTCCGCCAACAACGGCGGAGTTAATTTGACACATCGTTAACGATCCGGTGTAACTCTCGCTGAACGGCGTGTCCAGATGAAAACAACATGGTACTTGCACTTCCACCTCGTGTGGCTTAAGCTCTCATAATCGTCCATCCTGGATTCTCTTTGAAGTGTTCTTGGCGGCTCACTTCCCGGAGTCTCTTGGATGGACTCTTGCCACCCTTGCAAATGTCAAACTGCTACGCAGAGCCGGGGGAACTCAGGTTACATTGCTAAATCGCACCTGCCCTTCGATATATTCATCCGTCATCCGGTGAATGCGCGTTTTAGGGCATCCCAATGACCGTCACATGCACCAATTGTTTAGAGAGCCCGTCAATACCGAGGAACCGCTCAGTCTGCACTTTTTCCCAGCCGCCCATATCCGAAGAACCGACTTTCGTAGCTGTGCAAACGAGGTGAATGTTTGCGGCGATCTCGCCTGCTTCAGCGACGGCGAAAATCAAGCCCATATCGCCATACTTTCTGGAGTTTTCGTACACGTTGTAGACGTAGTATATTGCAATATTCACCTTGGCTGGCTCTACGTTCGGCCCCCAACTGCGGCTTATGGCGAGATGTTCCTTCCGCTTCTGCTCGTTGAATGCCATTACCTTCTTGAGAGAATGGTCGAAGGGCAGATACGTGTAAATCCCATCGTCAAGCTTTTCTACGTTCTGAAGAACAAGATACAAGTATACCGGATTTAAGCCTCCACCAGATGAAGCGGCTCGAGTATGGGCTACTTCGGGAGCGCCAAGCGAGTATTTGGGCCACTGCGAATCGTTTTCTTCCGAGACCATAGCAAGATCGCCTGTCACACCGTTGCCGTAGAATAGGATCGTTGACAACTCTTGTAGGGGGAGGGTTTTTCCCGTGAACTGCCGCACACTTCTTCGTGCGCGGATGGTAACGCCGAGCGGGGCATTGACATTTTGATAGGGTGGTAGTTTAAAGATTTGTTCGGGATTGTCCCGATCCTCTTCTTCGCTGAGCTGTCGGAGTGCTAGACTGCTTCGCACTGGGAAGCCAAAATATCCGGAGACGCCGAGCGGCAGCCCTAGATCCAACGAACTGTGTTTAAAATTAAGCAAATATTCCTGGCTTAATAGATGCGTACGGGAAGTTAGTACGCTGGAATATGCGGCTTCCGGGGGCACAACGACCGTGGTATCCGTGTACACCGATCCAGCTAGATTGGCAACCCAATGAAAAATCCCTATTAGAGATTGATACTCATTTTCCAAGTAATACTGCAGCGGAAGTTCAGTTCGTTGAGGCTTCTGGAACGCCATGTAGTTCCTCCTATTTACCGGACTTGAGTGTGAGGCCGACCTGATCGAGAGATTCAGCGATTGAGAGACTGAGTGATTGCCAACTGCGCCGGGTAGAACGAAAGGCCTTCCAAAGGGTACAACTGGCTTGACGCCCTATCGGCCGCCTGACGAGCCTAGGAATAGCCGACAAACCACAAAAAACGCGGCATTGTTGTATATGTCGCGATGGCTCAACTCCGGGGTCGAAAAGAAATTCCTTCGAATCACGCGGACCCTGCGTACGCCGCGAGTCACCATTACTCCTTCTCCGGCAGGAATTCATTGGGGAATGCCTGAGTGGAGGAATGGTACGTTATTTCATGAGGGGTTCTCCCTTTCCCTCCCAATCATCAAACTCGTCGACTGCGCCTTCGACAGCGTCCGTTGCGTCGGCGAGGTTAAAGTAAGTCTGCATGGAGTCCTCCAGTTGCATCAATCCGAGGTAGTTTCCATCGGGAGGGTGCTGCGTCGCAAAGTATCCCAAGCTGTTTGAAGGCTAATCGTTTGAGCCGTGAGAGCGTCCTGAAAAGTCTTTATGGCTTGAGGCGGCCTGAAACAGGCAGTGCAGTCGAACTCATTACTACCTTGCCGCCGGCTGCTGCCAACTGCCGGACCGCCTCTTCCAAGTTGTCGATTGCAAGAAACCAGGGGATCGGTTGCGATCATTCGAACACGCGGTGATCGATGGAGTCAGACCATCCTAACTGATGGATCCAAAATATGACTCCCATTGGTCATTCGGGCTGCGCGCGAAATCTGACCTTCTCTACAATGTGCTATAGAAAGCTTGCGCGGCCGCAGAGTTATTGGTGGGGAAGCTGCAGGCAACCAACGTACCCCGCAACTGCTTATTTGCCGTTACAATTCTCCTTTTGCCCATAACCCGAAGCCACGCACGGGCGTGGTCATTTGCGTCATGTGCAAAGTTCCGTTATCAGCATGCTGGATTAGCAGCAGCAGGAACAAGAACAGGAGGTTGTCGGGCACGAGGTTGTGCCGCCCGGTGTTAGTACAACGATGGAAGCCGTTGCGCAGGTCGAACCCATGTGTTTACTAAACCTCAGCATGGTAGCTGTCTCCTTTCCTTCGAGTTCATCTCCCTCTCTGAACCGGAATCATCCCTTTGAAGGATGTCAACGAGAGCTTCCAGATACCGAGAGATTCCAGATGTAGTACCATTGGTACCATGTTGGTTTGTACTTGTCATATCGGACGGACGGGGTCCTGAATTACTTTCGTTTATCACGAGCCTTCGCTTCATGTGGTTTTTGGGCCTATCTCTCGCCAAAGTGTGCTAAAATATTGTAGGAGATAGGGATATAGACCGAATGCAACAGCCTTGCTGCATGGAAGATGGAGGCAGCCCTCCGAGGGCGGGTTGCAGGATCAGCCCTCAAACCACCCGGCGCTGCGCGAGGATAAGCAACCAGGTGGTGAAGGGACCTGGAAAAGGCGAGCTTGACTCGTCAGGCACGGCCAGGAAGGCGAACGGAAGTGAACTGCGGATGTTCTCTCGAAAGACACTCAATCGTTATCGAAACCGGGCCGATTTGGCAGCCTGGGCAAGTCCGGCGGAAGCCTGTTGAGTGGCTGGACGATGACCGGCAGGATAAGCGGCGCGAGCTTGGCTCAGGCTTTCATGCGGAACATGGCGCTCCGATGCGAAGGGAGTGACCCGAGCGGAGGCCCCGAAAGGATTCGAGTAGCGAGGCGGAGCGCAGGACGGACCGATTCGTAGTAGCGAAGAAGCCCGGTAACTCGGGTAGAGCGAGCTTGCGCAACAATGGCCCGGAGTTACTCGATGTTTCGACCTGAACGTCAACGGAGGAATCGCTTTGATCCGCTCAGACTTCTTGTCTACGAGCTTGTTTAGATACAAGTCTGCATCGCGGTTTAGGCGGGAATCTCGACTTCTTTACTTCGGCCTCGGCCCTTGGTGCGCAGCCGCGGGCGTTCCACCTGGATCTTGCGGTCTCTGAGTATGACCTGACCCGCTTGTCGGCCATAGAAAACTACGCTGGCTGGTCGGCGTTTGCCCTGCTGCTGCGGCCCGCCCGCCACCTGTTCGGCGGAGAGTTGCAGAACGGTCTGCAAAACGGCGCGTCCTGTAATATCAATGAGTTGGTCGCAAGCCATCCGGCTCTACTCGATCAGGTCCACCATCGGCAACAGCCGTTGCCCATCCTTGGCGAGGAACGTGGCCAGTTCCTGCTCGTTGACATTCCCATGCTTGCGTATCGTGTGGTACGGTTTCTTCCCGGCGGTTCTCCTTTTCGAACGTTTGGCAACCCGATTCTAAGGAATCAGGCTGAACCGCCGCTTAAATTTCAACTATGGGTGGGACATCCTCGCTTTTCAAGCCGCTCACCGCATCTCAGCATGCTCCGCAGCAGATTGAATCTGTTTCTGAATCTCCGTCGCCAACTTCCTGTAATCGGCGTCGCCAAACCCGCCTGGATTCATCCAGCGTATGCGGCTGTCCCGCCCCAGGAGCAGGACATACGCGTGCTTGTCATCGGTTACCGCAAGGCGCTGCTTCCAGAGCTTTTCATTTTCGTAGGACACAATAGCGCCGCTCTGAAGGGAAGCCGGCATGTCCTTCCTGATTCCCGAGACAATGAAGCCACGAATAAATCGTGGCGCCGATTCCAGCATGATCACCGAAGAGAGTGCGACAGAGCGATTGGAGCCGAAGTCTCTCAGGAGTTCCCTGTTCCAAAGCTCGGCGTCCTTGCCCCCTGAGTTGGTGAAGGAAAAAACGACTACAGCAATCTTGCCCGTTGTAACCGTTAAAAGATGAGTTGGGCTTCCGAGCAGGTTCTCGCCCACGACATCAGGGAGTGAATCTTCGAGACGAAGGGGCACAACCGCTGACTGCGCCCGCATTGACCAAGACGGCAGTAATAGTTGGAGCACGAAAGGAAGAAACATGAGCCTGCTAAGCTTCTGGTAGCAATTCATCTTGTTCGCCTCGCTGAACCTCTTCAAAAAACGCGATCACAATGTGTCAATCCCTTTATATCACGTTTTCTCGCATGGTTCGAGGGAACTCTCAAAGCGAACGCACTTACGAGGAACTATGTCGGATACTTGCCGCTGAGACGACTGCGGATATGGTGCTATATCTGTCCCCGGATGCGCGTATCGCGGCATACGCACCTTGCTCGCTTCCATGTCTTCATCATTGCAATGTTGCAGCGTATGTCGAGGGTTGGAACACAAGACGCTTACAATGGGAATGTCTACAGTGCCAAATTGGCTGGACAATACGAACAGCGCGGACGGCGCGGAATATCAATAAACCGTTTATTTGCTTTTGTTTGCAAGTGTAATCAAGAAGATAGGGAAGTTCTGGCGGAGAGAGTGGGATTCGAACCCACGGTACTCGTTAAAGTACACACGCTTTCCAAGCGTGCGCCTTAAACCACTCGGCCATCTCTCCTCAGGCTGTCCGTCTTCTTGAATCTACCATACCGGGCGGGCCGACGCTGACTGTTGCCGCCTCTCATTCGAACTCGACGACCACTTGGCCGACCTTTACCGAATCGCCCGGCGCCACCCGCACGCTCTTCACTTTTCCCGCGCCGGGCGCCGCAACATTCGTCTCCATCTTCATGGCTTCCAGCACCATGATCGGATCGTTGGCCTGAACCGTCTGTCCCGGCCCAACATTCACCTTGATGACGATACCGGTAACGGGACTGCGGCAGACCTTCTTTTCGTCAACCGTCTCCGCAGCCGCCTGAGCCTGAACCGGCGCGGCGGTTGCCTGCATGGACTGAATAGCTCCGGGAAGCGGCTGCTGCATCCCATAACTCGGCTGGCGCGGCATCGCGTCATCTTCCAAGACTTCGACTTCAGCCTCGTAGGTCTTTCCGTCAATTGAAATCTGAAGTTTCAAGTTACCCGCTTCCTTCCTTGCACAAACTTTCGAGACTCAGCCCCTGGCCTCAACCCCTGATCTCAACTTCTGACGCGCGGATTATGCGAGCCGTGAACCAGCGCCCGTCCCTGCTGAGACCAAACACTCACCGCTGCATGACGAGCCCGCAGCACCTTCGCCGAGCGGATGCGAACCTTCTTGCCGAGGTATGCCGTCACCGCCGCGGCAATCATTACCAGCGTCTCCGGCGTGACCTGCTCATCCTCCCGATGATTCGCCTCCGGCTTCGCTGCGGGTGGCGCGGCTTCCTTTTCGCCGTCCGGAGCGGCGGCCGCCTGTAACTCCGGAATCAGGCTGAGCTCCGCCACGCGCGCTTCCAAAGCCTTGATCGCGCCGTTCAGCGCGCTGAGCTCGCCTTCCATCGCCTGCTGCCGCTCGGAGATAGCCCGAATCAATTCTGTTACATCCACTGCCACGCGAGGCTCCTCATCATAACGGGATTAATCCATGCTTCTTCGCGGGCCGCAACTCCCGCTTGGTGTGCAGCGATTCAAGAGCCTCGGCCAAAACCCGCCTGGTCTCGGCCGGCTCAATGATGTCATCTACCAGCCGCCGGCCCGCTGCAACGTAAGGGTTGGAGAAGGTCTCCCGATACTCGTCTACCAGTTCCTGGCGGCGGCTAGCCTTGTCTTCGGCCGCATCGATCTCGCGCCGGAAAACAATCTCCGCCGCGCCCTCTGCGCCCATCACCGCAATCTCCGCCGTGGGCCACGCCACCACCCGGTCCGCGCCCAGATCCTTGCAGCACATGGCGATATACGCGCCGCCATAAGCCTTGCGCAGCACCACCGTGATCTTCGGGACAGTGGCTGCCGAATAAGCAAACAGCAGCTTGGCGCCATGGCGAATAATGCCGCCGCGCTCTTGCTCCACTCCCGGAAGAAAGCCCGGCACATCCACAAAGGTCAGCAGCGGAATATTAAATGCGTTGCAGAAGCGCACGAAGCGCGCCGACTTATCCGACGCATTGATGTCCAGCACGCCGGCCAGGTGATTCGGCTGGCTGGCGATAATCCCCACCGGCCGTCCTTCCAGGCGTCCGAAGCCGATAACAATGTTGGCGGCAAACTCCGGTTGAATCTCCAGAAAATCCTGATAATCCAGCACGCGCTTGATAACATCGCGCACATCATAGACAGCTTTATTGTCGGTGGGAACAATTCCGTTCAACTCCGGATCGGACTCGATCGGCAGGTTGAACTCCATGCGCGGCGGGTCTTCGAGATTATTGGATGGCAGGAAACTGAGCAGCCGCCGGCAAATCTGTGCCGCCTCCTCGTCGTCGCGCGCGATCAGATGAACCACGCCCGAACTCATCTGCGCGTGAGGACCGCCTAACTCCTCATCGCTGACCACTTCGCCGGTGACCTGCTTGATCACCTTCGGTCCGGTGATGAACATCCGCGCGGGCTGCGTCTGAATTACAAAGTCGGTCAGCGCCGGGCTATAAACCGCGCCGCCCGCGCACGGCCCGCAGATAATCGAAATCTGCGGCACTACGCCGGAGAGCAGAACATTGTTGTAGAAGACGCGCGCATATCCGGCCAGGCTGTCGATCCCTTCCTGCACGCGCGCGCCGCCTGAGTCGTTGATAAAGACGAATGGGCTGCCGGTCTTCATCGAGAGGCGCATCATGTCCACGCACTTGTCGTTGTGCGTCTCGCCCGCCGAGCCGCCGCCCACGGTAAAATCCTGGCTGGCCAGATGCACCTGGCGGCCATCGATGTTGGCGCATCCGGTCACTACGCCATCGGCGGGCATCTCCTTGCCGGCCATCCCAAAATAGGTGGAGCGGTGCAGCGCAAAAAGGCCGATCTCCTGGAAGCTGCCGGGGTCCACCAGTCTTGTAATGCGTTCCCGCGCCGTGAGCTTGCCGCCCGCGTGCTGCTTCTCGATGCGCTCCTGGCCGCCGCCCAGCTCTAACTCCGCGCGCTTTGCGTTGAGAGCCGCAACCTTCTCGGCCATCGTCTTCTTGCCTTCCGCTTTCTTTCCCATCCCCGCTCCTGCTTCCGCCCGCACTGTAGCTTCTAGAACATCCTCATAACTCCCGCAAGCTCTGGGTGCACCATCCATTCGCGCCCTTTGCGAAAGGGTGGGATGCCACAAACGCCTGGGTGCCCCATCCTCGCCGCGTTCTTGTTTTTGCGGCTAGGGTGGGATGCAGCTATCTCTCCGGAGCCACCGTCACCCGGTGTTCTTTCCCGTTCAGCGTAATCACATAGTTCACCTTGGCGCTCAGTTGCTGGCTGCTGCCGACCGCCGCTGGCACCTTTGCGTCAGGAGCCTTGGCCTCCGCAGCCTTCGCCACCGGGTCCTTGCCCACATTCTTCCGCCCCTGCGCCCGGCTCTCAAAAAACTTCGGCGCAACCTGCGGGAACATGGCATAAGTCAGCACATCCTCGTCGCTGCCATTCGATCCCGGCAGGGCATTGGCCGCCGCGCTCAGCTTTTCCCACTCCGGCGGCTGCAGGTCGGCGGGCCGGCACGTGATCGCCGGCTTCTTCGCGTGTGCCTCGGCCAGCTTCAGCACCTCGGGGTCCTTTGCGCCAATCGTTGCGCCGTAGTAGCCCAGCATCAGGTCGGCGAACTCACCCGTCAGCACCTTGTACTTGCCCATCAGCACATTGAAAACCGCCTGTGAGCCGACGATCTGGCTGGTCGGCGTCACCAGCGGCGGATATCCGGAATCCTTGCGAACCCTGGGAACCTCCTCCAGCACTTCCTTCAGCCGCTCGCCCGCCCCTTGGCCCTTCAATTGGCTTTCCATGTTGGAAATCATCCCGCCCGGAATCTGGCTCTTGAAGATCTCCGTATCGACGCCGGTATTCTCGCTGAAGAACTCCTTGTACCGCGGGCGAATCTTCGCGAAGTGGCTCGACACGCGCAGCACCCGCTCCAGATCCAGCCGCGTCTCATACCCCGTCCCTTCCAGCAGCTCGATCATGCTCTCCGTCGGGTTATGTCCCGGCCCCAGCGAGAGCGAACTGACCGCCGTATCCACAATGTCGCACCCCGCCTCGATGGCCTTCATCAACGATACCATCGTGACTCCAGTGGTGGCGTGTGTGTGCACATGAACCAGCGTCTCCTCGCCGCACCGGCGCTTGATCGCCTTCACCAGGTCGTAAGCCGGCTGCGGACGGAGCAGCGCGGCCATGTCTTTAATACAAATAGAATCGCATCCCATCTCCCGCAACTCCTCAGCCATCTCCGCAAAGGCCTCCACGGTGTGCAACGGGCTGACGGTGTAGCAGATGGCGCCCTGCGCGTGCTTGCCGGTCTTCTTCACGGCGGCGATGCAGGTCCTCAGGTTGCGCGGGTCGTTGACAGCGTCGAATACGCGGAAGACGTCGATACCGTTCTCGGCTGACTTCTCCACGAAGCGCTCGACTACCAGATCTTGATAATGCCGGTAGCCGAGCAGGTTCTGCCCGCGCAGCAGCATCTGCAGGCGCGTCTTGGGCATCAGCTTGCGGAAGGTCCGCAGCCGCTCCCATGGGTCCTCATTCAGGAAGCGGATGCAGGAGTCGTAGGTCGCCCCGCCCCAGCACTCCACCGACCAGTAGCCGGCGTTGTCGATGTCCTCGCAGGCCGGAATCATGTCGTCCAGCCCCATCCGAGTAGCCAGCAGACTCTGATGCGCATCGCGCAGCGCCAGTTCGGTAATCTCTACAATGCGGCCCATGTGCGTCTCCCCACAAAAAAAGCCCTCAACAGGAGTCCAGTCCTCAAGACCGTGTCGATGAGCCTGCGCAGTCGTGCGCCAATCTCTCATCATACTATTCGAGCCGGGTCAACCTGCAAGGCACCCCCGGAGCCGGGGAGGGGGCGGCACCAGGCCTGCCAGCTATGCGAAAAATGGCTTTTGACGCCTGACCTGCCGCTGTGCGACAGTTGCGGGTGAACTTCAATGAGAGCGCGCCAGAAAATCGCCGGAGTGATCTTCCTTGCCGCTTGTGCAGCGGGCCGGGCGCAGATCGCCGCATTTCAGCCCACGGGGCCAGAAGTGTGGGTGCAGGTGCGCATGGAAACTACCGGCGAGGCCTCCATCCAGGTCTGGCCCGACAGCAAGGGGCGCAAACTGGCCCAGGGCGCTGCTGAGGCCCTGCATTGCAACGGCGCCATGAACGTCGATCCTGACGGTCCCGGCACAATTCGCTGTTCAAATGCGCTCTCCCGCGACGGCCTTCTGCTGGAAGGCGTAGTCAACCTGGCTCCGATAGCAGAAAGGCTCAATCCATCAGACCGGATTGAACTCCTGTTGAACTTCCCCCGCCTGGGACTTGAATCTCTCTCCGTCCCCATGGAAGATCTTGGAGGGGAAGCTCGGATCAGCAGAAGGGCCAGGTTCTCAGCCGGCGATCTGCCTCCGCCCATCCAGATTCGCTTCGGTTACCGCCCCGATCAACTGGCGGCCATCTATCTTTCTCTGCTTGCCCTGGCGCTGGCGCTCGCCCTGGTGGTGGCAGTCTTGTCGCGAGCTGGGCTGGCAGGCTTGAGCCGTTCCATCCTTGTACTTGGAATGATCCTATGGATGGGCGCGGCCTCGGCGCTTCATCTGGAGGCACTGGTTCGCATTCTGCTCTTCAGCAGCCCGCGCGCCAGCCTCACAGTTCTCTTTGTGGAATTCTGGCCGCCGCTCTTCTGCGTCGCTGCTGGAGTGGCAATCGGAAGCAGGGAACAGACCCCCTGGAAGCCGATAAAGAAGTTTTGGGAGGTCTTCGGCGGCTTTGCGGTGATTCCTCTGGTGTTCACCTGCGCCATCGGTGTGCTCCCGTCGATGATGGCCAATGACTGGATCGCCGTAGCTCCCTGGCTGGCGGCCGCGCCCTTACTCGTCCTCGCGCGCCGCCAGTGGATTCGGAAGATCACGGGCGCCAGCGTCCGGCAGTTGAACGCGGGCGAACTGAAAGAGCGGATACTGGCGATGGCCGCCAGAGTCGGTCGTCCCAAAATGAAAATCTACATCGCTTACTCGGCACGCTCGCAACCTTCCGCCGCATTCACCCTGCCGGGCAAAAGCATCTATCTCACTGCGGCGCTGGTCCGCTCGCTCAGCAAGCGTGAAGTGGATGCGGTTGTGGCGCACGAGCTTTCGCACGCCGGCGCTCCGGGCCGCGGCCTGTGGACGGCCCTTGTCATTGCGATGATCCTCTTCGAGTTCCCGCTGCGCGAAATCCTCCTCCCCGGCGCGGTCGGATTCTGCGTGGCCACGCTGATTCCGCTGGCCGTCTTTTTCGTGAGTCTGCGGAACGCTCGCCGCCACGAGTTTGCCGCCGACGCCGGCGCAGTGGCTCTCTGCGGAGATCCGCGGGCCATGATCGCCTCGCTGGCCAAAGTCAGCCGCAACAACAACACTCCGCTTGAGTGGAACGCCCTGGTGGAGTGCTTAGCCCCCCATCCTTCCACCCACAAGCGGATTCTTGCGCTCGCCGCCGCGGGAAGAATCGACGCTCCCGAGCTTGCGGCATTGTGCAGCAGCAACGATCCGGGCGAGCACTACGAGCTTCCGCAGGAGACCGCTGGCGTGCGCGTAACGGACAACACCCCTACTGCACCCGCACCTCGGTCGTGAGCTGGATATCGCTCGACGAATTGCCGATCATCACGCGAACCGGCTCAGCCTCGACGCGGAATCCGGGCAGCGCCTCATCCCACCACGCAAGGGCCGAAGCCTTCAGCGGAATCGCCACGCTCCGGGTTTCGCCGGGCTGGACCGTCACGCGCTGGAAGCCCTTCAGCTCCTCGTGCGGACGAGACACCTTCGACGCCAGATGTTTCACGTAGAGCTGCACAACCGCATCGCCCGCCAGACTGCCGGTATTCGTCACATCGACGCTGACAGTGACCGCGCCATCCTTGGCCAGTTGCCGAGAACTGGTGCGGAGATTGGAGTACTTGAAGCTCGTGTAGCTCAGACCAAAGCCGAAGGGATAGAGCGGCTCTCCTTTGAAGTACATGTAGGTGCGGCCGTCGCGGATGTTGTAATCCATCATCGGAGGCAATTGATCGATGGACTTCGGCCAAGTGACCACCAGGTGTCCGCCAGGGTTGTACTCGCCAAAGAGCACCTTGGCCAGAGCCGTGCCCTCGTCCTGCGAGGCGTGGGCCATGTGCAGGATTGCCGGAACGTGCGCCTGTGACCAGTTGATCGCGAAGGGAAAGCTGGAGACCAGAATCACAACGGTCTTTGGATTGGCGGCATAGACCTGCTTGACCAGTTGCTCCTCTTCCAGCGTGATGCTCTCGCGGTCGCGTCCCTCGCGCCCGTCGCTGGGCGTGGTGCAAGCCAGCGTTCCGCCGCCATCAATTGTGTCGTGCCAGTCATGCGCCATATCCGGACCGCAGGTGGGGTCGTTGCCCACCACAACCACCGCGACATCGGAGGCCTTCGCCGCATCGTAGGCAGCTTGGCCCAGCTCGCTGGCCGCGTAGTTGACCTTGACGGCCGGACCGACTTCATCCTTGATTCCCTGGAGCGGCGTCACCGCATAGGGCGGCGTTCCGCCATACCAGTCCCAGTGAACGGAATCGGCCAGTGGCCCGATTACGGCAATCGACTTGATGGCATCCTTCTTGAGAGGCAGAAAGGCATTCTCGTTCTTCAGCAGCACCACCGATTCGAGCGCCATCTGCTTCGAGACCGCGCGATTCGCGTCGGTATTCCACGGCTCAGGCGAGTCCTTGATCTTCGCGTAGGGAACCATCTCCGGCGGGTCGAGCAGCCCAAGACGGATCGTAACCCGGAACTTGGGTCGGAGCAGCGCGTCGATCTCGGCTTCGGTAATCGAGCCATCTTTCAATGCCGCCTTGGCTGCATCCTGATACCTGTCGAGGAACTGGTTGATCCCGGCTTTGAGGCACGCGACCACCGCGGCCTTCTGATCGGGATAGAGATGCCGCGGCTCGACCAGGAGCTTCACCGCTCCGCCATCGCTCGAAATCACATCGACGCCCCATTTCTCCCGTACAATGCTCTTCAGAATCGGATTCACGGCCATCGTAGTGCCGTTCCATGCGTTGTAAGAAGCCATCACGGCCTTTGCGCCGCCCTCCTGGAATCCCATTCGGAAGGGCACGGAATAGTATTCCCAGAACAAACGCCGGTCAAAATCGGAGGACGATCTCGCGCGGAAATTCTCGTTGCTGTTGGCCAGGAAATGCTTGAGCAGGGCGGCGGCTTGCCAATACTTCGGATCGTCCCCTTGCAGGCCCTTGATAAACGCGACGGCCATGGTTCCGTTGAAGAACGGATCTTCTCCGTATACCTCTTCGCTGCGTCCCCAGCGCGGATCGCGGGCCAGATCGGACTGCGGTCCCCACAGCATGAGGATCTGCCGGTCGTACTTTGCGGTCTGCGTGATGAATCGCGCTTCATAGCCTTCTACGGCCGCCGCCCGGCGAACCAGTTCGGGATCCCACGACTCGCCCATCCCCGGCGGCTGTGGAAACTGCGTGGTGGTAATCGGCAAGCGGTCGCCCCTGGCTTCGCGCTGCACCACTCCGTGAAGGCCCTCGGAGCTGCCGTAGTTCTTCACGCCAAGCCGAGGCACGCCGGTGCGCGTGCCCAGGCAGTCGATCTTCTCCTCGACGGTCATCAGCGAGAGCAGGTTGTCGATCCTCTGCTCCATCGGCAGCGCCGGATCGTTGAACGGATAACGGGGCTGCTGGGCGAAGGCCGGGGCGAACCCGGAAAAGACCGCAAGACCCAGAACCGCAGCAGGGAACCTTTGATTCATGGCAGACACGGCAACAACTTTCTCGGCGAAGTGCCAGGCTCGGCAATAACGCCCGCAACGATAGGTTTGCGGACGCGGAGAGATTGCCGCGTCCGCCATCTCCTATCCATTATTGCTGAAACCCCGGCGGACGCATCGGCAGCGTGGAAGTTGTTTGCAAGGCCCGACAGAACGCTCCGCGCGTTCGCGGCTCGCCCGATCTCGCCGCCCGCGGCTTCTGATTGGCCGCTTATTGCGCCTTGCGGTAGTTGATCGTCTCGCCCTCCAGCCGGTACTCGGCCGAACAGGCGTCGCCGCCGCAGATCATCGTCTCGACTCCGCGGGCTTGGCGGCGCGTGATCAATCCCATGGTCCCGCAGCGCGGGCAGGACATCACGGCCACATACGGGTTTTGGGCGTTACCGAGCTTCGCCTGGTTGGCCAGTACGAAGATCGTTCCAGGGTCCATTCTTTCGGGAATCCATTCTTCCAGAAACTGCAGATCGGCTGACATGGCGTCCTCCGGTTGGTTGGGGAATCCAGCGCCGCACCCCATCAATCCGTCCGGCCCTGGTTTCGAACAACAGCAGACTGCGAATGGCATCTTCGGAGGTTTAGACTCCTCCATTGGAAATAAGTGTGCGTTTCGGCGCCCCATGAAGTCAACCCGGAATCGAATCCGCGAAGTATCGAAGCGGATTCCCCGCTCAGTGCCCAGGGAAGCCCCGTGCTCCATCCATTCGCCGTCCTTCTGGCGAATGGATGGGATGCCACGAAATTCAATCCGTCTTATCCGTGACGAGCGCTACCGTCCCGCCACTGTTTTCGCCTGTGCGCCAGCCACCGCGTCAATTGCCTTGTAGGTTTCCAGGTTGCGCTCGATGGCCTCCACATACTCGCGGGTCTCGGTGAAGGGGATGGACTCGACAAACTCGTCAATGCCCTGGTAAGGACCGGCAGCCTGCCAGTCGAGCACCCGGTTGTCGCCGGCGTTGTATGCCGCCAGCGCGTACTCCGTCACCCCGCCGAATTTGTCCAGCGTCTTGCGCAGGTAGCGGGTTCCGAGGCGGATGTTGGTGGCCGGATCGAAAAGCTGGAAGGTCTGGAAGTGCTCGATTCCCTCTTCGCGCGCCAGCGCCTTGCCCTCCGAAGGCAGCAACTGCATCAGCCCGCAGGCGTTGGCCCTGGATACGGCCTTGGGGTCGAACTCCGACTCCTGGCGAATCAGCGAGGCCACCAGATATGGATCGAGATTGTTCTTGGCCGACTCGGCTTTGATCGTCTCCCAATACGGCTCCGGGAAGAGTATCCGCCAGTAGCTCAGCGGAATCGACTTGATGGAGGCCGTGGCGGCATAGGGCAGCGCCCGCTTCAGCGCGCGTATGGCGCGGAAGGCCTCGCCATACGAGGCATAAATCTGCGCCTCGGCCAGCGCGCTCCACGAGGACGAGTCCGGATCGGCGGCAATCTCTTCGGCAATGTAATCATTCAAGCCCGCATTGGCCAGCAGCCGCGCCTTGGCTAGGTGCGGGCTGTCGGTGGGAAAGCTCTCCTCGAGCGGCGGCACTGGCGGCGGCTGGATGCGGTCCAGTTGCGGTTCGGCAACCGGCTGGGCATTGCCCAGTGCAGCCAGCCGCAGCCGCGCCATCTGCGCATAAAAGAAATGCTGGTAGGCGCGCACCAGCGTCCGGTAGTTGGCTGCGGCCTTCTCCGGCCGGTGATCCAGCGTCTCATAAAGCCGTCCGCGCCAATAGAGGGCGCTCACCGTCTCAGTCGCGGCTGGATAGAGCCGGATCTGCTCGTCGAAGAGCCGCTCCGCGTCCTGATAAAGTCCCTGCCGGTAACTCAGCCAGCCAGCCCGCCAGTGCGCCGCCGCGGCATTCTTACCCGAAGGAAAGCGCGCCGCCAGATCGCTATAGTATTCGACCGCCTGCGCGTACTCGCGCCGCAGAAGGTACATGTTGCCGCTGGAGTAAAGCGCCTCGGACAGCCACTGGCTCTGCGGAAACCTCGATTCCATCTCCGCCACGATGCGCTTCTGCTCCTCCAGATCGTTGCGATTCCGGGCCAGCTCCATCAGCAGATAGAGCCGCCGCGCGCCGTTCTCGTCGTGCGTGTCAGCCAGCGCCTCGGCCTCGGTCTTGGTCAGCCGCTTCAGCTTCAAATCGCAGGCCGCCGCGGCCACGGCATAGCCCTCGCGGCTCGCCGTCTCCAGGCTCGACTGCCGGGCCAGCGCGCGGTACTGCTCGCTCGCGTCCTCGTAGCGGCCGGCGTTCCAATAGGCATCGGCCAGGCTGCGCAACTCGGCTGTCGTCAGGCTGGTCTCCGCGCCCATCCCAGTCAGCTTGGCCCGCGCGATCTCCGCCTCCGAACTGAGAGGATGGCCCAGCAGCAGCCGCTTGTAGAGGCTCGCCGCTTCGCTCGTCCGCCCCAGCGCAAAGGCGGCCTCGGCCTGTGCGAGTTGGTAGCCGGGACGGTTCGCGGCTTCTGTCCCCGCGGCTGCCGTGAGCACACGCTGCGCGCCCGCCGCATTTTTCATGGCCAGCAATGTGTTGGCCTCCAGTTCCGGTGCCTCGGCATCGAAGATGCTGTCCGGATAGCGCTGCGTAAAACCGCGCAGCAGCGCCTCCGCCGCGGCCTCTTCGCCCGCTTCATGCTCGGCGCGCGCCCCCAGGAAGTCTGCGTAATCGGAGAGCTCCGTCCCGGCTTTCCGAACCAGCCGCAGGTCGGCGATCGCCTCCGAGTAGCGCTTGTCCAGCAGGTAAGCGTGGCCTAGCGCAAGATAGGCTGCCGCCGCGGCATCGCCGCTGTGGTGCTGCGCATACTTCGTCACCCCCGCGTAAGCCGCCGGAGTGCGCAGCGCTGCCAGTTGCTGCGCCATGGGCCGCAACTCAGTCGAGGCTTGAAAGGCCAACTTGATCCGCGCCGTTCGCGCCCGCCTTGCCGCCCTGGCCGTCGGGCTTAGGGGCTTCTTGGTTTTTTTCCCCGCCTGACTGGCGGGTATCGCCGGCTTCTTGGTCGATCCAGGAGCCTTCCTTGCCGTCTGAGCCGGCTTCTGGGCAGGCTTTTCGGCAGTCTTCCGCACCGTCTTCTGAGCGGGCTTCGCCGCCGCCGGGGAAGC
This sequence comes from Occallatibacter sp., assembly GCA_049522975.1. GTDB lineage: Bacteria > Acidobacteriota > Terriglobia > Terriglobales > Acidobacteriaceae > Telmatobacter. Next base: position 34,375 of record JBEKNI010000024.1, on the reverse strand, counting down.
GGGCACAGCCGGCGCGGTTGCTGAACCGTCCTTTGTTTGTCCACTGGTCGATTGTCCCGACCCCGGCAGCACAATCAAGAACACGGAAAACAGAACGGCCACGATGCGGGAAGCCAGCAGCGAAACGCAAGTCGGGGAAGATGAAACCCTCATCTCTTCACTTTAAGCTGCCTCCGCTCCAGACGTCTAAACCGTGAACCACCGCAGTCACCGTATACGCCGCAAGATGGGACAAACTCACCGGGCAGTGGCTCAGTTCCGGAATCGGCGACGATCCCGCCGGAATCCCAAACGACGGATGCATTGTGTTGAATCAAGAAGGCCTGAATTAGGTACTTACCTCATCGAGGCGACTGGTATCATAACAAAGAATCCATAGGTGATACTTCGAGATGCGATAGGGATCGGAGGCTGGTAGGTAGCATGGCTTTCTTGAATTTATGGTACAAAACCTCACTTGTTGTTCTGTGCCTTGCGGCGTTCGGCACACAATGCTGCTCTGCTCAGCTCTTTCCGAAAGATCCTGCGAAATGGTGGCCCGATCCATCCACGGGCCTTATGTGGGCCGAGCACGGATATAGCGGGCTGACACACGGCTGGCTACAAGTACACGGGCGAACATGGCAAGAATCCGTTGACTACTGCGCGGCCCTGAAGCTCGGCGGCTTCTCAGGCTGGCGGATTCCTACGCTCGACGAGGTCAAGGGCATCGCCTACAAACGTCATGGGGTCGTGTTCACATCTTCAGAGCCCGATATGACCTGCCACTCCGACAATCCCGTCCTTCATCCATGCGGCAACAACGTCACGACTTCGGATCCGCAGGATCAAGTGACCATTAAAATTCCCGAATGGGATCCTGATCCGTCATTCCACACGTGGGTTTGGACCTCAACCCCAACGCCGGATGCGGAAAAGCCGGCATCGTGGATTGCGGGACCAACGGTGTGGATTGTCGGGCCGGAACTGCAACTCGGAGCGATTCCGAAAACCTGGGATGGCTACAACGACGGTTCCCCAACCGCAGCACTCTGTGTTCGCCCCCTCGACCCGGACCTTCTCCAAATTGCGAAGGATGCTCAGGTAAACGTCCCGGTTCCGGACCTCCGTACGCTCAAGGCCTATGTGCCGCTGAACAACGCCCGGTTGGCGTACGAGGCCGGTCAGTATCAGGAGAGTATCGCCCAGGCGCGGAATGCCCTCTCAATGGAACCACGCTTGCAAACTGCCTATTGGGGCATAGGAATCTCCTATGGAATGCTGGGCCAATGGGATTTGGCCATTGCAAATCTCAATTCAGCATACAAGTTGGATAAGAACCAGGCGGATGTGTATCGCGCGCTCCAATGGGCAAAGGCAAGCAAGACGGCCGCAAAGAAAGGCGAGAAGCCGAAGATCAAAGGCAAGGAGTGGAAGAACCCCGAGTGGAAAGCTCCGTGGAGTTGAATTCCGAAAGGTCTGATACCGATGCCCATCCTCTGTGGCATGAACTCCGTCCTCGGCTCGATCAAGACTCCAATCTTCTATTTCGCGTAATCGCAAGAAGAGTCGCCATCCATTTTGAGACGTTCCTTCGGAGTTCCGAGTCGAATGACCGGGCAACCGGAAACTGCGACGCTGCTACTTTCCGCTCTCCGTTTGGTCCCCAGCCCCGCCGTCCGTTACACTCGTCATAACGAGCCAAGCACAAACGAGCACCCGGCCCAAAGGAATTCCGCAACCAACCCCTATGGCGATCATCAAACCGATTGCAGGAGAACTCGAGCCGCATCCCGACGTTGCCCTGATTGAAAGGGTGCGTGCAGGCGATGTAGGGGCCTACGATACCCTGGTGCGCAAGTACGAGCGCCAGGTCTTTCGCATCTCCCAGCACATTACGCAGAATCGCGAGGATGCCGAGGACGTCACGCAGGACGCATTCCTGAAGGCGTATGAAAAGCTCGATCAGTTTCAGGGGAACTCGAAATTTTATACCTGGCTGGTCCGAATTGCGGTCAACGAAAGTCTGATGCGGCTGCGCAGGCGCCGCACCGGCAAGATGGTTTCGATCGACGAGGAGATTGCCACCGAGGAAGGCAGCGTCCCGCGCGATCTGGCGGACTGGGCTCCCGATCCGGAGCAGAATTACGGCCAGGCCGAGTTGGCCCAGATCCTGCGCAAGACCATTCAGGGGCTGCCGCAGGGGTTTCGTATCGTGTTTGTCTTGCGCGACGTGGAAGGGCTTTCGACCGAGGAGACGGCGGAGACGCTGGGGCTGAGCATCCCCGCTGTCAAGTCGCGCCTGCTCCGCGCCCGCCTGCAGTTGCGCGAGCGCCTCAGCCGCTACTTCCGCAGGGGCAAGGGAACTAGGGAAACGGGGCCCGGAGAAACGAGGAACGGGAAATGACCTGTAAAGAGTTTCTCGCATTGCTCGACGACCTCATCGACGACGCCGTTACTCCCGCGATCCGCGCCGACCTCCAATCCCACCTGGGCCGCTGCGGCCACTGCGAAGTCATCCTCAACACCACCCGCAAGACCATCGAGATCTACCGCTCCCATGAGGTCTATGACCTGCCCGCCGGCCTTCGCGAGCGCCTCCACGCCGCCATTATGGCCCGCTGCAAGAGAGGCTGTTGACTGCTGGCTCTTTACCCGCCGCATGATTTACCCTCAATATCGTTATGAAACTCCAGAATCCACTTCTCGTTTCCGTCCTGGCCGTGGCCTTTGCCGCCGCGGCAATCGCCCAAACCCCCTCACAACCGGCTAAGGCAGCCCCCAAAGCGCCCGCCGCGCCCCAGGGCAACCCCACTGCGGTAATCGATACCTCGATGGGCCGCCTCACCTGCCAGCTCTTTCCCAAACAGGCGCCCCAGGCGGTAGCCAACTTCATCGGCCTGGCCAAGGGAACAAAGGACTGGATCGATCCCCGCACCGGCCTGAACCAGCACCTCAAGCCCTACTACAACGGCACCATCTTCCATCGCGTAATCCCCGGATTCATGATTCAGGGCGGCGATCCAACCGGAACCGGCACAGGAAATCCCGGCTATATGTTCGTCGATGAGTTCGACCCGAGCCTGAACTTCGATGTGCCCGGACGCCTGGCCATGGCCAACTCCGGCCCCAACACCAACGGCAGCCAGTTCTTTATCACTGAGCAGCCCTATGCCTCGCTCAACCAGCACTACACCATCTTCGGCCAGTGCGACGACACCAGCGTCCAGGTGGTCAAGGCCATCACCGGCGTCCCGCGCAATAGTTCGGACAAGCCGCTCACGTCGGTGGTGCTCAAGAAAGTCACCATCGTGCGGCCGGGCCAGCCGATGCCGCCATTGCCCGGCGCCGCCGCGCCGAAGCCCGCGCCCAAGCCAGCCGCGCCCAAACCATAACCATTGGGTGCCCCAGGTCCCGATTTTGGGACCTGGGCTCCCATGAAACTCGCAAGGTTCTCCACACGAACCCAGGAGCTTTTCATGGCACTGTTACCAGGAACCTACGCCGTCTTCACCACCACCGAAGGCAAGATCACCGTCCGGCTCTTCGAGTCCGACGCGCCCATCACCGTCAGGAACTTTATCGAACTGGCCGAGGGATCCAAAGAGTGGACCCACCCCGCCACCCGCAAAAAGTCCACCGACAAGCTCTTCGACGGCACCATCTTCCACCGCGTCATTCCGGGCTTCATGATCCAGGGCGGCGACCCCACCGGCACCGGCATGGGCGGGCCCGGCTACCGCTTCCAGGACGAAACCAAAGGCTCGCCGCACAAATTCGACACGCCCGGCAAGCTGGCCATGGCCAACGCCGGCCCCGGAACCAACGGCTGCCAGTTCTTCATCACCGTCGCGCCCACGCCCCACCTTACCGGCAAACACACCATCTTCGGCGAAGTCGTGGAAGGCCAGGAGACCGTCGTGAAGATTTCCAAGGTCTCCCGCGGCCCCCAGGACAAGCCCAAGACCTCCGTAGTCCTCCAATCCGTTGTCATCGAGCGCGTCGGCTAACCGCCGCGCCGAATATCCTACAAGAGCTCCGTGCCCCATCCATTTCGCGCCCTTTGCGAATGGGTGGAAAACCTCAACAGTCTCCAGTTCGTCTTCCCCTCCAACACGATTTGTGTTCGATCAAACGGCAGCCAAGGAGCCTCGATGAAAAACAGTCCCTTGCCCCGCACATGTCTCTCCATCGCAACGCTCGGCCTCTTCTTCGCCTCCGCCGCAGCCCTTGCGCAAACCCCCAAGCCCACCCCCAAGCCAGCCCAAGCCAATGCATCCGTCCCCGTTCTTCTCATCAGCGACATTCATTTCGAGCCCTTTTGGGATCCGGTCAAAGTGGCAAAGCTCAACGCCGCAACTCCGGACAAATGGGACGCCATCCTCGCCCCGCCCGCCTCGCCCAAACGCAAACAGGCCTTCGCTGCTTTCCTGCAGCAGTGCGCTTGCGGCGACGGGGACACCTCCTCCGTCTTGTTCGATACCAGCCTGAAGAACATGCGCCTACAGGCCGCCGGCGTCGCCTTTGTCACCGTCAGCGGCGATCTCATCTCCCATCAATTCGACAAGAAGTATGCGACGGCCTTTCGCGGCTCGACCGACGCCGACTACAGCGCCTTCGTCGAAAAGACTATCCAATATGTCGTCGGCAAGCTCTATGCGGCGTTTCCCGGCGTGCCCGTCTATGTGGCCCTGGGCAATAACGACACCGATTGCCAGGACTACTGGATCGATGCCGGCAGCGATTTCCTCAAGGACATCGGCTTAGAGGTCGCGATGAACTTCCCCGCCACCGAAAAGACAGACGCCGAAGCCAGCTTTCACGCCGGCGGCTATTACAGCGTCTCCCTGCCCGCGCCCATCCAGAATGCCCGCCTGCTGGTGCTCGACGATCTCTTCATGTCGGATAGTTACAGAACCTGCGCCGGGGGGCTCGACCCAGGCGCCGCCGCCCACCAGATTTCATGGCTCGACGGGGAGCTTGCCAAGGCGCGCGCCCGCCAGCAGAAGGTCTGGGTCATGGGCCACATTCCGCCAGGCGTCGATCTCTACGATACTTCAAAAATCATCGGCGGCATCTGCGGCGGAACCCAGAAGCCCGCGATGTTTCTATCGTCGGAAAAGATGGCCGACGTGATGGCAGGCTACGCCGATGTCATCCAGTTGGCCATCTTCGCGCACACCCACATGGACGAACTGCGTTTGCTCAAGGACAACAGCAACGCCACGCCGCTGCAGCCGCCCGGCCCCGGCAAGGCCATCCCGCTCAAAATGGTCTCGTCCATCTCGCCCATCCACGACAACCATCCGTCCATCACTCTAGCCCAGGTCGATCCCTCCACCGCCGCCCTCGTCGACTATAGCGTCTTCTCTTCGCCCGACCTCACCGGCGACAGCACCGCCAAGTGGAAACAGGAATACGATTTTGGGACAAGCTACAATCTCGCCGCATTCTCCGCCTCCACGCTCACTCAGTTGATTGCCACCTTCGCTGCTGATCCCGGCCGAACAACCCAGGACAGTACGGATTACATCGGAGACTATTCCGCCGGCCACACTTCGAGCTTCCTCCAGACATATTGGCCGCAGTATGTCTGCACGCTTTCCAATCACACCGACCAGGCCTTCAAAGCCTGCCTCTGTTCCACGGCGCATTGAAGGACACTCTTGATCCGGCCCACTCAAACTGAGATTCCGTGCCCCATCCATTTCGCGCTCTTTGCGAAATGGGTGGGATACCACGAACCCCAATCGTGCAAAAGGACCACTGACCAATGATTACTGTCCACTGATCGCCGATCACTGTCATGCGAACTGATCCCGCTCGCCGCCCGTCCCCGGTTCCCAACCGCCAACGCCTCAAGAAAAACTGTACAGCGCATTTTACAGATAATTACCCTCCACCGGCAGACAATTGAACAAATAGCAAGAGCGAGCCATCAGTGACCGCTGACAACTGACACGGAGCATTCACCATGACCCCAAAATCCGCCGCGGAACTCATCCTTGCCGAGCCGATTCCATCCCCGCTCGCCCCTCAATTCGGAGCCAAAAACCGCCAAAGAGCAGCCGACCCCCACCCCCCACCCTGTGGAAATCTTTTTTCGCGGCCTCATTGCTCGTAACAAACACGGTATCAACAGCTTGCATTTTGGTAATGTTAACGAATCAGTAACTGCAAACCCCTGATTTTGGCCCCTTTTTTGGCCGAAAACCGCTGCTTTAAGTCAAAAAACTCACTTTTTCACACTTTTCTGACAGATCTTTTTACTCCAGAACTTTGGTAATGAGGGCCGTCGATTCAAGATGGTTTCACCACCCTCCAATGCGGCACATGAAAGAATCAGAGTCAGCCAGGGAGCCTCGATGAAACGCAACCTCGCAGCCCGCATCCTCCGCGCCGCATCCGGACAGCAAATCGCGCTGATATGCTTCTTCCTGCTCGCCTGTGCGGCCCTTGCGCAGAGCGTCCAACCCGCCAAGCAGCCCGCAAGATCCGCCGTCCCTGCTCTCCTCCTCAGCGACATTCACTTCGAGCCCTTCTGGGACCCGGCCAAAGTCCCGCAACTCGCCGTCGCGCCGGCGAGCAAATGGAAGTCCATCCTCGCCGCGCCGCCGTCGCCAGATCAGCAGCAGCGTTTTGCCACGTTGCAACAGAGCTGCCACGCTCGCGGCGTTGACACCTCTATTGCGCTCTTTGACTCCAGTTTGAAGGCCATGCGCGGCCACGCCGCCGGCGTAAAGTTTGTCGCCGTGAGCGGCGATCTGATCTCTCATTCCTTTCAATGCAAATTGAACGCGCTTTTTCCCGATGCCACGCCGGAGAGCCGCAGGGCATTCGTTGAGAAAACGCTGGCCTATGTTATGGATGAGCTATACGGTGCATTTCCCGGCGTGCCCGTTTACGTGGCCTTGGGAAACAACGACTCCGACTGCGGAGACTATCGCCTCGACGCCGGGAGCGAATTTCTTGCGGATACCGGAAAGGAAGTTACCAATCACTTTCCCGCCTCCGAGCGCCAGGCCGCACGGGATAGCTTCGCGGCCGGCGGCTATTACAGTGTCTCCCTGCCCGCGCCCATTGCGAACGCCCGCATGCTGGTTTTGAACGATATCTTTATGTCGGCCAACTACAAAACCTGCGCGGGCAAAGCCGATCAGAGCGCGGCCGATGCACAGCTAGCCTGGCTCGCACAGGAACTGGCCAAAGCCCGCGACGCCAAACAGAAGATCTGGGTCCTGGGCCACATTCCTCCGGGAGTAGATCTCCACGCATCGGTAAAGAAATTGGTCAATCTCTGTGCCGGCCAGGATCCCACGATGTTTCTTTCTTCCGAGAAGCTGGCGGAGACGCTGGCTGATTTCGGCGATGTCGTCGAGTTAGCCGTCTTTGCGCACACACACATGGATGAACTGCGCATTCTGAAGCACGGCAAACAGAGTCCGGCATCAAGCAAGAGCGTCGCGCTCAAGATGATTCCGTCCATCTCGCCCATCAACGGAAATCATCCGTCCTTTACAGTCGCTCAGATCGATCCATCCTCCGCGGGCCTCAAGGACTACACGGTCTTCGCCGCATCGAACCTGACCGGCGACGATGCGGTCTGGACAGAAGAATACGATTATGCGCGCAGTTACCGCGAGTCGGCATTCTCTTCGTCTTCTATAAGTCAACTTATCGCCGGCTTCGCGGCCGATCCCGGTGCGAAGACTCTGGCCAGCCAAAACTATATCGGAGACTTCTCCGTGGGCAACCAGTCACCCGTACTTGAAGCATTCTGGCCGCAGTACGTCTGCACGTTATCGAATGACACAGCGCAAGCCTTCCGAGCCTGCGTCTGTTCCACCGCGCAGTGAGAGACACTGGCCCGGCAATGATCTGAATTCCTTACTCCGCCGCGCCGCACAATTCGAGAATTGCCTTGCCGAAGCGCTCTGACTTGGCCGGGCCCATCCCATCAATCTCCAGCAGTCGCCTCTGGTTGGCCGGCCGCGCCTGCGCGATAGCCGCCAGCGTCCGGTCATGCAATACCACATAGGCCGGAACCCGCAGACGCTTCGCCTCCGCCGCGCGCCACTCCCTAAGCCGCGCCGCCAGTGCTTCGCCGTCCGCCGTAAGTCGCACCGGCTCGCTCTGGGCCGCCTTCGCTCCCGCGTCTTTAGCCGGAGCGCCATTCGCCGCCTCAGCTTTCGTCGTCGCTCGCGTCTTCTTCGACCTCGCAGGCACCGGCGCGCGCCCGCCAAACTCCTCCACCACTCCATCGCTGATCAGCAACTCAACCGGCGTCGATGGCTTCATCCCCAGACCAACTTGGCTCAGCCGTACTTTGCGAAACCGGATAACCTCTCCATCCTTCTCAAACTCCGCCTCTTCGATCTCGATCAGCCCGGCCCGCACCATCGCATCCAGCAGCGCGTCAAATTCGCTGCGGCTCATTCGGCCCACGAAGTCGAGATTCCGTTGCAGCGTTCCGGCGGCCTTGTAATCCACCGCCCGCAGTTCCTCGGCAATCGCCTGTACGATCTCCCGCTCCGCTGGCGTCGGCCGCCGGAAGAGCCGCAGCACCGCTCCCGCCGGATCGCAGACATCGCAGATCCCGCAAGGCCGGCTTGCGTCCTCCACGTCGCCGAAATGCCGCACCAGCGCTCCCATCCGGCACTCGGTTGATGTGGTGAAGCGGAGCACCTTCTCGAGTTGCTCGGAGCGGTACTGCTGCTGCACTTTGTAAGTCTTCTTCCAGCCCGGCCCGCCCGCTGTCACTTGTCCGCCAAAGTCCACCCGCGCCCCGCCGTGAATCTCCAGCTTCTCCAGAGCCTTGTCAAACTCCTCTTCGCCCAGCTTCGAAGTGGCGCGCAATTCTTCCACCTGCTGCGGCTCCTCGCCCAGCGCCTTATAGACCTGCGCCAAATTCTCCACCGGCGGGTAGTCGCGGTTCAGGAAGAAGTCGTGCGTCCGCTGGTCGGCATAGGAGTGCATCAAGTAGGTCCGGCTCAACGCCCCGTCGCGTCCCGCCCGGCCAATCTCCTGGTAGTAGCCCTCCAGCGTCGCCGGCAGCCCGGCGTGAATCACCGTGCGGATGTCGGCCTTGTCGATGCCCATGCCGAAGGCGATGGTGGCCACCACCACCTCCAATTCGCCCGCCTGGAAGGCAGTCTGCACCCGCTCCCGCGTCGCCGCGTCGAGTCCCGCATGATAAGCCGCCGCCGGAATCCTACGCTCGCCAGCCTTTGCGGAGAGCCCCTCGGCCAACATCTCGGCTCCCTTGCGCGAGGTAGCATAGACAATCGCCGGACGCCGTGCCGGGTCAGCCAGCAGGCCGCGGATCGCTTCCGGCCGCTCCGCCATGGAAAGCCCGACTACCTCAATCGCCAGGTTGTCGCGCCGAAAGCCATGAACGAAGCGCGCCGGCTTGATCATCCCCAGTTGCGCCAAAATGTCGGCCTGCACCGAAGGCGTGGCCGTGGCCGTCATCGCCAGCACCGGCGCCGGCCTCAGCGCGGGAAGGTACTGGCCGATCATCCGGTAGTCGGGCCGGAAGTCGTGGCCCCATTGCGAGATGCAATGCGCCTCATCGACGGCGATCAACAACGGCTTGCGCTTGGCCAGCATCTCCCCGAAGCCCGGCACCCGCAGCCGCTCCGGCGCAATGAAGAGGAATTGCAGCGTCCCTTGCAAGTAGTCCACGCAGGCCTGCCGCGCTTGCGCCCGGTCCAGGCCGGAGTGAATGCGTCCCACCCGCAGGCCGAGTGCCGTGAGCTTGGCCGCCTGGTCCTCCATCAGCGCAATCAGCGGCGAGATGACCAGCGCGGTGCCGCCCAGAGCCACCGCCGGCAACTGGTAGCAGAGCGACTTGCCAAACCCCGTCGGCATCACCAGCAGCAGGTCGCGCCCGGCAATGGCCGCCTTGCAAACCGCCTCCTGATTCGCCCTGAAGAGCGCAAATCCAAAGACCGAGCGCAGCAGCTCGCCAAGTTCGACCGGATTGGAGAGAATAGTCAAAAGATAAAGGCCAGAGGCGTGAAGGAACGCAAACTGAAAGCACAGAGCGCCTTTTCCAACTTTACAGGTTGGCGGAAACACATTCGATCCTTCGCGATCAAATGGTTACTTAAGACTCTGCGAAAACAGGTCATTACAATCCGCTCGGAAGCAGATATTCTACAAGTACTATAGTGCTCGAATTCATCATCAGGAATGGCGGATTGCGATCGCGGAAGAGTGGCGTGTGAAATCCTGGTCCCATCTTTTTGAAAGGCTGGAGGCATGATCCCTGGATCGTCAGAGACCCGGTTTCAACAGACGCGGTTGGACACCTGGAAGTCCATCGCCGAGCACTTTGGCCGCGGTTGCCGTACCGTTCAACGCTGGCATTCCGAGTACGGCTTGCCGGTGCGCCATCTTGGGGGCGGCTCGGGTTCGGTCTTTGCCTACGCCGACGAGTTGGACGCCTGGATGAGGAATCGCGGCCGCGCTGGGATCGAAGAGCCGCCTGAGATTCGCCAGCCTGCGCTGCTTGACGCGCCTTTGGGAGGCGAAGAGTCCGATGCGAGCGACAATCTCCTCGATCTCTGGCAGATCTCCGGCCCGGCCAAAGCCCGTTCCGCTGCATTGGTGACGCTGGCCTGGGAGATGTGGAAGGCGCTTTCGATCGACAATCTCCCGGCGATCGCCAGGCGCTTCCGCGAGGCCATCGATCTGAACCCTGGCAACGCGGCGGCGTTTGCGGGCCTGTCCAATGCGCTGATCGCCGAGGGCTTCCTTGGCCGCGTAAGCGCAGTGTCCGCGTACGCTTCGGCGCAAGCTGCCTTGCAGAAGGCGCTGCAGATCGACTCCGAACTGCCCGAAGCAAAGAGCGCGGCAGCGTGGCTTAAAGTGGTGGTGGAGCGCGACTGGGAGGGCGCGGGTTGCAGCTTCGATGAGACTCTGCGCCACAGCCCGCCATTCACCCGCGACTTAGTGGGCCGGGCCATGCTTCACATAGCGAGAGGATGCTTCAGGGAGGCGTCAAGCCTCCTGCTGAAAGCCGCCCAACAGGACCCGTTGAGCACTCCTTCGACCTCGCTTTACTGCTGGAGCGAGTATTTGGCTGGCGAATACGCGCACACGCTCGATCAGGTTGAACAATGCCGGGCCAGCGGCCGGTCCGGACTCACATTGGATGCAGTCGAGGCGCTGGCCTCCATCCAACTCGAAGAACCGGATGCCTGTATTCAACGCATCGAATCCCTGGCCGCGGAATCTTCCCCCCATTGCATTCTGCAAGGTGCGCTCGGATACGCTTATGCCTCAGCCGGACAGGGCGAAAGGGCGAGGGAACTGCTCGATGCCATGACCAATCCGAAGATGTACCGCAAGAGCCGCGAACCGTACGCGGTTGCCATCCTTCTGATCGGCCTCAATGAGATGCAGAAGGCTGTGCAGTGGCTGGAACAGTCCTATCGAGACGGGGCGCACTGGAGCCTCGGATTTCACTTCGATCCGATCCTGGCGCCCTTGCGCAATCATCCGAGCTACAGGCTCTTCATGAGCCGGCTCAGCTATCCTGATCCTGAAAACGCCGATGCACGCTTGGGAATCGCTGGCTGAACCCTGGATGTTTTCGCTTCCTCGCAATGGCTTCCTTTGACTCCGTTCTCGACACACTGGGAGCTCCAATCCACGAAATGCTAGAATGCAGTATCGCCTCGGGATGCTGCGGATCAAATCCCGATATAGAGGTATTGCGGAGATCGATTTGAGAGACCTTATCCCCGGCGCGTCATCCACCGGCGGCAAGGGACAAGAAGGCAGCGCGGCAACGAATGGACTCGACCGCGGCAACAGTTTGGTTGTGACCGATGGCTGCTGTTTTCCTCCAGTCGGCATTGATCCGCTGATGCGCAACAGAAAGTGGTTTCATCCCTTGGATCAGAGCTGATGCCAATATGTCAAATACCAGGACCATAGCTCGGAATACCGGTTGGTTCGGCCTCGAAAACATAATTAACTTAATTGTCACGCTCTCTACTTCGATTGCGATTGCCCGCACACTGGGCCCATCCAAGATGGGTTACATGGTTTATGTGTCGACCCTGGCTGGGTTCGCGAGCTTGCTGGGCGGATTGGGAATTCCGCAGACGACCCGGAAATACATGGCTGAGTTTATAGGCCTGGGCGACCGCGGGACGGCAAGATATATCTATGTTCGCGCCATGCTGCTGCAGATCGCTCTGGCGACGGTTTCCACCGCCGGCGTAATGATCTGGGTGCTGAGAGACGCCAGCGCGGAGTATCAAGTTGCCGCGGCTCTGCTGGTGCTCAGTATCTGGCCGGCAATGGTCAACTTCATCTCCGCGCAGGCCAACGCCGCCACAGAGGAGCTTTCCAGGAATGTGCCGGCATCGTTGGTTTCCATGCTGGTCTACCTCGTTGGCATTGCCGCCACTGTGGTGCTGCAGTGGGGTGTGGTGGGCGTCGGCGCGGCGACGCTCGCCATGCGCACTACGGACCTTTTGGTGCGGCTCTTCCCGGCCATGAAGCGCATCCTCGCCTGGGACAAGGCGCATATTCAGCCGGAAGGGTTGTCCAGGAGAATGATGAGCTTCGCGTGGCAGAGCCTCGCCAGCTTGTTTGTGTCTCTGATCGTATGGAACCGGTCGGAGGTAATTCTGCTCAAGTACCTTAATTCGGATATCCGCCAGGTCGCTTTTTATTCTGTTGCCTTCAGCATGGCGGATCAGCTCTTGATCAGTTCCACTGTCTTCGGCACGGCCGCGGGCGCCACGATCTTCGCTCAGTTCGGGCGCGACAAGTCCCGGCTTCCGGAGATCGCGGCTTCATCGTTTCGCTATCTGGCGCTAACTTCAATTCCGCTGCACTTCATCGCTGCCGCTCTGGCAGTGCCGGCGCTGCGTCTTCTTTATGGCTCCAAGTACGAAGGGGCCTCCCTGGTGGCGACGCTGGCGCCGCTGCTGTGCTTGCCCAAAGCCTTCATCGGTCCGGTGCAGAATCTCCTGGAGAGCATGGAGCGGCAGCGGTTTGTCATCCTGGCCACAGCCCTCGCGGGCGTGGTTGATATCAGCGTAGCTTGGTATCTCATTCGATTCCTTAATCCAGCGCTCGGCGCGGTGGGCGCGTGCATCGGCAGCGGAGCGGCGCAGGTTACAGCTATCGGAGTGATGTGGGCGATTGGCATCTACCTCTACAAAGTGAAGCTGCCCTGGATGCAGGTCGTCAAGGTATCCTTCATCAGTGTGCTGGCAGCTCTGGCCGCGCACAACATTTCCGAGCGGATGGCGGCTCTGGCCGCGCACTGCATTCCTGTATGGGTGGCGCCGGTGCGGGGCTTTCTATATGGCGGAACCGCTTCGCTGATTGCAATGCGGATGGCCCTGCTCTGGGGCATTCTATGCGGCGGAAGCGCTTCCGTGATCGTTCTATTCGGCCTGTTTTATTTATTGCGGGTGCTAGAGCCGGAAGACCGCGCCCGTTTCAACATGCTCTCCGGGATGCTGCCCAAGGCAATTGCCGGGCCGGCGAATGCGGCGCTGTCGCTGCTGGTTCGCGACGAAAATGCCAACGCTATTTCAAGGATTGAATAGGATTGGCTCCGGGCTGACGCCCGATCAGGAAAAATCGTCAATCACCGGCTTGATGACCAGTTCCGGGATGTGGGCGCGCGGGGGAAGCTTGACCAGCATGCGCACCACGTCGGCAATATCCTGTGTTTGAAGAATCGACTCGCGACGGCTTTCGTTGACCGTCACGCCCACACGCTCTCCGCGTGCCTCCAGAAGCGGCGTATTGACTTCACCGGAGTAAATCACGGTTGAGCGGATTCCCCGTCCTCGCTCCTCGCGGCCAATACTGATTCCCAGGGCGCCCTGGGCAAATTTGGCCGCGGAATAAGCAGCTCCGGTGATGGTGTTTGCCCGCAATCCGGCTAGAGAAGAGATTTGTAAGATGAGTCCGCCGCCTTGCGTGCGCATGGACGGCAGAACAAAATGAATCGCATTGAACGCAGCGGTTAAGTTGGCGGCGATGACGCGGTCCCAGTCGGCCGGATTGAGCGAACGGAGGCTGCGCTGGCGGACGTTCATTCCCGCGGCGCAGACCAGCACATCGATGTAACTCATTCGCGCCAGAGCCGCCTCGACCATAGCCTGCGCCTGCGCGCGATCGGAGAGATCGCAGGGCAGCACGAGCGCTTCCGGCGCGGCGGCGCACAATCCATTGCGGGTCGCCTCCAGCTTCGCCGGATCGCGGCCCGCCAGAGCCAGCGTGTATCCCTCTTCTGCCAGCATGGATGCAATCGCGCGGCCCAATGCGCCGCTCGCGCCTACTACCAAAGCCGTCTTCTGGGTCATCTTTGGTTTCTCCAATCAGAGTTCCGCCAGGAAAAGACCGATCGAGTAGACTTCCTTGAATTCAATCAGCTTGAGTCCGGCGTCGGCGACGATGGATTTCCATTCCGTCGGCGGAAGCGGCATGCCTTTGCCGCGCAAGCGATGGATCAAAAGATAGTCGAGTTGCGAATACTGAGCCGGCGGCTTCCTCACTGAGTCCGGCGTATCGGGCGGCATGGTTTCGGAGAAGAGGAAGAGCTTGCCGGGAAAGGATGCTTTGAACTGCCGCAGCAGATCCACGATGCGCTGCCTGCCATAGCGGCCGATCTCGTGCAGCAGATAGATCGAGGCGACCACATCGATCTGGCTGCGCGTCTCCTCATCCAGCGGCAACGGCTCAGGGCCAATCTCGGACTGAATCAGGCGAATCCGCGACTCCAGGCCATAGCGGCTGACGATCTGCCGCGCATGGACAATCTGCTTGGACGACGTATCGATGCCGATTCCATGAAAGGATGGATCGGAACGGGCCATCTGCGCCAGAAACTCTCCGGACGAGCAGCAGGACATATAGAGCAAGCTATGAAGGTTGCGCTCGGCAAGAATCTTGCGCACGGCCGGAACCAGCCGGACACTGGCCATCTGCTCCGTCCCCAGGCTGTTATGCAATCCGGTGCGAAGTTGTTCGAGTTGGGTGCGGGCAACTTCTCTCCGAAGCAGCGGGCCGAGATGGGTTAACAGCGAGCCGTAGCCGCCGATATTAAGATTCATCGAGCCACGCACGATGACATTGGAGAGCCGGGAGCCGTATTCGGTCAGCTCCATCTGCTCCTCTGCCACGCGCAGAACGCCGCAGCCGACGAGATGATGCAGCAGCGAGGCGAAGACCTCTTGATCCAGGTTCAGTTCCTGGGCGGCTTCGGGAACGCTGAAGCGCGGATGGGAGAGTGAATACTCGTAAAAGCCGCTATCCCAGAGAGCAAACAGCACATGGGTCAGGATGGTGTTGTTGATCAGGCGGATGCCTTCCATCATGCATTTCACGCCCTCCACCTCTCCGGAGAGCTTACGCGCACGCGCTCCCTCGGCCAGCAGATCGTGCGGATCGGCGGGAGGCGGCGGCGCCGGTGCTTTGGACGTTGTGCTATCGCTCATGCATTTCTCCTCATGCGCTTTTTCGTGCATGGGCTCGCTTCAATAAGTAGATGCGCGAAAAGGTTTGGGTCTGCGGACTGGGCGTGCGCTGGGCGATTACATTGACGCAGGCCGGCTTGCCCGACGCGAAGGCGCGCTCCAGCGCGGGGCCGAGTTGCTCGGGCGCATCGACGAATTCTCCATGCGCGCCGAGGGATTCAGCCAGCAGATCCCAGCGCGTGTTAGTCAACTCGGTCCCCACCACGCGATCCGGACCGAACCATTTCTGCTGGTAGTAAACCTCGACGCCGTACGCCGCGTCGTTGGCCACCACGACCACCACTGGGATGCGATAACGCACGGCTGTTTCCATCTCCATCACCGAAAAACCCAGCGCGCCATCGCCGGTTAGGACGACTGTCCTGGCCTCAGGAAAGGCCAGTTTGGCGCCCATTGCGTAGGGCAGGCCGACACCCAGATGTCCGAGCACCGTGCTGGCCAGCCATCCGCCCGAGCGGCGGGCGGTCATGCAGTAGCGCGCCCAAGAGGAGAAATCGCCGCCGTCAAAGGCCAGAATGCTCTTCTCATCCAGCAGATTCTGCACTTCCAGCGCGATCCTCGCCGGGTGGACGCCGGGCTCGCTGGACACGGCCATTCTCTCGGCGCGCGCCGCCTGCGCCTGGCGCGTTTCGCGCAGCATCGCAACCCATTCGGCCGGCTCATTCCATCTTCGGGTCCTGGCCACCGCAAGAAGCTGCGCGGTTGCCGCGCGCACATCGCAGGCCACGCCGCACTCGATGGGATGGTTCTTTCCGATCTCGTTCGCATCCGGGAAGACGTGAATGATTTTGGCCGAGCCGAAACAATCTCCGTAGGCAAAGGCATGGTCCAGCCGGTCACCCAGCAGCAGCAGTACATCGACACCGGCTTGCAGCTGCGCCGCTTGATTCACCGTGCCGTAGCCATCGCCGAAACAATAGGGATGATTGTCCGGAACGATTCCGCGCGCCTGCTCGACAGTCATCAGCGGAATCTTCACGGTCTCAATGAACTGCCGCAGCAGATCGCCGGCATGAGACCAGAATGTGGCAGCGCCAGCGACGATCAGCGGTCGATCCGCTTTCGCCAGCAGCTCCAATGCCTGCTCGATAAAGGCCGGCTCGGCCTGTGCGGCGGCGGTCGGCTGCGTTCTGGCCGGAGGAGAAATAGCGCCATCCTCCACCTCGACCAGCCCGGAAAGCATATCGGCCGTGATGCTGATATGAACCGGTCCGGGCATTCCACTCGTGGCAATCCGGAAGGCCTTGTCGATGTATTCTGGAATCCGCTCGCCGCTGGAGAGCAGCGCCGACCACTTGGTAACGGGAGCGCACATGGCCACCTGCGGCAGCTCCTGGCGTCCGCCTCTGCCCAGGTTGGCCGGTACATCGATGCCGGCGAGCACGATAACCGGAGAACATTCGGCAAAGGCAATCGAGATCCCGGCCACGGAGTTGGCGAGGCCCGGACCCGGCGAGACCAGCACCACCGAGGGCTCTCCGGTCGCGCGCGACCAGCCCTCGGCCATGTGGATCAGCGCCGATTCCTGGCGGCCTGTCAGCACTTCGACGCCCTGGTCCAGGCAGGCTTCGTAGACCGGAAACAACGGCGCGCCGGGAAGCGTGTAAAGGCGGCGGATTCCATGGGCTCTTATCGCTCGAATCAGTAACTGCCCGCCAGTGATCTTCTCCATCGACGGCTCCGTTTCATCCCGCTGCGGGGCTGGGTTGATCGGGCTTTTTCAGCCGGAACATGACCTTGGCCGGATTTCCCGCAACCACACTGTAAGGCGGCACGTGAGTCCGGATCACGGAGCCCGCCGAGATGACGCTGCCTTCCCCGATCTTGACGCCGGGAAAGATGATGCAACTCTTGCCGATCCACACGTTATCGCGGATGATGACCGGTCGAACGTCTTCCGCCTGAGGCGGCCGGCGCTCCCAGCGCGAAAGCGGGTCCGTGTCATGGCCGTTGGAATCCATGACTTGAATGCTGCCGGAGAAGTTGCAGTTACGGCCGATCGAGATCAGCTTGCCTATGGTGAACACGCAGCCTCCGCCAATCCCGGTATTGTCCCCGATATCGAGCCTGGGATGATCCGAAAAGCGGGCGGCGAAGTTGATGTCGATCTTGCCGAAGATGCTGACGTTGTCGCCGATGACGATGTCGCCCTTGCCCGAAACCAGGTGCAGGTGCGCGGCAGTGTGCATGTTCCGGCCGTACCGGGCGCAATGCGCTTTGAAGAACGGCTCGCAGATGAAGACGCGCACAACAAAGTAATAAATGTTGCGCAGCAGCAGAAAAAGCCATACCAGCGGCCTCACCACAACTCTGGGAACGGGCACGGAGAAATCATTGATGGCGCGGTAGCCCCAGCGCGCCAAACGGGCCGTGCGGCTCTGCGAGGTCGCCAGGCACCGCCGGAGCGACGGCTTGCCGGCTGAGCCAAATTCACTTTCCGCGGGGGATTGCGCAGCGTTCATTTGTACCTCTGTGCATCGATTTCGCTGGCCGGCTCTATGTGGATAACGCGCGGCATTTCCGTGCGCTGCAAAAGGCTCCTCAGGATTCCCTGCAGATCGGATTTCTGATGGGGAGCAACAGAAGCCGCATCGACGCGCAACTCCAGATCGAAATCTTCGCTTCCGTCCGCGTGTTTGAAGACGCGCGTCCTGGCGCTGATCACATGGGGAAGGCCGGCGGCCAGGCGGCGCACCGCGGCCAGGCTAATCTTCTCGCCCTTCCGGCTGATGAAGTCGCTGAGCCGCCCCTTGAAGTAGAGGTAGCCGTCCTTGTCCAGATCGAACCGGTCCCCGGTGGCGATGGTCTGCGGCTCCACCAGATCGTTGTTTCCCCGGCCTTCGACACGGCCGATAGATCGCTTCATCACCGTTGCCGAGTTCACGTAGAGCTGCGTCCGTCCGCTTCCATCTTCGACGGGACGAAGAGAGACCGATGTTCCTTCGTGAGGCAGGCCGACGGAGCTGAAGCGGGAAGAGGGCTCGGCATGAGCCGCCAGAGTCGAGACGCGCGGACCGGCTTGCGTAAGTCCGTAGGTGATATAGACGTCCTTCTCTTTGCGCAATTCCACCAGGCGCGCGACCAACTCCGCCGCGAGCGCGTCGCCGCCCACCGACAGCACTCTCAATCCGGTGAGCGCGCTGGGATCGGACTGCAAGAAGGAACGGATATGCACGGGAGTCAGCGAGGAAACCGTGATGCCGTAGTTTCTCAGGGCTTCCTGGTATCCCGCCAGATTGAAGGGCGGACCGCTGACAATCAGCCGGTTGCCGCGCGTCAGCGAGGAGAGCGCCTGACTGGAAAGCGCGAAGGAAAAGAAGAGAGGCAGATTGACCAGCACGGTATCGTCGGCGCGCTGGCCAATGGCGTCCGCGTGCCGCCGTCCATTCAAAAGGATGGCCTCGAAATCGAAGACGCAGCCGCTGGAAACTCCCGAAGTTCCCGAGGTCATCAGAACGATTTCTCCCGGCGCGCCGGCTGGTTCCGTCGGAGGCTTGAGAAGCGCGATTCGCAGCGGGCCGATGGTGGTGAAGGACTCCGCGCCAATATCGCCGGTGGGCAGGCGCAGCGCTCCGATCGCGAATGCTCCCATCGCTGTTGCGATCTCGCGCAAACGCGCCGCGGGCATGATCGGCGGCAGAAGAGCCGGAACGCCATCGGCCATCAACACTCCGAAAAACTGGTGGAGCAGTTCCCGGCTATTGGGCAGGCACAGCAATACCAGATCGCCGGGGCGAAGACCATGCTGTCGCCATGCCTTTCCCAGGGCCGCGCAATCCGGCTGACTCTGAGGGAAACCGCTGGGCAGCGCCTCGACTGTCCGTTCGAGAAAGGAGTCCAGCAGATTCGGAGAGAGGAAGTTCTTCATGCGCCGGCTCCATTGGCTGGATCGCTGGCCGCCAGCCAGGCCAGCTCCGGTTCCGTCAGCGGCGCGCCGGATTCCAGCAATTCAGGCAGCGTCAAAAGCAGGGCGCGACTCTTCATCGCGCCTGAAGTTCCAACACGGCAGGTTGTCACAACCATCAGGCGGGCGGCCTTCCGCTTGAGCCAGTTCGCGCACAGGATCAGGGCTTCGGGAAGACCATCTCGCGGGTCCATGGTCAGATTCATCGTCGGCCCGCGCAATCCGAAAGCGATCGCGGAGACGCCCACCAGCGTGCCGGGACTCGATGCGGCGTAATGCAGCGGCGAAGAAAAGCCCGTGGTTGCGTCAGCCTGAACCTGGGCCATCGATCCGCCCGGCCCCTGATCGCTGATGGCGATTACGCCGATCTCATGCCGCCACTGGGCCAGCAATTCCTGGGCTCCGGTCAGCGCTCTGGCCACCGCCGTGGCCGTGATCCATGCGGCCGGGTCGGCATACCTCACGGTTGCTCGGGCCTTGGCTTCAAACAGCTCGCGCTGGTAGGAATCCGCTTCTCCCGATCCCGCGACGATGAAGGTGTGCGCTTGGCTCATGAGACCGCCTCGAAGACCAGACTTGTATCGAATCCTCCGAAGCCGAGCGTAAGGCTGAGCGCGGCGCGCGCGGTCGAGGCGACGGGCTCGGAGATCGCCAGCGGCAAGGAAAACTCCGGAAGCGGCTGCTCCAATCCATAGATTGGCGGCACGCGGCCCGCACGCATCGCCAAAATCAAGGCAATAGCTTCAATCGCGCCGGTCGCGCCCAGCGTGTGGCCGAAATTCCCCTTGGTCGCGAAGACCAGCGGGCGCGGCGATCCCGTAAACATCGCCGTCAATGCATTCGTCTCCGTCGTGTCGTTCATCACTGTTCCGGAACCGTGCGCATTGATGAGTCCAATAGCCGACGCGGGCAGATTCGCATCCTTGAGCGACCGCTCCATGGTATAGCGCGCGGATAAGCCGGTAATGTCGGCTACGGTCATGCCGCTGGCGTCGTTGGCCGAGCCGGCTCCGCTCAGAATCGCATAGCTTGTCTTACCCGGTGTCTCCGGTTCGAGAACGACAAACCCCGCGCCCTCGCCCAGTAGCGTTCCGTCGTGCCGCGCGTCGAAGGCGCGCAGATGAGTCGCGGACATGGTGCCCAGGACCGAATGAGCCAGCCGCTTGTTGGGCGTCAGTACATCCGCGCCGCCGCAGACGCAGCATTTCGCTGCTCCGGATCGAATCAACTCGGCCCCCATCAGAATCGCGTCCGAGCCGGAAGAACACGCGGTGGAGATCACCACCGGCGGCCGGGCCGCACCCAGCTCTCGCGCCACCTCCGTGGCCCAGCCGGAGAGCGGGCTACGCGAGGTATCCTCATCCAGATAAGCGCCCAGGCTTGTGCTGAGAACCAGCCGAAGCTCCGGGTCGCCGGGCTCGCGATGGGCGGATGCGAGCGCCTTGCGGATCGTCGCCGACGCCATCTTCACCAGCCGCTCGGAAGGCGGAATCTGGCCGTCCATCGCCGGCGCGGCCAGCAGATTACGCAGCCGCCCGGAGTACGCGACCGGCCTCATGCCTGACTTGCCGTCGAGCAATGCCTGCCAAACAGATTCAAGATCGTCGCCGAGGGCGGTGAGCCAAGCCATCCCTGTCACGGCGATTCGCTGACCAAGTGGCATAAGGTCATAATATCGGAGCCGCCCGCTCAGACGAAGCGAAACTCAAATTACCAAAGGAGAGAGTAGGGCCGGAATTGGCCCGCAACAGCGCCTATGCCGCGGCCTTCTGAGCCTGCAGGCGATCGATCAGATTGGCCAGCAGCCGGACCGACGAAAAATTCTCGGGCGTATAGTCGTTATCGTTAATCTCGACGTTGAATCTCTGCTCGCAAAGCGCGCGCAATTCCACGAACCCGACCGAGTCCAGTCCCACCACCGTCCGCAGTCCGTCATCCAGGCCGATATCGTTCTCGGCAATTTCAACGTACAAGTCGTTGACGATCATCTTACGCAGACTCGCAATTAAATCTTCTCGCATATTCTTCTCCTAGAGCGCAGTATTTCGCCTTTTTTACCCAGGCGGGAATTGGACTTGATTGGATGACTCCCCGCTTTCAGTTTAAAGAATTCTAGGCGGAGGGGGAAGGGAATTGCAACCATGACGTGGTTACTTTTGGATCAACCGGGAAAGTTGGCCTACCGCTTGAGCGCTCAACACTTCCCTCATCGCAACCGTCCTCTTCCCGGTGGCCGCACCGGCTCAGACGCGCATGATCTGAATCCCCTGGCGCTCGAACGGGGCGAGGGCTTCGGCGGCGGCGCCAGTGTCGGTGATGAGGAGGTGAATCTCGTTCGCCAGGCAGATGAAGGCGGGGCTGACTTTGCCAAGTTTGCTCGAATCGGCGACCACGATGGTTTTCTTGGACTGTTTGAGCATCTTGCGGTAGACCAGAGCCTCGTCGGTCTCCAGCGTGGTGGCTCCGCGCGCGGCGTCGAGTCCGGTCACGCTCAGGAAGACCATATCCATATAGACATTGTCGAGAAAGGTCAGCGCGGCGTTGCCGGTGAGCGAAAACGACCACGCCCAGGGAACCATACCGCCGGTC
Organism: Occallatibacter sp.; assembly: GCA_049522975.1. Lineage (GTDB taxonomy): Bacteria > Acidobacteriota > Terriglobia > Terriglobales > Acidobacteriaceae > Telmatobacter. Next base: position 12,385 of record JBEKNI010000024.1, on the reverse strand, counting down.
AGATAGGTACGGATGCCGGGCTGATTGCATAGTTCCATGCCGATGTTGATGGCGTTGGTGACCACCTGAATCTTTTCGCGGTGGCGCAGGCTGCGGCCGATATGGGTGGTGGTGGTGCCGGCGGTGAGGCCCACTGTTTCGCCGGCTTGAACGAGTTCGGCGGCCGCCAGTCCGATGCGGCGCTTTTCGCCCGCATGGCGCTGTTCGCGCGCCAGGAAAGAGCTGTCGTAGCGGAAAGGCTCATAGAGCAGCGGCTCGACCAGCTCGGCGCCTCCATGCGTTCGGCGAATGAGTCCGCGGTTCTCCAGCCGCGCCAGATCGCGCCGGATGCTGGGCGCCGAGGAGCCGGCGACGGCCAGCAACTCTTCTATCGTGGCGGTTCCGGTGCGCAGGAGGAACTTGATGATCTGCTCGGAACGGCGATGGATCGAATCGGACATGTCAGAAGAGATTCTACTCTGCGGAAAACGAATAAATCGAGGTAATTTGATCGTTTTGCACGAAAAATCATGCAGAACATCGCAAAATTGTTCAACCACGTGACCATTATGGCATAATATGGTCATAATCGATTCGGCTTTCGGCTGCGCAGGCAGACCGCTGGAGTGGAAAAATGCCGGGCTTTGCTCACGAAATGTTGCGCGAGATCTACGAACAGCCGGAAGCGCTCCGCCGCACCATGGGACTCTATCTGCCGCTTCAGGCCAGCAGCGGCCTGAAGCCGGAGGTGGCCGACCTGCTGGAGGGCTGGTCCATTCCGGAGGGCGAGGTTCTGATCGCCGCCTCGGGCTCTAGCCGCCACAGCGGACTGGCGGGAGAAATCCTGCTGGAAGACCTCTGCGGTCTGGCCGTGGATGTGGAGTACGCCAGCGAGTATAGTTGCCGCGGCAGCGCAGGCAAGGAGGACCTGCGTCATCCCAGCGTTCTGGTGCTCTCCCAGTCGGGAGAGACCTCGGACACGCTTGCGGCCCTCAGCGAGGCGCGCCAGCGGGGAGAGAAGACCCTGGCCATTACCAACGCGACGGAGTCCACGATGGCCTGCGAGGCGGACGTTTCCATGCCCCTGGCAGCCGGCGTGGAAAAGGCGATTCCGGCTACCAAGAGCTTTACCTGCCAGTTGGCCGCGCTATTTCTTCTGGCGCTGTATGAGGCGCGGCGGCTGGGACGGATGAAAGCGCCGGCGCTGGAGGCAAACATCGAGCGGTTGCAGGCCTTGCCCGGTAACATCGAAGGACAGCTTGAGGGTTGGCGGAGACAGATGTCCGCTCTGGCTTCCAAGTACAAATCCGCCGCTTCCTTCCTCTACCTGGGCCGGGGAATACACTACGCCATCGCGCGCGAGGGGGCCCTGAAGCTGAAGGAGGCTTCTTACGTTCATGCCGAGGGCTACCCCACGGGCGAACTGAAGCATGGGCCGAATGCGCTGCTGAGCGAGCGCGTTCCGCTGGTTGTGCTGGCCACCGTGGACCACGCGCTGGAAGCCTCGGTCGTGCGCTATGAGAAGACCGTCCAACTGCTGCGCGACGTGAAGGCGCAGGGAGCCAAGGTCATCGCCATCGCCAACGCCGGGGACCGGGAGGTGGCCGAGCTGGTCACTGATTGCGTCGAGGTGCAGCCGGAAACCGAGTACCTGCTGCCCATCGCCGAAGTGGTGCCGCTGCAATTGTTTGCTTATTTCATGGCCCTGGAACACGGCGTGGACGTGGACCGTCCCAGGAATCTTACCAAGGCGGTTGTGGAGCAGGAAGAATGACGGAGCGTTGCGTGTTGGGAGCAGATCAACATGCCGCTGCAAGTTACCCCAGCAATGAACTCCGGCCAACTCGCCAACTTGCCATCACCGCGAAGCGGTGGCCAACTTGCCAAGAGGCTTCCCGGTTCTTCTGTACTCTGGCGAAAGAATGGAGAAACTGACACCAACAACCATTTTGTTCATAGGGAGCGAAAATGGGATTGATTGCGCGCCCGGCTGCTTGATCGTCTTTCATTCAGTCCTTGCGCTTGTAATGCATGGGTATTCGTACTACCGTTCATGTAGCCGCGCCCGGTTCGCCCCGCAACAAGAAGATGGGCCGGTGCTGTTTAGCGGATCGTTTGCAGCCGGAGACTTTATGGCACAGAATCCCATGTCGAGAAAAGGACATCCATGACCGGCAGCGCCACGAAAGAGCAGTTCATCCGCCGCCATCCTGCCTCGTGGGTTCCTACCCTCTACTTCGCCGAAGGCCTCCCGTTCTATGCAGTCAACTACATGGCTCTCTATTTTTATCAGAACATGGGCGTGAAGAATGCAGTAACTACGCTGGTGATCAGCCTGCTGGCATTTCCATGGACTTTGAAACCGATCTGGAGTCCGATGCTGGAGATGTACAAGACCAAGAAGTTCTTTGTGGTGGGCACGGAACTGATTGGCGGACTGAGCCTGGTTCTGATTGCCCTGTCGTTGAACCTGCCGGGATACTTCCGCTACTCGATTGCGATCTTCGCGGTGCTGGGCTTCTGTTCCGCGACCCATGATATAGCCGCCGACGGCATCTATATTGCGGCTCTCACCTCAAAGGAACAGGCCGCGTATATTGGCTGGCAAGGCGGCTTCTACAATCTGGCGCGGATCTTTTCAACGGGCGGGCTGCTCTGGCTGATTGGCGTTCTCGGCGAAAGATTCGCTTTGGCGCACATCGCGGCTCCACTGGTGCGCGCGTGGATGGTGATCTTCGGCGCCGTCGGGCTGGTGCTGGTGGCGCTGAGTCTCTATCACGCGCGCATGTTGCCCACCGGTGGTGAAGAAAGAAAATCCGAGACCGTGCGGCAAATGGCGTTGACCTTCTGGGATGTCGTGGTCAGTTTCTTCAAGAAGAAGAACATCTATCTGCTGCTGATCTTCATCTTTCTTTATCGCGCCGGCGAAGGACAGGTCATCAAGGTCGGTCCGCTCTTTCTGCGGGCCGCGCGCTCCACCGGCGGCTTGGGGTTGAGCTTCCAGGAAGTGGGAGCGATCTACGGAGTCTTCGGCAGCGCCGCTTTCATCCTTGGCAGCGTCCTCGGCGGCTACTTCATCGCCAAACTGGCTTTGAAGCGCGCCTTGCCCTACCTGATTCTTGTATTGAATCTGCCCATGCTCGCCTATTGGTATTTGAGCGTTGCGCTGCCGGCGAATCCCGCCCTCGTCACGACCGCCATGAGCGTCGAAATGTTTGGCTACGGCTTTGGATTTGTCGGCGTGATTCTGCTCATGATGCAGGAAATCGCGCCGGGAAAATACCAGACGGCTCACTACGCATTTGCAAACTCGTTGATGAATCTCGGCGTGATTCTGCCGGGAGCCGTGAGCGGATGGATTCAAACCAGGCTCGGCTACACGCACTTTTTCATCTGGGTCATCATCGCTGCGTTGCCCGCACTGATTCTCTCGCGCTTCATCCCGATTCGCGGAGGAGCGCGTGGGACCCCGCCGCTGATTGCCGAGGCGCAGAGTTTGGGAAGTTCTGATTAAGTCGGCTTTGTATCAGGGCACGACTTTAGGGAACCTCTGATTGAGTCGGTTTTGTATCAGGGCACGACTTCAGTCGTGCCGCAAGTGCAGCAAAATGAACGCGGGCTTTAGCCCCTGAGGGAACGCTCAACGTGTAGCCGAACTTAATCAGAGGTTTCTTAGTTCACTGAAGGATTCTTCGGAGGTGTCGCAATGGTTAACGCGCCGCGAACTGAAACGCCGGACTCCACAGCCGTCGAGGCTCATGCCGGATTGAAAGCCGTGATTCTGGCGGCGGGAAAAGACGCCATCACGGCCAATGGCGAGCCGCTGGTGCTCAAAACGCTGGGCGAGCGCAGCATCCTGCAATGCGTCGTCGAGAATGCCTTGCAAGTCGTCCGCGCCGATCAGATTTATGTTGTGGTAGGTTACCGCCAGGAGGATGTGCGTGTCCACCTCGGATCGAGGTTTCATTATGTCGTGCAGCAGGAGGCGCTGGGCACTGGCCACGCCATGTTACAGGTTGCGAGATTGCTCAAGGATGCTCCCGGCAATTTGTTGATCCTCTATGGCGACACGCCGCTCTTTCGCCCTGACTCGATTCGCGGACTCCTCAACCGCCATCAATTGCAGAAGGCCGATCTCACGCTGCTTACCGCCAATGTGGATCGCACGCTTCCTTACGGGCACATCATTCGCGACGCCGCGGGCCAGATCATCGACGTCATTGAAGACATGGAAGCCTCGCCTGACGTTCGCCGGATTCACGAATTGAACGTCGGCGCTTATGTGGTCAATGCGGGAGTTATCGCCGTCGCTCTCGAAAGCCTGACTCCCTCGCCGCGCGATGGCGAATACCGGCTGACCGACTGCGTCCATCAGCTCATCCGCTCCGGTCTGCGGGTGTCGAACTATCAACTTTACGATCAGGACGAAGTGCAGGGTATCAACACGCCGCAAGATTTGGAGCAGGCCGAATACATCTTGCAGAAGCGCCTCTTTCGCCCGCACCGGCAGGAAGAGCAGAACATGGTGGCCTTCGGAACCGGCGGCTGGCGCGCCATCATCGGCGAAGGCTTCACCATGCACAACGTTCGGCGGCTGAGCCAGGCTTTGGCGAACGAGATAACTCGGCGCCGCGAGGAGAAGCACGGAGTCCTTATCGGCTACGACCGCCGCTTTCTCTCCAAGCAAGCCGCCGAAGCATCTTCGGAGGTCTTTGCCGGCAATAACATTCCAACCATTTTGTTGAGTGAGGATGCGCCCACTCCGCTCATCACTTACGCGACCGCCCTGGAGGGCGCAGTCTACGGCCTCGTCTTCACGGCCAGTCACAACCCGCCGGAATGGAACGGGCTGAAGGTCTTTCGCAGCGACGGCTCGCTGCTGCTGGACAATGAGACCCGCCAGATCGAGACCGAGAGTAACACGCTGACTCCTTCTGACGTAATAAAAGTGGAGCTCGATATCGCGCTTGAAGCCGGCATTGTAAAACGTAAAGACTACACCAACCAATACGTCAATGCCGTGGAGGCATTGATCGATCTGGAAGCGATTCGCAAAGCCGGTCTCAAAGTAATTGTCGATCCTATGTATGGCGTCGGACAGCTCACGCTGGGCATTGTCTTGACCGAGGCGCGATGCCGGGTCTCCTTCATTCACGAGCGTCACAATCCTCTCTTCGGAGGCCGCTCGCCGGCTCCCAGTCTCGAAGGGCTGCGCACCTTGAGTTCGCAGATGGAAGAAGAACGCTATGACGTGGGCCTGGCGATGGACGGCGACGCCGATCGCATCGCAATCCTTGATGAGAAGGGCCGATACATTTCGGTCAACGATCTCCTACTGCTGCTCTATTGGTATCTGCATGAGGTGCGCGGTGAACGCGGAGGCGTGGTGCGCAACTTGGCCACGACTCATCTCCTCGACCGCCTTGCTCGCAGCATCGGAGAGCAATGTTATGAAGTCCCGGTCGGCTTCAAACATATTGTCAATGTGATGCAGCAGCACAACGCGCTGCTAGGCGGCGAATCCTCGGGCGGACTTACTATCCGCGGACACATTCTCGGCAAGGATGGCATCTTCGCATCGGCCCTGGTGGTTGAGATGCTGGCCCGCACCGGTCAGAAGATCTCCGAGTTGCGCGACCGCGTCTATGCCATCACCGGACCGCTTTACGATCTGGAAGAAGCTATACCAGCCACGCCCGAGATGCGCATTGCCGTGCCGCGGCTCCTGAAAGAGGCGCCCACCAGCCGCATCGGACGCTATACGGTAACTCGCATCTCCTACGCCGACGGAACGAAGTTATTTTTGGAGAACGAGAATTGGGCGCTGCTGCGCTTCTCCGGAACCGAGCCGGTGCTCAGGCTCTCTGTCCAGGCTGATACGGAGGAAAAAGCCACGGAGCTGATTCAGTGGCTCCGCCAGTTTGTGACGGCAAAGAAGTAGTAGGCCGGCGCTGAATCGCGCCGCGTGTTTTTCATCCATCAGATTCTTTATCGGAGATGTCTTGTGCGCTACGGTTATTTTGATAACGAGAACCGGGAGTATGTGATCGACCGCGTCGATGTGCCCGTTTCCTGGACCAACTATCTCGGCGTGAACGATATGTGCACTGTCATTTCGCACAATGCGGGCGGATACTCCTTCTACAAGAACGCCGAGCACCACCGCATCACGCGCTTCCGCGCCAACGGCGTTCCACTCGACCGCCCCGGACACTACGTCTACCTGCGCGACGACGACACCGGAGAATACTGGTCGGTCTCGTGGCAGCCGGTGGGCAAGAGCCTGGACAAGGCCAGTTATGAATGTCGTCACGGTCTCTCCTACTCGAAGTTTTCCTGCGACTATCAGAACCTCCACGCGGAGCAGACTCTGTTCATTCCCATTGACGACGATGTCGAGCTATGGGATGTGAAGCTCAGGAATGTAGGTGCCAAAGCGCGCCGCCTGAGCGTCTTCGGCTATATGGAATTCTCCTTCCACCACATCGAAATCGACAACCAGAACCTGCAGATGAGTTTGTACGCGAGCGGATCGAACTATCGCGACTGCATAATCGAATACGACTTCTATTACGAACCCTCGACCTTCCATTATTTTGCCGGCAACTTCGATCCCGACAGCTACGACACCATGCGCGACAGCTTCCTCGGCAACTACAGGACCGAGACCAGTCCGCTCGCCGTCGAGCAAGGAAAGTGCAACAGAAGCGCGGAGCTGGGCGGCAACCACTGCGGAGCTTTGCAGAAAAAGATCGTCGTCGAGCCCGGCGAAGAATCCCGTATCGTCTTTATGTTGGGCGTCGGCCCCAGGGAAAAAGGAAAAGAAATCCGGAGCAAATATTCCGATCTTGACAATGTCGATAAGGAATTCGCTGCTCTGAAGAGTTATTGGGAGAAGAAACTCGCTGTTTTCCAGTGCAGAACTCCGCACCAGGGACTCGACACCATGGTCAACATCTGGACGCTTTACCAGGCGGAAACCTGCGTTGTCTGGTCACGCTTTGCTTCCTTCATTGAAGTTGGTGGTCGAACCGGGCTGGGATTCCGAGACACCTCACAGGATGTGATGAGCGTGGTGCACACCAATCCCGCAAAATGCCGCCAGCGTATCGTTGAGTTATTGAAGGCGCAAGTTAGCCAGGGCTACGGCCTGCACCTCTTCGATCCCGATTGGTTCGATCCGGACAAACAGAAGGCTCCAACATTCAAATCGCCCACCATCGCGCATGCGCCCAGCATCAAGAGCATGATTCACGGCATCGAGCACGTCTGTTCCGATGATGCCCTCTGGATCGTCGTCACCGCTTGCGAATATGTCAAGGAGACCGGCGACGTTGCCCTCTTCGACCAGGTGTTGCCCTTCGCCGACGAAGGCGAGGCCACCATCTATGAGCATCTCAAACGCTCGCTGGATTTTTCAGCCGAACAGGTGGGCCAGACCGGGATCTGCCTGGGTCTGCGCGCCGACTGGAACGATTGCCTGAATCTCGGCGGCGGCGAGAGCGCAATGGTCTCGTTCATGCACCACTGGGCGTTGCGCGCCTTTGTCGAGGCAGCCGAATATCTTGGCCGCCGCGAGGACGTGGAGAAGTATCGCGTGCTGGCGGAAAAGGTTCGCGCTGCTTGCGAAAGAGAGTTATGGGACGGCGAGTGGTATCTCCGCGGCATTACCGCCAAGGGCCGGAAGGTTGGCTCGCGGCAGTGCGAGGAGGGCAAAATCTTTTTGGAGAGTAATACCTGGGCCGTGGTTTCCGATGCCGCTTCACCCGAACGCGCCAAATCTGCGATGGACGCCGTGGATACGCATCTGTTTTCCAGTTATGGAATTCATCTGGCGTGGCCGTCCTTCTACAAGCCCGATGACGATATAGGCTTTATCGGCCGCGTCTACCGGGGCGTGAAGGAGAATGGAGCCATCTTTAGCCACCCCAATCCCTGGGCCGTCATCGCGGAGTGCAAGCTAGGCCGGGGTGAGCGCGCCATGAAGTTTTATGACTCCCTGCTTCCTTACAACCAGAACGGTATCATCGAAATCCGCGAGGCAGAACCATACTCCTACTGCCAGTTCATCATGGGCAAAGATCACACGGCGCATGGCCGAGCGCGTCACCCGTGGCTCACCGGAAGCGGCGGATGGAATTACACGGCTGTAACTCGCTGGATACTCGGAGTGCAGCTGGGCTTTGATGGATTGATCGTGGATCCCTGCATTCCCCGCGGCTGGGAGAAGTTTTGTGTAACTCGACAATGGCGCGGGGCTACCTTCGAAATCTCCGTCAGAAATCCAAATGGCGTCGAGAAGGGCGTGGCCAGCATCACACTAAATGGCGAACTTGTGCATGGCCCAATCAAGCCGCAGTCGGCCGGCTCGGTGCATGAGGTTGTCGTGACAATGGGATAACTCCGACTTGCGCGGACGCGGATATGCAATCGGTCTCTCATGCTCTTGCCCAACGGCTTTTCGCCCTCTTCGTCACTACAGTACGGCCTCTGGAGGATTCTGCGATGTCGGGATACTTGCTTTTGCGCGAATGCCGCACTGCCTTGTTGAGTCTGTTGGCTATCGTTGCATACTGCTCAGACTCTTTTGCACAGGAACAGTCTCATGGCAAGATTGTTGGCGGGTACTTTGAGGAATGGAATATCCATTACTCCGGCCGCAATATTGCGGATCTGGAAAAGAACGGTCTCGCCGGTCAACTCACGTACCTGATTTATGCCTTTGGCAATGTAACTGCCACTTCGTCGCCCGTTTGCGCCATCGCCGATCCGCTGGACGCCTATCAGGATTCGTCCGTTCCCGGTGTGAATGGCAAAGCCTTTGCCGCTCCGCTTTATGGAAACTATGGCGCGATCCGGCAACTCAAGCAGTTGCATCCCCACTTGAAGGTGCTGATCTCTTTGGGTGGACAAGCCGGCAATAATGTCGGCTGGGTTACAGCCGCCGCAACCCCTGCCGGCCGCGCGGCTCTGGCCTCTTCCTGCATTGACTTGTTTGTCAAGGGCAACATCGCTCCAGGCGTGCAAGCGCCGGGCATCTTTGACGGGTTCAATATCGATTGGGAGTACCCGGCTGCGGCGGATAAAGAGAATTTCACCGCGCTGCTGAAAGAGTTTCGCGTGCAACTCAACGCCCTGGAGAAGACGACTGGCAAGAAGTACATCCTGTCGTTTGATTCGCCCGCAGGCGAAAAGAACTACGTGAACATCAATCTCAAGGCCGCCGCTGCGGAAGTGGATTTTCTCACCATCGACGGCTATGACTATGCCGGAGCGTGGGACAAGCAAACCAATGAGCAATCGCCGCTCTTCGAGACGGCAGAGAATCCATTGCGGGCCCAGGCTTTCAGCATCGATGAGACGGTCAGTGCCTATCTCAAGGCTGGCGTGCCCGCGGCGAAGTACACCATGGGAATCCCCGCCTATGCTGTCGGCTGGACAGGCGTTCCCAACCTGAATCATGGCTTGTATCAAAATTCCGCAGCCCTTTCGCCGGTGCTCGTCGCCGACGGCTCGAGTCTATGCCCAAATCCAGACACAGCCTCTCCGTCGCCGGCCTGCGACACTTTGCTAACTCCGGGATTCCTGACTTACGCCACAGTTGAAAACCTCATTAACAAGAACGGGTACATCGCCTGGTACGACGAGGTGAGAGTCGAGGCGACGCTCTACAATCCCGCCACCCGGACCTTCTATGCTTACGACAATCCCAGGTCGGTGGCGGCGAAGACGGCCTACATCAAAACGAGGAAGCTTGGCGGCGCCTACGTCTGGGCGCTGAATCACGATGACTCCGACGGGGCGCTGACAAAAGCAGTCGCGGCAGGTCTCAAGTAGAATTCAATTGGGTAAATTACGCATGGTACGGGGCGACTCGGCGGAGTCCGTCGAGAATGCTCCTTGATGCCCGGATGGCGAAACTGGCAGACGCAGCGGACTTAAAATCCGCAGGCCGCAAGGCCGTGGGGGTTCAAGTCCCCCTCCGGGCACCAACAAAACAAAAGACTTACAAGAAAAATTCCGCCCGCGGACGGGAGGCATTTTTTGTCTGGTGGCTGTTCTGATGGCTGTTGGTTTTTTCTGTCATGCCGCAGTTCCAGATGGCTGTTGAATGGCTGTTCCGGCGATCCGCTCGACGACGGACTGCTTGTGCGCCGGCGACAGATGGCTGTAGCGGGCCGACATGGTGATCGTCTTGTGCCCTGCTGCCTCCTGAATCTCTTTGATCGATGCTCCGGCCATTGCCAGCCACGAGCAGAAAGTGTGCCGGTTCGAGTGCCAAACGTATCCGACAATCTCGGCATCCTCCAGACAGGGGTGAAACCAGGACCGGGTGTCGAAGCTCTTTCCGTGGCGAGGGAAGACGGGGTCGGCAGGGTGCATTCCAGGTATTTTGAGTGATTCGATTGCCGCGACGGCATCGGAATTCAGATGTACCGTCCGCGCGGAGCCGTTCTTTGTCTTCGTCAGGTCTATGGTGCGGCGGTCCAGATGTACCTGTGACCAAGTGCAGGAGTATTGCTCGCTGAGTCGCATTCCCGTATGTACGGAGACGATGAACTCTGCCAAGTGCTCCGGGAACCTCCCGGTGATGACCGCGCACAGCTTGTCGTATTCCTCGCGGCTGAGGAACCGCAGTCGCCCGGTGCCTTCCTTCCTTTGCCGCACGAGCCGGGCAGGATTGACCGCCACTTTGCCATTGCGCACTCCCTCGCGGTAGCAGAGCGAGATGAACGCCTTGTAGCGGTTGGCTGTTGCTGGCGTCTTGCAATGCTCGCGAAGCCAACGCTCCAGTTCCTGGGGTGTCAGCTCTGCCGCAGGGCGCGAACCGAGGTCTCCGCGCACGATGGCCCCTCTGCTCTTGTAATTGCGGTTGTCCTTATGGTGGGCAACGAATTCCAGGGCATCGTCGATCAGCTCCGCCAACGTGACCACTTTGCTGTTTCGCAGTTCGGGCAGCTTCCGCCCCGCTACGGCATCGGCCTTACGAGATTGGTACAGTTTGATCGCGTCCGACTTGCGCCCGACCTTCTCCCGGTGCCGCTTACCCGCTGCATAGTAGTGAATCCACCAAATCCCACTGCCCTCAGGGTTCTCGAATACTCCGCGCATTGAATCCCTCCGATGGCTGTTACATCGGATATAGTATAACACGATGTCCGACGTAACAGCCACTAAGAATCGAGAAATGTTTTACCGTCCTCTATCGACTGATTGCCTTCTCCTGAAGCGCGGAGCTTGCTTCGCTGGCACTTCGAGGGGTTCGCATGGGGCATCATCGACGGCGACCTGGGCTGGGGATTTGTCTTCGACGATTTCAGCGTGAATGATTTCGTTATTGTCCGTGATTTCTTGATCGACCGAAACGGTCTTTGAAGACGAAAGCTCCTCGGTTTCTGTATCGACAAGTTCCTCGACCTAGTTCCTTGTCGATCTCCGCGAGGCGCTGCTCGTACTCTTTGAGCTTCGTCTCATAGGGGCTTTGGTAGCCGAGCGCGGTGTGCAGGCGGGCCAGCGTTGCCTCGTTTCCCTGGATGGTGGCTTCCGTTTCGAGGATCTTCGACGGCAGGTCGCCGCCACGGCGCAGGACGGATGTGAGCAGAGATTGGGCTGAGGGCAAACCCATGTGGGTTTCCGGGCGCGGCACATCGAACCACTCGCCGGCCAGGTTGTAGCGAACAGCCGTGATGTCGGTGATGGTGCCGAGTTCATCCTTGATAAGGGCGTCGCTGACGGCGAGAGGAATGTCGAGGCCGTTGACAGTTAGCTGCGTTGTGCTGTCAAGGGTCACCGTTCGCAGGTATTCGTTGGCGTCTTTGAGTTTGGAGAATTCAAGCCCGTTAAAGCGCACCTGAAGACTGAGGAGTTTGCCTTCGTCGTCTCGCCGCTCGTGCGACTTGAAAGTCTCGCTGGCCTTCTTGAGTTGGGGCAGCCTGTCGTTGAGATGCGCGATCCGGTACTCGACGTTGAGGAGTTGCTGGCGGTTGTTGTAGTGATCGAGCCGGTTGGAGCGGGCGAGAAGGGTCAGGTTCTTGATCTCGTACTCCAGCTTGATCTTTTCGAGAGCCAGAGGATTGCCGGTAGCCTGTGCCTTGGCCAGTGCGAATATCTGAGGACTCAACCGCGTCTCGCCGGCAATGTCCTCAATCTTTCGGCCCATGCGGCCTCCAGATTTGAACTGCGACAGAAACGTCTGCTTGCGCTCCAGAAGCTGGGCGCGTTGAAGATCGTGCGCCTTGGGCGAAGCAACGTCGCGCGGCTCCGAGATCATCCGATAGAACTCTACTTCGGAGAAGGTGTTGCCGGAACGGCGTATCCGTCCGTGACGTTGCTCCAACTGGTCGGGCCGCTGGGGAAGGTCGAGGTCGATCAGAGCCTTGAGGCGGGTCTGAATGTTGACTCCGAT
>JBEKNI010000023.1:0-63406 GCA_049522975.1 Occallatibacter sp. | reverse complement strand
GACAACGTGCAGTTGACGGTGGAGTTGATCACGCCGGTGGCGTTGGAGAAGGGCCTGCGGTTCGCGATCCGCGAAGGCGGGCGCACGGTGGGCGCGGGAACGATCTCCGAGATTGTGAAGTAGGGGCAGATGACAGATTGCAGATGACAGATGACAGTCATTGAATGCAAGGTTAGAGGCTGTCATCTGTAACCTGTCATCTGGCGACTGAAGGGAAGAACATGGTAGGACAGAGAATTCGCATCCGGTTGAAGGCATACGATTATCGCGTGCTGGACACCTCGACCGGCGAGATTGTGGAGACGGCCAAGCGCACCGGGGCAACGGTGGCGGGCCCCATCCCCTTGCCGACAATCAAGAACAAGTACTGCGTGCTGCGTTCGCCGCACGTGGACAAGAAGTCGCGTGAGGCCTTCGAGATCCGCACGCACAAGCGGCTGATCGACATTCTCGAACCGACCCAGCAGACGGTGGATGCGCTGATGAAGCTCGATCTGCCGGCCGGCGTCGATGTCGAGATCAAGGCGTTCGAGAAGTAGTTGTCGGTAAACAGTTGTCAGTTGTCAGTTGTCAGTAAGCGCGTTGGCTGACCGGCTTCGATTGGAAACTGAGAACTGTGAGCTGACAACTGACAACTGTTTTTCCGGCAGTGCGATGAGTTCAACATCGCATGATGAGGCGAGGAAGACGATGGCAGTTACGGGAATTTTAGGTAAAAAGATCGGCATGACGCAGGTCTTCGACGAAAAGGGCGACGTGCACCCGATTACGGTGCTGCAGGCCGGCCCCTGTGTGATTACGCAGTTGAAGACCTTGGCGCGGGACGGCTATGAGGCCGCGCAGATCGGCCTGGTCGAGAAGGTCAAGGGCAAGAACGTGACCAAGCCGCAGGCCGGTCACTTCGCCAAGACCGGAGGCGGAGCGCCGCCGGTGAAGGTGATCAAGGAAGTTGCGCTGGAGCTGGATGCCGATGGCGTGGTGGCCTCCAAGGCCGGCGACAGCGTGCTGGTGGACATTTTTTCCGAAGCCAGGTTCGTGGACGTAAGCGGCACCTCCAAGGGCCGGGGCTTTGCGGGCGTGGTGCGCAGGCACCATTTTGGCGGTGGGCCCAAGTCGCACGGGCACATGTTTCAAGTCCAGGGCTCGATCGGGGCAAGCAGTTATCCCTCGCGGGTTTTTCCGGGGCAGCGGATGCCCGGCCATATGGGCGCCGAACAGGTGACGGTGCGCAATCTGCGCATCCGCGGCATCGACCTGGAAGAGAACCTTCTGATGGTCGAGGGCGCGGTGCCCGGATCGCGCGAGGGCTATGTGCTGATCTCCAAGGCCAAGGCTCCGCCGCGCGAGCGCCGCGGCTTTGCCGGCTCGGGCACGGTGGATCCGTTGAAGGCCTCGAAGAAACTCGGCAAGCGCAAATAGGCCCCGCGGCTGGTTGGGCATCGCTCCCACCTAGCCGCAAAAAAAGAGACGCGGCGAGGGTGGGGCACCCGCACATGAGATTCAGGCCGGGAAGAAGCCGGCGGAAGAAGAAGACGATGGCAAACGTGGATGTAATGAATTTGAACGGCGAGAAGGTGGGCTCTCTTGATCTCTCCGATTCTCTCTTCGGGCCGGAGCAGGTGAACGAGGCCCTGCTGTGGGAGGCGGTGAAGCACTACCGCGCCTCGCTGCGCCAGGGCACGCACAAGACCAAGAGCCGCACCGAGGTGGCCGGATCGGGCAAGAAACTGTGGAAGCAGAAGGGCACGGGCCGGGCGCGCATCGGGTCGGTTCGCTCGGCACTCTGGCGTCACGGCTACACGGTTCACGGACCCCAGCCGCGCAGCTATGAGTATGCCTTTCCGCGCAAGAAACTGCTGAGGGCGCTGCGGTCAGCCTTGGCCGCGAAGCTCGCCGACGGCAAGCTGACAGTGGTCGATTCGCTGGAGATCAAGGAAGCCAAGACCAAGCTCTACCGCGCGGCGCTCAGCAAGCTCGGCGCAACGCGCACGGCGCTGCTGGTGGAGAACGGCAAGACGCTCTCGCAGGCGCTGGTGCTGGGCGCGCGCAACCTGAAGGGCGTGGAGCTGGTGCTCAACAACGAGGTGCATCCCTACGATCTGCTGCGCTACGAGCGGGCCATCTTCTCAACGGCCGCCATCGAGCAGATCGCCGAAATGCTCCAGAAAAATGCGTCGAAGCGCAAGCTCGCCGCCGAAACGGAGGCCGCCTGATGCCGACAGTTTACACCGTGATTCGCCGCCCGCTGATTACCGAAAAAGGGCTGAGCGTGAAGGAGACCGAGGGGACGCTGGTATTTGACGTCGCCCCCGGCGCCTCGAAGACCGAGGTCAAGCAGGCCGTCGAGGCGCTCTTCAAGGTGAAGGTCTCCGCGGTCCGCACCGCCAATGTGGTTGGCAAAGAGCGCCGCCGCGGCAAGTTCACCGGCTTCAAGCCGGACTGGAAGAAGGCGTATGTCCGGCTGAAGGACGGCCAGAAGCTGCCGGAATATGTGAGCAACCTGTAACAGTGGTCAGTGAACAGTAATCAGTGGACAGTTAGAAGCTGAGAGCTGAAAGATCACCAGGAAAGATTATCGGAGCCCGGCAGCATTGGGACGGGTTCCGGAGAAACGGGAGAGCGGCGCTGAAGTTTGGGCGTCGGCTTTCCAGGACAAAGACGATGGCAATCAAGACATACAGACCGGTAACGCCGACGCTGCGCTTCCAGACCACGCTGGTCAACGACGACCTGACGGGGGATAAGCCGCACAAGCCGCTTCTGGCGGTCAAGCCGCGCACCGGCGGACGCCGCAATTCGGGCGATCTGACCATCCGCCATCAGGGCGGCGGGCATAAGCAGAAGCTGCGCCTGATCGATTTCAAGCGCGAGAAGTACGGCGTGCCGGGGCGGGTGGCGACGATCGAATACGATCCGAACCGCTCGGCGCGCATCGCGCTGGTGCATTACGCCGACGGCGAGAAGCGCTACATCCTGCAGCCGGTGGGCCTGAAGGTGGGCGCGACGGTCAGTTCCGGCCCCGAGGCCGACATTCTGGTCGGGAACGCGCTGCCGCTCAAGAACATTCCCTCAGGCACGACGGTTCATGCTATTGAGCTGAGGCCCGGCAAGGGCGCGCAGATGGCGCGGTCAGCCGGAACGCAGGCGCAGTTGGTGGCCAAGGAGGGCGAGTACGCCCTGCTCAAGCTGCCCTCGGGCGAGACGCGCAAGGTGCTGGCCGAGTGCATGGCGACCATTGGGCAGGTGGGCAACACGGATCACGAGAATGTCTCCATCGGCAAGGCGGGACGGAATCGCTGGAAGGGCATTCGCCCGGCCAACCGGGGCGTGGTGATGAACCCGGTGGATCACCCGCACGGCGGCGGCGAAGGCAAGACCTCCGGCGGCCGTAATCCGGTGACCCCATGGGGCCAGCCGACGCGCGGCTACAAGACGCGCAACAACAAGCGGACGGATGCGTTTATCGTCAGCCGAAGGGCGAAGTAAGAACAGTTTTCAGTTGTCAGTAGTCAGTTCTCAGTTCGATTCGAGGGGAAAGAGTGTGGAGCATTGAAAGCAACATTCGGAGGCTCGGCGGAAACCGGATGCGGCTGTAATGAGAAGCTGGCAACTGATAACTGATAACTGACAACCGATTGTGGTAGGAGTTGAGTTTATGGCACGTTCGACAAAGAAGGGTCCGTTCGTGGATGCCCACCTGACGGTGAAGATCGAGGCGCTCAACCAGGTCAACGACAAGAAGGTGGTCAAGACCTGGTCGCGCCGCTCGACGATCTTTCCCGAGTTTGTGGGCCACACCATTGCGGTGCACAACGGCAAGAAGTTCATTCCGGTGTACGTGACCGAGAACATGGTGGGCCACAAGCTGGGCGAGTTTGCGCCCACCCGCATCTTCAAGGGGCATACCGGGGGCAGCAAGCCGGCCGCTGAGGCTAGCGCCAAGCCGAGGTAAAGACAGCGACTAGGGACCAGAGACTAGGGGCTGCAAGATGAGAACCAGCCGCTGGCGGAGATTGAGGAAGAGACGATGGCAGTCGAGACAAAGGAATACCGGGCCGAGGCCAAGTTCCAGCGCGTGTCGCCGCAGAAGGCGCGGCTGGTGCTGGACCTGATCAAGGGCCGGGGGGTCGAGGAGGCGCTCACGACGGCGGCCTTCACCAAGAAGCGCATCGCCCCGGTGATTTACAAGCTGTTGACTTCGGCGGTGGACAACGCCAAGTATGTGGCGGGCGAAGAGGGCATCGATCTGGACGTGGACAACCTCTACGTCAAGCTGGCGCTGGCCAACGATGGGCCGCGCATGAAGCGCATCCGGCCCGCGCCGATGGGCCGCGCCTTCCGCTATCAGCGCCGGATGACGCACATCGTGCTGTCGGTGGCAGAGCGCGAAGCGGCGCAGGGTCTGGTAACCAAGGTGGAAGAGCCGGCGGCGGCGCCGAAGGCAGCCAAGAAGAAGGCCGGCGAGCCGCAGGCACCCAAGACGAAAGTCGAAGAGCCGAAAGCAGAGCCGAAAGCGGCCAAGACAACAGAGAAGAAGGCCGGCGAACAGGTCTGAGAGGTTTTGAGAGGAAGCATATGGGACAGAAAGTCCATCCTTACGGATTCCGGCTGGGAGTGAACAAGCCGTGGCGTTCGCGCTGGTTCTCCGAGCGCGATTATGACAAGCTCCTGGTCGAGGACGTGAAGCTCAAGGCTGAGCTGCGCGAAAAGCTGAAGGCCGCCGGGGTCAGCTCGGTGGAGATCGAGCGGCCGGGCAACAAGCTGCGCTTTCTGATCCGCACCGCGAGGCCGGGGATCGTGATCGGCCGCAAGGGCGCGGAGATCGAGAAGCTCAAGGTCGAGCTCGGCAAGCGCACCAGCCGCGATGTCTTCATCGACATCATCGAGGTCAATAAGCCCGAGCTGGACGCGCAACTGGTCTCCGAGGCGATCGCGCTGCAACTGGAGAAGCGCGTCAGCTTCCGCCGGGCGATGCGCAAGAGTGTGGACTCGGCGCTGCGCTTCGGTTGCAAGGGAATCAAGGTGAGGGTTTCGGGCCGGCTGAACGGCAACGAAATCGCCCGCTCGGAGTGGTACTTGCAGGGGCGGCTGCCGCTGCACACACTGAGGGCCGACATCGATTACGGTTTTACCGAGGCCAACACCACCTACGGCGTGATCGGCGTCAAGACTTGGATCTATCGCGGCGACATTTATGAGGCCAAGCGCCGTCAGCCGGCCGCGGCGGTGGGCACGTCGGTGTTCTAAAAGCAGTGGTCAGTGAACAGTGGTCAGTGATCAGTTTTTGGTTTTGAGTTTTTAGAAGGTTGGTTGCCGGAATCAGTCGTGAGTGGTCGAGCTGCTGGTTGAGCTAGAGACTAACTGTTCACTGATCGCTGTCCACTGACCACTCGGTTCGAGGTTTTCGCTATGTTGATGCCAAAGAAGGTGAAGTTTCGCAAGCAGCAGAAGGGCAAGCGCCGGGGCAAGGCGTGGCGCGGCTCCGCGATTTCGTTCGGCGAATACGGTCTGCGCGTCATGGAGTGCGGCTACATCACCGACCGGCAGGTTGAGGCCAGCCGTATCGCCATGACGCGGTTCATCAAGCGCGGCGGCAAGATCTGGCTGCGCCTGTTCCCGGACAAGCCGATCACCAAGAAGCCGGCCGAAGTCCGCATGGGATCGGGCAAGGGCGCGCTGGACCACTGGGTGGCTGTGGTGCGGCCGGGCAAGATCCTCTTCGAGATGGAAGGCGTGGACACGGCGACGGCGCAGGAGGCCATGCGCCTGGCCTCGAACAAGCTGCCGCTCAGAACCAAGTTTGTGATGCGGCCGGGCGCGGAGAAGACTGTGGCCGCGGCCAAGTAGAAAAGCAGCTTCTAGCCACTAGCTTCTAGCTGGTCCTTCCCGGAGATGATGGGGGCGGCACGAAGAGCTAGGAGCTAAAAGCTAGAAGCTAGGAGCTTTGGAAATGGAACTGGCAAAGATTCGCAATTTGAGCGACGAAGAATTGGCGCACCAGGAGAAGACGGCCTCCGAGCAGCTCTTCCGGATTCGCTTTCAGGTCGCGCTGCAGCCCAACGAGGGAGTGAGGAAGCTCCAGCAGTTGCGCAAGGAGATCGCGCAGATCAAGACGGTGGCACGGGAGCGCGCTCTGGGGATTCGCGGCGCGGCCACGGACGCAGCCGCGGAAGCCAAGAAGGGAGCCCGCTAAATGACGGCGACACAAGAGGCAGTGCAGGCGACGACGGCGGCAGGCGCCCGGCGAAACGAGAAGGTTGGCCAGGTGGTTTCGACCAAGATGCAGAAGACCATCGTGGTCGCGGTCGAGATGCGCAAGGCTCACGCCAAGTACAAGCGGATCGTGCGCACGACGAAAAAGTTTTATGCCCATGACGAGCAGAGTTCGGCGCGGCTGGGCGATGTGGTGCGCATTCGCGAGACCCGCCCGCTGAGCAAGCTGAAGCGGTGGGCTCTGGAAGAGATTGTCCGCCGCTCGGCGCTGGGCCAACTCGAGGACGCGGCGGTCCAGACCGGAACGGAAGCCGCCGGCTAGGCGGAGCGAGTAAGGAGAAGAACCCATGGCTGTGCAAATGAGAACCATGCTCGCGGTGGCCGACAACTCCGGCGCGCGCAAGCTGCAAGTGATTCTGCCGCTGGGCGGCGGACTGGGCAAGAAGGCCGGCCTGGGCGACATCGTGACCGCGGCGGTCAAGGAAGCCTCGCCGGACGGAACGATCAAGAAGGGCAAGGTGGTGAAGGCGGTCATCGTCCGCACCCGCAAGGAACATCGCCGGCGCGATGGAACCTACATCCGCTTCGACGAGAACGCGGCGGTAGTGATCGACGATGCGCACGAACCGGTTGGCACGCGCGTCTTCGGGCCGGTGGCCCGCGAATTGCGCGAGAAGAAGTTTCTGAAGATTGTTTCGCTGGCCCCGGAAGTGGTGTAGTAGCAAATGTCAGATGACAGGTTACAGATGACAGTCGTCGGTTGGATGCGCCACGGAGAGTTGATATGCCGGAGGGTCGCAAAAAGGGTTTGGGACTGTCATCTGTAATCTGTTGGCTGTCATCTGTTTAGGAGAAGAAGATGCCAAGTTCGAGTATTCATCGCAACGATACGGTCAAGGTGCTCACCGGCGCCGACCGCAACAAGACGGGGCGCGTGCTGCGCGTCTTCCCCGGCGAGGGAAGCGTGCTGGTGGAGCATGTGCGCGTGGTCAAGAAGACGGTTTCCAGCAAGCGGGGGCAGCGGACCAAGGGCGGCATCGCCGAGCAGGAATCGCCTATCGACGTCTCCAATGTCGTGCTGGTCTGCCCCACCTGTGGCCCGGCGCGCGTGGGATTCAAAACCGAAGGCGGCTTCCGGCTTCGCATTTGCAAGAAGTGCGGGCAGGCGCTGCCCACGAAGAAGTAAGGAGCAGTTTTCAGTTGTCAGTGATCAGTTCGTTCGTTGCAGTTTAACGAATTGGCCGGGAAAAAACTGATAACTGACAACTGACAACTGAAGACTGGTTTTGAAACTTCCGCAACGGTACACGGCCGAATGGCCACTCCGGGCGCCGGAAGAAAGAGAGCAGAGCACAATGGCGGCAAGGCTGAAAGAGAAGTATCACAAGGAGATCAAGCAGGCTCTCCAAAAAGAGCTGGGGCTTGCCAACGCGATGGCGGTGCCGAGGCTGGATAAGATCGTTGTCAACATGGGCCTGGGCGAGGCCACGCAGAACACCAAGCTGCTGGACCCGCTGGTGGCAGACCTGACGGCGATTGTCGGCCAGAAGCCGGTGACCACCAAGGCGAAGAAATCGATTGCGGCCTTCAAGGTGAGGGCGGGAATGTCGATCGGCGCCATGGTCACGCTGCGCTCCGACAAGGCCTACGAGTTTCTGGACCGGCTGATCTCGACGGCGCTGCCGCGGGTGCGCGACTTCCGCGGCGTGTCTACCAAGAGTTTCGATGGGCGCGGCAACTACACGCTCGGATTGCGCGACCAGCTCATCTTCCCTGAAATCGATTACTCCAAGGTGGAGAAGATGAAGGGAATGAACGTCACCATCGTGACCACGGCCAAGGACGACAACCAGGCGAGGGCGCTGCTGAAGCACTTCGGAATGCCGTTCCGCCAAGGCGCGTAAAGCAGTTTTCAGTGATCAGTTGTCAGCGGTCAGTCGGTTTGTGCTGAACTGAGATTCTGGTCTGATTGCAATGTACTGACAACTGATAACTGACAACTGACAACTGTTTTTCGAGGATTTATGGCAACCACTGCAAAAAGGGTGAAAGACGCGCGGAAGCCGAAGTTTAGCTGCCGCAAGCACAACCGGTGCCAGCTCTGCGGACGGCCGCGCGGGTTCTTGCGCAAGTTCGGCGTCTGCCGCTTGTGTTTCCGCGCATTGGCGCTCAAGGGCGAGATTCCCGGCGTCGTCAAATCGAGCTGGTAGCGAGTGAGTTGTCAGTCGTCAGTTTTCAGTTGTCAGTTTCTTGCGGGCGAGCTGACATGCGGCAAAGGAAATCGAAGAGCCGGTAACTGACAACTGATAACTGACCACTGATAACTGTCGTAGACATTCCCGCTGGTTTCCGCTGTGCGGACGAACGGGGAATGAAGGAGAAGGAATGAGTCAGACCGACCCAGTCGCCGATTTTCTGGCGCGCATCCGGAATGCGATCCGGGCGCGTCACCAGAAGCTGGATGTGCCGGCTTCGAAACTGAAGGCCGAGATAGCCCGCATCCTCAAGGAGGAGGGTTACATCTCGAACTACAAGACCCAGGAAGAGGAAGGACATCTGGTGCTGCGCGTGTACCTGAAGTACGGCGGCACGGAAGCGGCCATTCGCGACCTGGCGCGCATCTCGCGCCCCGGCTGCCGCGTCTACATCGGCCGCGACGAGATCAAGCGCGTACAGGGGGGCCTGGGCATCTCGATCATGACGACGCCCAAGGGCGTAATGACCGGCCGCCAGGCGCGCCGCGAGGGCGTGGGCGGGGAATTGCTGTGCGAAGTGTGGTAAAGGCAGATGACAGATGACAGGTTACAGACGTCGGTCAATTTTTTACGGTCGTAAACTGCAATCTGCGATCTGTAACCTGTTTTACCGGCTGTAGTGGAACGAGGGCGCGTTGAAACTGATCACTGACAACTGATCTCTGACAACTGCTTTTTCGGGACTCGCAAGCCAGATGAAGGATTGATTCGATGTCACGTATTGGAAAGAAGCTCATTCCGCTGCCCGCGGGCGTCAAGTACAAGGTTGAGGGCAACACGGTGCTCGTTGAGGGTCCGAAAGGCAAGGTCTCGGCGCTGATCGCACCTGGCATTACTTTGGAAACCAAGGCCGGCGTACTCCACGTCAACCGCGAGAACGACAGCCAGTCGGCGATGCACGGCCTGACGCGCTCGCTGGTTTCCAACGCGGTTGTGGGCGTCACCACGGGCTGGAAGCGCGAGTTGGACATTGTGGGCATCGGCTATCGCGCCGAGTTGAAGGGCAAGAACACGGTCGTCTTCACGCTCGGCTACTCGCACCAAATCGAGTTTCCGCTGCCCACCGGCATCGAAGTGGCCATCGACCCCAAGCAGCTCCACCTGACCATCTCCGGCATCGACCGGCAGAAGGTGGGCCAGGTGGCGGCAGACATGCGTTCGCTGCGCAAGCCAGATCCGTACAAGAACAAGGGCGTTCGCTACTCCGACGAGAAGCTGAAGAAGAAGGCCGGCAAGACTGGAGCCAAGTAAGGTTACAGATGACAGGTTACAGATGACAGATTGCAGATGGCAGCGAGCGGGATCATAGGGAATTGAAGGAACTGCAATCTGTCATCTGTAACCTGTCATCTGACCAACAACCGAACGGGGCCGCGGGGGCTCCGCCGATAGGTGAGAGAGACCATGATCACGCAGACCAGGAGAAACGAAATCCGCCAGCGCATTCACGAGCGCATACGCCGCAAGCTGGCCGGCACCGGGGAGCGGCCGCGGCTGAACGTCTACCGCTCGCTCAACCACATCTACGCGCAGGTGATCGACGATCAGACCGGCGAGACACTGGTTTCGGCCTCGACCATCAAGATGAAGACCGGCGGGAATGTCGCGGCGGCCAAGGAGATCGGCAAGGCAGTGGCCGAGAAGGCCGTCGAGAAGGGAATCAAGAAGGTGGTCTTCGATCGCGGAGGCTACCTCTATCACGGGCGCGTCAAGGCGCTGGCCGACGCGGCTCGCGAGGCAGGGCTGGAGTTCTAAAAGCAGTGAACAGTGCACAGTGAACAGTGGACAGTTTGCTGTGGGCTAGAGAAGCAGACGTGGCGGAGATCAAACTGATCACTGTTCACTGACCACTGTCCACTGTCCACTGGAGAAAGCAATGACGATGTTGAAGAAGAAACTCGATGCCAACCAGTACAACCTGAAGGATCAGGTGGTGGCCATCAATCGCGTGACCAAGGTGGTCAAGGGCGGCAAGAACATGTCCTTTGCCGCGCTCGTTGTGGTGGGCGACGCCGCAGCGGGGGTGGTCGGCCACGGTGCTGGCAAGGCCAAGGAAGTGCCCCAGGCGATTCGCAAGGGGATCGAGGCGGCCAAGAAGAACCTGGTCCGGGTCAACCTGACCGAGACCACGATTCCGCACCTGGTCCTGGGCCGTTACGGCGCCGGGCAGGTGCTGCTGAAGCCGGCTCCGGAAGGCACTGGCGTGATCGCCGGCGGCGCGGTGCGCGCGGTGATGACCTCGGCAGGCGTGCAGAACGTGCTCACCAAGAGCCTGGGCTCGCCCAATCCCCACAACGTCGTCAAGGCCACCTTCAACGCCCTGGTGCAGTTGCGCGACCGGGCCGAAGTGGCCAATATGCGCGGCAAGCAAGTGGAGGAGATGTAAGCCATGGCGGAGACCAAGATGATTCGCATTCAGTACTACCGCTCGAAGAACTCCACGCCCACCAAGCATCGGCTGGTGGTCAAGGGCCTAGGCTTCACGCGGCTCAATCAGATCGTCGAGCGCGAGGATACGGAGTCCATCCGCGGCATGGTGAAGGCTATTCCGCATCTGGTCAGGATTCTGGAAAGCTAGTTCTCAGTCATCAGTTGTCAGTTTCGGGCAAGTTTTAACTGACAACTGAGAACTGAAAACTGACAACTGCATTAACGCGAGTCGGCGGGATCACAGAATCTGACCGGCGCTATAGCGAGGAGATCATGGCAAAGAATCTATCGAATCTGCGCGCGCCCCGGAAGGCCAACACCGAGCGCAAGCGTGTCGGCCGCGGCATGGGATCCGGCATGGGCAAGACCTCGACCCGCGGCCACAAGGGCCAGGGCAGCCGCACCGGCACGAGCCTGATGCGCGGCTTTGAGGGCGGCCAGATGCCGCTGCACCGCCGTCTGCCCAAGCGCGGCTTTACCAACATCTTCCGTACCGAGTACACGGTGGTGAACCTGGATCGGCTGGCGGAGCGGATCCAGGGCCTCACGATCACCGAGATCACGCTCGACGACTACAAGAGACTCGGCCTGGCTTCGAGCAAGAAGGCGCTCATCAAGATTCTTGGATCCGGGGAGCTGACGGCGGTGCTCACCATCCACGCGCACAAGTTTTCCAAGTCGGCTGTGGAGAAGATCGAGAAGGCTGGCGGCAAGGCAGTGGTTCTAGGCGGCGAGGTTCCGGTGGCAGCCAAGGGAAAGCTGGTTGCCAAGGCAAAAAGATAGGGCGCTGGGAGATTCGCAGGGGTTTGTAGCATCCCACCCAGCCCAAAGGAGCAAAAAGCAGGTCCTTCGACTCGCTTCGCTCGCTCAGGATGACAGGCGAGGGCGAGGCGCCCAGGACGACAGGTAAGGCCCTGGCGGATAAGATAGTCAGTGGCAGAGATTCATGGGCGGCAAAGGCCCTGAAGCGGATAAACAACCATGGCTGAAATGTTTGAGAAGTTCGCCAATATCTTCCGGATTCCCGATCTGCGCAAGCGGGTTCTGTTCATGCTCGGCATTCTGGCCGTATACCGGCTGGGCGCGTGGATTCCCACGCCGGGCGTTGACGCCCATCAGTTGGAGCGGCTCTTCGACACCCAAGGCGGCTCCGCTCTGGGACTGATGAATCTATTTGGCGGTGGCAACCTGCGCCGCATGACCGTATTTGCCCTGGGCATCATGCCCTACATCACGGCTTCGATCATCTTTCAGTTGCTCACCGTGGTCTATGAGCCGCTGGCGCGCATCCAGAAGGAAGGCGAACTGGGCCGGCGCAAGATCACGCAATGGACCCGCTATCTGACCGTGATTCTGGCCGCGCTGCAGTCGATCGGCATCGCCTTCATGCTCACCAGGGGCGGCATGGTGCTCCATCCGGGCGTTTCCTTCGTGCTGATGACGGTGTTGACGCTGACCACCGGCACGGCCTTCATCATGTGGCTGGGTGAGCAGATTACCGAGCGCGGCATCGGCAACGGCATGAGCCTGCTGATCTTTACAGGAATCATCGCCGGCCTGCCGCGGGGCGTCTACGACCTTTACCAGAAGGTCCAGACCAACCAGTGGGGCACGTTCACCATCGTCGCGGTGCTGGCGCTGGCAGCGTTCATGTTTGCCGTGGTGGCCTTCATCGTTTTCGTCGAGCGCAGCGAACGGCGCATCCCAATCCAGAGCGCGCGGCGCATCGTGGGCCGGCGCATGATGGGCGGCCAGGCCAGCCATTTGCCGCTCAAGGTCAACTCGGGCGGCGTGATGCCGGTCATCTTCGCCGCCTCTATCCTCTCCGCCCCGCTGATGCTCCGGCAGACCGATTTTGTGACAAACAGCCGCTTCCTGCTGCCCATCTTCGATTCGCTTACGCCCGGCTACCCGTGGTACGAGCTGCTCTACATGCTCTCCATCATCTTCTTTGCTTATTTCTACGTTTCCATCATCATGAAGCCGGACGATATTGCCGACAACTTCCGCAAGTCGGGCTCGTTCATCCCCGGAATCCGTCCCGGCAAACGGACATCGGATTTCATCAACGATATTCTCACCCGCATCACGCTGGTCGGCGCCGCTTACCTGATTATTATTTCGCTGGTTCCCACCTTCCTGATCTCCGGCATTCGGTTAGACAAGTTGTGGCTCATCGGCGGTTTCTTTGAGAGGATGCCGGCCTGGGTCACGCACGGTTTGGGGGTCAACTTCTACTTTGGCGGCACCTCCCTGCTGATCGTCGTGGGCGTGGCCATGGACACCATCAACCAGATCGAATCGCAGCTGATCATGCGCCACTATGACGGCTTTTCCCCGCGTTCCGGTCGCATTCGCGGAAGGAAAACCTGGTAATGGCATCCTCTGAAGCTACAGTTGGACAGGGTCGGGAGACGGCTCCGAAGGGCTTTCCCGGCCCCATTCTTTTGTTGGGCGCGCCGGGCGTGGGCAAGGGAACCCAGGCAAAGGAACTGGTGAAGGTCTGGGCGATTCCGCAGATCTCCACCGGCGACCTGCTGCGCGGCAATGTGGCTCAGGGCACCGAGCTGGGCAAGACGGCCAAAGCGATCATGGGACGCGGCGAGCTGGTTCCCGATTCGCTGGTCAACGAGATGGTCGCCGTGCGCCTGGAGCAGCCCGACACCGCCGGCGGCTACATCCTGGACGGTTTTCCGCGCACCCTCGGGCAGGCCGAGTGGCTGGATGCCCGCCTGGCAGCCCGCCTGGGCGGCTTGCCGCTGGTTGCCGTCAGCATCCAAGTGGACTATAATCAGTTATTGCGCCGTATCACCGGGCGCAGGAATTGCCCTGTCTGCCAGAGCATTTACAACGTCTACGGCAAGCCTCCCGTGAAGGATGGCATTTGCGACGCGGACGGCGCCGCGCTGGTCCAGCGAGCCGACGACACGGAAAAGGTCTTCGAAGAGAGGATGCGCGCCTACGCGGCCTCGACCGCGCCGGTCGTCGAGCACTACCGGGCCGCGGGGAGATTTGCGGAAGTGGATGGAGACCGGCCGATTGACGAGATCGCGGCCGGAATTGTGGACGCCGTCAAGCGGTTGAGAAGCTAGTGGTCAGTGAACAGAGATCAGTCAAACCCGAGCGGGCTCTTTAACTGACCACTGACCGCTGACGTTGAAAGCTGGTTTCGTGGCTGTTGTACTGAAGTCGGCCAAGGAGATCGAGAAGATGCGCCGCGCGGGCCAGGTGGTCCGCGAGGTTCTCGAGTTGGTGCGGGATCTGGTGAAGCCGGGCGCAACTACGATGGATTTGGAAAAGGCGGCAGAGGCGCGCGTCAAGAAGCTGGGCGCCAAGGCGGCCTTCAAGGGTTACAAGGGGTTTCCCTGCGTGCTGTGCGCCTCGATCAACAGCGAGGTGGTCCATGGGATTCCGTCGCCCAAGCGGGTTCTCAGGGAAGGGGAGATCGTTTCGCTGGATTTTGGGGCGGTGATCGACGGCTACTATGGCGACGCGGCCATCACCGTGCCGGTGGGCGAGAAGATCGACCCGGGGACAGCGCGGCTGATCGAGGTGACCCAAGCGTCTCTCGACGCGGCGATTCAAGTTGTTCGCCCCGGAGCGACCTTGGGCGATATTGGCTTCGCTGTGCAGAAGGTGGTCGAAGCCGCGGGGTTCTCGGTGGTGCGGGATTTTGTGGGCCACGGCATCGGGGTCCACATGCACGAAGATCCACAGGTGCCGAACTTCGGCGTCGCGGGTCAGGGCATGAAGCTGCGCGCCGGCATGGTGCTGGCCATCGAGCCGATGGTGAATGCGGGCAAGGCCGATGTGGTGGTGTTGGGCGATGGCTGGACGGCAGTCACCGCGGATGGAAGCATGAGCGCTCATTTCGAGCACTCGGTGGCGGTGACCGCCACCGGGGCGAGGGTCTTAACCGAGTAGCACGCTCGGACCAACAAAAGGCCGGAGGGGCAAGAGCGATCCGGCGGAAGCGGGATGCGGTTTGTCGAAGGAAGATGCGATTGAGGTAATGGCGGTGGTCACAGAGACGCTGCCCAATGCCATGTTCAAGGTCAAGCTCGAGAACAATCACGAGGCGCTGACCCATGTCTCGGGAAGGATGCGCAAGAACTTCATCCGCATTCTGCCCGGCGACCGCGTGGCCGTGGAGTTGAGTCCCTACGACCTGAATCGCGGGCGGATCGTCTACCGCTACAAATAGCTGACAGCGAACAGTGGACGGCTAACAGTTTGAAGGAAGGGTAGCAACAGATGAAAGTCCGGGCATCGGTCAAGAAGATTTGCGTCAAGTGCAAGGTCATCAACCGCCGCGGGGTGGTCAGGGTGATCTGCGAGAACGCAAAGCACAAGCAGCGCCAGGGCTAGCCGCACTCCTGGCATACGCGGAAGCTCCACGCCAGTGAACAGTGAACAGAAGGACGCTTCACTAAAAGGTTTTTTGACTGACCACTGTTCACTGGCAAGAGGCTAGTTAGCCGGAGTCAAGGCTTGCGATGAACCTCTGGAGGCATTCCGCTTAACCCGTGCGAACCGGCTGAGGCCGGGGGCACACAACCCGCAGCAGCAGAGGAATTCAGAATGGCACGTATTGCTGGCGTCGATCTGCCCCGCAACAAGCAGGCGCGGATCGCGCTCACCTACATCTTCGGCATCGGGAATCCCCGCGCGCTCAAGATCCTGGAGAGGGCGAATGTGGACGCCTTCAAGAAGGTCCAGGACCTGGGCGAGGACGAGGTCAACCGCATCCGACAGGTCATCGAGGACGAAGGAAACGTTGAGGGCGACTTGCGCAAGGACGTGCAGATGCACATCAAGCGCCTGATCGACATCCAGAGCTATCGCGGCACGCGGCACCGGCGCTCGTTGCCGGTGCGCGGCCAGCGAACCCACACGAACGCCCGCACCCGCAAGGGCCCGCGCAAGGGCACGATTGCCGGCAAGAAGAAAGCGACGGGTAAAACCTAATGGCAAAAGCAGAGCAGAAAGCCGGGGCGGGCAAACCGGCGGCCGGCAAGGCCGGCAAGAACAAGAAATTCAAGAAGCGTGAGCGTAAGAACGTGCCTTTTGGCGTCGCGTACGTGCAGGCCACGTTCAACAACACCATCGTCACCATCACCGACCCGATGGGCAACACGCTGAGTTGGAAGAGCGCGGGTTCGCTGGGCTATCGCGGCTCACGCAAGGGCACGCCCTTCGCGGCGCAGCAGGCGGCCTCGAACGCCGCCGGCATGGCTCGCGATCACGGCCTGCGCGCGGTCGATGTGCGCGTCTCCGGTCCGGGGTCGGGCCGCGAGTCCGCCATCCGCGCCCTGGCCGCCGCCGGCATCGAGGTGCGCACCATCCGCGACGTCACGCCGGTGCCGCATAACGGCTGCCGTCCGCCGAAGAGACGCAGAGTGTAAGTACAGTTGTCAGTGGTCAGTTGTCAGTAAGTGCCCGCTTGGGGCTTTATTTGAGAGCTGACAACTGATAACTGAGAACTAACAACTGAACCGGGCCGGGACGAAGCGCTACCAGCGCGTAAACCGGCCGTCATCTGAAGTCAGGAGAAGAAATGGCACGTTATACCGGAGCAGTCTGCCGCCTCTGCCGTCGCGAGGCGACCAAACTTTTTTTGAAGGGGGCCAAATGCGCCTCTGACCGCTGCCCCCTGGAGAAGCGCAACTTTCCTCCCGGCCAGCACGGCAAGGACCGCAAGGCCAAGATCGTCGGTTACGGCCTGCAACTGCACGAGAAGCAGAAGACCAAGCGTATGTACTTCACGCTGGAGAGCCAGTTCCGCGCCTACTATGAGAAGGCGAACAAGGCCGCCGGCGTCACCGGCGAACTGTTGATTCAACAGTTGGAGCGCCGCCTGGATAACGTGGCCTTCCGGCTGGGCTTCGCCATCTCGCGCCGCCAGGCCCGCCAGGTCGTTCGCCACGGCCACGTCGAGGTCAACGGACGCAAGGTCAACATTCCTTCCTACCAGGTGAACGCGGGCGACGAAATCAAGATCCGCGAGCACGCGAAGAAACTGATCATCATCGAGCAGGGCGCGCAGTACGCCGCGCAGAATCCCGTGCCCGTCTGGCTGGAAGCCGATTTTGCAAACCTCTCGGGCCGCGTGCTCTCCCTGCCCAAGCGCAGCGAAGTCAACCTGCCCATCAACGAGCAGCTGATTGTGGAACTGTACTCGAAGTAACAGTGAACAGTTCTCAGTTGTCAGCTCTCAGTTGCCAGTTGATCCCCGTTTCGGGTTTTTGCTGAGAACTGAAAACTGAGAACTGGGAACTGACAACTCAACACGAAGGAGAACTTGCGCGGCCGCCGCAAAATGCATCGCGACGTACATGCCGCGCGGGAAACGAGAAGAAGATATGCTTTGGAGAGGATTTCAGAAACCCAAGCGGCTGGCAGTCGATGCCGAGTCGCTCACCAACACCTTCGGCAAGTTCAGCGCCCAGCCCTTCGAGCGCGGCTTTGGCACCACCATCGGCAACGCATTGCGCCGCACCCTGCTCAGTTCCATTGAAGGCGCCGCGGTCACCGCCATTCGCATCGAGGGCGTGCTCCACGAATTCCAGTCCATATCGGGCGTAGTCGAGGATGCCACAGATATCATCCTGAACCTCAAGCAGGTTCCCTTCAAGCTCGCGGGCGAGGGTCCCAAGGCGCTCTATCTGCGCGCCGACCAGCCTGGCGTCGTCACCAGCGGCATGATCGAAGCCGATGGCGACGTTGAAATCCTGGACAAGAACATCTATATCGCCACCCTTTCGGAGGGCGGCAAGCTGGACATGGAGATGCGCCTCAAGCGCGGACGCGGCTATATCTCCGCCGACAAGAACTTCGACGCCGACCTGGGGATTGGCTTCATCCCGGTGGACTCGGTCCACTCGCCCGTGCGCCGCGTCAACTACCTGGTGGAAGCCGCCCGCCTGGGCCAGATCACCGATTACGACAAACTCACCCTGGAAGTGTGGACCAACGGGGCCGTGCTGCCCGCCGACGCCGTCGGCCTGGCCGCCAAGCTGCTCAAGGACCACATGAACATCTTCATCAACTTCGAGGAGGAGATCGAGGCCGAGGGGCGCGGTGAAGAAGGCCGCATCCTGCTGCGCAACGACAACCTCAACCGCTCGGTCGAAGAGTTGGAGCTGTCGGTCCGCAGTTACAACTGCCTGAAGAACGCCAACATCCAGTCGATCGGAGAGCTGGTCCAGAAGACCGAAGCCGAGATGCTCAAGACCAAGAACTTCGGCCGCAAGAGCCTCAACGAGATCAAGGAAATCCTCGCCCAGATGGGCCTCTCGCTGGGCATGAAGATCGACGAGCAAGGCAACGCCGTTCCCGGACCCACCAGCATATCTCCCGCCACCGCCCTGGCCGCCAGTTACAGCCATTACGACGACGAGGACGAGCCGCTTGATTCCGTGGACCTGCAGTTGCCCACCGAGAGCGAGAACTTCTAAGACAGTTGTCAGTCGTCAGTTCTCAGTTGTCAGTGAAGAGCCCCGAGTGAGGAGCAACTGGCGACTGGCAACTGATAACTGACGACTGACAACTGACCACCGAAAGAGAGTTTTTACCATGCGACATCGCAATGCAGGATTCAAGCTCGGACGCAACACCAGCCATCGCCGCGCCCTGTTACGCAACCTGGTCACCTCCGTCATCCAGGAAGATCGCGTCCAGACCACCGTGGCCAAGGCCAAGGCGGTTCGTCCGCTGGTTGAGAAGGTGATCACCCTGGGCAAGAACGGCGATCTGCACTCGCGCCGCCAGGCCCTCGGCTTTCTCATGACCGATAAGGCCGTAGACCGGCTCTTCGAGACCGTCGCGCCGCGTTACAAGGACCGCCAGGGCGGCTATCTGCGCATCGTCCGCACCGGCTTTCAGCAGGGCGACGGAGCCGAAAAGGTCTTCATCGAACTCCTCGACGCCGAACAGCAGCTCGACATCAAGCGCCAGAAGCGCGAAGAGATCAAGGCCAAGAAGCGCGCCGAAATCGAAAAGCAGATGGAAGAAGCCAAGACCGAAGAACTCAAGGAACTCAAGGATAAGGAAGAGGCTGCGTAACACGGCTTCTCTTTGATTGCTTGGCAGACCCCTCACCCAAGTAACACGGGCGCGTAACCTCGCGGGATGCGCAGGTGTTACTTGGGAGCGTACGGCCCAGTGCCTGCTCGCACTTATTTTTGGCGGCTATTGACAGGTGTATTAATTAAAGGGTATACATGAAATGGAAGGCCGATGACCCTGGAGTTATACGGCGTTCTAAATGGATTCCCCCCCAATCCTCTCCAAGTCAAGCTGTCGCTGATGGATCGACGCGGCGGCCAGAGCTGTACATACGGAGGGTCGGACATATGAGAATGCTGAAAGATGAACGCGGTGGCATACTGGTACTGACCGCGCTGAGTTTGACGTTGCTGCTTTCATTTTTGGCAATTGCTATCGATGTTGGCAATCTCTACTTCACACAGCGCCAAGTGCAGACGCTTGCCGACTCCGCCGCAATGGCGGCAGCGCTAGAGGTCAGCGCATGCGGCGGGACTACAAACTGCTCAGTGATACAAACCGCAGCGACATCGGCGTTGACGGAGGACGGAAGTTCAGCGCCCACCCTATTCCAGCAATGCGCGAGCGCGTCCGGGACGGGCCTGCTTTTGACGATCAATAATCCCCCCTGCGCGCTGGGCGCCAGCGATCCGAATAACGGGAATGCAAATTACGTGGAAGTTGTGGTTACTGAGACGAAGCCATCCTTCTTTGCGGGATTCTTCGGCATCAGAACAGCCAAAATCTCAGCCCGGGCGGAAGCGGGCTTAGGAAGCATCCCCCCCTCCTGCTTCAACGTCACCGGGACTTCCGGTCAAACCTTGACGCTCGACTTGGGCGCCAGCATCACGGATGGCCCTGGTTCCAACTGCGGTGTCTACGTCAACTCGACTGGAGCTCCCGCCGTAATGGAGAATAGCGGCGCCACAGTGAACGTCAGCGGCAACTATGATGTACAAGGAAGCGTGACGGATAACGGTGGATCGTATACTCCCTTGCCCACAAAAGGCCCAGTGGTGCCGGATCCCTTCAAGAACCTTACGGCGCCCGCGATACCGTCCGCTCCAAGCGGCAATTCCGGCACGTCGTATCATTCGGGCTACTACTCGGGCGGCATAACTTTCAGTGGCGCCAATACTCTTGCCCCAGGTTTGTATTACATGGGCGGCAACATTATCCTCAACACCGGCGCGTCGATCACGGGAACTGGCGTGACCATCTATCTGGCGCCTGGGGCGGGTATCAACAGTAATGGCCTGACCTCAACCATCACTTTGACCGCGCCGGCGTCTGCTCTATCCAATTGCGCCGCTTGCGCTGGGATGCTGATCTGGGGGGCATCAACCGATACCAGTCCCGTGAACCTGGATACGGGTTCCAATTCGAGTTTTGGAGGCGCAATCTACCTTCCCGACGCGCAGCTTACGCTGAATGGGGGCAGCAATGTAACCGCCTACGGCATGGTTGTTGCGCAATCGGCAATGGTGGACTCAGCCATCTCCCTTAATTGTTCCTCTATGCCGGGTGGAGTTTGCCCTGGCAGCGGCGGCGGCAGCGGCGGCGGTTCAACAACCATATCACTTGCGGAGTAGTCGATGAAAACTCTAGCGCGCCTCCGTGTCTTCTGCAAAACCGATCACGGCGCAAGCCTCGTCGAGTTGGCCCTTGTGGTTCCGATTATGTTGCTGCTCTTTGCCGGGGCCGTAGACTTTGGCCGCTGGTTTTATGTGAGCCTCCAGGTCACCAACGCCGCGCATGCTGGAGCGGAATATGGATCGCTGAACCCCAGCGATACCGCTGGCATCAGCGCGGCGGCCAGGGCAAGCGCTCCGAATGTGAACTTGTCTACGCCGACGGTATCATGGGGCTGTGAATGCAGCGATGGTACTTCGTACTCTGCAAACTGCAGCCCTGCGCCGGTCTGCTCGGCAGGCTCGAGCCGGGGCAGCAATGTTGTGCACAGGGTCCAGGTCACAACCTCGGCTGTCTATAAGACTTGGATGCCTTGGCTGGTCATCCCAGCCTCTTTCACTATACCCGAAACGGCCACTATGCGCGGCAACTAGCAGCACTCGCACTGGAATGGATATACGAAGTTGAAAGTATGTTGGAGGATCAAGATGCGAAGGATGAAGAGTCTCATTTGCAACGAAGACGGCGCCGAAGTAGTGGAGTTCGCGCTTGCCGCCACCGTCCTGTTCACGTTGGTCTTCGGTATCATTGAGTTCTGCCTGGGAATGTATGCGGACAATTTTGTCGCCTTCGCTGCCCAGCACGGGACGCGATACGCCATGGTGCGCGGTTCGGATTGGACAAGCGCCTGCGCGTCGGCGAGCAGCTACGGCTGCCAGGCTACGGCGGCCAACGTGCAAAACGACATCTTGGGCCTGCCGCACCCCGGCCTCAATTTGACGGCAAGCAACATTACGGTCACATGGCCGGGTACAACTGCGTCTGGATCTAGCACCGGATGCACTGCAAACGCTGCCGCTCAGGGTTGTCTGGTCAAGGTAAAGATTAGTTATCCATTCGCACTGCATATTCCATTCTACTCCGGCTCCATTCCCCTCGGCAGCACCTCGGAAGAGACCATTCAAGACTAATGCATTCTCGCTTCACCGTAGAACCTTGTCCACGGGCAGGGATGCGTCTCCGCTTACTCCGTTCGCGTCAGATTCCTGGGCCGGAAGAGCCGCAGCCATATATAAACCGCTAACAGCATCGCAATCGCTCCACAGCAATCCAGCAGCACATCCCAGGGGGAACCGTTGCGGTTGGGCAGATAGCTCTGATGTAACTCATCCAGGCTGGCAATCAAGGCAGTTCCCATCAGCGCAAGAAAGGCGTCCTCGAGAAAGCGGGAGCGGGGCAACGTCATCCACCAGGCGCGCAGCCACGCCACCCCGATGAACCCGTAGCCCAAAAAGTGTCCGGACTTGCGAATCAGAATATGAATGATCTCCCATCGGGCATTGCTGACGGGTCCGAAGATGGCCTCCCAGAGCCAGCGCAGTGGATGGCTGGTATGGTCCGCGCCAAAGGACGGCGTGGACTCCAGCATGATGATGCCGATGCCCACCGCGACCGGCAGCCAGGCGCCGATCCAGAACTTGAGGCCGTGACGGCCAGAATGTTGTTGCAACTTGCGTAGCCTTTCTGGTGGTCAGCCGAGCGCTTCTGCATGTTGAAGAGAGCGCCTGGGCGAAGGAGAATTGAATCGCGGCAACAGGAGAAGATCGCATCACTCGACATGATAGTTAGGCGCCTCGCGGGTGATGATAACATCGTGCACGTGGCTCTCGCGCAGGCCTGCGCCGCTGATGCGCACAAACTGCGCGTTCTCTTGCAGCTCCGCAATATTGCGGCAGCCCAGATAGCCCATGCCGGAGCGCAGGCCGCCCACAAGCTGGAAGACCATGGACTCCAGCGGCCCGCGGTACGGCACGCGCCCCTCGATGCCCTCGGGAACGAATTTAGCCAGCCGGTTGCCGTTGGCGCGCTCCCGCTGGACGACGCTCTCGGAGCCGGATTCGGCGCTGGCCAGATCGGCGGCGCTCTGGAAGTAGCGCTCGCCCGCGCCCTGGCTCATGGCGGTCAGCGAGCCCATTCCGCGATAGCTCTTGAAGCTGCGCCCCTGGTAGAGAATGGTCTCGCCGGGGCTCTCGTCCACGCCGGCAAAGAGCGAGCCGATCATCACCGAACTGGCTCCGGCGGCGATGGCTTTGGTGATTTCGCCCGAGTACTTGATGCCGCCGTCGGCGACGATTGGAATCCCGTGCTCGCGTGCCGCCCGCGCCGCCTCGGCGATCGCCGTGATCTGCGGCATTCCCGCGCCGGTCACCATGCGCGTAGTACAAATCGACCCTGGTCCGATGCCCACCTTGATCGCGTCGGCGCCGGCATCGATCAGCGCCATTGCGCCCTCGTAGGTCGCCACATTGCCGGCCAGCAGACCCACCTTCGGAAACTGCTTCTTCACCACGCGCACCGCCTCCAGCACCCGCGAGGAGTGGCCATGCGCCGAGTCGATGGCCAGCACGTCCACGCGCGCCCGCACCAGCTCCGCCGCCCGCTCCAGGAAATCTCCCGTCGCCCCAATGGCTCCGCCCACCCGCAGCCGGCCCTGATCGTCCTTGCTGGCGTTGGGGTATTTCAGCTTCTTCTGGATGTCCTTGACCGTGATCAGCCCCTTCAGGTTGTACTGATCGTCAACCACCAGCAGCTTTTCCACGCGGTGCTTGTGCAGAATTTGCTCGGCCTCTTCCAGCGTGGTGCCCACGGCCACGGTAATCAGGTCATCCTTGGTCATCACCTCGCCCACGGGAATGTCGGTGCGCGTCTCGAAGCGCAGATCGCGGTTGGTCAGAATGCCCACCAGCCGCTTGCCCTGCGTCACAGGCACACCGGAAATCTTGTAGCGGCGCATCACGTCCAGCGCGTCGCCGATCATCTGGTCCGGCCCGATGGTCACCGGGTCCACGATCATGCCACTCTCCGAGCGCTTCACCTTGTCGATCTCGCCGGCCTGCTCGGCGACGCTCAGATTGCGGTGCACAATGCCGATGCCGCCCTGCTGTGCCATGGCGATGGCCATGCGCGACTCGGTTACCGTGTCCATGGCCGCCGAGAGCAGCGGCGTATTCAGCGTAATCGCGCGCGTCAACTGGGTCTGCGTGTTGACCTGCACCGGCGCCACCTCGCTGTAGGCGGGCACCAGCAACACGTCGTCAAAGGTAAGGGCTTCGGGCAAGTTTTTTGAGAGCATAATGTTCCGATGCGCCTGGCGCCCAGGGAATCCGAGTCCCCGGCGCGGCAGGCGCTTCACCCTATTGTAACGGAGGGGGCTCGGGCGCGGCGGAAAGCGCGGCGATGCGGGCCACAACGTGCTCGCGGATCAGGCGTACGGTGGCGGCGAGATCAGCTTGGCTCGGGGCTTCGTGCTGAAAGAGTAAATCGTATCGATACTCAACCGCGAAGTCATTCAGGTCGGAGATCGCGATGGGCGTGGCCGGCAGAGTCTCGCCCAAATCGTCCAGGACCTTGGTAAGACGCACCAGATTGTGCGTCAGCTCGAACGGCACAGATCGGGCAGAGATGAGGGCCTTCAGCAGCTTCTCCGCCGCCTGCTGGGCGTGAAAGCCGAGAACCGCGTCCGGGTTTCCGGTCGCGTGGAGAGCGGCTTCATCCTCAGAGGCTTTGATCAGAAGAACTTCAGCCTGCGTGTACGGCCCGCTGCTCATACGCCACCTGTCCGTCCCGAAGAATGCGGTAGTAGATTGAGTTTACTTCGTTACGAAATCGACTGGCGAACTCTTCGGTCGTCATCACCAGATCGACGCTGAGCGGCAACGTATCCAGCCTGCGGCGCAGAGCACGGCGAATTTCGCTAATCCGAGGCTCCGCGGAATCCGGCATCAACACCGCCAGGTCCAGATCGCTGTCCCACTGCGCCTCGCCCCGCGCCCAGGAGCCAAACACGATGACACGGGAAGGCTGCGCGATCTCCACGGCCGTCTTCACGGCCAGATCGACCTTCTCCTGCGTCGGACTGAGCGCTTCAAGAGCTTCGCGAACTTTCTCGGCGGTCAGCATTGTTGCCTCAGGAATAGTGTAGCTCGATTTACGCTGTAAAGAGCGGGAAATCGAGATGCGTCACAGCACTGGAAATTCAGGACGATGCAGCAAAGCTCATACGGCCAACCCTCAAATGTTATGGCTCGATAGGAGATTTTTCAACGTGTCAGCCCATTCTGGGTTCCCGACCGAAACGGCAGACCGGCTAAAGTCCACAACTACTCGATTCTCTGCTGGAATCGCATTCATTTGGAAAAACCAAAGAGCTTCTTCTATGGTCTCATCGTGATGCCATGTAGTCATGAGGAGATAATCAGCCTCTCCTTCTGACAGTTCCTTCTCAACAACACAGAGATCGACAGCGTCATGTACGTCCTCGGAACGGCATCCCCACGCGCATAAATATACCAGCCCACGATCCACGAGAGGTCGGAAGAGTTCCTTCAGTTTTTCCATCTCTAAGTCTGGCGCATCCCAAGCCAGCAAGAGCGTGAAGTATTTACTGCGGTGTGGGAGACAATCGACAAGCTGTTCGATGGAATCGATGGCGAAGACTTCAATTCCAGGTAGCTGAGAGATTTCCGCCATAGCCTCACACCCCCACCGGGAACGGCTTCGGGCTCGACTCGTCGGTGTTGGCGCCGGCGCCCGTCCGCCAGCGCTCGAAACGCCCTTGCAGCAGGCTCATCAGTCCGGTGTACCAGTAGCCGATGACAAACAAAATCAGGAACGGCGCGGTGAAGTAGTTCTGGTTGGAGAAGGTGTAGAGGATCGCCGCGAAGAAGTAGCAGCCGATTACCAGCTCGATCCAAGGAGCCAGGATCAGCCGCTTGCGGTATTTGGCGGCCTGCGACTTTTCGCCCTTCTTGGCCACGCGATATTTCGGCGTCCGCACAAACGGGCTCTTGATGCCGAACAGTCCCTCCATAACTGCCTTGCTGTTCGTGACTGTAAGCCCGATGCCCAGCGCCATCAAAAACGGCAGATACAAGAACGTCTTCCACCACGTCTTGGGAAATAACTCGCGCTCCGCCATCAAATAAAAAAACGCGATAGAAAACGTCGACGCGGTGAAGAGCGGAAAATCAATCAGCAGCATCTGGAACCAGCCCTGGTAGAAGCGGCAGACCATGGCCGGCAGCAGCAGCACCGACATCACGATCATCAGCGGATAACTCAGGTTGGCCGTCAGATGGTAAATGCCCTCGATCTTGATGCGGCGCGGCACGTTCGACTTGAACATCATGGGCAGCACTTTGATGCTGGTCTGGATCAGCCCCTTGGCCCAGCGCGCCTGCTGCGTCTTGAACGCAGTCATCTCGATGGGTAACTCGGAGGGACACTCGACCTCCGGCAGATACTTGAACTTCCAGCCGGCCATCTGCGAGCGATAACTCAGGTCAGTATCTTCGGTGAGCGTGTCATGCTGCCAGCCGCCGCCGTCCGAGATAGCTTTGATGCGCCACATCCCGGCCGTGCCGTTGAAGTTGAAGTAGTCGCCGGTGCGCACCCGCGCGCCATGCTCAATGATGAAGTGGCCGTCGAGCAGAATCGCCTCGATCTGGGTCAACATGCTGTAATTGCGATTCATGTGCGACCACCGCGTCTGCACCATGCCGATCTCCGGCTCGGCAAAGTGGTGAATCACCTTCATCAGCCAATCCGGCGGCGGCACAAAGTCAGCGTCAAAGATGGCCACAAACTCGCCCTTGGCCACCTTCAGCCCCGCGTCCAGCGCCCCGGCCTTGAATCCATACCGGTTCGTCCGGTGAATGTAGACGATCGGGTGTCCCAGCGCCGCATAGCGCTCCACGATGCCTGCGGCCACCGCCTGCGTCTCGTCGGTCGAGTCGTCCAGCACCTGAATCTCCAGCTTCTCGCGCGGATACTCCATCGCGCACACCGCCTCGATCAGCCGGTCGATCACAAACTGCTCGTTGAAAATCGGCAGTTGCACGGTCACCCTCGGCAGCTCCTCGAAGTGCCGCGGCGGATCGGGCCGGTAATTCTTGCGGTACTTGAAATAGAGATAGCAGAGCGTATAGCGATGCACGCCGTAGATCGCCAGCACCAGCATCACCGCGAAGTAAGGCAGCAGCACCGCCGCATCAAACAGGTTCCAATGATAAAGCCCCTTGAAGGTCTGGTCGGCAAACTGCGCCTTCAGGTAGTGGCGCAGGCCGTTCGTGGGCGCTAACGCCAGATGCGCGGCCATCCGCGTGGCCACCCCATGCAGCAGGCCGGCGGCGGGAATCAGACGGGTCACAAGCGCGGCAATCAGGGCGAGCCTCCACGGAAGAGATACCAGTTATTGTAGCCGCTGGAGGCTTCGGTTGGCCGGGTCGAGCCGCCCCCGGATCTGAAAATGCCCTTCCCCGCCGCGCTGGAGTAAACGCCGTCGCTCCTCCCCTCCGCACGGTCGTCAATTCCCGCCAAGGGCTGTTATCACCATTCGAGATCTATTCGCGGACATGAGGCTCACATCCCAGATGCCGGCAGCAGTTCTTGAAGCGCCGCGAAATTCAAAGTTGCACGCCTACTCCCGCATTTCTGACAAGGAGATGCTGCAGCTTCGCCAAGCCTCTAATGGCGTCAAAGAGCTCTTCAGCCTGCGCGGGACGCCATCATCGTGGGTGATCGAAAAATTGTATATACTCGCAATCAAGGATGAAATGTCCAATGATTCTTCCCCTAACTCAACAATTTAGATGCGAAAGCTCAGGGATCCGGTCGCGATTCCGCGCGGCTCGCGGCCTGCACCTGATTCTCCTGTTCACACTTTTCGGCACCTGCTCCTGGTCCCAATCGCTGGCGATCAAACACGTGACGCTGATTGACGCCACTGGCCGTGACCCCATGCCTGACATGACGGTAATTGTGGATGGCGGTCAAATCGTTGCAGTTGGTCCGTCGAGAAAGACACATATCCCAAGGAAGGCAGTTGTCGTCGACGGCACAGGCAAGTTCCTCATCCCTGGCTTGTGGGACATGCATGTTCATGGTGCATCTGACGCCCGCGCTCCCTGGAGCCACTTGCTTTTTCTGGCAAACGGGGTTGTCGGGGTCCGTGACATGGCGGGTCCGCCTGACGCCCATGCGTGGCGCGCTACACAGGCTTCCAACCAGGATCCATCTCCGACTATCTTCCTCGGCAGTCCCATCGTCGATGGTTTAAATCCCGTCTGGCCCGATTCCATTGTTGTTGCCGACGAAGCTCAAGGGCGCGAAGTGGTGGACCAACAGCAGAAGCATGGCGCAGACTTCATCAAGGTCTATAGCAAGCTATCCCGCGACGCCTACTTCGCCATCGCCGGCGAGGCCAATAAGCGCGGCATTCCATTCGAAGGCCATGTTCCGGAATTGGTCACCGCGGCCGAAGCATCCGGCGCCGGACAGAGAAGCATCGAGCATCTGACGCGCGTAGCTGACGCCTGCTCAAAAGAAGAGAACTCGATCGATTCCGAGATGCAACGGCAAGAAGCGCTGTTCCGGGCGCCGGACGCGACTATGGCGCAAAAGATGGACTCAGGCAAAAGTATGATTCGCCTTAACATGCGCGTCGTTGAAACTTTCGACGAAGCCACCGCACGATCCTTGTTTGCGCTGTTCGTGAAAAACAGAACCTGGCAATGTCCCACGCTTACATTGCTCCGAGGGCAGATTGACGATCCGCTGCTCGCGAGTGACCCAAGATTGAAATATTTGAGCAGCGGCGTGCGGGCGAGATGGGACGCTGGTTATTACAAGAATTTTCCTCCCGGGCCTCGGGCCGCAATCGTCAAATTGAGTAAGCTTCAATTTGACGAATCCTTGCGCATTGTCGGACTCATGTACCGGGCGGGCGTCCCCATCCTCGCCGGCACTGACGCCATGAATCCGCAGTGCTTCCCCGGCTTCGGCATCCACGATGAGCTCGCGCTCCTGGTCGATGCCGGATTGTCCCCGCTTGCCGCTCTCCAGGCCGCCACTCGAAATGCTGCTGAGTTTATGGGGCAGCTTGACCGCCGCGGAACCATTGAGGTTGGCAAGACTGCCGATCTTGTCTTGCTCGACAAGGACCCGCTCGCCGACATTCATAACACGCGCTCGATTCAGGCGGTTGTGCTCAACGGCAAACTTTACCCGCGCGCAGCGTTGGATGCGATGCTCGAGAAGGCGCATACGCTAGCGAGCAGTCAGGATGCCAGTCCCTCGGGGAAATGAACTAAATGCCGTCTTGCCGGAGCAGAAGGTCAGATTGCATCGAAAATGGGTTCGGGTCTTGCACATGCGGTCCGTCCAGTGAAAAACAGATTGGATTGCCGATTTTTGCCAAATCGCCATACCACTCATCAACGCCGGCCGAACCCGCCGCACACGCCCCGCCTCCGAGCCATCGGCGGGCGACGGGCAATCCGGGAGCCTCCGAGTCCAAGGTCCCTGACTGAGACGCAGCCAAAACAGCCTTGATCCCGCGCGAAGAACCCCGCAAAAATAAGTGCAAAAACAGCCCAAAAATAACCAGTTTTCAAGATTTTGCTCAACCTGTAACCGGGCATCTCGGCAAAGTTTGGGGGTCCATACGTCGCCGATCTTCGCCTGCGCGGATACTTTTGCCGATTTGTCTGCCTGCAGCCCAACAAAATGCCATCGTTTTGTCGGGTGATTTACGCAAAAGAGACTCAACCTGGAACACGACAAAAGAGGCACGCCGAGTTGATGCAAAATCGCCATCGCATTGGCCCGAGATTTGATTTCTTCCCTCGCGCTATTGCGAATTCAAACAGGCTGCCGTAAAGTGGGTTGAGCCGTAGGAGGCAAGCTCTTCTATGTCTTCACTTTCCCCTTCGCCCATCGTCGCCGCCGCCGGCGGCAGCTTTCTGCTCGAATCCCGCACCCCCGCCGAAGTCTTTACTCCTGAAGATCTTAACGAGGAGCAGCGCCAGATCGCCGCGACCGCCGCGCAATTTGCCCGCGATGAAATTCTGCCCAGAGCCGCGGCTATCGAGGCCAAAGAGACGGGCGTGCTGACCGGGCTGCTGCGCCAGGCCGGCGAGCTGGGCTTTACCTCCGTCGATATCCCCGAAGAGTACGGCGGCATGGGGATGGACAAGATCACTTCCACGCTGATTACAGACCACTTATCGGTGCTGGCCAGCTTCTCGACGGCCATCGGCTCGCATGTCGGCATTGCCACGCTGCCGCTGGCCTGGTACGGAACAGAGGAGCAGAAGCAGCGCTACCTGGCCAAGCTCGCCTCCTGCGAATGGGTCGGCGGCTACGGGCTCTCCGAGGCCAGCTCCGGCTCCGACGCCATGAATATCCGCACCCGCGCAACTCTCTCAGCCGATGGGAGTTACTACACGCTCAACGGCGAGAAGATGTTCATCACCAACGGCGGCATCGCCAGCCTCTACACCGTCTTTGCCAAGATACTGGATCCGGCGACGGGGGGCGAGAAGTTTTCCGCGTTTCTGATCGAGCGGGACTCTCCTGGCCTGACCGTCGGCGCCGAGGAGCACAAGCTGGGCATTCGCGGCTCTTCCACCTGCCCGCTGGTGCTGGAGGATTGCCGCGTGCCTGCCGCGAACCTGCTGGGCGAGGCCGGCAAGGGCCACCACATCGCCTTTAACGTATTGAATGTAGGCCGCTTCAAGCTGGGCGTGGCCTGCATCGGCGGGGCACGTCACGCGCTCGCGCACATCATCCGCTACGCCAAGGAGCGCCGCGCTTTTGGTAAGGCAATCGCCGAGTTCGGGCTGATCCAGCGCAAGATCTCCGTGAGCGCAACCCGGCTTTACGCCGCCGAAAGCATGGCCTACCGCACCGCGGGAATGATCGACGCCGGCTTAGCGGCGCTTGCGCCCGAGCAGGCTCATTCGCCGCGCGAAACCCAGCGGCGCTTTGAGGAATACGCCGTAGAGTGCTCGATCCTGAAGGTTTACGGCTCGGAGATGCTCTCGCTGGTGGCCGACGAACTGGTCGCCACGATGGGTGGCTACGGCTACGTCGAGCACTACCCGGCGGAGCGCGCCTACCGCGATGCGCGCATCAACAGAATCTTCGAGGGAACCAATGAAATCAACAGGCTAATCATCACCGGCTGGCTGATGAA
The DNA here is from genome assembly GCA_049522975.1 of Occallatibacter sp. Lineage (GTDB taxonomy): Bacteria > Acidobacteriota > Terriglobia > Terriglobales > Acidobacteriaceae > Telmatobacter. Next base: position 32,794 of record JBEKNI010000023.1, on the reverse strand, counting down.
GCGGGCGCTGAACGGGCAGTTGCCGCTGCTTCCGGCAATTAAGAAACTCATGGACGAGGTCATGCAGCCGCCGTCCTTTGGCGCGGGTTCGAACGCGGGCGAGCCGCTGGCGCGGGAGACTGAGGCGCTGGCGTCGGCCAGGAAGATGGCGCTCTTTGCCGCCGGAGCGGCCAGCCAGCGCTTCATGACCGCGCTCCAGGAGCAGCAGGAGGTGATGGCCGATCTGGCCGATATCATCATGCAGGTCTATGCTTTGGAATCGGCGCTGCTGCGTGCGCGCAAGATGGAGGAGCAGGGGATAGGGAATAGGGAACAGGGAACAGCGGCTGAGGTTGCCGCGGCCATGACGGGCTTGCTGGCCGACGAGACCCTCGCCTTGGCCGAGCAAGCTGTTCGGCGGATTCTGGCAGCCTGCGGGGAAGGCGACTTGCTGCGGACGCAGTTGGCCATTCTGCGGCGGCTGGCGCGGTTTACCCCGGCTGACGCGGTCGGCCTCAGCCGCACCGTCGCCAGGCACTGCATTCAACTGGAGCGGTATCCGCTTTAGGGCAAAAAGCGGCGCGGAAAAGCCAGCGCGCGGATGCGAGTTTGTTGCATTTCACCCGACAAATGAGGGGTGTTTTGTCTGGCTGCAGGTCGACGAATTCCAGGGGGCGAGTTGAGTCTCGAAAGGACGCCGGGTTATGGGCGTAGATATTCTTGCGAAACGCCCGGCTATGGGTCGCCCATTTTCGAGAAAAGAGGCGTAAAATCGTGTGTTTTTGCGTGTTTTTTGGTCGTTCGTGGCACGCTCTTGTACTAGAATCTGGGATTGGAAGGGGCGTGGTGATGCAGAGCGCGGTGGGGGTGAGTCATGGCTCGCAATGACACGGGACTGAGCCGCGCGGAGTTTTGCCAGTTGACAGGTTTCGGATCGGCGTCTCTTCAGCGTTGGGAGTCCGGCATGGTTGTTCCCAACGCCTCAAGCGACAGGCTGATTTTTCTGCTCCGCTGCCCCGACAATGTCGAACGGCTGCGGAAGAGAGTAGCCGCTTTCGATCAAGAAGCGCCGTCTGGCCCGCCTCAGGACGCGGCTCGGCGTGGCTTGGTCTGCCAATCGTAGCCGTGCTGCGAGACTCCCAGGCGCCAAAGGTAGGACCTGGGCACTCTGCGAGGCTGAGTCATCGTTGACGCCCGTGGTCGCAGGGTGTACCCTTCAGAAAACTTCGTGCGGAGGTCATTCTTCGTCTTAGATTTCTGATGCAGATCTCGGCACATGCAAAATGTCCCTGTCTTCCTTATCCTTAACGAGTTGGTGAGGAATTCTCCGGAGCGAAACGCAAATGGCCGAACAGACGCAGTGGTGGGAAGATGGCAGCACAGAAGAGGAAGAAGACGGTTCCACAACCCTGATTCGCGAGTACGATATTAGCTCCTCGCCGAACGATTTCAATGTGATGACCATCATGTCATTCCTGGAGTCTGGGAGTGTAAAGATTCCAGCGTTCCAGCGCAATTATGTCTGGGATATTAAGAAGGCGTCGAAGCTCATTGAGTCAATCATAATTGGCCTTCCAATACCGCAGATATTCCTGTTTGAAAGGTCCAAGAACAACTTCTTGGTCATCGATGGCCAGCAGCGATTAATGTCTATCTATTACTTCATGAAAGGGCGTTTCCCACTTAAAGAAAAGCGTGTCCAACTACGCCAGATCTTTGACGAGCATGGCGAGATGCCGGGGACCATCCTGCACGATAAAGCCTATTTCTCGGATTTCGACCTGCGCTTTGGCGATGAGCCGAGGAACCCAAACCCCCTAACGGGCAAGAACTACATGACCTTAGACGACCTAGCCGAGCAGTTCAGGCTCCGCACAATCCGCAACGTTATTATCAAACAGAACCTCCCGACCAATGATGATAGCTCTATGTACGAGATATTCAGCCGCCTGAACTCCGGAGGGGTAAACCTCGGATCCCAAGAACTCAGAGCCTGCCTGTACCATTCCAGCTTTTACAGGATGCTGTATAGAATCAATGCCAACCCGCTCTGGAGGAAATTCACTGGACAGCCAGAAGCCGACCTGCATATGAAAGATATTGAGGTCATCCTTCGAGGCTTTGCGCTTCTTTTTGAAGGTAAGACCTTCAAGCCTTCTATGAGCAAGTTCCTTAATAATGCCTCAAAGAAATTTCAGGAATTTCCCGACGATGTCGTGAAGTACCTGGAGGGCCTATTCAACTCATTTCTGGCTGCGTGCTCAGACCTCCCCGATAAAGCGTTCTTTGGGAACTCGGGAGTGTTCACGATTTCGATTTTCGATGCGGTGTTTCCCGCGGTGTGCAGGAAGCCATTGGAATCAAAATCAATCGTGGAGGGGAAAATCGATGCCGGAAAGCTTGGCGCGCTGAAAGCAGACGCGGAGTTTCTTGCCGCAAGCCAGTCACGAACGGCGGGCCAGGGAAACGTTCGGATGCGTCTGAGTAGGGCGGAAGAATTATTGGGATGAGTGCCGTATGGACACGATAATCGACGCGCTCTACAGGCAGAATCAAGAGGCTCTGGACCTAGCTGTTCGATCTCGAGAGGTTTCCATTGCTTCGGACCTAGATAATAAGTTGAAGAAGCACCTGATTGTGGCAGCCGCGAGTTATTTTGAGACAGAGATTTGCGCCCTGATGGAGGAATTTGCAGGCAAGGCTTCCGGGGGGAATCCGGCGATCATTGCCTTGGTAAAGAAGAAAATCATTGATAGGCAGTATCACACGATGTTTGTGTGGGATTCGCGCAATGCTAACAGCTTTTTCTCCATGTTTGGTGAACCGTTCAACGGGCAATGCCGCACTGCGGTGAAGAGTGAAGGGGCCCTAGAGGAGGCGATGGTTGCATTTCTTGAGTTAGGTGAGATGCGAAATCAGATGGTTCACAGAAACTTTGCGAGCCACCCTATAGATAAGACCTCGGAAGAAGTATATGCCCTTTACAAAACGGCCGGTAGGTTCCTGGAGTTTGTCAAAGGCTCCTTGCAAGCGGCTGGCTCAACCTCAGGTCCAGTTGTTTGAGTCGCCCCGATTGAGGGCGTTTGGGAAGGCCCCGTTGCGACCATGAGCCAGATGCGTATCGCAGGTGCTGTTGGGTCCGCCGTCAAGATCGGAGCCGAATAGGCAGTTGGGGGCTTGTTGAGACGCTGGCAGGGTTGCCCGTCGGTCCTGTGATGGCGCGGCTTCGCCGCGTGGGTTGATTTCTAAGAACTCCTGGATGGGTTTGTGCCGGGGTTGAAACCCCGGCCTACCGTTCCGTCCCCCAGAGGTCGCGGCGTGGCTGAGGCCGCGCCCTTTCAAAGCGGAGAAGAGTAGGAGCAGGTCCTTCGACTTCGCTCCGGATGACAGGTTTAATCTGGCTCAGGATGACAGATTTGCGGGTTGGTCGAGCGGAGCAGTTATTCCTTGAAGGGCACGGCCACTTCCGCATAGCTGCCAGGTTGCGCCGCGTTGACGGCTGCAACGATGTTTTCCGCGACCAGCCTTACCATGGGCCATTGGGAATGTTCCAGTACCACGAGAGCAATTCTGCGAGCCGTCAAGTTCTGCTGATAGCGGATGTTTTTGTCCGTGGTTACCATGACCTCGAAACCGGCTTGCTCGGCCGCGTCAATCAGCTCGCCGTTGGCAAGCTCCTCCCAGCCGCGCGTCCGCGCTTCCTCCACGGAATGCCCGGAAAGAAAGCGAGCAAGGCCGCGCGGTGTGCCGTTGTCGAAGAGGATCAACATCCCAGCTCCGGTCTACGCATAGGTGGGATCTTTGTCGAGCGAGCGCGCCACAAACGCCATAAGGCTGTCGAACTGCTCGCGGGTCACCGGAAACTGCTCGATCACTTCTTCAATGCTCATGCCAGCTTCGAGGTTTTCAAAGAGAACCTTCACCGGCGTCCGGGTTCCCCGCAGCACCCACGCGCCGCTGACTTTGCCGGGGATGCTTTCGACGGCGGGGCATTGGGACCATTCAAGAGCAGCCATCTTTTCATCCTCCTTCTTTCATTCTAATCGTGATGCAAACAAACTCAATCAGGCCGATGAGGCGAAGGCGGGCTAGGCTTTGGCGGAGGTTAGCGCGCCCAGGTCGGCGGCTAGCCTCTCGGTCGAGAAGGCTTCGATTAGATCGCCTTCCTTGATGTCGGTGAAGCCGCCTAAACCTATGCCGCACTCCATGCCGTTGGTGACTTCGCGGACATCGTCTTTGACGCGCTTGAGGGAGCTGATCTTGCCTTTGAAGAGCTGCGCGCCGTCGCGCATTACCTTGACCTCGGCATCGCGGCGGATGACGCCGTCCTGCACGCGGCAGCCGGCGATGACGCCGACCTTGGGAATGCGGAAGACCTGGAGGACTTCGGCGCGGCCGATGTAGTTCTCCTTGTAGACGGGTTCGAGGAGGCCGAGCATGGCCAGGCGCATCTCATCCTGTAGCTCGTAGATGATGGAGTGGAGGCGGATCTGGACGCCTTCCTGCTGGGCCAGTTCGGCGGCCTTGCGCTCCGGGCGCACGTTGAAGCCGATGATGATCGCGTTGGAGGCGGTGGCCAGCAGGACGTCGCTCTCGGTGATGGAACCGACGGCGGAGTGGATGACCTTGACGCGCACCTTTTCAGTGGACATGAGGACCAGCGAGTCGGCCAGCACTTCGACCGAGCCGGCCACGTCGCCCTTGATGATGAGCGGCAGGTCTTTGACGCCGGCGGTGCGAATCTGCTCGGCGAGGCCTTCGAGCGAAACGCGGGAACTCTTGGCCAGTTGGGCGTCGCGTTCTTTCATCCTGCGGTAATGGGCGATGCCTTTGGCCTTGTCGCGGTCGGCGACGACCAGGAAGGTGTCGCCGGAGTCGGGCATGGCTTCGAGGCCGAGGACTTCGACGGGCGTGGAGGGGCCGGCGACCTCGAGGGCGCGGCCGCGGTCGTCGAACATGGCGCGAACCTTGCCGAAGGTGTTGCCTACGATGTAGGAATCGTTGATGTGGAGAGTGCCGTCCTGGACGAGGACGGTGGCGACTGCGCCGCGGCCGCGGTCGAGTTTGGCCTCGATGACGCTGCCGACGGCCTTGCGGCCGGGGGTTGCTTTGGGGGCGCGGATGTCGGAGACCAGGCAAATCATTTCGAGAAGCTCGTCGAGCTTGATGCGCTTTTTGGCGGAGACCTCGACGAAGACGGTGCCTTCCTGGCCTGCGCCCGCCCACTCTTCTGGAACCAGGCCGCGGTCGGCGAGCTGCTTCTTGACGCGCTCGGGATTGGCTTCAGGCTTGTCGATCTTGTTGACGGCGACGATGATGGGGACGCCGGCGGCCTTGGCGTGGTCAATGGCCTCGAGGGTCTGCGGCATGACGCCGTCGTCGGCGGCGACGACGATGACGACGATGTCAGTGACCTTTGCGCCGCGGGCTCTCATGCGGGTGAAGGCTTCGTGGCCGGGGGTGTCGAGGAAGACGATCTCGCGGCCGGAGGCGGGCGAGCCTTCCTTGGCGAACTTCACTTTGTATGCGCCGATGTGCTGGGTGATTCCTCCGGCCTCGCCGGCAGCTACGTCGGTTTCGCGGATGGCGTCGAGCAGGGAGGTCTTGCCGTGATCGACGTGGCCCATGACTGTGACCACGGGCGAACGGGGAACTTCGAGCTCGCCGGTGTTTTCAGCTTCGAGAACTTCCTCAATGGCCTGGTTGGCGATCTCTTCCTCATAGCTGATGACGGTGGCGGCCGCGCCGAACTTGGCGGCCACATCCTTGACCATTTCGGCGTCGAGGGACTGGTTGACGGTGACGAAGATGCCTTTCATGAGCAGCGTGGCGATGAGATCCTTGGCGCGAACTTCGAGCTTTTCGGCCAGGTCCTTGACGCTGATGCCCTCGGTGACGGTGATTTCGCGGGTGATGGGCAGCGGCTCGCCGCCATATTGCACGCCGCCATAGCGCGGCGGCGGCACAAAGCCCTTCATTGGGCCTTCTTTGGTCTTGGGATACTGCTGCTGGCGTCCGCCGCGACCGCGGGAGGGAGCGCGGGCCGGCCGAGGCGCTTCGCCAGTGGGCGGGGCGGAGCCGCCGGGGCCGGGGCGAGCGCCGAAGCCCGGGCGGGGCGCGCCAGCAAAGCCGGGACGGGCGCCAAAGCCGGGACGGGCTCCGGGGGCGCTGGGTCCGCCGGGGCCGGCGTAACCGCCGGGAGTGGTGCGGGTGGGGTGCTTGGGACGCGGACCGCCGGGGGCCTGGCCCGCTCCGGACGCGCCGCCGGGGGTGCGCTGAGATGAAGCGCCGGAGGCCCTGCGATCGAAGATCGGCCTGCCGCGCTGGGGGGCGCCGGTTGCCGCGCCGGCGCTGGCCGAAAGCGGAGATACAACAACCGGGGGCGCAGTGTAAACCGGGCGGGGCCCGGTTTGCGGCATCACCATGCGGCGGGCGGGCACTACCGGGGCCGAGGGCGGATGAGCCTGCCCCTTGACGCGTTGCGCGGGTTGAGGCGGGGGCGCGACGGCCGGCTCGGGCACGGCAGCAGAGGGCAAAACCTCCGGCGGCGCTTCAACGGCTTCTTCGGCAACAAAGACGGCCTCAAAGACGGCAGACTCGTCGGCTTTGGCGGCCGGGAGTGCTGTAACCGGCGGCGCGGCAACCTCTGCGGCGGCGATGGCAGCGGCGGGCGCAACGGCGTCAGCGGTTGTAACCAGGGGTACGGCCGGGGCGGCCGGCGGCTCGACGGCGCGCGGGTGGGCCTCACGGGCGGGCTGAGCCGCAGGCGGCTTGACCACCACGGCTGCAGCGGGCGGCGCAACGGCGACTGCCGGACGCGGCGCGACTGCTGCGCCTGCCGGAGCTTTGGCGACCACCGGGCGGGCCGGCGGGCGAGTGGCGATCGCGGGCGGCGGCGGAGGCGCGACAACGATGGGCGGCGCGGAGCGGGGCTGGGGAACGATCTTGCGCGGCTCCGGGCGCGGCGGCGCGGCAGGCGGCGGTGCCGCAGCCACCGGCGGCTCTGGCCGGGCCGGGGCCTGCTGAGACGGCAAAACGGGGGGCGCTGCGGACGGCCTGAGGGGCGCATGGGAGCGCCGCGCCTCGGCTTCCTCTTCCTGCTTCTTGGCTTGTATGGCCTTCAGGACGTCGCCGGGCTTGGAAATATGCGAGAGATCGATCTTGGGCGCGATGGCCTGCGAGGAGCGAGAGGGCGGCGCGCTGGGCTGGCTCGCGTGCCGCGATTCCCGCTCGAATTGCGCGCGCACCTTCTCGGCCTCATGCTCTTCCAGCGAACTGGAGTGGGTCTTGCCGCTGTCCAGGCCGAGTTCGGCAAGTATGTCAAGAATCTTCTGACTCTTGACCTCCAACTCGCGCGCGAGAATGTTGATTCGAACCTTACTCATCCGCCTCTTTTCGAATTATGATTCCCAAAGCCGTTAGTTGCTCATAGCTACCTCATGGCATTGGCTGTTTTCACGACTTCCGTTATTGTCTGACGGACCAGAAAGGACGCGGCGCATCTTACGCGCCTTCCTCTTTGGCCGTCTGCTCGTCTGTTGTTGCGCTTCCGGTTTCGTTTTCTTCCAGCAGCGGCTCTTCCGCGCTCTGAGCATCCCGCTCAAGCGACTCAGCCGGCCGGTCTTCCAGAGTCTCCACTTCCGCCTCATCGGCTGGAGGAATATCCTCGACGGCCGCTTCGGCCTCGGTGCGGGATTCCGTATCCTCTTCGGCAGCGCTCACATTCTCCGCTTCGGTAATGACCGCGGCGGCGTTTTCCGCTTCCGCCTCGCCGGTCTCGCGAACCGCTTCGCGCTCCTCTTCGGTGACGGCCGGTTGCGTGCCGTGGCTCGCGGCGGCGGCCACCGGAGCGGTTTCAGGCACGTGGCCTGCCTCGCCCTCTTCAAACTGGCCGAAGTAGTGGCGTACCGCAACGCTGATCCGCTCCAGCGTCTTTTCGCCGATGCCGGGAATCTCTTCCAATTGCTCGGGAGTCATGTCGGCCAGCGTCTCGACGGTGGTGATGCCGGCGGCGACCAGCTTCTGAATGATGCCGTCGCCCAGCTCGGAGACCTGCTCGATGGGCGTCGAGGGTCCGCCGCTGAGATCCTGCATCTGCTGCTCGACCTCCTGGCGCTTCTCCTCTTCGCTCTTGATGTCGATCTTCCAGCCGAGGAGCTTGGCCGCCAGGCGCACGTTCTGGCCTTTCTTGCCGATGGCCAGCGAGAGTTGCGTGTCGTCCACAATCACTTCGAGCTGCTTGCCGGTGAGATCGGTGATGGAGACGCGGCTGACCTTGGCCGGCTGGAGCGCCTTCTCGGCAAAGGTGGTGATCTCGTCCGAGTATTCGATGATGTCGATCTTCTCGCCGCGCAGCTCGCGGATGATCGACTGCACCCTCATGCCCTTCATGCCCACGCAGGCGCCGACCGGGTCCACATCCTTGTCGCGGCTCTGTACGGCGATCTTGGTGCGCTCGCCGGCCTCGCGGGCGATGGCGCGGATGACCACGGTCGAGTCGTAGATCTCGGGAACTTCGGACTGGAAGAGATTCTGCACCAGCTCCGGCGCGGCGCGGGAGACGATCACCTGCGGCCCCTTGGCGGCGCGATCCACCTTGAGCAGGACCACGCGCACCCGCTCGCCGATGGAGAACTGCTCGAGGCGCGACTGCTCGCGCTTCGGGCAACGGGCTTCCGCCTTGCCCAGGTCATAGATGATGTCCTGGCCCTCGATCCGCTTTACGGTGGCGTTCAGCACTTCCTTTTCGCGGTGGGCGTACTCCTGGAAGACGGTATCCCGCTCGGCCTCGCGCACCTTCTGGAAGATGACCTGCTTGGCCAGTTGCGCGGCGATCCGGCCCAGCGGACTGGTATCCTTGTAGGTCCGAATCTCGCTGCCGATCTCCGCGTCCGGCGCCAGTTCTCTGGCCTCGGTGAGGGTGATCAGGTTGAGCGGGTCCTCCAGGGGATCGTCGTCGGCCACCACCGTCTTGTAAATGTAGGCGGTGATCTCGCCGCTCTCCTTGTTCAGCTCGCCGCGCATGTTCTCCTGGGTCTTGTAAAACTTGCGCGTGGCCAAGGCGATGGCCTCCTCGACGGCGCCCACGACAATGGCGGGGTCGATGCCCTTCTCCTGGCTCAAGAGCTCGATGCTCTGGTACAAAACGCTGGCCATACTTTGCTTGCTCTCTCTTTGCCGTCTCCGGCGAAATCTTGGAACCGGCTCCGTGCGAAATCTTAGAACCGCTCCGTGCCCCATCCATTTTGCGTCCTTTGCGAAATGGGTGGGAAACCACGAATCTCAAAGCTCCGTCCGTGTGCCCCAACCTCGCCGCGTTCCCGTTTTTGCGGCTAGGGTGGGATGCCACGAACCCCTAACACTCCGGGTGCCCAGGTCTCGGCTTTGAGACCTGGGAGACCAAAAAGCGTTAGAACTCCGGCGCCAGTTGCGCCTTCTCGATGTTGGCGAGCGCAATCTCGACCGTACTGACGCCGGCCTTCCGGCTCTTGCTGTTCTGCTTGACGGCGTTCAGGTCAAGCGTGATGGTTTCGCCGGCGATCGCCGTCAGCCGCCCCTGCCAGTGCCGGTTATTGCGGATCGGCTCGAAGGTCGCCACCTTCACCAGGCTCCCTAAGAAGCGTTGAAACTCCTCCGGCCTGTTCAACTTGCGATCCAGCCCCGGAGAGCTGGCCTCAAGCGTGTATTCGGTGCCCGGAACCAAGTCTTCCACATCCAGCAGCACGCCAAAATCCCGGCTGAAAGCGGCGCAATCCTCATGCGTCACGCCGGAAAGCTGTTCCACCCGGAACTTGCCCACCTGCGTCTCCGCGATCAGCCGCGCGGGCAGCTCGGCAATCCCCTCTCCCAGCCCGTCTTCGCCGGCCAGTCGAGCTTCCAAAGCCGCCTTCAGCCGGGCGCGGCCTCCGGCGTTCTTTTCCAGGAAGACGCGAAGAACGCGCTCTTTCGACGGGCCGGCCAGCTCAATATCCACCAGATCGAGCCCGTGGGATGCGGCCACGCGCAACGCCGCCAATCGAATCTCTTCCAGGTTTGCCGCCATCATTGCCAAGCCCGCCGGTCAGGCGGATTCTTCCATGAAACTGCCCAAAAAGCCGGGGTTTTGCGCCAAATAAAAAGTGGGCTGTAAGCCCACTCATCTCTCCGCCAGCCGGTGCGGTCACGGCAACTCAGGCGGACAAACTCGTCTGCATCCTTAGCATAGGCCAAAACGGCGGGAAATACAATGAAAAAGACAGGGAACAGGGGATGGCCGGGATTGCTGGAATCCTGCCCTCTCTCGGCGAAGCACAGGATCGATGGCTGGCGGAGCGGCGTGAAACGCCGGGACTGGTGATTGACTGCGGCAATCTGCCATACTTTCTGTTATGAACCGAAAAGCCGTTCTGTGCGCCATAGTTTTTGCGGTGGCATTGGGTTTGGTCGCATCCCTTCCCGCGCTGGCCGACGACTCGGCCGCCGCGATCGCCGCCGGAGGCATCGTGCCCCGCCGCGAGACGCGCATCGTCATGGCGAAAGAAGTCCTCCGCATCAGCGAGAAGAAGATCGTGGTCGATTACGACTTTCGCAACGATACGGATCAGGATGTGACGACCGAGGTCGCGTTTCCGGTGCCGCCCTATGAAAACGAAGGCCTCGAAGGGAATATTCAGGAGCAGTCTTTCCAGAGCTTTCTTCTCTGGGTCGATGGTAACCAAATCAGCTATGCAACGGAGGCGAAGGCGACTGTCAAGGGCAAGGATATTACGGCTTTGCTGAAAGCGAATCATGTCGATATTCCGACGTTCGGTCATTTCTTCGAGGATCGCGGGGAGGACCAAATACGTGTGCCGGATTATTCCCGATTGTCCAAAGCCGCACAAAGCCGCCTGTTGAAGGAGGGTGTTTTCGAAGATACCGGCGGCTTCATAGACAGCGCCTGGACCGTCCATCTGCAATACCACTGGACGCAGACCTTTCCGGCTCACTCCACGATTCACATCCGGCACGAATACTCGCCGGCCGTGGGATTCACACAAGTAGGCTTGAGCGCCATAGAAGATTCGCTGACAAAATTATCCACGGGCCACCATGCATACGACAGTGCCTGGGACGATCCGGGAGGGGTCGAAGAGCTTGCCGGGTTTTGCGCGGATCAGCCTTTCTTGAACGCGCTCGCTGGCCCGCTTCGCGAGAGCGAGTCCCAGGCAAAGACAGCGCAAGAGAGACTCTACGCGGGAGTCGCTTATCCGCATTGGGTAGACTTCATTCTCACCTCGGCGAACACCTGGCAGCGGCCCATCGAGGACTTCACGCTCATCGTCGAACGGCCGAAGCCTGAGCACGGCGGGCGCGTTCTCATCAGCTTCTGCTCCCCGGCCAACGGCAAAGTGGAAAAGCTCGATGGGGACCATCTCCGGGTTCATCTGACCAACTTCGTTCCTGTCTCGGAATTGCACATTGGCTTCTTCGAAATTCCTTTGGCCCAGCCCGTCCAGCCAGCGGCGAAACCGTAGGCGCGGCGGCAGGCTGAAATTCAAAAGATTCCATTCATGAGAATTCCTTTTTCTCCGATGTAAGAGGTATGCCGGTTCCCTTGGAAGCCGTCTTGCGGGCGAATTCCGGCGGACATTGGAGAGCGGAATTCCTGAATGAAGCGCAGCATCAAACAGCGCGCGCTGATCACCGCTGCCGCGACTCTGGTAGCGGCGGCCTTCGGCTTGCTGGCAGGTTATTGGATCGGGCGGGAGATCGCGCTGCGGCTGACCGCGAGTAAATTGAGCCGCGAGGCGGCGCTTGCCATCAGCGAGACTGAAACGTATTCCCACGATGACCATGCCGTGCTCGATGCAATGAACGCCTCAAGCTATCCCTATTGTTCCGTGGAAGATATTGAGTTTCTTCGCCATCTTCTCTCCCATTCCATTTTTCTGAAGGAGATTGGCCGCATCCGCGACAACCGGATCGCCTGTTCCACTACTTTGGGGCGTGAGCATCCCTCCAGCACCGAGCTGCCGAAGCCGGATACCATCGGACCGGACGGGGTAAAGGTGTACCGGAATCCTCTCTTCTTCGGATTGCCGAATGTCACCGCCCTGCAATACGGCGATTCCTACGTGCTTTTGTATCCCTATTTCGACATTCTTCGGCAACGCTCTTCCGTGCACTTCCTGACCACGACAGTCGGGCCTGAGCCGGACCAGCCTTCTTCGTTGGCGGGCGGCGCCGCGCTGCCTTCGTGGCCGCAGCGGAGCATGGATAGCGACTTCCGCATAGGGGAGTTCTTGTACTCGACCCGCTGTTCGCCGCTCAGCATCGACCACATCTGCATGACGGCCTATTTTTCAGTCTCCGAGGCGCTGCTGACCAACCGCGGAGCAAGGAAGGCCATGCTGGCTCTGGGCGGGCCGGCCGGCGGCTTCTTCGGCTTTATCGTCGCCCTTCTCTACCGGCGCAACCGCAGCATGTCGCAGCAGTTGCGCCGCGCGGTACGCAAAGACAAGCTGCGCTTCGTCTACCAGCCGATCGTTGCCCTCGAGAGCGGTGAGATCATCGGCGCTGAGGCCCTGGCTCGCTGGAACGATGAAGACGGCGTCGCCGTCGGCCCCGATCAATTCATCAAGATCGCCGAAGCCGGCGGCTTTGTCGGCCAGATCACGCAACTGGCGGTGAGGCACTCCGCCCATGACTTCGCCGATGAGTTCCGCACTCATCCCGATTTTCATGTGAGCGTCAACGTAGCGGCCGCCGATCTGGCCGACCCGCGTTTCTTGCCCATGCTCGACGAAGAGATGCTGCGCGCCGGAGTCAAACCCGAAAGCCTCTCCATCGAAATTACCGAAAGCTCCACGGCCCGCCACGAGGTGGCCATCGCGACCATCCTTCGTCTGCGCGAACGAGGGCACCAGGTGCATATCGACGACTTCGGCACCGGTTACTCCAGCCTCTCCTACCTCAACGATCTCTCCGTGGGCGCCATCAAGATCGACCGCTCCTTTACGCGGGCTATCGGCACCGGGTCGGTGACCCTCTCCATTCTGCCGCAGATTCTCGCCATGGCCGAGGCGCTCAAGCTGCAAGTGATCGTGGAAGGGATCGAAACCAGCTTGCAGGCCAGCTATTTTTCCGCCCTGACGCAGCCCATCCTCGGCCAGGGCTGGCTTTTCGGACGCCCTGTTCCGGCCGAGGAGTTCCATCGCTTGCTGGCCGGGAGCGAGACAATCGCGCCCTTGCTCGCCAGCGCGGCCTTAGAGAATCCATTTCCCTGCTCCCTTGCGCGGGAATCGCCGAGATTCTCCTAAAGGCCCTCCAGATTCGCTCCGATGAAGAAGGAGAACCGGCAGCGCGGGGAATTGTGTGCGGATGCTGGCCGGTGAAGAAAGCAAACCTCTCCCTTGACCATGCCGAGCTTCAAGCACCGGGTGCTGATCACGCTGGCGGCTACGGCTCTGGCAGCGGGGTGCGGAGCGCTGGGCGGCTGGATGCTGGGCCGGTCGATCGCGTTGCGGCTGACGGAGCGCAACCTGGCGCATAGCGCCAGCCGCGCCTCCGCCGAGGCCGATCTTCGCCTGGGCGAGGCGCAGTCCGTGATGGCCGCCATGCGAGGCTCCTCGTTTGCCCCATGCTCCGGCGCCGAACTGACCTACTTTCGCGCCCTGGTCTTCGATGCGAAGTATCTGAAGGACGCCGGCCGGATGAGCGAGGGCAGGATCGAGTGCTCTGCGTCGCTGGCGCGGCCGGAGCAGCCGCTGAAGGAGGCCGAGCAGGACTTCACGCTGGCCGGGGGGATCAAGGTTTACAGGAACCTGGCTCTCTATCAAAGCGAGGACCAGGCGCTGATCGCCCTCCGGCAAGGGGAGTTCTATGTGCTATTCATCCCTTACATCCAGCCGAACCTGACACCGGGGCCGGAAAACTATACCGAGACCGCGCGCGACAGCGTCAGCGGACAGATTTACCGGCTGGCGGGCGATCCGCCCCCGGACGATGGGGCGCCGCTGATGACCGACGGATCAGCCCGCCTGGGTGAGAGCCTGTACGCCACGCGCTGCTCGAGCAGCTTCTCGAACTGCATCACGGCCTTCGTTTCGATTCCTGAGGCGATGCGTGCGGACCGGATTCAGCTTGCCATGAATCTCGGGCTGGGGGGATTGGCCGGGGCATTTCTCGGCTTGTTTTGCTCGATTCTCTACCGGCGCAGCCGCAGCATGGAGCAACAGCTCCGCCGGGCCATCCGCAGAGACGAGCTGCGCATGGTTTATCAGCCGATTGTGGACCTGGCAACCCGGCGCATCGTCGGGGCGGAGGCGCTGGCGCGCTGGACCGATGAGGAGGGCTTTGCGGTCAGCCCCGATGTCTTTATCAAAATCGCCGAAGAACGCGGCTTTGTCGGCGAGATTACCCGGCTGGTGGTGCGGCGGGTTCTGCACGAGTTCGGCGAGGTTCTTCGCGCCCGTCCGGGCTTTCACATCAGCGTCAACGTGGCGGCGGCGGATTTGGGCGATGCGGGATTCCTGCCGATGCTGGAAGAAGCGCTGGAGCGGGCGCGGGTCCCGGCCGAAAGCCTGGTCATCGAGATCACCGAGAGCTCGACCGCAGTCCGCCAAACGGCCGTCGAGACGATTCACCAACTCCACCGGAAGGGACACAGCGTCCACATCGACGACTTTGGCACCGGCTATTCGAGCCTCTCCTACCTCCAGGATCTCTCCGTCGACGCCATCAAAATCGACAAGTCGTTTACCCAGGCGATCGGCACCGAGGCGGTGACGGTCTCGATCCTTCCCCAGGTGCTCAACATGGCCGAGGCGCTGAAGATGCAGGTCATCGTGGAGGGGATCGAAACCAGCCTCCAAGCGGGGCATTTCTCGGCCCAGTCCAAGCCCATTCTCGGCCAGGGGTGGCTCTTCGGACGGCCTGTTCCGGCCGAAGAGTTCCTTCTGCTGAAAGAGGCGGATGAAGAAGTCGCGCGGGCCCCTTCGGAAGCTGCTTGCGAGGCTGAAGCCCTTTGCCCTGGGGCTTGACAGCGGCTGCACCGTCCTTGAGGCTGGTTGTAGTGCTTGTGTGATCTTTCAAAGATCCCATCGAGGAACTGCATGGACCCGCTGGAAGAAGGCGAACCCGGTCAATTTGAGCGACTGGCGCAGGTTTTCTGCGAGCAACTGATGGCCTGCCTGGATGAGTGCGCGCGCGGACGGCGTGGGCTGTTTTCCGGCGTGCAACTGCTGAGCGGCGAGGGAAAGGCCGGCGGATGGCCGGAAGGAGCGCGGCTGCGCGAACTGGCGCTCGCGTTGCAGGGGGTTCTGGCGCAGCAGGGAGAGCGCAACGCGCTGTGCGACGAGTTTCTCGATCTCTGCTCGATCCACGGCGAGAGCCATCCGGGAGAACGCAAGCTGGCGCGGGCATTTCTGGAGCGGATCGAGCGGGGCGAGGTGGGCACGCAGCCGGAAGAGGAGAAACGAGCGTGGTGATTCTGCACGCATTTCTCGCGCTGTTGGCGGGCTATGCCAGCTTCGCCGCGTTGGTGATCGCGATGACGGCGCTGCTGGCGCGCATGGTTCCCAGTTGGACGGGCTCGGAGGGCAGGCCCCAGCCGGGCTACGTCTTCGTGAACCTTGGCTACTCGTTTCTGGCCGCGGCGGCCGGCGGCTATGTGACCGCGTGGGTTGCGGCCGAGAATCCGCTGATTCACGTGCTGGCGCTGGGGTTGGTGGTGCTGGCGCTGGCCGCGCTGAGCGCCATGCAATCGCGCGGCAAACAGCCGGTCTGGTATGCGCTGACGCTGGTGGCGATTACACCGCTGGGAGTGCTGGCTGGTGGGCTGGTGCGCCTACGAGTGCTGGGAATTCTGTAGCGCGGCATTGCTGCCGGTTGTTGTTCGTGGCGCCCCATCCTAACCGCAAGAGGCCAAGAAGCAGGTCCTTCGACTCGCCGCGCTCGTTCAGGATGACAGCGGCGAGGGTGGGGCACCAATCTCCTTACACTATCCATAAGAATGTTAAGGTAGTTGCGAGCTTCAGACTGTGACCAAGGCGGCTTCGTCCGCTTGCTGAAATGAGGCGGCGGATTCTCGAATCGCCCAGCCGGCGACAAGCAGACTGGGCGCGAGAGCGGGCGCGGCATCGCCGAGCGCGCCGAGGGTGGTGTGGCGGACCTGCTGGTCCGGCTGCGCGGCGCGCGAGACGATGGCGCAGGGGAAGCCGGAGGGCAGGCCTTCATCGAGCCATTGTTGCGCAAGCAGGCGCAGATCGCGGCCGGGCATGTAGACGACGCGGGTCGCATCTTCCACTTGCGGCAGCGGGGCGCGGTTGTGAGATTGCGCGTGGTGGCCGGTGGAGAAGTTCACGTTCGATGCGCTCTTGCGGCTGGTGAGCGAGCAGCCGATGGCGGCGGCGGCGGCAAAGGCGGCGGAGACGCCGGGGACAATCTCAAAGGCCGTACCGGCTTCGGAGAGCGCTGTGATCTCCTCGGCGGCGCGGCTGAAGATGAGCGGGTCGCCGCTCTTTAGCCGGACGACACAGCGATGCGCGCGGACGCTTTCCACCATCAGCGCGTTGATCTCGTCCTGAGTGATGCTCTTCGCGCCGCAGCGCTTGCCCACGTTGATGATCTCGGCGGCGGGACGCGCCAGGCGAAGGATCGCTTGCTGGACAAGGTCGTCGTGCAGGATGAGATCGGCTGACTGGATGAGGCGCAGCGCCTTGACGGTGAGCAGATCGGGATCACCGGGACCGGCCCCCACGAGATAGACTTTGGCGCTGGAGTCTGGGATCTTCTGGCGGAGGGGAGCGAGCGCCATCTGGCGGGATGGGCAGGAGGCGGCATCGCAGAGCTGGCGCTGGGCCAACTGATGCAGCAGGGCCTTGCGCGCTTCGCCGCTGGGCTGCGCCGCGAGAACTTCGCGCCGGAGTTTTCCCAGTTCTTCGAGCCAGCGGTCCAGGTCTTCCGGCAAGGCCTCGTCAATCTCGCGGCGCAGATGCTGGGCGACGGCAGGGCTCTCGCCGGCGGTTGAGATGGCGATCTGCAACTGGCCGCGATTGACGACCGAGCCGAAGTAGAAGTCGCAGTGCGGAGGGTCGTCGACGCTATTGGCCAGGATGCCGCGCCCGACCGCGCCGCGGTAGACGGATGCGTTGACCGGGGTGGAATTGGTGGCGGCGATGACCAGGAAGTTGCCGTCAAGGTCTGAGGGTTCGAAGGGACGCTCGATCCATTCGAGGCTGCCCTGGCTGGCAAGGCACTGAATCTCAGGCATTGCCTCCGGCGCGACAACGCGAAGACGCAAGCCGGTCTTGAGCAGGCTCAGGATCTTCTCCAGGGCGACAGCTCCCGCGCCGACAACCAAGCCGGGGCGGCCTTCGAGTTTGAGAAAGACCGGTAACAAGGTCATAACTTGATCCTCAATCGACTGCTAACTCGTGCGGGACGCGGCCGGAGGGCATGTCGCGCTCGACGGCCGGCAGCGCTTCGCCGGCAAGATGGGCGCGGAGTTCGTCGTTGGTGTGGCGCAGGAACCAGGCGCGCAGATTCTCTTCATGAGAACGGGTGGCGAGGTAGTGGCGAAGCAGCCGCTCGATGGCTTCAGGCACCAACGGCGCGGGGCAGCGATAACCCACCGGCCGGGCGATGGATGCGTGCCGGCCCACCGCTCCGCCTAGGCAGAAATAATAGGCATCGGTGAGTTTGCCCTCATGCTTGATCTTCTTGCCTTCCATGCCGATGTCGGCGATCCAATGCTGGCCGCAGCTATTGGGGCAGCCGGTCACGTGCAAGCGGAGTTGCTGGTCGAATTCAGGGAGCCGCTCTTCGAGCTCATCCACGATCCAACGTGTGAAGCCCTTGGTCTCGGTGATGGCCAGCTTGCAGAACTCCGTGCCGGTGCAGGCGATGGCGCCGCGCCAGAAGGAAGAGCCGTCTACGTGCAGGCCAAGCTGGCCCAGTTCCCGCGCCAACTCCGCAGTCTTCTGGTTGGGAATGTCGATGAAGAGCAGGTTTTGCGAGACGGTGGTGCGCAGTGCGCCGCTGCCGAAGCGCTCGGCTAACTCGGCGGCGGCTTCCAACTGCTCGCCGGTCATTCGTCCGCGCAACACGGATGCGCCAACATAATTCAAGCCGGGCTGGCGCTGGGGATGAATGCCCGCGTGGTCGCGGTAGATATCGTCGGGAACGTGCTCGGGCGCGGCTGGAAGGAGTTTGAAGTCGAGCCGCGATTGCAGATTGGCAAGAAAGCTTTCGGGGGTCCAGCCTTCCTTGAGGAAGAGGTATTTGAGGCGTGCTTCGTTGCGATTCTCGCGCAAACCCTGCTGCTCGCGGAAGATCTCCGCCACCGCGCGCACCACGCCCAGCACCTGGTCGGGAAGGACGAAGGCATTTAGGCGAACGGCCAAGTGCGGTTCTTTCGAGAGGCCCCCGCCCACGCGCAGCGAGTAGCCGATCTGGCCGTTGTGTTCGCTCGCGGTGAGGCCGATGTCGTTGATCTCCGGATGCGAGCACCAGGAAGGGCAGCCGGTGACGGAGATCTTGAATTTGCGCGGCAGGTTATAGAACTCCGGATTTCCCTTGAGCAATTCGGTGATCTTGTCAGCCAGCGGAGAGGCGTCGACCAGCTCATCGGCGGCCACGCCGGCCAGGGGGCAGCCGGTCACATTGCGCACCACGTCGCCGCAGGCGCCCTTGGGCGAGAGTCCGGCGGCGTTGAGCGCTCCGACAATCTCGGGAAGCGATTCGATGGTGAGCCAGTGGAGTTGAATGGCCTGACGAACGGTAATGTCGGCGAGATTGCGGGCGTATTTGCGCGCCAGCCCGCCGATGACGCGAAGCTGGCTGGCGGAGACGATGCCGTTGGGAATGCCGATGCGCAGCATGAAGTAGTCGGAGGCCAGGCCCTCGCCGCCTTTGCCGCCGGTCGCGCCCACGCCGTCGCCCTGGGTGTAGACGCCCCACCACTTGAAGTAGAAGTTGGCCCACTCTGGCAGCACGCTGGCGCGGCCCTGGCGAGCAAAGGCGCGCACCTCGTCGAAGGCCTGCCAGGGGTTCTTTTCGCGCTTCAGGCGCTCGGCCTTTTGGGCCTTGGTCTCCTTCTCCGGAACTGCTTGAGTCATCTCTTCCTCTCGGCAAAAAACAGAAAACCCGCGGCAGCTTTAGCTGCATCGCGGGCGTTGGGGAACCGTGGATTTTGATCGTAACTCTTAGACCCAGGTCACCTCTGCGCGCGAAGCGATGAAGACCGGCGACAACAGAGTTGACCTTCCATAAATGAATAGTACGGGCGGGCCGCGCAAAAGTCAAATTGCCGGCGGCACGGACTCCTGCCCGGAAAAATATCGAGATCAGCCTGTTGACAGGAATCCGATTGTCGTTTAAGTTGAAAAAACAGAGTTGCTACGAGATGAAAACCTGCTTCATCAAAGTCGCGTGTTGTTGCTGTCTCCGCTAGCGCCCGCTGGCCTGTCCGCGATTCTTGCCTTTTCCAACAAAAACATATCCATTGATTTGTCGAGTACAGGACGCCCGTGTCTACTCCTTTCTCTGCTCAATTGTTTGACGACTCCGGCTGCTCAATGAGCAGGCCGCGCACAGCGCCATGCTGTCGATGTCGCACGCTCGCCCTTCAGACCCGCCCTCCAAAGTTGAGCGGCGCGTTCTTTGCTGTTGCCGCTGATTCCGCGACATTCTTCCTCTCTTGAGGCATTGATCGCAAACAATCTTTCAGGAGTACAGTCATGCTCCTTCCCAGAATTCAAAGGAGAATCCAAAGTGCAAAAAGTCCTCTATGCTGTTACGCCTGCTTCCCTGCGCCGGTTGCCGCTATCCATCCCCGCTGTTGTTTTTCTGTTTGCTCTAGCGGCCGGTGTGCCTCTGGCCGCGCAGGACGACATCACCACGCAAAACGCTACGTCCGGGTTCAATGGTGCATTCATCACCGGGCCGGCCTCGAACCCGTTGAGCTTCCTGAACGGCGCGGCCTGGCGCACTACCGGCAACCCGGTGCCCTACGACTTTCACGACTTTGCCCCGGCGAGCTATCTTGACGAAAAGCTGCCCAAGTGGATCGATCTGGCGGCCGAAGAACGGTTCCGGTACGAGGCGTACGACAACAATAGCCTCAAGAAAAACGTCGATGACTCCTACTTGTTGAACCGCTTCCGGTTCCAAGTGAATCTGCATACGGCCAGTTGGCTGCGGGTTACAGCGCAGGTACAGGACTCCCGTGCGGGCTTCCAAAACCCGCCGATCGGGCCGCCGAACACGGTTCGCTGGGATCTGAAGCTGGCTTATGTCGAGATCGGCGCACCGGAGAAACACTGGTTCAGCCTTCGCGTGGGCCGTCAGCTTATTAACTACAACAACACCATCATCGCCAACTCCGAGTGGCGCAACCAGGCCCGCTCCTACGATGCGGCGGTGCTGAACCTGAACGCGAAGCGCGAGCACTTGGGGCTGTTCGCCGCCTCGGCCGTGATACCGGAGGCCTATGGTGTGACTCCACATCAGGAAGGCAATAACATCTACGGAGCCTACGGCCGCATCGATGATTTTATTGTGCCGCACTCGAATCTTGAGCCGTTCTTCCTTTGGCGCGTGCAGCCAAAAGAGGTCGTGGAACCGGCCGTAGGCAAAACGACCGGCAAGGAAAACGAGAAGGTTATTGGTTTGCGCTTCAAGGCGCAAGACCACGTGGCGTTCGATTACGGGGGCGAACTGATCTACGAAGGCGGCAAAGTGGGATCGCAAGGCATCGATGCCTGGGCGACGCAGGAAGGGGCGGCATATCAGTTCCTCAATGTCGCGGCCAAGCCGCGCGTCTTTACCCAGTACGACTACACATCGGGCAACGGCAACCCGGCGCAGAACGCAACGCACACCACCTTCGACACAATCTATCCAACAGCCCATGACCGCTTTGGCATCGCCGACCTCTTCGGCGGACAGAACATTGAGTCGGTGCGCGCGGGAACCACCGTTGAGCCCCACCGGCGGCTCACTTTCACGGCGCAGGGGTTGGACTTTTGGGCGGCTTCGGCGCTGGACTCGATCTACAACACCTCGGGCGGCGCGATCGTGACCAACAAGACCGCCCACGGCCGCCATGTGGGCGCGGAAATCGATGGCTACTCCTGGTATGAACTCAATAAGCATTTCAACCTGGGCGGCGGCTTGGGCTACTTCGGCGGCGGCCAGTTCCTGACGAATGTGACAACCAGCCACTCGTACACGTACTACTACTTTGCGTTGAACTTCAAAGACAATGGAAAGAAGTAGCCAAAGGGTTTCGGAAGTCAGGAGAGCCGCGGTGGAAGCGGCCGCCTGCTCCAGTTCTGTAATTGAGGCCCCTTCGACAAGCTCCGGGCAAGCTCTTAGACACCCGGATTCATTTTCAAAAGCGCCGGTGGCGAAGCGGCTAACGCGCGGGTCTGCAAAACCCGTATTCGCGGGTTCAACTCCCGCCCGGCGCTCCACCTTCAACTCGAAATACAGATCAGAGCATTTGGAGAATCCACATGTCGAGTCTTCCCAGCCCGCCCCGCAACGGTCTCTCGCTCGATGGCTATGCAGTCGCGCTCGCGCTCATACTGGCGCTGCTCGTTCGCCTCAACCTGTTACCCCCGATCAAATGGTGAATTGCCAGACCACACAAAGAAGGAGAATCCAATGGCCACAACCGCTCTCGCTCCGGCGCGGCCTGAAACGATGGTCCGCCGCACCACGGCTCTTGTTCCCGGTCTCCTGCTGCTGGCCGCAGTAGGGTACGCCGGGAAGTTCATCGAACAGTCTATTGCCGCCTACACCAAGGCGCATCACACCACCTTCCCCAACATTGAATATGTGCTCTGGGCCATTGTTATTGGTTTGGTGATTGCAAACACCTTCGGCGTACCGCGCGTCTTTCAGGCCGGCGTGGCCACTTACGAATTCTGGCTGAAGGCTGGAATCGTGCTGCTCGGATCCCGCTTCCTGCTCGGCGATGTGCTGCACCTGGGCGGCATTTCGCTGCTGCTGGTGGCCATCGCCATCACCCTCTCGCTTACCTTCATGCACCTGCTGGGCCGCGCTTTCAAGCTGAATCCCAAGCTCACTTCGCTTCTGGCGGTCGGCTCGTCAATCTGCGGAGTCTCGGCGATTATCGCGGCCAAACCGGCTATCGACGCCGACGATGAAGACGCGTCCTACGCGATCGCCGCCATCCTTGCGCTGGGCGCAATCTCGCTCTTCACCTTTCCGCTCATCGGCCACTCGCTGCATCTGAGTGACAAGGCTTATGGCCTGTGGGCCGGCCTGGCAGTGGACAATACCGCCGAGGCCACTGCCGCCGGCGCGCTCTACTCCGACGCAGCCGGCAAGGTTGCGGTCCTGGCCAAGACCACGCGCAATGCACTGATCGGCTTTATCGTGCTGGGCTATGCACTCTACTGGTCGTCGCGCGGCCAGGCTCATGTCGTCGGCAACAAAGCCGCATTTCTGTGGAGCAAATTCCCTAAATTTGTTTTGGGCTTTTTGCTGATCTCGCTGCTGGCCACGCTGGGCTTTTTTGCCAAGCCGCAACTGGCCAGCCTGGCGAATCTCTCCCGCTGGGCCTTCCTACTTACCTTTGCCGGGGTTGGTCTCCGCACCAGCCTTCGCGAACTCGTCAAACAAGGCTGGCGACCCTTCGCCGTTGGAGCCATCGGCGAACTCTTCATTGCCCTGCTTACGTTGGGGTTGGTCTACGGAGCGGATCTTTCCCTGCGCCTGTGACGGACTTGCGCGGTCCGCGGCGTTTCGGCTATGAGCCCACACATGGTCCGCGCCATCCAATGCCGCTCACGTTGCCGCCTGCCGGAGGGCTTCGACGGGTGCATGAATCAGTTGCGGAAGTACTCCGCGTTGACGTCAGCAAGCTCCAGGAATTCCTCGGGCAGGTCATTGATCGCGAAGACGGCATTGCACTCGCAGGCAACATAGCAGGCGCCGCAGTTGGTGCATACTTCGGGATCGATATAAAGCTGGGTTACGCTGGCGAAGTGCGGCTCATCCGGCGTGGGATGGATAGCGCCGTTCGGGCAGGCTTCAATGCACAGCAGATCCTTGATGCACCGGTCGGTAATCACACTGTAGTCGGGCACGCTGGTCATCTCCTCAAGAGACAAGATGATTGGACAAGGTACCCGGAGTTTATCGGCACTACCTGTCAGTACATGAGTAACAGGGATCGATGGAGGCCTGAATCAGCGGCGTGTCGGCCAAGCGCGCGCCTTTGACCATCCAGCGAATCGCGGGCATTACGGCAAAGGTTGGCGTGCGGACGTGGACGCGGGCGGGATTGCGCGAGCCTTCTTTCCACGAGACCGAGTACATGACCTCTCCGCGCGGCGCCTCGACGCGGGCCGTGGACGTGCCGGTGATGAATGCGAACTTCTCACCCTCGGTGTGAAACTCGCCTGGAGGCAGCTTGGCCAGCGCCTGGCGAAGAATCTTGCAGCTCTCCATAATTTCGAGGGCGCGCACCAGAAGCCGAGCGCGCACATCGCCGTCGGGCACGACCGGCACATCGAATTCCATCTCCGGGTAAGCCGCGTAGGGCGCGGCGCGGCGCAGGTCCTGGGGCACGCCCGAGGCGCGCGCTACAGGCCCGACAACGCCGCAGGAGACGGCTTTCACGGTGGTCAGCACGCCGATGCCCGCGCAGCGCGAGCGCGCTGTCGAGCTGGTGGTGAAGATGGGAATGACCGTGTGCGCCATTTCGAGCTCCAGCGCCTCGACCATCTTGAGAATTGCCTGCGGATCTTCGATGTCGCGATTGACTCCGCCGATGCGATTCATCGAGTAGTTGACGCGATTGCCGCTGATGGCGGCGAGGACGTCCATCACCTTTTCGCGAATTTCAAAACAGGTCATGAACATGGTTTTGAAGCCCATGAGCTTGGCCGCGATGCCGGCCCAGAGGACGTGCGAGTGGAGGCGCTCCAACTCGGCCATGATGACGCGAATATATTGCGCGCGCGGCGGCGGCGTGAGGTTGGTAAGGCCCTCCATTGCGCGGCAAAAAGTGAGCGTGTGAATGAATGAGCAGATGCCGCAGACCCGCTCCATCAGCGCGATGGCCTGAATGTGGTTGCGCGTTTCGGCCAGGTGCTCGATGCCGCGAAAGTTAAAGCCGACGTGGAGCTTGGCGTCGATCACGGTCTCGCCTTCGCAGATCATATCCAGCTTGTAAGGTTCTTCGAGAGCCGGATGATAGGGGCCCATGGGAATTTTGTAACTCATTTTTTCTCCTCGCGCAGATTCACGCCCGGCGTATCACCCTGGCGCAGCAGCAGGGGTTCGTATTCGCGGCCGGTGAAGTCGATGGCGTATTCTTCGTGAATCTCGCGTTCGATCCAGTCCGCGGCCTCGCAGAGATCGTAGATGCTTTCGATGGATTTGGCGGCGAGTACGAAGGGAAAGCCGAGCAATTGGCCGTCGAGGTCCCAGTGATACTCCAAGCGAAAGCCCTCATCTTTTGGCAACTGATAGGCGGTGATGGTGATGAAGCGGGCATGAAGGCCGTTCATCGCCGCGGCGAGTTCGCGCACGTTCATCGCGCCCAGCATGAGCCAATGTACGCCGCCCTTATCAACCCAAGGCTCCGTGGTCTTCAGTATTTCCGGAATCTCTTCGAGCAGAGTCATTGCGCGCCTCCTGCGACGGGGCTGGCCGCTGTTTGTGCGGCGGTAGCTGACGGAGCGGCCGCGGCGGGCTTGACGGTCTGCTTGCGGGCCACGGTGTAGGATTTCTTCAACTCGCCGACGGTGAAGTAAATCGGCGGGCACTCCGAATCCTGGCTGAGGGCGTGTTCCTTGCATCCTTCGACGCAGCGTCCGCAAAAGGTGCATTGGCCCGGCTCGTAGCTCCATGTGAATTCGCCTTTGCCGGTTTTGAACTCGATGGCGCGCGCGGTGCAGCGCATCTTGCAGATGGCGCAGCCGGAGCAGAGCGTGGGATCGAAGCGAACCAAGCCGCGATAACGCGCGGCCACGTCAGGGCGCGCGGGGAAGAGCATGGTTCGCGAATCGCCCCACAGGTTCTTCCATAGCATGGCAAGAATATTCATGCTTTATACCTCATGAAAAGCGCGGAGGCAACGGCCAGGACCGCGAAGATCAGCGTGCATTGCCAGTAGAAGCGCACGGTAGTATCAATCTGCAGGCGCGCCGTGGCCGCCGCGGTCACCGACAGGAGCAGGACAATCGCGAACGAGAGCGCGAAGAAGATGCAAGCGGCGAGCCACCAGAGAATGAGGTGCGGAGCGATCAGAGTGGCGACAAGGCCGGTGGCCGCAACCCATTCGAGCCCGTGCGAAAGCTCCCACATGGCCAGCTCCGGGCCGGCGTACTCGACCATCGGCCCGGAGTAGATCTCCTGCTCGGCGTTGGGCAGCGAGAAGGGGTTCAGATGCAGCTTGGCTGGTAGACAAACCAGCAGCGCGGCAATCCCCAGCCAGCGCAGCGGCGAGCTGGGCAGTTGCGCCAGCGCCGAAAGACTGAAGGTGTGCTGCGAGGCGGCGATGGAAAGAATGGCCAGCAGAAAGACCACGTTATAAGAAACGCTGAGGACGGCCTCGCGCGCCGAGCCGATCTCGCCGAAGATCGAGCGCGAAGAGAAGCCCGCGGCGATGATGCACATCGAAGGGAGTTCGAGCAGCGCGAGCAGCAGAATCAGATCGCCCTCGAAGCCGCCCGATGCGGGCAGCACCGGCAAAAGGCCAACCGCGCCCGCCGCCGAAGAAACCGCAATCAACGGCCAAGCGCGCATCAGCATTCCGGACACGCCGCTGCGCGGAGGCGTGCTCTTGCCGAGCAGCTTGATGAAATCGAAGAACGGCTGCATGAAGGGAGGGCCGATGCGGCCCTGCATCCGCGCGACGGCCTTGCGCTCCACCCAGAGGAAGAACCACGCGCAAGGAACGGCGAAGAGCAGGCCGGGAAAGATGAGCAGGCGGGCTAATGCAGTAATCAGATTCATGCCTGCACCTCCGTGGGCGCGGGCTTGGCAGCTTCGGCACGCGCGCATCCGCCCGCACAGCAAGCGGATTCGCCAATTGGGATCATGACCGACTCGGCCGGCGGCTGGTTGCCGCGCTCGGCGAGAATCTCCGCAGCCTTGGCCACGCCGAGAATAATCGCATCGGGACGCGGCGGGCAGCCGGGAACAAAGACATCGACGGGAATGTGCTTGCTCAGTGGGCCTTCGAGGGTGCGGCTGTCGATGAAGACGTTTGTCGTTGCGGGGCAGGAGCCGATGGCCACGACAGCTTTGGGGCCGAGAACTTGGCCGTAGACAGTGCGAATGGCGGCGGCGGCGTTGTGCGTGACCGGGCCGGTGACGCAGAGGATGTCGGCGTGGCGCGGCGAGCCTTCCAGACGCACGCCCAACTGCTCGGCGTCGTAGCGCGGGGAGAGCGAGGCCACTAACTCGATGTCGCAGCCATTGCAACTGCCCGAGTTCATGTGGAAGAGCCATGGGCTGTGGCGGCGGGAGTAGCACATCAACTTATTCCAAAGGTTCATGGTCTCCCTCCCAGCAACATCCCCAGCGCATCCGGCGAGATTCCGCCAGCCAGCAGCAGCACAACCAGCGCGACGATCACAGTCTGCAGGACAAATGGCTCCTTTATTGGATGCGGCGGCGAGATGGATGGATCAGGCTCGTTCGGCGGACCCCACCAGACGCGTGTGAGCGCCAGCACATAAGCGATCAGCGCGAGGATCGACGAAAGAATGAAGACCGCGGCCAGCGGCCAGCCGATTTGTACGGCTGTTTCGTAGAGTCTCCAGCGGCCGATGTAGCCGAGGGTCGGCGGAATGCCCAGCATCGCCAACATTCCGAAGAGGAATCCAAAGGCGGCGACGGGGTAGCGCACGGCGAGGCCCTTTGGTTCGCCTTCGAGCGCGCCGTCGGCTTCGGGGCCTGCGAGGCAGATGAAGAGAAGGGCTTTGGCTAAGGAGTGAGTGGCAGCGGCGATTAGTGCGCCTTCGAAGTTCATTGAAAAAACTCCCAGCATCAGGAAACCAACATCTTCAATCGTCGAAAGAACCAGCAGGCGCTTCAAGCTGCGCTGGGTGAGCATCAGCAGAGCGGCGAGTAACGAAGTGATCGCGGCCACGCAGAGTAAAGCGGTGTGATGGCCTGATAGCCAGGGCGGGAAAGAGAGCATATAGCGCGCGAACTCAAAGAATGCTGCCATGTCAACAACAGCGACGATAAGGCCTAAAACTAACGATGGAACTTCATCCGCTAGAGCTAACAGCCAGAAGAAGAGCGGAACGGCAGCTAGCTTGACTATGAAACTGGTGATTAAAAGAGCCCATGGCCAACCATTCGCTGCATGCTCTGACATCTGTGCTTGTTCAGACATCAGTACGCTTGTCAACAATGAAATAGCTGAAATGAGGACCACAGTCAGATACGTCAACTTAGCAGCTTGAGTTTTTGCAGCCTGCCAGACCAGTGCGACAGTAGCAAATGCACCCAATTCCGAGAGTCCTAGCCCAATTAATGGATAGGGTACGATCGACCCCGCTATGGTCGATGCTCCAGCAATAATCATCCACGGGGCTAGGCGGCGGCTCTTGGAATGCGCAAATGCAGTCAAAACCAATGCTAACCCTGCTACGAAATAGAAAGGTGCATTCGACCCAAGGTCAAAGTCGTAAATCATATGTGTATTCGTAGCGGTAGCGAACCTCTTGACGCACACTAGAACCACAGCTGCCAACGGAACTATCAGCGCGAGTGCATTCCGCTCCATCCAGGAGACGACCACGCCCAGCCCGCGCGAGACAGCCTGCAAACCGCTCCAGACGCCGAGATAAACAGCATCGACATTCGACCAGCGGAAGAACTCATGCCAGTTTTGCAGGAAGATCGAGGAGAAGTCGCCGGCCGTTAGTCTTCCTTCGGAGGACAACGGCTCGCCGCCGGTAAAGATTCCACCTCCGGCTCCGGCCAATGCAGCGCCGCCAGCAGTGGCCGGGCGCGCCACGTAAGCAATCGCGTAGATTAGCCCGCCCAGAATCAGCGAGACCACGGCCAACACCAGGCCGCCCATGGTCGAGAAGCTGCCTGCACCTACCGACAGCCCAAACCAAGTCACCTGGACGGTGCTGAGTTGCAGCGCGCCCAGAATCGGGTTGAGGAGATAGTTGACGGCTAACTGCGGCGCGACGCCGAGAATGACGCTGCCCGCGGCCAGCAATCCCATCCCCCAGACCATCGTCGGCGGCGACTCGTGCGCGTCTTTTGTGGCCTCGGTCAGCGGGCCGAGAAAGACCGCGCTGGTGGCCTTGGCCCCGAAGAAGACCGTGCCCAGGCTGGCTGCCCAGGCGATCATGGCGGGAACGGCCCATCCGGACTGCAAGGCCGCCGCGTAGAGCATCCACTTGCTGGCGAAGCCGCTCATCAGCGGAATGCCCATCATGCTGCCAACGCCGATTAGCCAAGACAGCGTCGTCCGCGGCATCTTCTGCGCCAGGCCGCCGAGCTTGTTCATGTCGCGCGTGCCGGAGGCGTGCTGCACCGAGCCGGCGGTTAGAAAGAGGCCAGCCTTGAAAAAGCCGTGATTGAGGCAATGCAGCAGGCCGGCGGCGATAGCCAGCGGCGTGCCGATGCCGATTCCCATCATCATGTAGCCGATCTGGCTCACGGTGGAGTAGGCCAGCATGCGCTTCAGGTCGGTTTGCACCATGGCGTACATCACACCGACGGCCATGGTGACGGTGCCCACCCAAACCAGGCTCGGCCCTCCCCAGGGCTGCGGCCATGCGCCGAAGCTGTGCATGCGGCAGGCCAGATAAACGCCGGCCTTCACATAACAAGCGGCATGGAGCAGGGCACTGACCGGGGTGGGCGCGGCCATGGCCTCAGGAATCCAGGTGTGCAGCGGCACTTGCACGGATTTGGCCACCAGCGCCACCAGCATCAGGACGAAGACGCCGCCGGTGAAGGCTTGCGCCACCTTGGGATCGGTCCACAATGCGCTGCCCGTGCGGTGGAAGACGACCAGAATGGCCGCCAGCAACCCGTAGCCAGCTATGTGCGTCATCAGCAGGACTTTACGCGCGCCGGAGACCGCCTCGGGGTTGGTGTACCAGAATCCCACCAGGCTGAAGGAGCAGAGCCCGATCAGTTCCCAGCAGAGATAGAAGAAGAAGAGGTTGGCGCTGTAGACCAGGCCGACGAAGCCGGCAATAAAGACGAGCATCGTCGCGAAGAAGCGGGTGGCGGATTTGTCGTGCGCCATGTAGCCGATGGAGTAGAGCAATACGAATGCGCCGAGGCCGGTTCCCATCCCGGCGAAGAGGACGCTGAGCGCATCCACGTGGAAGATCAGGGCCAGCGGACCATCCCAGGGCAGCGCTTTCAGTTCGACTGCCTGCCCGGCCTGGACCGAGCCCATCAGTCCGGCCACCGCCAGCACCGCCGGCAGGCAGGCGAGAAAGGCCAGAACCCCCTTTGTCCGGGCGTTAACAAGCCGCGCTAGAAGGATTTGGAGCGCGGCGCCCAGGAGCAGCGAGCAGGGCGCAATCAGGATGAGGGTCTCTGCGTTCATGGTTGAATGTTAGTTTGCAAATGCGCTCCTAGATGTGACGAGCCTCACATTCAGGGCCGTCGTATTGCAATGCGGGACAACTGTCTGTGCGGCCTCGACAAGAGGGTTATCGGCGGCGCCGACGGCGGCTCAAGCAATCCTCCGGCCAGCGCGCATTGCGGAGGTTACTTTCGATAGGCTGAGCTTATCCCGCCCAATTCCCGTGCGGACAGCTCGAATTAATCTGCATCGGCGCGGTTCGGGGGGGGACCAGGGACGCCGGATTGATCTTCGAGCGCTGGCGCAGGCAGGCGCCCACGCGGCTTGGGTGGATGTTTCCTGCGCGATCCACTCATTGGCGAACTGGTGGCCGGCGCTCTGCATTACTGGCAGGGAAAGCGGTATCGGCTCGTGGCCTGGTGCGTCATGCCCAATCCCGTGCAGTTTGCCGGTTGTTGCCGACAGGAATTGAGCAGGGTGCTGCAAGGCTGGAAGTCCTTTACGGCCAGAAAGGCAAACGAAATCCACGGTCGCGGCGGCGCGTTCTGGCAGCGGGAGTATTATGACCGGCTCATTCGCAATGGGGACGAGTTGGAGCGTGCCGTCCGCCATGTGGTGAATAATCCGGAACGAGCAGGGTTGAAGGGGTGGAAGTGGGTTTGGAGCGCGGGCGAGGACGCCCACGCGACAGCCGGTCTGGAGACCGTCGCTACAAGCGATTGCCGGGGATAAATCCCCGGCCTACCCATGCGTTCGTAGCAGTTTCAGGGTGGGGCATCCGGCGGGTTGGGGTTCGAGGATCCCCAGGCCTGAGAATCAGGACCTGGGGCACCGGCCAATTCTGCGCTTGCTTTCAGCACGGAAAAGGCGCAAGATAATGTAGTTGTTCGCAGACGTGAGTCTGCTAAACCCCAGCCTGGGGCATAATAGGGCTAGAGCGGGCCGCCTTGTGCGGCCCCCTCGCTTTTCAGGGCCAAAGTATGGTGGCGATCTCCCGGTCCGCGAAGCGCTCCCTGGGGAAGATGGTCACGGCCCAGCGCTTCTTCCCTGCGTGTCCGCAGATGAGAACCCGATAGATAGGCTGGACTTCCGTTCCGAAGTTCTTAATGTAGGCGTCGCCGGGAATGGCGCGGCCCATGGCTTGCCAGTTGGGAACGATCATAGTTGGGCTTTCGATGATTGGGCGCGCCCAACTGAGTTCCTGTGCGCGGCGAATCTGAATGCGACTGGGGTTTAGGGTGATCCGCCCGGACTGAATCTGTTCGATGGTCATGCGGCGGTTTTTCGGTTCCTTGCCGTATTTGTCCGTCAGCTTGATGAGGTGAACGAAGTCCGTGTCGAGGAAAGACACGCGGCAGCCGCGGGGGTCGACGATCTCCCTGCCGCAGAGATTGAGACGGTACCAGTTGAAGAGGTCCTGCAGAGTGGTGATCGGGAGGACGGCGGGCGTGTTTTCTGCCCATGCGTGCGCCTGCCTGGATTCGGATGGGTTCTTTTCAGTCAACGCGTTCTTTCCGTGCGGAAGGATTCCTCCATCATAGATGGTCTCCGCGTTTGCGAATGGGAGCGGAAAGCCTGCCTTAGGGGTTAAAACCCCGACCTACCGATGCGTTAGTAGCAGTTTCAGGGTGAGGATTCCGGCGGGTTGGGGTCCGAGGATTCCCAGGCCTGAAGATTCAGACCTGGGCCACCCGCCGGCGAAGATGGTGGCGCAGAGAAATTCTCATACTGTTGCACCCTTTGATCTGTTACATGACTCGCACAGAAGCTGGACATTCCGTTCCGTGCTGCTGCCGCCAGCTGCAACCGGAATTATGTGATCGAATTCCAGGCGCTCTCGGGAACCGCACCGGACACACTGACCTTTGTCCCGCCGCCAAACAAACAGTCGCACCTCTTCGGGAATTGGTTCACGGGCCGCGCCCTCAAGCCTTTCGAAATTCTCCAGAGTCTCCACTTCACGCCGCATTTTCTCGATGCTACGGTCACGCCGTAATACATACTGCTTGATTAGCAAAACAAGCTCATCGCGGTTAAGAACGTTGGCCAGTTCGATTGGCCCCACTCGAAGGACGACCGCTCGGTAGGCCCACCAGTCAAGCAGGGGCAGCGGCTCGCTGCTCTGTCGCTCGAAGTACTCTTGAGCCGCCTGCCGGTAGCTCGAACTTGCGTGAAGGGCCTTCTGGTAAGTGGCGCAATCCTTGCGCCATTCGGCCAGCGCTTCATAAAATGGTGCCTCCGGTTGCTTACGCAGCGGTTCCTCTGGCAACTTAGGGAATATCCCGATGCCCGGCCACTGATACGCGTTTGGCAAAGCCTCTATGCAATACGGCCTCGACAGCTTGGCACTTTTCTGATTCAGGTTGCTCAATTGGCATCCCAGTCTTCCTAGCTTTTGAATGAAGTCGATCCGTTCATGAGGCACGTAAAGTTTGGTATGTTCGGCAAACTCGAGAACGAAAAACTCTTTCTGTCTGCCGTCTTGGGAAAGGCTCTCGCATCCGCAGTAGCGAGCAATACCATGCTCCCAATGTGCGACCAGGTCTCCGATAGCCAGCTCACTTGGGTCGGAAGACGCCCCGCAAAATGACGCTCTGAGAGCAGATGGATCGAGCGACGGCGGCTCGTCCGATGTGACTGAACAGACGAGTCCTCCGTCGTCCAGAAAGCTCAACTTACCAAGCTCGGTAATCTTCGTGCGCAGCATTGGTTCCTCAATTCCAGATGTTTAACGAGCGCGTTGCCTAACTTGCGCGCCATTGTATCGTAGCCAATCCGGAAACCGAGTGCGTGGTAAAATCTAGGCGGCCCTTTTGGGCGTCTGCTCAGCTCACGGTACCTTTCGGCAGTTTGGGCTCACGATTGCGAGGGTCGCCCTTGACGCGGTTCACAGTAATCAAGAGCTGGTCCGGGTTTTCACGAGCGGCCTTGACCAAGAACCTCTTGAATTTGACGGCAGCTTCGTTGGACTGTACTGCTTCGACTTCCCTTTCAATTTTCACCAGGTACTTTGCCATAGCTGTTCTCCTCATCTGCCATATTGTAACTTAGTTTGCATGCTCACATTATCTGATCCATGATAGTGAATCTCTCAACTACGTTTTCCTCAATTAGCGCGCCGGACGACGCTAATAGTGGGGGGAGCGCTCGATGATCCGGTCATTGTTTGCCTAATCCAAAGGGGAGATCCCCCGGCTCTGCCGGGGTGGCAGTAGAACTTTGAGAATTCCGGGAGTCTGTTCTCCTCGAATTGCCTGTGCTGTGGCAGTGAAGACAGCAGTGAGAGGCTTT
>JBEKNI010000022.1:0-64724 GCA_049522975.1 Occallatibacter sp. | reverse complement strand
CCGCCGGCCTTGTACTTCCAGTGGGCGGCGATGCCCTCCTCGGCGATGCGGTGCATCTCCTCGGTGCGGATCTGCACCTCGAACTGGTGGCCGCTGGGGCTCATCACCGTGGTGTGCAGCGACTGGTAGCGGTTGGCGCGGGGCATGGCGATGAAGTCCTTGATCCGGCCCGGCACCGGATGCCACAGGGTATGGATGAGCCCAAAGACCGCGTAGCAGGCGGCCACATCCTGGGTGATGACGCGCACCGCCAGCAGATCGTAGACCTGGTCGACGGAGACCTTGGAGCGCTGCTGCTTTTGGAAGATCGAGTAGAGCCGCTTGATGCGCCATTCCACTCGGGCCTGAATGTTGTTCTCGCGCAGTTGCTCGTTGAGCGTGTCTTCGACGCCGCGCAGGAACTGCTCGCCCTCCGAGCGGCGGGATTCCACTGCCGCGGAAACCTGCTCGTAGCTGACCGGGTCGGTGTAGCGAAAGGCCAAGTCCTCCAGCTCGCCGCGCACCTTGCCCATGCCCAGCCGGTGAGCCAGCGGCGCGTAGATTTCCAGCGTCTCGCGCGCAATGGACTCCTGGCGCTCCGGCCGCAGATGCTCCAGGGTCCGCATGTTGTGCAGCCGGTCGGCCAGCTTGATCAGCACCACGCGCACGTCGGAGACCATGGCCAGCAGCATCTTGCGCACATTCTCGGCCTGGCGGTCCTCGCGATTGGCAAACTCGATTTTGTCGATGTTGGTGACGCCCTCGACGATGTGGGCCACCTGGTGGCCGAATTCGGCCTCGATCTCGTCATTGGTGGCGGGCGTGTCCTCGACAGAATCGTGCAGCAGGCCGGCGGCGATCGCGGTCGAATCCATCTTCATCTCCGCCAGCACCTCGCCGACCTCCAGCGGATGGACAATGTAAGGCTCGCCGGAGGCCCGCATCTGCCCCTCGTGATGCCGGACGCAGAACGCCCAGGCCTTGCGGATCAGGGCGATGTCGTCGCTGGGCCGGTTGGCGTGGACCTGGCGGAGGAGAGCGTCAATGCGGCGGTCAATGGTCCGCTGGTCTATCAGATGATGGTCGGGGAGATGCTGTGCGGGAGCGGGGATGGCGGGCTGGGCCTTTGCCGTCTGAGACGGGGGCGCGCCGGGAAGCTCTCCCGGAACGGTTTGCTGCACAGTCGCCATGTCTTATTATAGGCCGGTTGCGTTTGCCGTGTGTGAGGAGGAACTTTGGACAATTGGGAAATGCGTCAACGCACGACAACTCCCTCACAGTTTCACGGTTCCACAGGAAATAGGGGGAGGGGGTACCCTAAAGGGACTATGGACCAGGGATTATAGGGATCAGGGATCAGAGAAGCACCGCGGCACTGGAGGTTGTTCATGCTTTGATTTTGCGCCGCGGCGGGGAAATTATCTGCAATTGACTGCCGTTGACTACCATTGATTTTATTCATGGAGTTCATGGATAAGATTGGCAAAGCCTGTCTCGACTAGTTACCGTTGAACAGGCTTGACATTCCCATTGAGGAAATATAATACTCTTTGGTAATAAGTAAAGGTCGCCAAATTCTCGCGGATTTGGAGCCTTGGGCCGTGTCCACTCAAATCAGCAGCTTCAACAGCAGCCCTGAAATTCGAGCCAAGGTCAGAGCCGGTCCGCGTGATCCGAGCGCTTGCCTTGCCAGAAATGACAGGCCGTTCACAAGCCCGGCGGATCCGAGCATCTTTCCGCCGCAACTTTCCCACAGAAAGGAGTTCCATGCCTAAGAATTCAACGCAAATTCATCGGGGGGGGGAGACAAGATGTGCATAGACTCATCGTGCACGTCTTCAGCGCCCTCCTCCTGACCGCCAGCCTTGCCGGTTCCTGCTCATTTGCCCAGACAGCGACGCCGCCCGCCTCGA
Organism: Occallatibacter sp.; assembly: GCA_049522975.1. Taxonomy (GTDB): domain Bacteria; phylum Acidobacteriota; class Terriglobia; order Terriglobales; family Acidobacteriaceae; genus Telmatobacter. The sequence goes on along the minus strand of JBEKNI010000022.1, from coordinate 62,832 downwards.
CCTCTGCCGCTCCGACCAAGACACCAGGTTCGGTGGCGGAAATTCGTCGCCAGATTAACGATCAAGCTGTACTCGCCCGCTCTGGCGACGCTAACGCCATAGCCGGTCTTTCTTTGACTGTATTCCAGCGAGTAGGCATCCCAACAGAAGTCGTGAATACCTTCCATTACGCGGGGCGTCTTGCCCAAGCCGAAACCGACTACCGCAAAGGCCTGCATAGCGCCGTGCATGAGGAGGATATTGTCAAGGCTCATAACAACTTTATGAGTGCACTTGGCGCTCCTGCATGGGCCTTCACCAATCAGGCAGAGGTGCGTAAATTACGTATGGGGTATTTGGCGCGCTATCCACAGTTGCTCGCGAATCAGGCCCCTCCGGATGCGAACGGGAAATTTGAGGCGCTTAGCAAGGACATTGCGCCGATTGAGGCAGTCTTTCTGGCCACTAGCCTCATCTATCAAAAGCTCGTCCAGCCCGAGTACCAGCTCACCGCAGGTGAGCAGGCAGCCGGCGGCATGACTACACTCACCAAGTCGGACTTTGCCGCTCGAAGCATGGCCCTTCGCAAGTTACTGCACGGGCAGACACAAAACATTGACCTCGTCGACCTGGCCCATGCGGCGGACGCGTTTTTGAACGATCTCGGTATGGGCTCATCTCTTCGCCCCGAATTCGAATCCATGCGGGCCGCCAATCTCCAGACTGCTGGGGTAGGAGGCCGCCAATGAAAAAATCTTGGTTCGTGTCCGCGATAGCTTTGTCATTGCCACTTACCGTGATTGTGGGCTGCGGTGGCGGCGGCATATCGACTTACGGGGCAACAAACGCGCAAAACATGTTCACGATAGTGACAACCGTATCGGCGGTCCAGCCATCGGACCCATGGCCAGACGCGATTATCACAGGATACGCGGCACCGGGGTCATACAGTTGCGATGTGAGCAGGATTCAGATTGCATAGTGGAAATTGGATACAATCTGGCAACCGGTGAACTCGACCCCGGCGCAATCCCATCTTTCAATACTGGATCTTCAGGTGAAGCGTATTTCGGAACAGATGCCTACGATGGAACGTGGAGTTTCTTCGCAAAGGATGGTCCTAATGACGTACAACAATCACAAATATGCACGGCATCCATTACCATTCCGGTTCCATCGGAGGTGAACGGACAGGTTCTGTTAGTGTGCGGTTCAGATGATGCGGAGATGGTCGCCACGCCAAGTTCCTGCGAATACAACAGCACGGTCACCCCTGTGATCGATACCTGCCCGGCGACCATCACCCTCACCTTCCCTCCGGCCATTGCATCGTCGCACCTGCTCCCCCTCAATGCGGCACTCACGGCCGCCGACTACAACGGCTCCGGGACCAACCTGGCACAAAGCAGCGTGACGGCTGCAACTACGGCCTCGGTCGTCGTGCCCACGCCTACAGCAGTCGGGGCGAGCTACATTGGCGTGTACAACGCTGCGGGAAACCTCGTCGGCATCTCGGAGTTCACTTACACCCTAATCCATCCGCCGCCGAACCCGTGCCCGCAGGTTGCCGTGGCTGCGATTCGCTCCGGTCCAAGCCCCGATTCCGTCTTTTGCCCACCGAAATAGAAGCGAAAACCTGCGGTCGGCCTTTGGGGCGCAAGCGCGGCCTTCAGGGCAGGCCGCAATTTTCAATGAAAGCGACGAGAATTGGGGGGCAGTCTTGAGATTCAAATCGCGACGCTATGTCTTTTCTTCGTTAGTTGTAATGGCATTCTTTTTCTCGATGAAATCCATTGCCGCGCAAGAAGCAACCAACTCACAGCAAGGCGAAGTTGGCCTATGCTTACGCCCTTGGCAGTGGGGTGGATTCGTGCAGTACGGGTTTCCACCATCCTATAAAGAATTCATAACTCCTAATACAAGTAATCCCTTTCGTTTTGACCTTAGACTGCAACTATTCGGCGCTGGCATCGAAGCCGGCAAACAAACCAGGCGCTTTGAAGGAGCTCGTCCTCTGCGGGGCCGGGGCGAATTAATGCTTGAGATCATACCTTTCTGGCTCGCGCGATACCCACCTCAGACAATCACTTGGCTCGGTCCAAACTCGAGCAAGGCACCACTACCATCCGGACATTGGAATGGTGAGAACTTTCATGGCGCAAGCGTCACTCCCCTTCTCCTGCGCTGGAACTTCAGCCAGCGGGATTCAGCACGTGTCGTTCCGTGGGTGCAGCTTGGCGGTGGGCTGCTTTGGACGAACCACAAATTTCCGTACTCCTACTTCGGCGGCACGAGCGTCATCAACTTCACGCCGCAGGTGGGGGCCGGGGTGAACATCTTCAACCGTCCACACCACAGTATCAACCTTGCCATGAAGACCATCCACATCTCGAACGCCAGTCTGGGCGACCACAACCCTGGGCTGAATCAGACGTTGCAATTCAGTCTTGGGTATTCCTGGTGGCGGTAGAACCCAAGTTACGGTGTCAATTTCTGCCTCAGCCAGAGCTTGCCTGATTCAAGGTGGGCAGGCGAGTCATGCATCTTTGTCTATACAAGTAGTTGAAAATAAAATAGATATAATGAACAAAAAATATGACAATAAGTCGCGCACATTTTCTGAATCGTTTATGCTATAGTTGTATCAGATTTGTTGAGCGGCTTGGACTCAGGTTTCAAGCCCACCGAATTTCAATCCATCAGGAGGTAGAATCATGGCAATCACTCGTTGGGACCCGTTCCGGGACGTCGTCACCCTGCAGAATCGCATCAACTCTCTCTTCAACAACATGAGCGGCGAGAACGATCCGCTGGCCGCGGCCAATTTTGTGCCGCCGGTGGACATCTATGAAGACCCGCAGAAGGTCGTCCTCAAGCTGGAGATTCCGGGCATCGACCAGAAAGACCTGGACGTGCGCGTCGAGAACCACACGCTGACCGTCAAGGGCGAGCGCAAGTTCGAGACCGAGGAGAAGGAAGAGAACTTCCATCGCATCGAGCGGCGCTACGGCAGCTTCTATCGCGCCTTCACGCTGCCCTCGACTGTGGATACGGAGAACGTCGGGGCCAGCTACAATGCGGGTGTGCTCAAGCTGGAGCTGAAAAAGAAGCCCGAGGCCCAGCCCAAGCAGATTCAGATCAACGTGGCGGCGTAAACGCAGATGACAGGTTACAGATGGCAGATGACAGTCAGTGCCGCACGGCAGCGGGCTATCGAATCTGGGCGGCGAGCTGTAATCTGTCTCCTGTTGGCTGCCAACCGTGAACTGTAATCTGTCATCCGAGGTACTCATGGCTATTCGTTGGGAAAGACTTACCGTCAAGTCGCAGCAGGCGATGGAGCAGGCGCAGGCGCGGGCGACCGAACTGGGCAACCCGGAGTTGCAGCCCGCGCATCTGCTGCTCGCGCTCGTCGAGGACCGCGAGGGCGTGATCCCAGCGGTCCTCGAAAAGATCGGCGTTCCCACCGAACGGCTCGAGCACGAGCTGCATCAGATCGAGGAGAAACTGCCTCGCGTCGCTGGTGCGGCATCGCAGCCCGGCGTGAGCCAGGCGCTCCAGAAGGTCTTCGATCAGGCCTTCCGCGAAGCCTCCAACTTCAAAGACGAATACGTTTCCACGGAACACCTCTTGCTGGGCGCGGCTCATCAGAAGGGCGACCCGGCCGCCGCGGCGCTGGTGGCTCTGGGCGCGACGCATGAGGCGATCTTGAAGGCGCTGACGGCGGTGCGCGGGACACAGCGCGTGACGGACCAGAATCCTGAGGGCAAGTTTCAGGCGCTGGAAAAATACGCGAAGGACCTCACCGAGCTGGCGCGGCGCGGCAAGCTCGACCCGGTCATCGGGCGCGACGAGGAGATTCGGCGCGTGGTGCAGGTGCTGAGCCGGCGCACGAAGAATAATCCGGTGCTGATCGGCGAGCCGGGCGTGGGCAAGACGGCCATCGTCGAGGGGCTGGCGCGGCGCATCGTCTCCGGCGACGTGCCGGAGGGCCTCAAGGACAAGCGGGTGATCGCGATAGACCTGGGTTCGATGCTCGCCGGGGCCAAGTACCGCGGCGAGTTCGAGGACCGGCTCAAAGCGGTCTTGAAAGAAATTGAGGAATCGAACGGCGAGATCGTGCTCTTCATCGACGAGTTGCACACGTTGGTTGGCGCCGGCGCGGCCGAGGGCGCCATCGACGCCAGCAACATGCTCAAGCCGGCTCTGGCGCGGGGCGAACTGCGGGCCATCGGCGCAACCACGCTGAACGAGTACCGCAAATACATTGAGAAGGACGCGGCGCTGGAGCGGCGCTTCCAGATTGTTTACGTGGGCGAGCCCAACGTCGAGGACACGATTGCAATTCTGCGCGGCCTCAAGGATCGATACGAGTCGCACCACAACGTGCGCATCAAGGACGCGGCGATTGTGGCCGCCGCGACGCTTTCGCATCGCTACATCAGCGACCGCTTCTTGCCCGACAAGGCCATCGACCTGGTGGACGAGGCGGCGGCTTCGCTGGCCATTCAGAAAGGCTCGGTGCCCACGGAGATCGATCAGCGCGAGCGCGCCAAGACCTCCCTAGAGATCGAACGCGCCGCGCTGAAGCGCGAGACCGATCCCAACAGTGTCGAGCGCCGCGAAGAGGTAGACCGCGAAGTTGCCGAGCTAAACGAGGAGATCACGGCTCTCCGCGCGCGTTGGACGAGAGAGCGCGAAGCAAGCAGCCGCATCAGTGACGTGAAGAAGAAAATCGAAGCGCTGCGCTACGAAGCCGAGGAGCAAACCCGCAAAGGCCAACTCGAACGTGCCGCGCAGATTCAATACGGTGAATTGCCCAAGCTCGAAGCCGAACTGAAGAAGTTGAGCGCTGCTCAGGATGGTAAATCTGGAGTCGCGCGCATGCTCAAGGACGAAGTCGATGAGGAAGACATCGCCGGCATCGTCAGCAAGTGGACCGGGATTCCCGTTTCGCGAATGCTGGAAGGCGAGGTCAAGAAACTGGTCGAGATGGAGACGCGGTTGCGCGAACGAGTCGTCGGACAGGACGCGGCGCTGACCATCGTGGCCAATGCGATTCGGCGTTCCCGCGCCGGCTTGAGCGATCCCAAGCGGCCTATCGGTTCCTTTATCTTTCTCGGGCCGACGGGCGTGGGCAAGACGGAGACAGCGCGCGCGCTGGCCGAGTTCATGTTTGACGACGAGCAGGCGATGGTGCGCATCGACATGAGCGAGTACATGGAGAAGCACGCGGTGGCGCGGCTGATCGGCGCGCCGCCGGGCTACGTGGGCTACGACGAGGGCGGCCAGTTGACCGAGTCAGTCCGACGCAGGCCATACGCGGTGATTCTCTTCGACGAGATCGAGAAGGCGCACCCGGATGTCTTCAACATTCTCTTGCAGGTGATGGACGACGGGCGCCTGACCGACGCCAAAGGCCGCACCGTGGACTTCAAGAACACCGTACTCATCATGACCTCGAATCTGGGCGCGTCGATGCTGGTTGGCGACACGCTCAAGACGGAACACGACTACGAGATGGCGCGCGAGAGTGTGATGCGCGTCTTGCGCGAGCACTTCCGGCCGGAGTTCTTGAACCGCGTGGACGACACGGTGATCTTCCGTTCGCTGGGCGCGGCGCAGATGGCGCAGATTCTCGATTTGCGGCTAGCCGAAGTCAGCAAACTGCTGGAGGACCGGCAGATTTCGCTGGAGCTGACCGAGCCGGCGCGGCAACTGATTCTGGCCGCCGGCTCCGATGCGGCTTACGGAGCGCGTCCGCTGAAGCGCGCCTTGCAGCGCATGATTCAGGATCCCCTGGCCATCAAAATCCTCAACGGCGAAGTGCTGCACGGCTCTCATGTCCGCATCGGCGTGGACCGCGGAACGAACCAGTTGACCTTCGAGCCGATGAGCCGGGAAGCGATGGCGTAAGAAGGCAGCGGGGTTAGTGGGGTTAGCAGACAGCTCGGGGTGGATGAGGCACGAAGGCTGGTTTACTCCGGTGCCGTCTCAGCCGCCGCAGTCTTCGCCGTTCCCGGCTCGTCCAGCCAAAGCCAGGCGATCCACCACACCAGCACGGCCAGGTAGACCACGCTGTTGGCGTTCAGCAGCCGGGTTCCCAGAGCCAGGAAGTGCTCCTGTTCCGCGCTGGGAAGTAAGTGCGCATTGATTGCAAGGCTCTGCCACGCTGCCTGGACCGCCAGCCAGGCGATGGCCGCTGTGGAAAGTCCGATTGCGATCATCTGCGCGTGGCTGCGCCAGCCGGCCTTGAAACGGCGGCCAAAGAGCACCACCAGCAGCCCGAGTTGGACGAGAAGCAGATTGAGGAAGAGATCCCCCTTGTCCACGCCCAGGAAGACCGTCGGGGAGTCGCCGGGCGCGGCCACGAGGAGCATAATGTTCAAGGCCGCCGTGGCGGGGTTGGCTACAAGCTGCTTCCACACCGGCCATGGCGCCCACACGACAACCAAGCCGGCGGCCACCAGCAACAGCCCCGCGCCATTCACGATCCACTGCGAGCGTTGGGCGCCGGCAAAGGCCCGCCGCGCCACCTCCACCACCACCAGCAGGCCCACAATTACGCCCAGGTCCGCCAGGGTAAACAGTATCTCCTTCAAGGGAAGCGTCGCCATCCGGCCCGTGAGCAGAACCTCGGCCATCAGTTGCAGGGCGGAGAGCGCGACACTGGCGGTAAACCACGGATAGCGCCGCGCGCGGTCGCGCCCCAGCAAAACCACCAGCAGAACCAGTTGCGCGGCAAAGGTCAGCGTGAAGAGAATCTGGCGCGCGGAAAAATCAAAATTGAAGTGCATTGGAACCTTGTCCGGGGCGCGCGCGGAAAGCTATGCGGCCCCATTTCACTCTATTACCACAGTTGCACTTGACCCTGGGAACACCGGCCCGGGCCTAAAGGCCACGCCGTTTGGGCATCATTTTCAGGGGGTTAAAACCCCCTGCTCCCTCCGCAAAAGCCATCTACAACTGTAGTACCAAGCGCCCGAAGCCGGAGCTCGTCGCGCAATGGTGCCGGACTCCCGAGGTCGCTTTGGTTCTCCTGTGTTGCGGCGGCACGGCCTCGAGTCCAATTCGGCGAAGATTCATAGACGACGATCGGCGAACTCTTCGCCCTGGCCTACTTCTCCGCGCGCGCCGTCCAGGCCTCCAGGTAGATCGCCAGACTGGGGTTGGCAGCCGCGATGGCCCGGTAGTAGGCGCATCGCCGCTCTTGAAATGCCGCCACCAGCGCCGTGGGATCGGCCGAATTGGCCGCATCCACCGTCATCATGCTCCAATCGCCGTCGTCAACAAGTTGCGCCCCATCCGGGCCGGCCAGGACATTCAGAGCCTGCTGAAGACAGACCACGGAGGGGCCGCTGCCGCCGTTGACCGTGAAGTCAAAGACCCGCTTTGCCAGCTCGTCGGAGACCAGTTGGGCGTACCAACTATTCCAGAAGTGCTCCTCATAGAACTGGCGAACGTGCGGCTCGCGCTCCGCCTGGAGAAGCTCCGCGATAGCCGCGTATTCCTCCGGCCACACGCCCGAGTTGATGCCGCTAATGGAATAGCAGGGGCCTGCGGCTCCGCCGGGACAGGCGTCCTGAAGCTGCGCGCACTGTCGTTCGGGATCCTCGTTGTCCATCATCCAATCATAGGCGGTACTCCAATTTGCCATAGTCCCTCATTTCACCGGACTTGTGAACACAATGGCGGGGGAGGGGGGTGGGTCGGATTGCATGGTGCGCCCGGAGAGATTCGAACTCCCGACCTAACGCTCCGGAGGCGTTCGCTCTATCCAGCTGAGCTACGGGCGCGCACTACTAGCATACCGCATTTTGGGTTTTCCGGGCGTAATCAAGCGTGCGCCGGCCAGTGCAATTACAGGAAGGCAAGACAATTCTTCACAGTTTCACAGTCTCACGGTAAATAGGGGGGTGGGGGGTACCCCAAAAAGGTGCGATGAAACAATCTAACTCCTTTGTTTTGTGAGTATCTGTTCATAAACCCTCCGTGAAAAGCGGTTGAAAATTGGCAGAAAAGCGGCCCCCAAGGCCGTAAATCCGCGTTAAAAGCCTCGGTTTGGCACCTGTTTGGAGTGTCTTTAGAGGACGGAGCGGTCTGATCCCCGGGCCGGCGAGTCCGAAATTCGGCGAATCCCGGAGTTCGGTAATTCCGGTTCGGCGAATGCGAGAGGACCGACCAAACTTCAGCGTAGCAGGTTGGCTGAAATGATCTGCAGTGAAAATGGGCGATAAGTCCTTTCTGATCAATAACGATAAAATGCCCCTTATTTTCATTCTTTCTGGGTGCGGATGCGCCCCATGTGGGACTAAAGATCGATATCAATCTTGCTCCGGCGAAGGGTGTGGCGCGGGTGCGAGAGGGCTTTGGGACAGTCGAGAGCGGCAGGGGCTAAAGCCCTGCGTTGATTTGATAGACATTATAGGCATGACTGAAGTCATGCCCCGGTACAAGGCAGCAGCGCATCGATGGTCACGCAGGGTAGCCTGAGTAAGATTGATCTTCATCTCCGCAAAATCCGTTCATGCGATTGGCCCGCGGGCGGGGCACCGTCTTTCCGCGCGGCCTCCCGCTGAAGGCGAAGGTCCTCCATCACTGACTGGATCAGCGCCTTGGCGCCCTCGATCCCGCTCAGAACCGCCTGCAAATCGAGGGCCGGGGCGGCCGGATTGCGGGTGGAGGCGCAGTAGACCCCGTGCTGGCCCACCAGAATCAGCGAGTCGGTCAGCAGATCCAGCGCCACCGCCAGCCTGCCCCGCTCCACGCCCATCATCAATTCGTGCCGCTCGATCTCGGCTCGCTGCTCGTCAAAGATGCTCATGATCCCAGCCTACCTGAGACGGCTCTCGAAAACCGCCGTCAGAGACCTTGCCCCAAGCCTCTACTCCCCGTGCGTCTCCTCATCCAGGTTGTCGAGAGCGGCCAGGGCCTCGTCGGGCACGTCCCACTGGCGGAGAATCTTGTAGATCACGTCCGGAGTGAAGCCAGCCGCCACCAGGCGGCGCATGATGCGCGCGGTCTCCTTCTCGTTCTCCGGCTTGTGCATGTGCTTGTGTTCCAGGTGCTCGCGGGCCAGGGATTCCTCGTTGGTCTGGCCATAGCGGGCTTCCAGGGTCTCGGCGATCAGCGCGGAACCAACGCCCTTCTGTTGCAGGTTCTGGCGAACGCGCCGGATGCCCAGCTTCTCGTTCTCCTGGCGCAGGCGGGCGTAGGTTTCGGCAAAGGCAGCGTCGTCCAGGTAGCCGTGCTCGCGGAGACGAAGCAGGGCCGCCTCGACGGCCGCCGCGCCTGGTTCGCCCGGCGCCACACGATTTTTCATCAGCCGCCGCAACTCGGCCTCCGAGCGCATGGCTCGCCCCAGCGTTTTCACGGCGTAGTCGTAGAGGCCGGCCTCGTTCAGGAAGGGCCTGGGCTGTGCGGATTTGCGGGCAACAGACATGCGCTAGGGCACTTGGTTCCGGTTGGCGTCCGGAGGGGATCGATTGACTGCCCCCTACCTAATTCTACGCGGGTCACTGCAACAGAATGACGCTCAAATTGTCAAGAACACAGCGAATAAGGCTCTTCAGCGCGCTTGAAGCTCACTGCATCTGCCGAGAAAACCGGCGCCTTCATCCATGCTCGCCACTTCTTCAGAGCGTGCGGAGTTCCCAGCCGGAGTATATTTCATTTCACTTCCCGTCGGCTTGCCGGGGCCCGAGCAGAATCTGCACGCCCACATAGGCAATCCAATTCGGCTCACTGTTCTGGCGCGTCACCGCCTGGATGCCGCGTCCTCCCATGAATAGCAACCGCAGATGCCCGCCGCGGTCCAGCGTCTTCCGGCCGCCCAAATCCAGCGTCAGCGCGCGCTGCTTGGGCGTAATACCGATGCGGTTGGCGTCCTGCAGGTCGTAGATTTCGCCATAAAGCTCCAGCCGCTCGCTGAACTCATGGCCCGCAATCAGCCCGCGTCCCCAGCGGCTGGGAACCAACTTGTTGCCGAACCAGCGGCCCACCTCGCCGTCAAAGCCTACAGGCCCCAGCCGGGCAGTGAACTCCACCGGAAGATAGTACTGCGGTCCGTTCTCGACAATCCCTCGGCGCACCGCGCTGGTGGGATTGTTGATTGAGGCCTGCGGATAGGTACCCAGCGAGAAGTCCATGTTCTCATCGGACTTTGGTTCGCCGGCACGATGATGCTCATAAGGCCGCCACTTGATGCCTAGCAGCGACTCGCCCAGCCCGGCGCGCGTAGTGTTGTTCTCATCGGTGGCCGCGGCCAGGGGAAGCTCGTATTTGAGTTGGATGCGATCTCCCCAGCCGTAGTTCATGTCGATGTCGGGCAACTGGTAGTAGGACTCGCCGGGATTGTGATTGCCGATCCAGCCCAGGTTGATCTCCCAGTGCCGGTTGCCGGGCGTGCCGGGATCGTCCGTGATGAAGGGCGGCCCGCCCTGCGCGCGCGCATGTAGTGCCGCCGCGGCCGGGATGACCAGCAAACACAACCGAAGCTGCTTGAGCCGCTGAATGACTCGGATTCTCCGTCAGAGATGATCGCCCGCAAGAACGGCCAATGTATCAATCATGTTACAACGCCGCGGCCCTCATTTGGCGAAGGCCGGGAGGATCGCATCCCGCATCGTCCGCTGAAAAGCGGTCCACTCGCAGGAAGAGTCGGTCCGGCCGCAGCCAGGCACGAATACCGGAGCGCGCTCAGGAGGACTCTCAAGGCTGAGAGGCGTGGCGTTCCGCATCTGTTCGAGAGTCTGCGCCATGTAGAAGGTACGCACGGAATACTCCTCCGCGCCGCGCCTCTTCCATAGTTCAAAGACCAGCGCGCCGCCCGGCGGCGTGTCGTCGCGGCGGCCGTCGATGAGCCAGTTAAGGCCCAGTGCGCCGGCGATGTTGGCGAGATTTGTGTCGTGGCCGACGAGGATGAGAAGCCGGTCGCCGGGCTTGGTGAGCGCGCCCGTCACAGGCTGCGCGACGGTTGCCTGCTGCATCGACGCGAGAATGTGCATGAGCAGATTCGAGGATTGCGCGCGGGCAATGTAGCCGGTGCGGCCCGAGATATCTTCGCTGGCGGTGTGCAGTTGCAAAAGCTCGCGCAGCTTATGAATCTCCACGCGACCCCAGCCCACTTTCGCCGCATCCATGCCTTCGGTGTATTCGAGCAGCAGGTCCTCTGCCATCGTGGAAGCGATTCCGAGCTGGGAGTGCAGCTCGACGAGATGGTCGCCTTTCCCAGACGCGAGCGAGGATGGAATATCGAAGAGCGATTGCGCCGGCGCGCCCGCGCAGTTTGCGCCTGGGCTGCATCCGCGCAACACCTCTTCCAGCGCCTCAAGCTGCGGGCGGTATGCTTCGGCGATTCCCTGCGGATTGGCGCCGATCCGCCCGGAAATTGCCGCTGTCGCCAGCAGCTTGTCGGGATCGCCGACTCCGGCTCCCAGCGAATGAAAGAGCGGATCGTGGGTTCCCTCGGGAAGGGCGCTGACCTCAATCGCGCAGCCCGGCGCAAGGCCCGCGGCCAGTGCCTTGCCGGTTTCGCGGGTGCGCTGGTCGGAGTCGGCGACAATCCTTATCTGTGCCGCATCCCCGCAGCCGCTCTGCGCAAGCAGTCCCTGCGCGGCCAATTGCTCGCGGTCATAAGCGCCGACAAGCGTCATCAGATGCGCGCCATGTTCCGTCAGATAGCCCGGAGGAACGCTCCACGTTGGCCAGGGCTCAGCGGAGTATTGATTTAGTTGCTCGACCTTGCCCGTTGGAGAGCGCACTCCATGGCGGCTGACGATGACGGCAAACTTCAATTCGCCGCCCTCATCGACTGCGCTCTTCGCCGTGGCGGCGTTTGTTGTTTGCGCGGCTGCCGTCGAGTAAACGCGAATCTCCGCGGGATGATCGCCCGCGCCCGGCACGCCGACATAAAGCAGATTCTGCGCCGGAACGAACAAGGCCGTCTTCGCGCCGGCAGCCGTGTGCAATGCTTCCATCGGATGAAGATTTTTCGCTTCGTCCACCTGATACGAGTCCACCTCGCCGGAGCCGGCGATGACATACACGCGGCGGAGCGCGGGGTCGTAGAAGAGATCGTCGGCCCCATCGGCCGCCGGCTGGCTCGATATCTCCTTGCCGGTCGCGGCATCGAGTGCAATCACCGTTCCCGGCTTGCGGCAGGCGACGTAGAGCAATTGATGCTCGGCGTCGAAGGCCATCGGCACATTGTCGGCGGCCTTGGTCAGCTTCCAGCGCGCGGCGACCGCCTTGCTGGCCGTGTCGATCACCGCGACTTCATTCGCATCGGCGATGTTGGCGAAGACGCGCCCGCTTTTGGGATCGATGTCGAGAGCCTCCGGATGTGTTGCCACGGAGACACTCGCCGCCAGAGTGAAGCTCTTCGTCTCCACCACGGCGACTTTGGCCGGATTGGCCGCGTTGCCGCCGCCGTGGCCTACGAAGAGCAGATGGTCGGCCTCGTCATAGACCATGTCGTCAGCATCGTCGGAGAGCTTGATCTTTCCGGCAAGTGCAAGCGGCGTCCCGCTGTAGACTCTCAGCTCGCCGAGTGAGCCGTCGGCAACGTAAAGACTTCCGGTTGCCGCAATCCAGGCCAGCCCGTGCGGCTTGCCCAGGCCGGTAATGCTCTGCTCGACTTTGTCTGTCGTCAGGTTGATTACTTCAACCGAGTGATTGCCCGTCGCCGCGATGAACAGCCGATTGCCCGCCGCGTCGATGGCCAGGTGGTCGAACCGGCCGCTGACGCCGGGAAGCGGAATGGTCCGGCTCAGCGAGAGAGGCGCCGGTGATTGCGCATGTGAGACCGCGCAGCATACAAGAAGGCACAGCGTAAGAAGGATTCGCATTTTTTGTCCTGAATGAAGGCTGTAAAGAGCACGGGCGCGCGGAGTCTCTCCGTGCGCCCGCGGTTGATTTACCTTTCCGAGCCAGAAGTCCAGCGCAGACTAGCGCTATAGGTGGGCTTGTAGAACTCGCGCTGCGTCATGTACTGCGGGCTGCCGTTGTAGAAACCGAAGACCTCGTTGTTGAGGTTCAGCCCTTCGACCTCAAGACGGAATCCGCGATAGAGGCGGGCGCTCATCTGCGCGTCGATCTGCATGTGCGGATAGAAATAGTTGTCGCCGCAGGGTCCATTGATCGGCCCGTTGAGCGGTCCGGGGTTCGGATTGGGACCGTTGTTGCACACCGCTATTCCCGAGGCAGTGGAGTAATACTGGTAGGCGTTAATGTTGGAGCTGTTGTAAGACATGCCCATGTGCGCCCCGTAACGGCCGAACTCATACCCAGGTTCGATGTTGAAGGCATGCTTCGCCGATCCCATCAGCGAAGGCGAGTCGGTACGTTGGGGAAGGCCGCCGATATGCGAGTCGTTGTAGGAATAATTGGCCATCAGGCCCAGGCCGCGGAAGGCGCCGGGCAGATTGGTGAACTTTTGCTGCAAGCCGAATTCCAGTCCCCAGACTCGGGCGTTGCTGCCGTTGGCATCCTCTTGTGCCAGGGAGCCGGCTGGCACACTCCCCACCGCGGCCAGACAGGTACCGGTGCAGGGAATATTGGCAGTCACGATCGGATTGGTCAGTTGTTTATAGAAGAATCCGGTCTGAATCAGGCCGAAGGGCTTCAGTTCCTGTTCCAGAAGGAGATCGTAGTTGTTGGCATGGGTGGGCAGTTCGCTGGGATCGCCGATGGTGGCCACCACAGGGTTGTTGCCGGTGGGATTCACATACGGCACCAGATCGTACTGGTTTGGCCGGGAGATGCCGCGCGCATAGACCGCGCGAACGGCCGTCGAGGGCGTGAAGGCAAAGCGGGCCTGGATGCTGGGCAGAGGATCGATGTAGTCCTGGGTGTTCGTAACCGCTGTCGTTCCAATCCAGTTTCCGTTGTTATCCATCCCGTCGCCATCGGGACCGGCGGCCGGGTTCACCAGATATCCGCGTCCGTACTCGTGCGTTGCTTCCAGGCGGAGTCCCGTTTGCAGGCGCAAACGATCCAGATACAAGGTGTTCATGATGTACCCGCCGGAGATGCGCTCGATCAGATCGTAGTTGGCTGAGTCAGACCCGCTGCGGGTGGCAGGCACGTCCAGGGGAAGCAGAGCCGGATTGGCGGCGAGGAATTGATCCACCTTGTAGTGATCCGTCATTTCCCCTATGTGATAGTTGCCGCTGTAGTAGTCCGGATCCTGGAAGCCGCCGGCGAAGATCTCTGAATTGACCGGATTGGCATTGTCAGCGGCGGCGGAGCAGATCGGGGCGTTCGGATAACCGGGATCCGCCTGCGGGCAGTAATCGTAAGTTGGCGTGTAGGCATTCTGGCCCTTGTGCGCGTTGCGGAATTCGCCGCCGAACTCCAGCGTGGCCGAGTGCTTGCCGACGTGATAGTTGAACCCCATCGCGCCCCACTCCTGAAGATTGAGTTGAGTCGCCTGGCCAGTGGTGGTGTTGATATTGTCCAGCGTGTAATTGGAGAGGCTGAAGATGTTGTCCGCCGGGCTTGCGGTATTCGGCGTCATGCAGGCCGGAGTCCACTGCGGCAGATATTGGTTGCCATTGCGGCCGCCGGGGACGTAGTCGCAGTTGGCTTTTGCCCAACTCTTCAACTCTGAACTGGCATCGAAGGCGCCGCCCGGATTGCCGCCGGCGTTGAGTTCGCGGCCACGCGAGACAGAGGAGCCCCAGGTGAACCACTTGTTGTTGAAGATGTGGTTGCCGCCGATCGAGAGACTGCCAATGGCGAAGTCGGGACGGCGGATCGAATACTTGAACTTCGGCTTAGCATCGGTCTGGACGGTGTAGGTCCACTTGTCGCCCCAGTCCTTGAAGTCGGTGAGAATGAAGTGGGCATTGAGGCTGGAGTGATCGCTGAGCTTGTAATCGGCGCCCATGGTGCCTCCCCAGCGCAGGCGCTGGTGTCGATACTCGCGCAAATCGATGGAGTCGTAATACGGCGTGGCGCTGCCGTCGGGGTTCAGGTCCGGCTGCGGCTCGATGTCGTTATAGCCGCGCCCGTTGTAATCGTAGCTGGCGCCCATGATCACGCCCCAGCGCTTGGTTGGGCCGAAACGCTTGCCCAACGTGAAGCTCGCCAGTCCCATGTAGCGGCCGTTCTCAATCGGCGAGCGGCCCAGTGTGGAAACGGCGTTGAAGGTGGGCGTCTCACCCGCCATCTTCGTGACCATGTTCACCGATCCGCCGATGCCGTCCGCGTCCTGATTGGCTGACAGCGTCTTGTTCAACTCGATCGACTGCACCATGTCAGCGGGAATGGTGGCCAGCAGAACCTGCCGCACATTCGACTCCGGTGATGGTATGGTTACGCCGTCGATGGTCGTGTTCGTCAAGCGCGGATCGAGGCCGCGAACCTGGACGTAGACGGCCTCGCCCTCGTCGCGCTGCACGGTCACGCCCGGCAGGCGGCCAACCGCATCGGCTACGTTGGCGTTGGGAAGTGCGAGGATCTCGCTTTCAGGCATCACTTGCACAATGTTCGGGGAGATGATCTCTTCGTTGACGGCCTGCACCATGTCTAGCCCGCTCTCCGCGGAGACCACGACCTGTTCGTTGCTTGAGGCCACGGCCAAGATCAAATCCACATGGGCGGTCTGCCCCGCGACGACCGTTACATTTTTCGTCGAAGCGGAAAAGCCGACGCTACTGACCTTCAAGCTGTAGTTGCCGGCGGGAACTCCGGCGAGGACGAATTCACCCAGTGTGTCGGAGGTCGTGGACAAGCCCGACGGAGTAAGTTGAATGGCGGCATTCTGAATGACTGCGCCTCTTGTGTCGGTTACGCGTCCGGTCAACGTTCCTTTGCTGCTCTGGTCCATGGCGATCAGCGGCATGGCCAGAAGCAGCATGATGCTCAAGAATAGCAAGCGTCTCATGATGGTCTCCTCGCACAGCCGGAGGGAATGCTTCGCAGGCTAGTAGCGTTTCCGGCTGGCTCTAACCAGGACTCTAGGCTGCTTTGTTAAACGCTCGTTAACGAACCAGTGAATTTCTTCTAAGATTGAAGCGCGCCTTTAGCTAAATGTGAATCTGCGATGAATTTGATGGCTCCGCTCTGTCCTTTCCCCCCGCCTCGCGATTAAGCTAGCGGATACGGCGCAAATGCGTATTCTCATCGTCGAAGACGAACCCCGCATGTTGGAGCTGTTACGCAAGGGGCTCTACGAGCATGGCTTTGCCATCATCACAGCCGCCGATGGCGAGACGGGGTTAGAGATTGCCACGGCGCATGATTTCGACGCGATCGTCCTGGACATCGGATTGCCGAAGATGGATGGCTACGCGCTGATGGAGGCCTTGCGGGCGAGGGCCCGCGCGACGCCGGTGCTGATGCTGACCGCGCGCGACACGGAGGCCGAGATTATTCGCGGCCTCGATGTGGGCGCGGACGACTACCTGACCAAGCCCTTTTCATTCCCGGAACTGGTTGCGCGATTGCGATCCATCACGCGCCATCGCCGCGAAATGGGCGACGGCGCGATCCATGTCTGCGATCTTGCGATCGATCCGGTCCGCCGCTCGGTGACACGCGATTCGAAGAGCATCGACCTTACGCGGCTTGAGTTCCAGCTACTCACATGCCTGGCGCGACAGGCAGGCCAGTGCGTGCCGCGCCACACGCTGATGGAATGTATCTGGGGCGCGGATCATCCGGTCGGCGAGACCGCCCTCGATGTTCTGGTGAACGCCCTGCGCGCCAAGATCGACGCGCCTTACCGCAAGAAATTGATCGGCACGGTGCGCGGCTCGGGCTATCTCTTCAAGCTCGACGCATCCGCCGGAAAGGAAGTCCAATGAGGTCTTTGCCCATCCGGGTCCGGCTCACGCTATGGTACTTCGCAATGTTCGCCTCGGCCGCGGCTTTGCTGAGCCTGGCGAGTTTATGGATGTTGCGGCGCAGCATGGATGCTGCCGAATACCACGAGTTGCAGGAGCGCGCCGACGATGTGAGAGAGCTTTTGAGCCGTGAAGATCCCGCACGCAGCCTGGATCAACTGAGCGGTGACTTTGCCGCAATCTATAACTTCAAGGATGACGGCAAGTATCTGCAGGTGCGAGACGAAAAAGGCAACTGGATTTATCGCTCTAAGCGCATGATCGCCCAGAACCCCGATCTGCCTGCGCCGGATCACATTCCTCAGGCTGGGTTTATTACGCAATTTCAACAGGGCATTCATCTTGTGCGCGTTCTTGATTCTCCGGTTGTCGTGCGGGGAAAACGCTATGCCGTGCAAACGGGTATCTCAATGAATAAATCGATGGCTCTTCTGGCCAGCTTCCGCACAGGCCTGCTGCTGCTGACGCCGCTGGTGATTCTGCTGGCCGCGGCGGGCGGGCATTTGATGAGCCGCAAGGCGCTCCGGCCCGTGGCCGCGCTGGCGGCCGAAGCGCGCCGCATCAACGATCGCAATCTCGACATCCGCCTGCCCGTGCCCAAGGCAAGAGACGAAATCTCCGATCTCTCCCAAACGCTGAACCAGATGCTGGAGCGCATCGACAAAGCCTTCTCCAGCATACGCACTTTCACCGGCAATGCCTCGCATGAGCTGCGCACGCCCATCTCGCTGCTCCGCGCGGAGATTGAAGTTGCGCTCTATCGTCCGCGCTGCGCCGATGAGTATCGCGCCATCCTCGGCCGACTGCATGACGAGACCGTGCGACTGACGAGCTTGGTGGAGAATCTTCTTTCCTTGGCGCGGGCCGAAGGCGGCGCCGAGATCATCACCCTTGCTCCCATCCGGTTGAATCCCATTTTCAATCAGATTGCCGAAACATGGATGGTCGCAATGAAGCAGGCAATGCTCGACTTCAAGGTGGAGATGCCTGACGGCGATCTCTTTCTGCTGGGCGATTCCCAGGGTATCGTTCGCCTGCTCTCGATTCTCCTTGAGAACGCAAGCAAGTACACGCCCCCTGGAGGCGCGGTAAAGTTGAGCGCCGCGGTCGATGGGGAGAGAATTGAATTCTTTGTTCGCGACACCGGAATTGGAATTGCCCCAGAAGACAGGCTCCGGATATTTGATCGCTTCTACCGCGTTGCGCCGGCTCGCGCGGGGATTCCGGCGGGCTCCGGCCTCGGCCTTTCCCTTGCCCGGTGGATCGCGGAACGTCACGGCGCGAAGTTGTGTGTTGAGAGCAATCCCGGAAGCGGAAGTTGTTTTTCTTTTTCTCTGCAAAGAGCGGATGGGATTGTTGCGGCCTCGGATACATTCAGCGCCGCGCGCGCGAAATCAGAAGCGGGATCGAAGCTGCCATCCTCCTGCACGCTTTGACTCGCATCTCATGATATTCGCCTTCAAGCGGATTCTGGAATGGGGAGAATCGGCGCGCTCTTATGCTGCCCCGGAGTTTCCAGCTTCTTTCCGGCTGCCACCCAGTATGCTTCCAGGCCGTTCTAATTCGGAGGCTCGGGTTTCTGCACTTCCAGCTTGAATCGCTTCATCTCCGTTTCCTTCTTGAGCGAGGTCTGCTGCAAATCCGAAAGACGCTTTGCCAGCGCCTGGATTTCTTCGCGATGTTCACTCTGCCCGGAGTGCCGCAAGGCGACGATGAGATGATAAATTGCGGCCCTGTCGTCAGGGGAATACCGCAACGCAAGCCGGCATTGTTCAATGGCCAGGTTGTACTGGCCGGAACTCATATAAATACTCGCAAGCAGATCCCTTGCTTTCGTAAAATCCGGCTTTAGTTTCACGGCCAGCAGCGCCAATTTCAGCGCCTCATCGGAGACTTGAATCTCCGTGTCCGTGTCGGATCCCTGATATGCAAGCATCTTGGCGAGCAGGAAATTCAGATAGGGGCTGTCGGGATGAGCTTTCAACTGCGAACGCACCTCCGATAGTGACAATGCTTTGTCGGGGTGAGTCTTGTCGGACATATCCTTTTGCAGTTCCACAATGTCTTTGGCATACGCGCTCAGGCTCTGTCCCGAATCGAGGCGCTCGGCCGTATTGAAATCGGCTTCCGCTTTGTCATAATCCGCAAGTTGCGCATAAAGCAGGCCGCGAGAGAGATACAAAGACGGATCGCCGGTAATGCGCTGCAGGCCGGCATTGAGCATGTCGATCCCCGCCTGATAGGATTCGTGATTCATGCAGAGCACAACAAACTCATTGTAGTAGTTTGCATTCGCCGGACTCAAAACGAGCGCCTGGCGAAGAAGCGCCGCTGCTTTAGGAGTATCGCCGACAGCCTCGTAAGCCTCGGATGCCAGGCTCAGCATATCCGGGTCCGACTGGTCCGCCGCTAGCAGCGGCTCAAGCACCTTGACGGCGGCCTCATCCTGCCTGGTTTCGACCAGCACTACGGCTAGATCGTATTTTGGATAAGTGCGATCGGGAAGCAGCGCGACAAGCTGTTCGAATACGGAAACCGCCTTTTGAGGCTCTCCCGTTTGCACGAGACAGTTACCGTATGCTTCCAACGAGGAAGGATGACTCGCGATCGCCTGCGCACTCAGCAGGAAATCGTCATTGGCAGCCGGGCAATTCTCCTGTCTTGCCTCGAGGACCGCGAGCATTTCGCGCGCAGTCTCGTCTTTTGAATCAACCTTCAGTATCCTCTTGAGAATCGGAATTGCGCGGTTGTCCCCTGCCTGATAGAGGAGTTGCGCTTCGCCTTTCAAAGCCGCGACGTAGTTGGGCGAGAGACTCAGCGCCTTCTCAAAGGCGTTCAGCGCATCATGATTGTTCCCCTTGAGAGAAAGCGCAATCCCTTGTAATGTCCAAAGCCGGAAGTCATTGGGTGCGTCGCGCAACGCGGACCTGGTTGTCTCTAATGCTCGGTCGTACTCCCGAGAGCGAATCATGCCTTCTATGGAAGCGATAGACACTTTGCTTTGCTGCCCTTGAGCGGCAAAGGCTGCCGCCAGAATGAAAAGTATCGCGTATCTGTGACGAAACATGAAATATTAGATCTCCAGATGCAAGCTTCAAGAACAAAGAAAGCCTTCAGCGCATTGTTTCCCAGTCGCGTCCGTCGCTAGGAGGGCCATTCAAGAGGGAGACCGCTAGCGCGCCCAACCTATGGACCCTCCGATCAAGTTCGGCTACACGTTGGGCAGTCCCTCAGGGGCTAAAGCCCGCGTTCATTTAGCTGCACTTGCGGCACGACTAAAGTCGTACCCTGATACAAAACCGACTGAATCAGAGGTTCCCTAGCGTGCCCAACCGGTATTCGGAATGATCCCGTGCGCCTCCCGAATGGTAATAAGCTGGTCGCATTTCACATTCGGGTATTTTTCCGTCAGGCCGCTCGGCCAACGAATCGTCAGATCCGCGGTGGTCGCCAGGCCAAGCCCGAAATGAAGGCGAAAGTCGTTGCAAGAATAGAAACTCGATTGGCTCAGGACCTCTTGAGCCTGGACCCGGCCCGAATATCGGGCCAGCACACGGGCGCCAATCGCGCTGCGATTCGACTTTGTGCCCACTAACTTCACTTTCAGCCAGCGGTGCGTTCCTTTCAGGTCGTTGCGCAGCAGAGAAGGAGGCTCGTTCATATTCAGGATCAGAATATCCAGATCGCCGTCATTGTCGAAATCGCCGAATACGCAGCCGCGGCTTGAGTGCGGCGTCGCGACCCCCGAACCGGCATTCTCGATCTCTTCAAAGACCCCGTTGCCCAGGTTTCTAAAGAGAATGCGGGGGGACTTATCCGGATAACGCGGAAGTTGCTTCTCTACCTCGGGATACACGCTCCCGGTTACAAAAAAGATCTCCGGCCAGCCATCGTTGTCGAGATCGATAATTCCAGCTCCCCAACTGGCGTAGCGGGTCTCAACGCCGAGTTTCGCCTGCAAAGTCCGGTCGTCAAAATATCCGGCGCCATCGTTCTTGTACAATCCGTCGCTGTCTTCGGCGAAGTGAGTCTTGAAAATATCCAGATAGCCGCTAAGATCGTAGTCGCCGATGCCCACTCCCATTCCCGCTTGTTCCATTCCGTCATTGCTCAGGGCCACGCCGCGCTCGATCCCCTCCTCTTTGAATGTCCCGTCGCGCTGATTGATGAACAGCAGACTAGGGGTCGAGTCGGAGGCAACATAGATGTCGGGCCAGCCGTCCTCGTTAAAGTCCGCCGCCACGACGGTCATTCCATAGTTGGGCCAGGGCTTCCCAATGCCGGACTCAATGCTGACATCGGTAAAGGTTCCATCTCCGTTGTTTCTGTAAAGGGAGTGCCGGCCGAAGGGAAAGCCTCGCGGACCGCAGTTGACCGGGACACCTTTCCAATTACAGTTGACATTCGCTCCTGGCTTGGGAGCGCGCTCAAAGTCGAATTGCAGGTAATTGGAGACGAAGAGGTCCAGATTGCCATCGCGGTTGTAATCGAGGAAGCTGCAACCCGCGCCCCATCTGACTTCGGAGCTCTCCAGGCCAGCTTCCTTGGTCACATCCTTGAAGGTCCCGTTTCCCAGGTTGCGATAGAGCTTGTTCTGCCCGTAGTACGTGCAAAACAGATCCTCATGGCCGTCGTTGTTGTAGTCGCCGATGCACACGGCGTTGGCCCAGCCAACCGCCTCAAGTCCGGCCTGCTTGGTAACATCGGTAAATGTGCCGTCCCGGTTGTTCTTATAGAGCCGGTTGAATGCTCCGGGAGGAGTGCCATTCAGCCGGGTGCCGCTGAGCAAGAAGATATCGATCCATCCGTCATTGTCGTAATCAAAGAAGGCGCAGCCGCATCCATTTGCCTCGAGGATGTAATCCTTGTGATCGGCGGGACCGTAGATCACCGGCGCGGTCAGTCCGGCGGAGGCCGCAATGTCGGTAAAGTAAGCGTCAAAGGGACGGCCCGACTCCATCGGCTTCTTCTGAGCGGTTGCGATCCGGCCTCCCATGCCCCCAAGCTGCTGGGCGCCGCACTTCCCTGACAAAACTCCAGCCATGGCTGCCAGGGAGAGGCGAAGGAAGCTGCGGCGTCCTGTTTTCATTGTTCTAATCATTGCCTCATCAAAGGTTGCAACTTTACGATCCGGCGAGTTCGTTCCCTGAAACAGCAGGCTGGTGTATCTAGGATCAGGAGACTCATCTTGCCAGAGCTAAGTTTACTCTACCAAACGTAGACAGCAACGACTTGAGAGGTACCGGGGATCGCGTCGGTCACTGTTGTTTGTATGAGAATCTGGACGTTCTTCATTTCCCAGTCCGGCGTGGCCGTCCGGAGAGCCTTCTCAAGATACTCAGGATCCGAAACGAACTCACCGGCTGCCTGGGTGCCATAGGACCTGATTCCGGCCACGACCACAACGAATTGACCGGTCTTCGAGTTCAGTAGTCTGGTAATGACAGCGTAGTCCTCGATCGCCTTGCCGTTCGGATCGACTTTTGAGTACCATCGCCGTCTTGACGGGCCTTCCTCCTGAATGAGTGTCACGACGCCCTCTTCAGCGAATGCGAAATGGAGGTTGGACGTCATTTGCATCGTCCACTTGTTGTTGAAAGCTCCGATGACGACGGCAGGAGAGTTACGCAGGTCTTCGAAGGAGTAGTTGCCTCCAATTCTCACTTGGTTCTTTTTCCGGAACTGGCCAAAAAGAGCAGAGAGCCGAATCGCCGCCCGGACATCTCCTGCCGCGAGGCCATAGTCCGGGTATTCGTCCATATCCCCCCACACGAGCTTGTCATTTGGCTGCAAATCAGGCTCTTGAGCGAGCCTCTCGAAGAGGCCGTCGAACTGGCCCGGATTCTTGGAATGTCTCTGGTAGAGACGCACCGACGGCCGGTACATCAAGGGTTTGGCCAAGCAGATCAGGACAGGCTCTGAAGAGGAAAGCGCAGGGGACCAGAATCGTTCGAGGACGGATTTAGGCGCTACTGCGCGATAGACGGTTGGCCCGATCAGAATCAAGGCGGCCAACGCGGAAAGAGCAAGTGCCGGCAAAATCCACGCAAATAGCTTGCGATTCCCGGGAATACGCTTTGTTTCCGCCGGCGCCGGCCGCGCGGCCTGGGGTGATTCCTGCGCCTGTAGGACGCCCTGGGGCGTTTCCCGCTGGTGCAGCGCAGCCTGCGCTTGGGATGGTTCCAGCTGGCGCGATGCAGGCTGAGCCCACCGGAACTCGGGAGCATAGGAGCCGACATGAAGTTCGATGCGGACGCCTGAGTCGTTGGACGTCGCGTGGTAGTACTGCTCCAGCCTTCGGCGCACCTCGCCGGCTTGCACCCGAACTACCGGATCGTCTCCGGTCGCGTACCCAACTGGACGCTGAAAGAGATCCACTCCGATGGTGCGCTCTTTCAACCGCTCGTGGTTCCCCTCCAGCCGGTGCCGGACCACGTAAGCCAGAAACTGCTGGCACCGCCTGCTCGGCTGAAAAAAGGGGCTGTTCAGGATCGCGTCCAGTTCGCGAAGGACGGATGCTTTGGCAATGTCATCGAGGGCGCAGGCGTCGCGATTAGCCTCTTCTCGCGCAATCGGATCTGTTTTCGATGCCATGGCATTCCCCATTCACCGATACCAAAGCCCCTGCGGACGGCCAAACCACAGGATGTGATCTTCCCACTCATTCTGCGCTACAGATCGCTTGTACGGTTCGAGTTCTGTCGCGAAGCAATTGCGGTCCCTAAGCAGCCTCTCGTGCCCAACAAGCTCTCTTACGCGCCATTCTCGCGGCAAGAACGGATTCACCAACGTTGCAATGCGCTGACAATCCTGCCTAACACACTGTAATACACTGTGTCCTACTTGAAAAGCCCCATTCCGCGGCCAAAAATAAGCCGGGGGTTTAGCTGCCGGATACACCGGCGAGCGAAGACTCAACTGCGGAAACAATTATACATTCGCCTGTCCTTCGCCAGTTTGCATCTTTCCCACCAGCGGCAGGCAGCCGAGACAGGGAGGTCCTTGTCAACGCTTCATCAAGGCACGAATACGGCATCCAGAAATAGCTAGGAAATCTGGAGGCACCGGAAAGGAGACTCTCCAAACGGCGGATCCGCGAGAGATCTCAGGCGATCGTCAAGGCATTTGTTTTTCTGAGGCGCCTGTTTTTCTCGCGGATTCAACTCCGTCCGTCATGGCGCGGACGATCTTCGGGCCGGTCTTTGGCCAGATCACTGGCCAAGGCGGGGCAATCGTTCAGAGCGCCCCGATTACCGTGCCCGGTTTGAGCAAGCGGATCTCGGTCCACGGGATCACGAACGTCAACAGCGAGAACCGAATCGAACGCCTGATTCGGAATGGTAAGGGCCTGGCTCCGAAGAAGGCCCCGGAATCACCCCAGACAACTGCGAAACACCGCGTGTCGGCTTCGTCCTGCTCGATACGGGAAACCGAACGAACCGATCCGGCAGAGATCGGCAAACCTAAAGATTTTCACCAGATCGGCTAATGTATTCAGGCGTAAAAGCCTGCGACATTCCAATGCGACATTTTCCAAAGGAGACCACATGACGAGCATCAGAATTGCGACAAGAACTTCAATTCTCATGATCCTCCTATTGACCCTGGGAGGATTACCGGCATTTGCTCAATTCTTAAGCGGAATTGAGGGCACGGTAAAAGACGCCAACGGAGCCCTGGTTGCGGGAGCCACGGTCACCGTTACGGACACCCGGCTCGGGATCGCAAAGTCCGAGACCACCAACCAGGCTGGCTATTTCCGCTTCGACAGCATAGCCGCATCGAATTACACGGTGCAGATCAAGGCCGTCGGTTTCAAGACTTGGGAACAGAAGGAGCTTCTCCTCGCGGTCGGCGAAACCCGCACCATCGCCCCAGCGTTGCAGGTGGGAGCGGTCTCCGCCGAGGTCACCGTCAACGCCGAGGAGGTTACAGTCGATCTGGCATCGGCGAAGACCGAGTCGGTCATTCCCGAAGCCACGGTAGAGGAGACGCCCCTTTCAGGCCAAAACGTCTACGCCCTGACGGTTCTGACGCCCGGCATGACGGGCGCCGCGAACCAAAGCGGAGTTGACAACTATACCAATGAGTACGCCCTCAACATCAACGCCGCCGGGCTGCGCCAGGAGCAGAACGGATACGAGATCGACGGCGCGCAGACCAACACCCCGTCCCGCGGCGGCGGCACCTCCATCTCCCCCAACCCTGAGATCGTTGAATCCATGGAAGTCAAGACCAACGATTTCGATGCCCAAAAGGGAAGGAATGGCGGCGCGACGGTCGACGTCTTCACCGTTTCAGGCACCAACCGGTTCCATGGAAATGTCGACTGGTGGTTCTATAACAACGACCTCACCGCGCTCACGCATTTCCAACATTCGCTTCCGACCTCCAAGCGCAACGAGTACAGCGCCACCATGGGCGGGCCGCTCTTCAAAAACAAGCTGTTCTGGTTCGGCGCGATCGATGTGCTTCGCCAGACTGCAACCACCTCCGGCTCGGCCACGGTCGAGACGCAGGATCTCTATAACTGGGTCAAAGCCAACGTAGCACCTAACCCGGGAATTCAATCCCTTACAGAGGGTCCGCCCCTGGTCTACGCGACTTCGACTTCTCCCGGCATGCAGACGGTCGCCCAAATTGAAAGCTCGGCGTTCGGCGGCGTGAACACCTCCGGAACCAACTGCTACAACGCCAACGGGCCTTCCAACAGTTGCACCGAACTCGTCGCGCCGCCCGCCGGCATCCCGCAAGACATGGATGCGATCGGCACCGTTGATTTCACCGGCACCGTGCCCAAGAAAGGATACCAGTGGAGTTTCCGGATTGACGATTATCTCGGCAAAAACGATCGTCTCTATGTCGATGCGATTCGAACCTATGACACCGCATATAGCAATGGCCCCGGTGTGCGCCCCGCGCAAAACGCCATCGGCAAAAACCATTCCGATTTTGTCAACGTCGATTACACGCACACATTCTCCGCGCATCTGCTCAATGAGGCGGGGGCGAATATGATTCGTCCCTACGGCCAGAACGGGGGAACTCCCGAGTTTGCCATACCGGGCGTCACCGTCGGTTCGGGAGTCTCGGGATTCGGTGGCTGGGGACCTGGCAACTTCAGCCAGACCACAGTCGCCTGGCGCGATGTTTTGACGGCAAGCGTCAAAACGCACACGCTCAAGTTCGGCTTCGAGCAGGACAATATCCGCGAGTACGATTCACAGCAGCCTGGGGTCGATCGCCCATCCTACACCTTCGAGAATCTGCTCGACTTTGTTCAGGCTGCGCCACAAAAGGAAAGCGGCACATATGTCAGCCTGCTACCTGGAACAGCTGTAAATGGCTTCTACACAGAAGCGCCCTATAACCGGCGCTACCGTGAACTCTTTACGGGCATCTTCCTTCAGGACGACTGGAAGGTCACGCCGAAATTCACCTTGAATGCCGGCGTCCGGTTTGACATGATGACCAACATGTTCTCCATCCTCAGTCCGGCATTGTCCCCGTTGACGTTGGGAACAGACTCGACCTTCAATGCTCAGGTTGCGGCCGCAACCGTCGGGCTGGCCAAGAACGATAACGTGCTGAACCACAACCTGTGGGGCATCACTCCTCGCGTAGGCTTCTCCTGGGATGTCTTCGGAAGGGGCAAGTCGGCATTGCGCGGCGGCTTCGGAATGTTCGCGGATCAACCGCCGTATCTGCACATCACCGACATCCTGGCAAGCAACCTGCCAAACACCTACCAGCCGAACTTGAACGTAGCGTCGGGAAATACGATTACGTACCAGCTCTGCCAACCCCCCGCGGGCTTCACGATCGTCTGCCCCGTTGTGCCCATCAGCACGAGCTCTGTCACGATCGATCCGACGACAGGCGCGCTCATGGTCAATGGCGCTATTCAGCCGGCGGGCCTGGGGGGATACGATCCCCAATACAAGTTGACTCAGGTCCTGGCATGGACCCTGAGCTGGCAGCAGCAGTTGCAGAAGGACCTGGTTCTTGAGGTGAACTACTCCGCGTCGGCTGCCCATCACCTGCCCATCTACAATCAGGACATCAACCGCTTTGCCGGCGACTTGATCCAAAACAACGGAGCCTTCACCCGCCTCAATCACAACTTCTCCGGGATTAACTACGCCACTTCCAACGGCAATTCCATCGGAAACTACGGCTCAGCCATGCTGGTTCGCCACCTTTCCCACGGGCTGTCGATGCAAGGCATCTACACCTTCGGCAAGGCGACGGATGAACTCAGCACTTCGGCTTCGCTGGACCAGGGAAACGCCACTAGCGGCAATCAGAACGGTCCAATCATCGAGAATACCAACCTGCCGTTCCAGCGCGGCCGGGCCGACTTTGACATCCGGCAGAATTTCACGGCCAACGGATCCTGGATTGTTCCAAACAACTACGGCAATGCCCTTGAGAGAGGCATCCTGGGCGGATGGCAGTTCACCGGCGCGTGGATCATCCAGACGGGATTGCCCGCCTGGGTCACGACGAATCAGTCTTTCAGCCCGGTTTGTTCAGGGGGCGTAGCAGCCGTCGGTGGCATTTGCCCCGCCGGAACCACCGTCATCGGCAATACCGGCGGCAACTACAACGCGGACGGAGACAGCCCCGGTGTGCCGATGACGCCTAGCTTCGGCAGCCACCTGAGCGGCCTGAAGAAGGCCAACTTCCTAAACGGAGTTTTTGCCGGCGGCACGGGGGCATTCCCTGCGCCGGCGCTCGGAGCGGAGGGGAATCTCCCTCGTAACTCTTACGACAACCTGGGATATAACAGGTGCGACTTCAATTTTGTGAAATTCTTCTCGTCTCCATTCTTCTTCGGAGACAGGTTCAAATTTGAGGCCAGAGGCGAGGTTTTCAATCTCTTTAATCGTTCCAATCTGACCGGGTTGGATACGGGCATGGGCGATGGCACTTTTGGGAAGGCAACGGGGCAATTGACTCCGCGCTATCTCCAATTGCACCTGCGCGCCAGCTTCTAAGCTGGTCTCTTCTTGGGGAGAGGTGGTGGATTGTGGCGTGCAGTTCTCTTCGGACCGCACATTCCATCACTTCTCCCATTCTTTTATTACAATGAGTCGCAGCAACTTCGCGTGCGCTGCGCGTTGCCGTTTCGCCAATGATTCATGACCGGGCGAAAAGCCGAGACTATCCGGCTTTCGCTGATCTTCTGAAATCTGCTGTACGATTTGAGTTGTCCTTTTCTTGCATATTCCGGGCATTTCGCAGCCCGCGTCAGGAGGGAATTTAGAGATGACGATGATTCCAAACCGAGGGAAGATTCTATTATGGGTGCTGGCGGCTCTGATCGGGGGTGCAACTCTCCGTGCGCAGACAGCCCCGCTGATTCTTGATCGGGACGGCAGCACCATTGTGCTTGAGCCCTACGCGCCCAACATTCTTCGTGTCACCATGAGTACGCTGAAGGACCAGGCAATGGCGGGGCCAGGATATGGGATTGTGGCAAAGCCCGCCTGGGACGAGTGGACTCATGAATCGACGCCGGCGGGAGACACATATAAGTCGGCTCGAATGATCGTCTTTCTTGCGGCGCCTCCTCCGCCCCGGCGAAGGCCGGATGGCTCTTTTTGGAAAGGTCCGAGAAAAAACTTCGGCGGCCAGCCATACATCAGGATCGCGGCCGCGGATGGCAAGCCATTGCTAAATATGCTGGGCTGGGAGATGGGGGAGTTGAACGATAAAGACGGCAATAGCCAGCTCAACAATGACCGCCGGACCGAAGATCCGCAGTTCTATCGGGTGGGCGCTACCTTTGCCTCACCCGCCGACGAACATTATTACGGTCTGGGGCAGAATCAGGAGGGATACCTTGACCACCGCGGACACAAGGTGGAATGTTGGGCGGATTATGAGTCCGCGGGAGGTCCCAGTTTCTGCGTCCCATTCCTGGTGACAAACAAGGGGTATGGCCTGCTCTGGGACAATCCATCGAAAACCACGATTCTGCCCGGATTCAATGAGCAGACCAAGTGGATTTCGCAGGTAGGCCAAAGGGTTTCGTTCTTTGTCGTGGCAGGCGCGACGACCGACGAGATCTATGCGGGTTACCGGCTGCTGACAGGGGATACGCCCATGCTGCCAAAGTGGGCCTATGGATTGATTCAGTGCAAGCAGCGCTATTCCACTCAGGCGGAGATGCTGGAGGTCGCCAAGGGCTATCGCGAGCGCCATCTGCCGATCGATATGCTGGTGCTGGATTGGTTCTATTACACCGGCATGGGCCAGATGGATTTTATCAAGGAAGCCTGGCCTGATCCGGCGGAGATGAATCGCCAGCTTCACGCAATGAATATCGAGACCATGATCAGCATCTGGCCGCGCTTCAAGCCGGGGACCCGCTACTACGACACGGTGAAGAACAATGGTTGGTTCCTGCATCACAAGGACGGAACGCCGGAAGATGGACTGCCCTATGACAGTCAGGGATCGGACATCGATTCCACCAATACGGATGCGGCGAAGTGGTACTGGGGAGTGGTGCGGGACGACATTGCCAGCAAAGGTTTCGATTGCTTCTGGGCCGATGAGACAGAGCCCGACTTGCCTCCGAACGGGAGTTACTTCAAGATCGGGCCGGGAACGCAATACTTCAACGTCTATCCGCTATTCCATACCGCGGCATTTTACGATGGGATACGCCGGGATATGCCGGACAGGCGCGCGCTAATCCTCTCTCGCGATGCCTATCTCGGCGCGCAGCATAACGGAACGATATTCTGGTCCTCCGATATCTTCCCCACCTGGGACGCGCTCAAGCGGCAGATTCCCACGGGCCTGGACGTGGCCGCTTCGGGAATCGCCTACTGGGGTAACGATATTGGGGCGTGGCAGGGTTTGCCGAAGGTCCATCTCCCGGCGCACGCGCCGCTGATCGACCCCTCCGATGCGCGCGACAATGTCGGCGGTTATGACGACTATCCGGAGTTATATGTACGCTGGTATGAATACGGGGTCTTTCAGCCTAACTTCAGAACCCATGGCACGCGGCCGCACAATGAAGTGTGGTCTTACGGCAAACAGGCCGAGCCGATTCTGGAGAAGTATCTGCGCCTGCGGTACGAATTGATGCCGTATATCTACTCGCTCGGCTACTTCACGCACCAGACCGGAGCTCCTTTCATGCGCGCGCTCTTCATGGACTTCCCCAACGACCCAAGGGTTGCGGAGATTGGCGATGAGTTTATGTTCGGTCCAGCGTTTCTGGTGGCGCCGGTCACTTCGCAGGGACAAACCACGAAAGACGTGTATCTTCCCGCCGGAACCGCATGGTACAACTACTGGACAAACGAGCGCTTCGAAGGAGGACAGACGATCGAAGTAAGAGCGCCGATCGATACGATTCCACTCTTTGTAAAGGCAGGTTCGATCATGCCGCTCGGGAGCCCCATCGAGAGCACGCATGACATGCAGAAGATCGCGCATGTGAAGGTTTATCCAGGTGCTGATGGGGACTTCACCCTTTACAGCGACGATGGCCAGACCTATGCGTATGAGAAGGGAGCTTTCGAGATCACGCATCTGCACTGGGACGATGCGGCCAAGAAGTTGACGCAATCAGGTTCAAAGGCGTGGAGCGGGGACACAAAGATCGAGATGGTTCGCGGGCAGTAGATTTGCGATGAGTTGGTTTTGATTTCGGTCATCGTGAGCCATGGCGCGAAGCTCCGGTTGGCGTTCTGCGAAATCAAGTCAACGAAGTGCTCTTGACATCCTTTCTGAACACCGTGCTCCAGCCGGGAATTTGTTCGAATTGCTGGCGCTTTATTCCACCCATGCGCCGGCCTCTGGCTGCTTGGGCCTGCATGTAGTCCAATTCAGGAGATGACTCGGGATCAATCACAAATAACTTCAAGGGGCAGAGTTGGCCGAGCCGTTGGGCGTATGCGTAGTGGAAGTTCTTTCTTAGCTCCGCATCAAGCTCGGAGATCAACTCGCGCGGCACTGCCGATTGCGATTGGATATAAAGCGTGTAACACGGCGCAGGCTCGCCATGTTCCGGTGCGAGCATCCAAAACGTGGGCTGAGTCCCATAGCGCGACAACAGTTCCTCCGCGGCGCGTACGGCGTGGAGTCCGTTGAGTTTCTCTCCCACCATGTCCGACACGCCGTTCTCCTTTCCGCGGAACCGAAGGAGGGGGCACTGATCTATCCAACCCGTCACCTCAACCAGGTCGCCGATACGATAGCGATAAAATCCCCCTGAAGTAGTCAGAAGAATGGCGTAAGTCCGGCCCGTTTCGAGTTCGTGAGCGAGCCTTGGCGTGTCAGTGCCGGTCTCGACAAATTCGAAGAAATGCGAGCAAATGGCGAGTGCGGAGCCCTCGGCACGCCAAGGCAGGCTCATCATTCCTTCCGTCGCAAGCAGCCCTTTCGGCTGGATCGCCGCGCTCGGAAAGGCAGCCTTGAGGCGCAAGGCCGCCTCGCGCGCCCCGGCATCAGACCAGCAACTAATGACCCGAAGCTTAGGCCAGATCGCTTCTCCCAGGGTATGGCCAGAACGATTGCGTTGCGTAAAATCGGCTCCGCTGTATTCGTTGAAGAGGCGCTGCAGTTGCCTGGCGCGTTTGGCCGAGCCATCGATTCCGATCTTGAGAAGCAGGGATGGAAGCAGCTTTCGCACCTCGGCGAGCAACAAAGTGAAGAACGACGGATTCCATATCGAGATGAAGCGCAGATTGTCACAGGCCAATAGATGGCTCAGTGTCTCAAAGCGAAAGCTGTCCATCTCCGCGATACCAGCCACATGCTCCGGTACTGCCAACGTCGCCCGAACCAGCGCTCCACGGAACGGACCGAAGTACTCGCTGTCCTCGCCGAAGCCGATGCGAATGCCGCCGGAACTCATGCCCGCATCCGTCCCCACGGGAGATACCTGCCAATAGGATTGTCCTAGCAGGAGCGATGGGTACTCAAGAAAAAGACCGCCCATCCACGGAGTAATTCCGCGACGAAAATCGCAGAGTAGCGACGGCGTGTAGGGAATCATTTTGCTCGCGGCAGAGGAACCGCTTGAGAGTGCGAATGATTTCACCTGGTCCGCAGTCAGAACATCGCGTTCACCCGCGGCCATGCGCTGGATATACGGTTCCATTTCCGTAAACTCTCGCACTTGAACATGCTGCTGATAATCCCTTATGTTGTGAATTGTGGAGAATCCGTGCTCACGTCCGAATGTGGTCTCGGCGTTTTTTGCAAGCACCTCTTGAAGGTAACGAGCCTGTACGGATGCGACACGATGCGTGGCCTTCCGCCATCGAATGGTTCCATACAGGCAGGAAGCGAAAAGCAGCGAGTTGGAGAGAATGGTCTTCAGAGTGATCAAACTCCCAGGATTCGGAGTACTGCCGCGGTGAAATTGTCTTCGCGAATTGGAGCTACGCACACTAACTCATCTCCTCGCTCGTGCCCTGGATTCGCCTTTTCAAAGAACAGCAGGCTGGGATCCGAGCGGCGGCGGTCGATCGCTTCCGATGAACCTGGACGAATCCGCTGCGTTTCGCCGGGAAAGACAATGAGCCGGGAGAACGGATAGTAGAAGCCGGGATACTTGGCGTTTCCAAAGGCATCCGCAACGTCGCGAAAAGCCGATGGATCGGGGGCGTCCGCGCGCGGCGCATAATCTTTGAACAGTAGCCGCAACACGCGATAGGTGCGCCATCCTTTGCAGATCAGCAGCCAGTAGATCTCATCGTATGGATGTTCGGAAAGCGTCCGCTGGAAATACCGGCAAATCTCTCGAGCTGTTTCAAAAGTGCCCCGATGCTCTTCCGTGACGATCGTGTCTCCGGAAAACAGAACCACCACCGTCCGATCCGCCAGTGTGAGGCGATACCTGGCCTGCGTGGAAAACCCCACGATCTCGCCTTTGCTCGAACGCAACAAAATTACGTGCTCTTTTGCGGCAAGGTCGCGATCGAATATCTCGCGCTTAACTCCGAGGTAGGATTCGCTCAGCAACTGAAACATACGCTCGCGGTCGGAAGGTTGAAGTTCGGAAACGGCTATCGTGCACCCAGTAGTATTCATCGCGCTAAAGCGTCGCCACCTCGAGATGCGGGATTCGGCCTGTTGAAGGAAGGCTATCAGGCTTGCAATCCCGCCAGTAGACAGCATATATCCTGCTATCAATGGTCATGATCGATCGTTTCTCGACGATTGAACTGAATGGATGACGGTCCGACAATCCCAGCAAGAGATAGGCATAGCCCGCATTGGTCCAATCCGACAAAACCACATCCAATAATTCCTGAAATACGGCGGTGTCCGAGTCGCGGCTGCTGGCCAGGGCTGCGTAGAGACACGGCAGCGACTGGCCTTTACGCGGCAGGTGTGGCGCCAGCCCGAACTTTGCCGCAAGCGTCAATGCTGGGCGAAGCGCAGCTAACTTGCGCGAATATCCGGCGACGACCGATTGCTTGAAGGAGTTCTGATTCCACACCGCCAGCGTGCCGGCGATCTCTCTCCCTCGATAACTAAGGTAAAGATCGTGGCCCGAAAGACCATGTAACATTCCGGAATTCGCGCCAAAGTCCTCAATCCTGTAAACGGGTGCAAACTGCAGATCGGCGTTGAATCGGTTCAGACACTCGATCGCGCCGGGCAGAGTCTCTGAGGTTGCGCCGTGTGTAACTCCGCTGCCGCGGGAACTCTTTCTGAATCCGTAGAGCGGCAACATATATGTGCGGAGCTTGCCGTAGGGAACGTAGGCGGGCAGGCCCGCGCGTTCCGATGTGAGGACGCGTCGCGCTTCTTCATTTCCATCCAGAATCGTAGTTACGTAGTAAGGAACAAGGCCATCCGCGTGCCGCGACTTGAGGTGCTGATACCCTCGAGCAAGCAGAGTGGTCTTTCGTTCTTTATCGTGGGTTCTCAGGGTGCTGAGATAGCCCAATGATTGCTCACGGCCATCGACGAAGGCGCGCCGAATCGCGCGTTCGGCTGTTGAAACTACAGCGCCAGTCAATCTATCGCGGGCCACGATCACGGTAGTGGCTAGATTGCCAATCTCGGCGCCGGTAAAAAAGTTCGGCTCCCGCTGAAGCGATAGTCGTATCGGCCCATCCATGAACGAGGACCGCAGAAGAGCCCGTAGCGCGCCATCATCATCCGCCGTAGCAGCTTCAATGAGATAACGGCTGGCCATTGCGAAGAGGCTCCGAGGCTCGGTCTGCTCGCCACACCAATAACCGGTGGCACATTCCACTCACACGCGGGCAAACCCATACTTGCCAGCCACAGTATACCGCTACAGGTGTTAGACTGTTGTCGGATAACTGGGCGGCTTGTAGGTAACGGAAAAGCACTTTTGCCGTTGCCTAGGGGGAATTGTGCGCGTCACTCTGGTCTATCCTTCCATTGGCGGTCGAGTGAGAGCGGCGCAGATGCAGCCGCTGACAATCGCGGCGCTGGCCGGGTTGACGCCGAAGGATGTCGAGCTTCGCTTCTACGACGACCGGATAGAGGCCGTGGACTTCGATGCGCCGACGGACCTTGTCGGCATCTCGGTGCAGACCTTCACCGCGAAGCGGGCCTACGAAATCGCCGATGAGTTCCGCCGTCGAAAGGTCCCGGTCGCGCTGGGCGGGTTCCACGTAATTGCTGTTCCTGAAGAAGCAGCGGAGCATGCCGACGCGATAGTGATTGGCCAGGCCGAGGACCTATGGCCGCAGTTACTCGATGATGCGCGCTCCGGCAAATTGCAGCGGGTATATCGTCAACAGCAGCGGCCGTCGCTTCAAGGATTGCGGTATTCCCGCGACATCTTTCAAGGAAAGAAGTACCTTGGCGTTAACATGGTTGAGTTTGGGCGCGGCTGTCCATACTCCTGCGGCTTCTGCTCGGTGAGTCAATTCTTCGGACGCAGGAAGGACTGCCGTCCCGTGAACGAAGTGATCGACGAGATTCGCGCGCTGCCCCGCCGGCTCGTCGAGTTTGTGGACGACAACCTGATTGGCGATCTTCCGCGAGCCAAGGAGCTGCTCCGCGCCTTGATCCCACTGAAGATTCGTTGGGTTGCGCAGGCTGGAATCGAGTTCGCCTTTGACGAAGAGTTATTGGAACTCGCTGCTGCCAGCGGTTGCGCCGGGCTACTGATCGGGCTTGAATCCTTGAATGAAGAAAGTTTGCGGCAGATGGGCAAGTCGGCCCGCTGTCATGCCGATGGGTTCTCCGATGCCATCGCAAGCATCCACGCGCACGGCATCAGAATCTGCGCGTCCTTCCTGTTTGGCTACGATCACGATGCTTCCGGGACATTCCCGAGCACCTTGCAGTTTGCCAAAAAGCAGAAGTTCGTACTGGCTTTGTTTAATCACCTGACGCCGTTTCCCGGAACATCGCTGTATAGCGAGATGCAGGCTCAGCAGCGCCTTCGGTTTGATTGCTGGTGGCTCACGCCTGGATTTCGCTGGGGCGATGTTGTCTTCGAGCCGAAACATTTCTCCGCCAACGATCTGGCAAACGGCTGCCGGCAAAGCAGGCGCAGTTTCTACCATCCTGCGAACATTCTTCGCCGCATATGGCTGCCAGCCAACCGGCGGCATTTGGCCGAATCGTTGGTACTGAACTTCCTGGTCAGGAAAGAAGTGCGGGAAAAGCAAGGATTCCTCCTGGGCAACAAGCAACCATCCGCGGACGCCTGCGAAGAGACACCCTGATCTTCAAGGAGAACTGAATGAAGCGCGCATTTTGTTGGGCTGGAGACTATGCGAATACTGCTTATCAATGCGAATGCGCTGCGGCTCGACGACGGACGACGCTGGCATGAGACGGGCGCCAAGGGCGCATACGCTCCAACCACGCTCACCACTCTTGCCGCGCTCGTCCCACCGGAGCTGTATGCGGAAGTGATTTTGATCGACGAAGCTGTCGATCTGGTTCCTGCCGATTTTTGCGGTGCGGATATTGTGGGTATCAGCGCCATGACCTCCGATGCCCAACGCGCCTATCAGCTTGCGGACAACGCGCGCGCGTTGAAGATTCCAGTGGTGCTCGGAGGCTATCATCCGACGTTCATGCCGGATGAAGCTGGGATGCACGCCGATGCGGTGGTGAAGGGATTCGCCGAGACTGCGTGGCCTCGGCTGCTGCGTGATTTTGCAAG
The DNA here is from genome assembly GCA_049522975.1 of Occallatibacter sp. Taxonomy (GTDB): domain Bacteria; phylum Acidobacteriota; class Terriglobia; order Terriglobales; family Acidobacteriaceae; genus Telmatobacter. The sequence continues at coordinate 26,862 of JBEKNI010000022.1, read as the reverse complement.
AGGCTCGACGCATTCGCTCTACGAGGATGACTGGAAGGATGCTTTCGTTTCCAATCTTCCGGCGCCCCGCCGCGACCTGCTGCGCCGTAACGCATACGCGATCACAAATACGATCGAGACATCGCGCGGCTGTGCTAACTCGTGTTCATTTTGTATCGTAGCGCCCATGCATCGGCACCGCTGTGTGCAGCGGCGCATGGATCTGGTAGAAGCCGAGATTGATAGTATGCCCGCCGGGCCGGTGGCGCTGCTCGATCCCAATCCCGCCGAGAGTGCGGAGTTTTCCGCCGCCCTCTTTCCCGTTCTGGCGCGCTCCGGCCGTAAGTGGTTTTCCGGCGCCTCCTTGAAATGCGCCTCTGACATCAAATGGGTGAAGAGTGCGCGCGCAAGCGGCTGCCGCGGACTGTTGATCGGCTTTGAATCGCTCGACACGGCTTCGCTGGCCGATTCGGGAAAAACATTCAACCACGTCAATACCTACAGCCAGACGTGCCGCATGCTTCACGATGAAGGCATCGCCATTCTCGGCTGTTTCATCTTCGGTTTTGATGGGGAACAGGAATCGGTATTTGAGCGCACCGTGGAATTCGTCAACAAGAATCACGTTGACCTGGCCCTATACTCTGCCTATACACCGTTTCCCGGCACGAATGCATGGTCGCGGCTGCGCGCGCAGAGGCGGATTCTCACTACCGACTGGTGCCGATACGATGGACGTCACATTGTTTATGAACCCATCGGGATGACCGTGGATCATTTGCAACAAGGCATCTATTACGCATGGAACGAGACTTACAAGCTCAGTTCCATTTTCAGGCGAGTCGCGGGAGCGGCGACTCTTCCGTTCATCGATCTGGCCGTAAACTTGCAGTTTCGCTATCATCGCCGTACGTTTTTGCAGGTTGAACCGGAGATTCACCGTGAGGCTTCATGCGAATCCTTTTGATCATGCCGGACGCGCACATGCACAAGCTCCGCATCGGTCCGTTTGTGCGCTCGATGCGGGAAGCGCCGTTGACGCTGACCACTCTGGCCGCGCTGATTCCCAACGAGCCGGATATTGAAGTGAGATTGGTGGACGGCAGCGTGGACCGGATTCCGATGGATTTCCCGGCGGACCTGGTTGGCATCAGCGTCATCACCGGCTGCGCGCCTGCCGCTTATGAGCTGGCCCGGCATTTCCGCCAGCGCGGCATTCCGGTGGTGCTGGGAGGAGTGCATGTCACCGTTCTGCCAGGGGAGGCTCTCGCACATGCCGATAGCATCCTCGTGGGCAGGGGCGAAGCCGCATGGCCGCAATTGATTGCCGACTTTCGGCGCGGACAGATGAAGCGCGTCTATCGCGAGTCCCCGCTCGCCGACAGCTCCCTCGTCGATGTTCCCGCGCCGCGTCGCGACCTGCAGCGCAAGAGAGGCTACATGATGCCCAACTCCGTGCAGGCAACTCGTGGCTGCCGGCGCGCATGCGACTTTTGCTCGGTAACCGCGGTGTGGCCAAAGTATCTGAAACGCCCGGTGAACGACGTGATTCGCGATATTCGCGCCATTCGCGGCCGCGTCCTTGCGTTCAACGATGTCAGCTTGGTCGACGATGCGGAGTATGCGAGGGAGCTGTTCACCGCCATGCTCCCCCTGAAGAAAAAGTGGGGAGGGCTGGTAACGGCCGACAGCCTGCAAAACACCGAGCTTCTCGATCTGATGGTAGCCAGCGGCTGCGTTTATTTACTCATCGGTTTCGAGTCCGGCGATCAGGCTACGCTGCGCGGCATCCAGAAGAACTTCAATCACGCGGCGCAGTACAAGGACTTTGTCTCCATGCTGCAAAGGCGCGGAATCACTATCCAGGGATGCTTCGTCTTTGGATTCGACCACGACGACAAGGATGCTTTCGCCTGCACGGTAGAACTTGTCCAGCATCTCGGCATCGATATTCCGCGCTACTCGCTGTACACGCCGTATCCAGGCACGCCGCTGTTTCAACGCTTGATGCAGGAACAGCGCATAACCAGCTTCAATTGGAAAGACTACGATACGATGCACGTGGTGATTCAACCGGCGCGGATGACGCCCGAGGAACTGTACCGCGGATTCAAATGGGCCTATCGTGAGACCTTCCGCCTGCCGCGCATCCTCAAGCGCGTCAGCCGCCTCGACCTGCGCTGCCCGATCAATTTCGTCGGCAACCTTTGTTACCGCATTTTTGTTCGCCGTCTCTATCATGAGCCGCGGTTTGCCCGGCCCTACTCGATCGATATGCCGGGACAGCCGCCTTTGCCCCATCACTGGCTGGTTCCGGCAGAAGTTGAGGAGGCATTGTGCCACGAATAACTCTCATTCATCCATGCCTGGGCCGGCGCATCCATGAGCGGCAAGGACTGCGTACGTGGCAGATGCAGCCGCTATGGGCCGCGGCCATTGCGGCGCTAACGCCACCCAAGGTGGAACTGCGATTTCATGACGACCGAGTGGAGAAGATCCCCTTCGACGAACCAACCGACCTGGTGGGCATCAGCGTTGAAACGTACACCGCGCACCGGGCCTATCAGATCGCCAGTGAATACCGGCGTCGCGGCGTGCCTGTGGTGATGGGAGGAATTCATGCGACGCTTTGTCCGGAAGAAGTGGCAGACTATGCCGAAAGCGTGGTCTGCGGCGAGGCCGAAGAAACCTGGCCGCAACTGGTAGACGATTTCCTGCATGGCAAGATGGAAAAGTTCTACCGTGCGCAGAGCGGCGGAGCGCATCCTGTCTGGCGCTATGATCGGAGTATCTTTCGCGGCCGCCGGTATCTTCCCGTGCGTCTGATCGAGTTTGGCCGCGGATGCAGGTTGACTTGCGAGTTCTGTGCGGTTCAGACGGCGTTTCACAACACATATACGCAGCGGCCTTTGGAGGATGTGGTGGCGGAAGTGGCCGCCACATCCTCCAGCGAGGATCGTGCAAAGCTTATTTTTTTCGTGGACGACAATCTCGCCTGCGAGGTTGGGCGATTGAAAGAGTTTCTACGGGCGCTGACTCCCTTGCGTGTGGCTTGGGTGGGACAGGCAGGCATCAACGTCGCGCATGATCCGGAACTGCTTGAACTGATCGTGCGCAGCGGCTGCCGCTGCCTTCTCATCGGATTTGAAAGCCTGCAACCAGCCAACCTCCGCAAAATGAGCAAGCCGATCAACGCCGTTCATGGTGGTATTGAAACCGCAGTGGCCGAACTGCGGCGTTTCCACGTCCCGGTTTATGGAACTTTCGTCTTCGGATGCGACGCCGATACTGTGGACGATTTTCAGCACACCGTGCAGTTCACGGTCGACCATGGATTTCTGCTGGCGGCCTTCGCTCACCTCATGCCATTTCCCGGCACGGCACTCCACCGGCGCCTGGCTCATGAGAGCCGCTTGCTGCAAGAACACTGGTGGCTCGATCCAAACTACGCATACAACACCGTGGCATTTCAGCCTCGCTATTTCACTCCGCTCGAATTGCAACGGGAATGTCTCGCCGCGCGACGGCAATTTTTCTCCTGGCCGAGCATGATGCGGCGCAGTCTGGCCGCCGGTGCATTGCAACGCAATTTCTGGACTGTGAACCTTCTTCATCGCGCCGAACTCGGCCTTCGGGACGGCCATCCCCTGGGAGATCAGGCATGGAATCAGCCCTTGCTGATGGCAAGCTAGCAACAAGCCTGATTGAGTATTTCGAAAGGGAGTCCTTCCGTTTGATTCCTGCCAATGCGCGCAGGCTGGCAAAATCAGATATTCAAAGGTGGTGCCGGGAGGGGGGGTCGAACCCCCATGGCCGCAAGGGCCGGCGGATTTTGAGTCCGCTGCGTCTGCCAGTTCCGCCATCCCGGCTCGGGGTGGGAAGCCGCTCTCAAAGTATCGCACAGCCCTGGAGCGGGGCGCTACAGGCACTCTCTTCCAACAGAAGATGGGTCCGAAGGGTGCTTATGCCGAGTGGTGAACATCCCCATGCTTGGTACGTAAACGAGAGGAGCACGGCTTCAAGACAGGAGCGGATGCCCTGGCCTTCCGAATGACGATAGTTGACAGAGCGACCAAGCCGGTGGCGAACAAAGGCAGAGAGGGCAGTTCCGGGGTCGGCTGGATATCTCCGTCCAGAGGCTCACCGGCGTCATAATTCGAGCCTGTGTCCACGAAGGCGTTTGTGCTGCCGAGGATCGAAACCCAGCCGCCATAGGCCTCAAGCGTCTGAGCGATATTCACTTCGTAGCCGTCGGCGCTGAAGAGGAAGCCGCCCCAGGAGTCAAGATTGTAGGGCGTTCCGGGGAAGTACAACAGGTTGTCGTAAACCTCGGAGCCATCCGGCGAGGTGTAGCCGGGGCCGGGACCGTCCACGGTACTGAGAACGGTTGGATCGCCGCTGCCGTCGGCGATGAAGCTGATGGAGGCATTGACAATGTCGAGGCTGCCGTTCCTGTCAGTGAACAACCCGTTGGTAATGCCGGTGACGTTGTAGACGCCGGTCGAGCCTACTTCGGTTGCGTCGAAGATGCCGGTGACCGTCATGGTGTTGCCGACGCCGAGGAAGCTGAAATTGAAGGTATTAGCGAATGCGGCCGGCGCGATCGCAAGGAGGGCCGGTAATGCCAGCAAAGCTAATGGCAATCTCTTCATTGTCCGTCCCTCCTTTCCCGATCCCTTGCGGGACATCAGCGGTCCAGGTGGATAAGCGCAAATCTCCTCAAGCTAGGGAGATGACTCACTACTCTAGGACAAAAGTACGACGCCATGAACAAGTTTTTCTGGGGGAATCACACTACAGTCATAGAAATCTCCACCAAAGTCACCGGACCTGAGAGGAGATCCTCCTGGCGAATGAGGAGCGCCCTCCCTGTTCATTAAAGGACACCCCGCGGCGAAACCGGACACCCAATCTGCTTCCAATGCATATGCAAGAGTCCGCAAGTCGCTTTGTTATCATAAAGTTGCATTTATGACCGTTTGGCTCTCGAATTGCTTTTCCTTTCCATGTCGACTCATCGTCGCCCGGAGGCCGGCCATGACCACCCTGCTGCAGGACCTGCGATTCGCCATTCGCCTGTTGCGCAAATCCCCCTCATTCACCCTAGCCGCTGTCTTGACGCTGGCACTGGCCATCGGCGCAAACGCCGTGGTTTTTGCTGTCTTGAATGCGCTGATCCTGCGCCCTCTGAACGTGCCTCATCCGCAGAGTCTGTACACGATTGAGCGCGGCGCCGAAAAGGAACAGGGTACTTCGTATCCCGACTATCTCGATCTCCGCGATCACAACCGAAGTTTTGAAGCCCTGACAGCCTATATCCTCACGGACGTCGGCTTGGATACCGGCCGGAATCCAACGCACGCCTGGTGCTACGAAGTCACCGGAAACTACTTCGATGCCATGGACATTCAGCCCTATCTGGGCCGTTTCTTTCACAGCGCCGACGAGCATGGACCGAACAGCGCTCCGTATCTGGTGCTCAGCTACGCCTATTGGCATAGCTATTTTCAGGAGGATCGCGGCGTGGTGGGCCGGGTCGTTCAGATCAACAAGCATCCCTTCACCATCCTCGGCGTAGCCCCGCCTGAGTTCAGCGGGACCCTGCTCTTCTTCTTTCCCGACTTCTGGGTGCCGATGATCAACCAGGAACAGGTGCACGGACTTAATTTCCTCAATGATCGCGGGCAGCGAAACATCTTCATGGTCTTGGGCCATCTCAAGCCGGGCGTCACTCCGGAGCAGGCCATCGCCGATCTCAACTCGATCGGATCGTACCTGGAAAAAACCTACCCCAAAGACGATGCCTACATGACCTATTCCCTGGCCCGTCCAGGTCTTATCGGCGATATGCTCGGCCCTCCCGTGAAGGGATTCATGACCGGAATGATGCTGCTGGCGGGCCTGATTCTGCTGGCCGCATGCGCCAACCTGGGCAGTCTGTTTGCCGCCCGCGCCGCCGACCGTTCCAGGGAAGTCGCCCTGCGCCTCGCCCTTGGATCCAGCCGTAACCGCATTCTCCGCGGCCTATTCACTGAAGCCGTCCTCATCTCGCTCGCCGGAGGCGCCCTCGGACTCCTGGGCTCTGTTGCGCTGTTGCGCCAGTTGAGTGCGTGGCAGCCGATTCCCCAATATCCCATGCATGTCACGGTGAATGCGGACGCAAACGTCTACCTGGTCGCTTTGCTGCTGGCGTTGCTCAGCGGATTCCTCTTTGGCGCCGTCCCGGTCCGTCAGATACTCCGCACCAATCCCTACGAGGTAGTCAAGACCGGGGCAACCGGCATCGTGCCCGGCCATGCCGGCCGGCGAGTTGCGCTCCGCGAGATCCTGCTTGTCCTCCAAATCGCCATCTGTGCCGTGCTGGTCACCTCTTCGCTGGTCGCTGTCCAGGGCCTCATGCGCTCCATGCACAGCAGCTTCGGCTTCGATCCCCGGAATGCAATGCTCGTCGATACAGATCTCAACATGGCCGGTTACAGCGGCGACCGCGCGCTTGCCATGCAAAGGCGCATGATCGACGCTGTCCAGGCCATCCCCGGCGTCAAGTCTGTTGGACTCGTCAGTCAATTCCCCTTGGGCGGCGGCGGTTCAACCGAGAATGTCTTTACCAGCCAAACGGCGGATCTCAGGCCATCGAATGTCGCCGCCAACGTCAACGTCTTCCGCATCTCTCCCGATTACTTCCATGCCGCCGGCACATCGCTGATCGAGGGAAGGGATCTCTCTTGGAACGACGGAAAAGACTCGCCCCGCGTGGCCGTCATCAACCAGTTCCTTGCGCGCAGAGTCTTCGGTTCTGTAACCGGCGCGCTCGGCGGATATTTCAAGAGGGAGGATGGAACGCGCGTCCAGGTGGTGGGCGTTGTGGAAGACGGAAAGTATTATCAACTCACTGAAGATCCGCGCCCGGCCATCTTTCTGCCCTTCCTGCAATCGCCCTCCGGCACCTGCCTGGTGATCCGCTCCGATCGCGATCCTCAGCAATTGGCGACGGCCATCCGCGGCACGCTGCGTTCCCTCGATGACGGCCTGCTCATGAACATCCAGACCTGGACTCAGGGATTGGATATCGCCTTGTTCCCCTCGCGAGTGGCGACGGTCTCGCTGGGCGTTCTGGGCCTGATGGGCGCCATGCTGTCGATCACCGGCATCTTTGGAATGGCCGCGTACTCGGTAAGCAAGCGGCTCCGGGAACTGGGCATTCGCATCGCCCTCGGAGCGAAGCGGTCGGAAGTACTGCGGGCGGCGTTGGAGCGGCCGTTGCAGCTGCTGGCGCTTGGTTCGGCGCTCGGATTGCTGCTTGGCGTTCTGGCCACCCGGGTGCTCGCTTACATTGTCTATCAGGCGACGCCGCGCGATCCGCTGGTGCTGGCCGGCGTTGTTCTCTCGATGCTCCTCCTGGGCCTCGTGGCTACGTGGATTCCAGCGCAACGCGCGCTGTCGGTTGATCCTATAGCACTGCTGCGAGAAGAATGAGCCGGTTGGATGGAAAGAGCGGATGCCGCGTGTCTGCGGGAGCATGTGGATACATTCCAGATTGATCCGTTATCGCCTCTCCGCTCGTGGAGCGTTCCTGGGCCTTGAGGAGAGACCAAACCCTCCCGCTTCGACCGGGAGGCGAGCAAAACCTGAATGCTTCCCCTTCCTTGAACGTCCCGCTCCTTCCGCCAAACGCGCTACCATTCCATGGTGAGCATTCTGCCTCTCTCCGTCCTGATGAGCCAGCCTCCGCTGGAGCATGAGCGCTTCGCCGCCCATCGTGAGCTGGAGGCGCTTCTCAAGGCGAGCGTGCGGGGCGATGTGCGATTTGACCTCGGCTCCCGCGCCCTCTACTCGACCGACTCCTCGAACTATCGCCAGCTTCCGGTGGGCGTCGTTCTGCCGCGCGATACGGCGGATGTCGAAGCGGCTTTGGCCGCCTGCCGCGCCACCGGAGCCGCCGTGCTGCCGCGCGGCGCGGGAACCAGTCTGGCCGGCCAATGCGTCAATGCGGCGGTGGTCTTCGACTATTCGCGCTACATGAACAAGCTAAGCTCCATCGACCCCCAAACCCGGCTGGCGCGCATCGCGCCGGGACTCGTTCTCGACCGGCTGCGGGAGGCCGCCGAGCGGCACCACCTCACCTACGCGCCCGACCCGGCAACCCACTCGCGCTGCACTCTGGGCGGCATGATCGGCAACAACAGTTGCGGCGTCCACGGCCTGTTGGGCGGCAAGGTAGTGGACAACGTCGAATCCCTCGACCTCATCCTCTACGACGGCACGCGCATGACCGTGGGCAGCACCAGCCCCGTCCAACTCGAAGACCTGATCCGCTCCGGTGGCCGCGTAGGGCGGATTTATGCGGATCTGGCCCGCCTGCGCGACCGCTACGCATCGCTCATCCGCGCAAAATTCCCAACCATTCCCCGCCGCGTCTCCGGCTACAACCTGGACCAACTGCTCGACGAGAACGGCTTCCACGTGGCGCGCGCGCTGGTTGGCTCTGAGGGCACCTGCGCCACGGTCGTCTCCGCCACGCTTAACCTGACCGCCAGTCCGCCCTTCCGCGTGCTTACAGTGTTGGCGTTCGACGATGCGTTTCTCGCCGCCGACGCCGTGCCGCGCGTTCTCGAATTCGGACCCATCGGCCTGGAAGGCTTCGACGGCCTGCTGCTTGACTTCATGCGCCGCAAGGGGCTGGCCATGGAGGATGTTGCGCTGCTGCCGGAGGGCGGCGGATTTCTGCTGGTCGAGATGGGCGCCTGGGATGCTGCCGAAGCGCAAGCCAAGGCCGAAGCCCTGGCGAGCGCCGCTCAAGCCTGGCCCGAAGTAACAGCGGCCCGCATATACAACTCGGTGGAAGCTGCCCGCGTATGGCATGTGCGCGAGTCCGCCCTGGGCGCAACCGTCTTCGTTCCCGGCGAGCCCGATGGCTGGGAGGGCTGGGAAGACGCCGGCGTTCCCCCCGCGCGGCTGGGCGCTTACCTGCGCCAGATCACCAGCCTCATGGGCGAGTACGGCTACCGCAGTCCGCTCTACGGCCACTACGGCCAGGGATGCGTTCATATGCGCATCAACTTCGACTTCCGCTCCGAAGAAGGCCTGCGCCGCTTCCGCGAGTTCATTGACCGCGCCGCCGATCTGGTGCTCAGCTTCGGCGGTTCGCTCTCCGGCGAACATGGCGACGGCCAGGCCCGCGCCGCCCTCCTGCCCAAAATGTTCGGTCCGGAGTTGATGCAGGCCTTCCGCGAGTTCAAGGCGATCTGGGATCCCGACAACCGCATGAATCCCGGCAAGCTGACGGATGCCGTGCGAGTCTACGATCCGGTGGAGAACCTGCTCCACGGGCCGCCCGAACCAGGCCAGGCTCACACCGCGCTCGAAACGCACTTTGTCTTCGCCGCCGATGGGGGATCGCTGGAGCGCGCCACCGAGCGCTGCGTCGGCGTCGGCGCCTGCCGCAAGACCGACGGCGGCGTCATGTGCCCCAGCTACCGCGCCACCGGCGAGGAGCGGCACTCCACCCGCGGCCGAGCGCGCCTGCTGTGGGAGATGCTGGCCGGCGCGCTGCGCGAAGAAGGCTTTGAGAGCCGGGCCGTCCATGAGGCCCTCGACCTCTGCCTCAGTTGCAAGGCCTGCAAATCCGAGTGCCCGGTGCAGGTGGACATGGCCACCTACAAATCGGAGTTTCTGGCCCAGCGTTACAAAGGCCGCCCGCACCCGCTGCGTCATTACATCTTCGGCTTTGCCGACCGGCTGGCGCGGTTCGGCTCGCTCAGCCCGGCGCTGACCAATGCCCTGCTCACCGGCCCACTCACCAGCCCGCTCGTCAAGCGGATTGCGGGCGTGGCGCAGGAGCGGCAACTCCCCCGCCTGGCCGCCAAGAGCTACCAGAAAAGCCGCGCAGCAGTTCGCGCCGAGCAAAGATTGCGTGCCCCATCCATCCCGCGTTTTTCTGCGGAATGGGAGGGAAGCCACGAATCCCAGCCGGTCCTACTCTGGCCTGACACCTGGAACAACTATTACCGCCCGCAAACCCTGGCCGCCGCGGATGCGCTCCTCACTGAAGCCGGATTTCGGGTCGAGACTCCCACAGGACACATCTGCTGCGGCCGGCCGCTCTACGACTTCGGACTGCTCGACGCCGCCCGCGCTTACCTGGCTCGGGTCCTCGACCGCATGGCTCCGCAGATCGAAGCCGGGCTCCCGTTCGTCTTCCTCGAACCCAGTTGCGCCAGCGTCTTCAAGGACGAGCTGCTGGAGCTCTTCCCGAACAACATCCTCGCCCAGCGCCTCAGCCAACAGGTCTGGCTGCTGGCCGACTTTCTGGCCGGCAAAGCTCCGGGGTTCGCTCGCGGCCGTCTGGAGGGCGCGCGGATTCTCCTCCACGGCCACTGCCACCACAAAGCCATCTTCGGCGGGCCGGGGAGTGAAGTCGCCCTCCTCCGCCAGGCCGGGGCGACAGTCGAGCAGATTCAGGCCGGCTGCTGCGGCATGGCCGGGCCATTCGGCTTTGAAGCGGATAAGTTCGAGGTCTCGAAGATCATCGCCAGCGACGGCTTGCTGCCCGCGGTCGAAGCCGCTGCCTCCTCGACGATCCTCGTCGCCGACGGCTTCAGTTGCCGCGAACAGATCGCGCAACTCGGCCACCGTCAGGCGATGCACTTTGCCGAGGTTCTCGCCGGCTCAACGGAAGGCGGGCATCATGCTTCCGTTTGAAGCGTGCCCGCCGTCGCAAACCTGGTGAAGATGGCCGTGTAGGTAAGCACCTCCGCTCCCGGAGCGGCCGGCACAAGCAGCAGCGGAAACTTGCCCAGGGCGCGCTGCTCCAGGAGGTAGGTCTCCTGTGGCAGTTGTCCGCCCGACCCTTGAAAACGCAGCGCAAAGCTGGTGAGAGCGCGGCCCGCCGAGAGCGCTCCCCTGGCGGTCGACGCGGTTGTGGCGGAAGTCAACTCGCTGACCTCGATCAGAGTAAGTCTGCCCAGGGATTTGCCGGCACGGCTGAGGGTGAATCGCTCCCGGACGTAAGGCTCAAAGATCTGCCGGGAGATGCCATCGAAACTGGCCATGTTTTCGGGGCTGAAGGTCTCATCTTCAGCCTCCATCTGCCCGAACGCGGACGGAAGTGCCGCTCCGGCCAGCAGGGACAGAGAAGTCAGGTGAACAAAGTGACGCCGTGACAGGGACATGCCTTACCTCCCGGATCGAGCTTCGGGATCATCAATTCGCCAACGCTCCGCGATGCCGTCCTTTTTTCAGGTTCAGTTAAAGTTTGGGGGAGGGGATAAATGAAACTTCGTTTGCTCATATTACATGGGGCGAGCCGCGGTTGCCTATCTTTTTTTGCGGCGCATGAGCCGCCCAATCAGCGCGAGGCGAAGGAGCGCCCCGGTCATGCGCCCGCCCGCCGGATTCGAGGCTTCCTTTTCCTCACAAGAAAACAGAGAAGGGCATATGCTGAACAGCCGGCCTTCGCCGGGAGCTTCAGCCTATGCCCTTCCAAATACCGGCTTTTCCAGAGCTTCCCTAGAAATTCAAAGTGACCTTGGCCGTCAGCGCGCGCGGAGTTACATAGTGCGTGCCGCTGAAGGTGGAGAGAAAGTTATACAAAGCGTACTTGTCGGTAACATTGATGGCCGTCAGGTCGAGGTTCACCTTGTAGCGGTCGGCGCGGAAGATGTTGTCCTTGCCGATAGACGCGTCGAAGAGGCTGCGCGGCGCAATGCGCTGCGGATTGTGGTCGTTGTCCCCGGCGTTGGGCGAGGGGATTTTGATCAGATTCGAGGTGAACTCCGAGGCCGGGCAGACCGCGGGCAACGGAGTCGTGGGCGTCGCCTTCACTCCATTGCAGGCGAATTCGGCCTGAAACTCCTCGTCCGCGGTCAAGGGGAGGTACACGTTGGCTCCGGTAACAGGGTTGACGGTAGGCGGTATGCTGTCCACCATCGCAATGGCAGGCTGGCCGTTGAGCATGGTTGAACTGTTTCCGCAAGGAGTATTCGGATCGGTTACGCCGTAGCAGGGCGTCGAGCCGGCCACCAGGCCGCTGTCGTAGCGCCAATTGAAGCCGCCCCACAGGCCGTTCAGCAGTTTGCCGCGCGAGAGCGTGTACTGGAGGTGGGTGGTCTGGTTGAACTTCTCGTCGTGGTCGATGCGGAAGGGCAGGCCGGTCTGGCCCACGGTGGCGCCGGCGCCGGCCACCTGCGGAGGATAGAAGCGCGCGGCCACCGAAGAAGTTACGAGGTAGGCGCTGAAACCATGGAACTGAGGTAACTCCGCGCGCAAGGCGTAGCCGGGAATCTTCGAGTTATGCCAGTCGATGGGGAAGGTGATGGGAGTGTTGCCCAGGATGCTGAAGTCGAAGGCATTGTGGGTGTACTTCCAGATGTACTCGCCACTGACCACGACCCGCTTGCCGAAAGCCTGTTGCAGGCTGGCATGGAATTCATTGCGAAAGCCGGGCTGCAAAGTTCCAGATACCCCAGGCGTGCAGTTGAGCAGCGGCGCCAGCACCACGTTGGAGCATCCGGTGCTGGAGAGCACCAGGTTCTCGTTGAACGGCGTCTCCAGGGTGCGCGCGTAGGAGAGGCTCAGCACCGTGCTGGTGGGCTGAATGTGGTAGCCGATCCCCACGCGAGGCTCCGCCTGGCGAGCGATGGCAAGGCCATTGTACAGATCGCCGCGCAGGCCCAGATTGAAGAGCCAGTTGCCGGCTTTGATCTGGTCTTCGAGGTAGAGAGCCAATTCCTTTATATCCGCGTGGCCCGCGAAGCTGTAATTGCCGCCGCCGCGCGTCAGATCGTAAGGCGCGAGGACCGGAAGGTAGTTTGGATTCTGGAGCGCCACGACGCCGTCGCAAGCAGCGGGATCGGAGTAACCCGGCAAGGGGTTGCCGTTGACGTCCATGCAGGGCGAGTTATAGGTCGCTTCGACGATGCCCAGGCTGTCGTTCTCGCGCAGGAAGGTCTGCCCGTAAACCACGCCGGCCTTGAAGGTGTGAATTCCCTTGGAGTAGTTGTAGTCCGAGTGGACCGCGGCGTTGGTCAGCGTGCGCTCCTGCGAGATCGAAGAGGTTTGCAGGTTGGAGGGTCCCAGGTCCGCGAGGGGGTTGGCGCTCGGGTAGTAATTGTAGAGGTCCCTGCGCAGATAGGCGCCGAAGTTGAGAACGGAGGTCGTGCTCAACACCCGCGTATAGGTCGGCGAGATGTTGATGGTCTCGATCTTCGAGTGCTGATCTGCATTTCCAACGTTTGCGAAGACCGGGCTGGCCGTCGCGCCGCCGCTGACCACGTTCTCGACGTTGAGGTTGTCAAAGGCGTTGGGCGTCTGGAACCAGGAGCGGGAGTAATTCAAGTCAAGATGAATTGAATCGACGGAAGAGAAGTTATAGTCCACGCGATCGAAGACGTTCTCTTCGTTGCCCTTGTCGTGGAAGACCGCGAACTCCGGAGGATCTAGAAAGCGGCCGGAATTGAGGCCGTCGGCTTCGATGAAATTCCCCCACTTCTTGCCGCCATAAGCCAGGTCCAAGCCAGCCGTGGCCGAGCCGAATGCGCCGTAGGAACTGCTGATGCTGCCCGTGGGCTTGGTAATTCCCTGCCCGGAGCGGGTAGTGGCTACGATGACCAAACTGGTCTTCCCGCCATATTCGGCTGGCGGCGCGCCGCTGATCACCTCGATGGATTGGACCGAGTTAGCGGGAATCTGATTGGAGAAGACCTTGCTCTGCTGGTCGGTGATCGACTGGCCGTCCACGGAGAAGGAATTCGACGCATGGTCGCCGAGGCCGTGGAAGAGGCCGTTCGAGTCCGCCGCAACGCCCGGTGTGGAAAGTGTAACCAGGGAGCTGAGGGAAGAAGACTGGCTCTCCAACGGCACCTTGAGAAACAGGTCGCGGTCCACGTCGGTGTGGAAGGTGGGATCGTCTTCGACCAGGTCGCCCGAAGCCTCCACGGTGACGGTCTGGGAGCCGCCGGCGACATTGAGAACCAGGCTGAGGTTGATCCCCACCACGGAGCGAATCTCGAAACTCCGGCTCAGGGGCGCAAAGCCGTCGGCCGTGACGCTAATCCGGTAGGGATTGAAGGGAATGTTCGCGAAGACGAACTGGCCGGTCGCGTCGCTGCGCACGGTCTGGTTTAGCCCGCTGACCTCGTTGATCAGATGCACCGTTGCGCCGGGAATGACGGCGCCGGAGGGATCGGTGACCGTGCCGCGCACCGTGCCCGAGTTGCTGCCCTCGGCGCGCGCGTGGAGCGGAGCAGAGACCAATAAAAGTAGGAAGAGTATGCGAAAGATCGCACCGCGTTGGAACGGCATGGGGAAGTCTCCTCAAAATGGCTGGATGATGCTGAAGTCTGGCCGCGGCAAGCGCTGCCGCGGCGTCCACTGTGCAAGGGGCCATCGTTTCGAATCCAGGGTCAGCCTGCGGAGAAGCGTCACATCAGCGCCCGCGCAACGTGCTGCGGGCAACCGGAGTCAGGCTGAAACGGAAGATCGGGGAAGAGGCCCTAGCAGCCGTCGGGCGGGGGGCGCGTGAAGAGCTTGGGATGCCTATGCCGGACCACCGCGCGCGCCTCGGCCAGCGGCGCGGGTGCGCCAAAGCTGACCAGGAAAACGACGGCTGCGATCACCGCAACCGGCGCGGCCGATTGCATGGCGATGCACAGCGAGCAATGGTCGGCATCGCTTTCCAGCGGATGCATGTGCGCCACCTGGACCACCGCCAGCAGCGCCATCAGGGCCAGACACAAGAGTGCGGCTGCGCCGATAGCCCGTGGCTGCCGGCGGCGACTCCCGCGGAAAAGTCTCTGAAACCCTGTCAATAGACCATCCCTTGCTTCAAGAATACATACTGTTAGACGCGCCAGGAGCGGCCGGGGTTCCAATTCCTCTCCGGTTTTTTGCCGCATCGGTCCCGCCAACCCTCTTCGCGCCGCCAAACTGCGACTCCTTTCATTTGTGCGCGCCTCGGCTCCGTCTGTAGACTGTGGTGCAAAGGGTTGGACCGGCACGACAGCCGCCCAAGTTCCCGAGGAGCCTTCTTCTCATGTTGAAGACCGGCATCTTGAACCCGCGCATCAATTCATTGCTGAGCCGCGTCCGGCACACCAACACACTGGTCATCGCCGACCGGGGCTTTCCCTTCTGGCCGCAAATTGAAACCATCGATATTGCCCTGATCGACGATCTCCCCCGCGTCCTCGACGTTCTCAACGCCCTGCGCGTAAACTTCAACATCGGCAATGCCTTCATGGCCCAGGAGTTCCGCGCCGTCAACACTCCGGAGACGATTCACGCCTTCGAAATGGCTCTCAAAGACATTCCACTGACATTCGAACCGCACATCGAGTTCAAGAAGCGCGTTCCGCAAGCCATTGGCCTGATCCGCACCGGAGACACAGTTCAGTACGCAAACTTGATTCTGGAATCGGCTTGACGCAGCACGGCTGCACGACTGAGTTATGTCCTATCCTCGTTCAATTCGGCTACTGCGGCGGGCTGCTCTGGCACTCCTGCTGGTGATGGCGGCGGCCTCTGCCTGCGCCGCCCAAAGCCAATCCCAATCAGCGCCTCCGGCCAAGACCCCGCTGCCGCTCAAGCCCGATCTGCCCGGCATGGCCACCAACCATCGCCTCATCCTCAAGGACGGCACCTATCAGGTTGTGCGCAAATACGAGATTGTGGGCGACCGGGTGCGCTACATCTCCGTCGAGCGCGGCGGCGAGTGGGAGGAGCTGCCGGTGGACCTGGTGGACTGGGAGGCCACGCGCAAGTGGGAGCGCGATCATGCCAACCAGGCCGACGAAGAGGCTTCGCCGGCCATGAAGGAAGCTGCGGAGATCGACAAGGAGGAGGCCGACGAACGCGCCGCCGAGCAGGCCCGCCGCCCCGAGGTCTCCAAGGGCCTCGAGCTGCCCGACGAGGATGGCGTCTTCGCGCTGGACACCTTCGAGGGCACGCCGGAGTTGGTCGAGTTGCTGCCCGTGGACCTGGCCCTGAACGCCAAGAATAAGCATGGGATCGCCACGCTGAATCCGTTGGCCGGCCAAAAGGCCAGCCTGGAGTTGGAGGGCCAGCACGCCAAGGTTCATCTCCATGTGAACGATCCGGCCATCTATCTTTCGCTGGAAGGGCGCGATGACGCCGAGCAGGTCGTCTCCCACGCGCTGACGGTGCAGACCTCCGGCGCGAAGGAGGTGGCCAACCGCAAGCACGGCGCGCACTCGGCCACCTCGGGCTTCGCTATTGTGCGCGCGGACGAGCGCAAGGCGGTGCGCATCGTCGGCGCGGTCCACGTGAGCCTCACCGGCGCGGTCACCCAGGACGAGAACGTGATTCCCGCCAAAGTCGAGGTCCTCCCCGGCAAGCACTGGCTCAAGATCACACCCAACCAGACGCTCACCATCGGCGAGTACGCGCTGGTAGAGATCCTCTCCGCCTCCGACATCAACCAGTCCGTCTGGGACTTCCGCGTCGACCCGCAGTTAGGCGATAATCCCGGGTCGCTCGGGCCGATTTTCAAGTAGCGTGGTCAGCAGGCTGAAAAATGTTAAGGGGCTTGCGGCGACCCCTTTACTGAATTCTCCACCAACACATTTCTGAGGTTTGTGAGCTCTTCCGTGGCTAGAATCTTCCGTAGATCAGCAATTACTCTTCTAATGCTAGTATCTCTTGATACTGGCGCGCCATTAGCATCAAAGACCTGAGCATCGCCACCTATTCTTGTAATGTCCTGCTCAAATCGGTCTAAGTTAACTTCGATCTCATCATTCAACCATAAAGCCCACTTCTGTCGGATTCTGAGGAGTTCTTTTGCGTCCAGCGGCTGGTCCTTCTTTCCTGCTTGGATCAATGTTTGTAGCGCCTTGGACATTGCCTCAACGTATTCTTCACAAAAACCAATGTGTTTATCGAATAAGACTGTAGCCATGTGTGAACTGGCACCCATCGAAAAGGCATTCTGTCGATCCGACAATAATATCGACAGCTTATGTTCGATCTCTGCCAATTCTTTGGCGTATCGGGCCTTGACTTTTTCCAGCCACCAGTCCCCGAAAAGCTTCGGTGCCATAGCTGATCCGCCGATAGCACCGACCAAGCCGGCAGCAAAGGGTCCAATTTCGATCCACCAACTCATACCATCTCCAGCTAACGGATCACAGTAACGCCGTTGGCAGATCTCACAACCCAGTTGTGAAACAAAGGTTCCTCCGCTGGCATCGCCCTCGTGTAATCTGCTGCCCGATACTCCTGAACGATTCCCCCTGTGCGCCCGCCGCTCGCAATCACAATTTCCGCGTCTTTCTTCGGAGCAGTCAGTAGCATTCCGTGCGCGCGATCATCGAACGGATTCAGACTGTAGCCGCATATCACAACTCGGTCCGCCAGTTGCAGCGCAACTTTGGCCTGTCGCCACAGCTCATTCCAGAACTCGGCATATTCGCTCCCGGTGTTTGGCGCAAAGTAGAAGTCCTTTCTCCGGGCTGGGAAAATCATTACCGGCAACGCCGCTCCGCCGTTCCCAAACAACGGATCAACTACGTCAGAGTATCCCAAAAATGAAAGCTCATTCTTGCCGATGACCGGACGGGTTCCCAAAGTGTTACCTGGCTGGAAACTAGAAAATCCCGAAGTCATCCCACCAAAGAGTAGTGCAAGCCAACTCGTGCTGCCATGCAATTTCAAAATCTTCGTTGGCGATTCACCAGGAAGACCTTCGATCTGGAAACCGTAACCGTCGCCGATTTCGAACTTCCCGGCCAACCGAAGCTCCCGCTCAAGCGAAACATCGTAATTGAATGTGACAATGCAATCTCCTGGAACGACGATTTCATTGGCAAAGTCCCTATAAACGGAGGAATCCAGCGCCCTTCCCTGCTGAATCTCGGCAAACCATTCGCGCACAGCATTCTTGAACACGCCGTATTGGTTCGCAACTACAGTGCGTCTTACACGCTGCTCCATTGTTCCATTTGCGCCCTCGTCAATCACCTTTTGTATGGCAGTCGCCAGTTTTTCGACATCATCAACAGGAGAAAAATTCTCTTCCATGAACTGGGCTGTCTCCGGATAATTGGCTGCATAGGAATCCGGATCATGCGTGGGGCGCTTCATCCACTGCAACAGATCTGATGCCATTGTCTTTGCCAGGGGGTACCCGGCATCTTTCGATGCTCCGGCTCCCAGGACATACGTTGTCATCTCCCACCTCCTCCACATGCTTCAGTATAATTCCATATCTCCTCATTCCGCCGGAACCGAGCGCTGGGCCCCCCAGGTCTCGATTCTGAGACCTGGTAAAACATGCATTCAAATCACCAGATTCGCCGTACGCCGAATTGGTCGAATTGCGGGTCGGGGCTGAGGACGGGAACGTCGAGGGCCAGCGCCTGGGCGGCGATCATGCGGTCGAAGGGGTCTTTGTGCTCGGCTCTCAGACGGCCTGCGCGCAACGCGGACGCGGAGTCGATGGGAAGCTGCGTATAGCCCGCATCTTCCATCACCGCGAGATAATCCTGCTCCAGCTTTTCCGCGCCGGGAAGTTTGCCCAGGCGGACCTTGGTAGCGATCTCCCAGGCCGATGCCGCCGAGACGAGAATCACGTTGCCCTCGTCGGCTATCGTCTCCTGGGCCTGGCGGCTGAGGGCGGCTGGAGTCATCGTGGCCCAGATGAGGGAGCAGGTGTCGAGCAGGACTTTCATTCAACAGCTCCATTCACTCGCCGCCGCCATTCCACAGGCGAAGCTCGTCCTCGGGCAGCGGCTCGAAGAATTGCTCTGAGAGGACGAAGCCGGGGGTTTCCAGAGCCCCAAGCCGCTTCTTCTTAATGGGATGCACTCCTTCCAGGCGAGCCACCGGAACCTTCTCCCGCCCGGAGGTGATGGTAATGACTTCGCCCTTCCGCGCCTGCTTTACCAGGCTGGAAAAGTTGGTCTTTGCCTCGAATATGGTTGCTGAAATCATCGCCGCCCCCATCCTGTCAGTTTATCTTAACCAACTTCTACAGATATTTCAACACCAAGGGCGATATATTCAACAGGAAATGGCATTTTTAATGGTAAAATGGTATTCATGAATGTCACTGTGGAGATCGACAAGGCCGGAAGGATCGTGGTTCCCAAGAAGCTGCGCGACGACCTGCACTTGGTTCCCGGCACACGGCTGAGGATCGAGCGCAGCGGCGACCGGCTGACACTCGCGCCGAGCACGATGGAGGCCCGGCTGGTCATCGAAGATGGCCTTCCGCTGATCTTTCCTGCGGGCTCTTCCAACTCGCCCATCCTCACCAACGAGATGGTGATGGAAATGATCGAGCAGGGCCGTCTGGAGCGGGAACGGCGATATCTTGGACTCGACGAGGATGAAGCCGGGGGCTCTGCCGCAGCTCTGGACGAGGGAGCGGCGTGATCTTTCTCGATACCTCGGTGCTGATCGCTACGGCTCAGGTGAGCCATGAGCGCCACAGGGCGAGCCGCGAGCTATGGGACCGATGCGCCGGGCAACCCGCGGCAGTCGGCACGCATACCATTGCCGAACTGTTCAACACCCTGACATCCATGCCGCCGCCCTTGCGGCTGGCGCCGCGCGATGCCGTGCTCGCCGTGGAGACCTTTCTTCTGCGCCTTACTCCGGTGACTCTTACCTCCGAGGAGTACATGGACACGCTGCGCCGTACAGCGAACCTTGGCCACTCCGGCGGAATCATCTACGATGCCCTGCTTCTGGCCTGCGCCCGCAAGGTCCAGGCCGAGCGAATCTACACCTGGAACGTGAGGCATTTCCAGATGGCCGCACCCGATCTGGCCGTGCGAATCGTAACCCCCTCCGCGATAGACTGCGAATGAGGAAGCAGCTTTGAGCGGGGACGGGCGAGCGGGGAACGGGAAAGCTGTGGAAGCCGCGAGCGGAGCGAAGGCGCGCGCGGGCGATGGCATCTCTCATGCATGGCGGGCGCTGCGCCATCGCAACTTCCGGCTCTTCTTTGGCGGGCAAACCATCTCGCTGATCGGCACGTGGATGACGCGCGTGGCGACCGGCTGGCTGGTCTACCGGCTAACCGGCTCGGCGCTGCTGCTGGGGACGGTGAGCTTTGCCGGGCAGATTCCCACCTTTCTGCTGGCGCCCTTTGCCGGCGTCTGGGTGGACCGGCTGGACCGGCGCCAGGTGCTGGTCTGGACGCAGACCCTGTCGATGATCCAGTCGCTGGCGCTGGCCGCGCTGACGCTCTCCGGCCTCATCCGCATCCCCCTGCTGCTGGCGCTGAGCGTGATGCAGGGCTGCGTCAATGCCTTCGACATGCCTGGCCGGCAGTCGTTCATGGTGAAGATGGTCGAGGACAAGCGCGACCTGCAGAACGCCATCGCCATCAACTCGTCGATGGTGAACGTGGCGCGGCTGATCGGCCCGTCGCTGGCCGGAATGTTGATCGCGGTTTCGAGCGAAGGCTGGTGCTTCCTGGTAGACGGCATCAGTTATATCGCCGTCATTGCGTCGCTGCTTATGATGCGCCTTCCCGCGCAGGCGATCGAGCGCAAGGCCGCGTCCATCCTGACCGAATTGAAGGCCGGATGGACTTACGTTGCGGAGTTCCTGCCCATCCGCACGATTCTGATGCTCTTTGCGCTGGTCAGCCTGATGGGTATGCCGTTTGTGGTGCTGATGCCGGTCTTCGCCAAGACGGTCTTGCACGGCGGGGCGCATACGCTGGGATTTCTGATGGGCGCGATGGGGCTGGGCGCGCTGCTCTCGGCGCTATCGCTGGCGGCGCGCAGGAACGTGCGGGGGCTGGTGCGCATGATTCCGATTGCCGCGGCGGTCTTCGGCGCGGGCCTCGTCGGCTTCGGGCTCTCGCGCTGGTTCTGGCTCTCGATGGCAATGGTCTTTATCGCGGGCATGGGCATGATGCAAGGGATGGCGGCCAGCAACACCGTGATTCAGACGATAGTCACCGACGACAAGCGCGGGCGGGTGATGAGTTACTATACGATGGCGTTCATGGGCATGGCGCCGTTCGGCAGCCTGCTGGCCGGGTCGATGGCTCATGCGGTGGGCGCGCCGCTGACGGTGATGATGAACGGGGCTGTAGTTGTGCTGGGCGCGGCCTTGTTCGCAACGCGGCTGCCGGAGTTGCGACGCCAAATTCGCCCCATCTACCAGGAGATGGGCATCATTCCGGCTGCGACTTTGCAGCCGGCGGAGGAGGGAATACAGCAATGAGCGAAGAGAGAGCCAATCTGACAATCGATGCGCGTCGCACGGCCATCGTGGTCATCGATCTGCAAAAGGGCATCGCGGGAATGCCCGGCGGCGTGCCGCACTCGAAGCCTGACGTGATTGCGAACGCTGCGCGGCTGCTGGCTGCGGCCCGAGCGGCCGGGGCGCAGCCCGTGCTGGTGCATGTGGGCGGCTCGCCGGATGGGGCCGACCGGGTGAAGACGGTGACCGACCAGAGTTGGAGCAGGCCCGGCGCGCTGCCGCCGGATTGGAGTGAGCTGATTCCCGAGCTCGACCGCCAGCCCAACGACATTGTGGTCCTGAAACGCCAGTGGGGCGCGTTTTACGGCACCGACCTCGACCTGCAACTGCGCCGCAGAAATCTGACAACCGTCATCCTCTGCGGCATCGCCACCGAGTTCGGCGTGGAGAGCACGGCTCGGGATGCCTACGAGCGCGGCTACGAGATGATCTTCGCCGAGGATGCGATGACCGGCATGAGCGCCGAGAGCCACGCGAACAGCGTGGGGCGGATTTTTCCGCGCATGGGGCGCGTGCGCTCGACTGATGAGATCATAGCGGCCTTGAAACCCTGAGCAACCATCAAGGCCGGGAACGCGCCAGATCAGGCAAACTGACCCGCGGCTGCGTTTCGCTATTGCATCCTGGCCGGAACCGCTATAAGATGCGTGCAACGAGACCCATGCCGTTCTTTGGCTCCAATTCGCGTCCATCCACGCCCGCGCCGCCCCTCCTGCGGCTGCATGTAGGGAAGCTGTGCGTGGCCATTCAAGCCTCCTCGCCGGCGGAGTTGATCGAACGGGCCGAGACGGCCCTCAAGGGGATGACGCCCGAT
This sequence comes from Occallatibacter sp., assembly GCA_049522975.1. Taxonomy (GTDB): domain Bacteria; phylum Acidobacteriota; class Terriglobia; order Terriglobales; family Acidobacteriaceae; genus Telmatobacter. The sequence continues at coordinate 4,829 of JBEKNI010000022.1, read as the reverse complement.
TCAAAGTTTCTCGAACTGCGTCTGGACTCGCTCCCCAAGCCGGCCTCCGCGCTAGGCAAAGTCAAGGAGTTTCTCGCCGCCCATCGCGACGCGACGGCCATCGCTACTTGCCGGCGCAAGGAGTTTGGCGGCGGCTTCGCGGAGTCTTTGAAGGCGGAGTTGGAAGTGCTATTGGCGGCAGCCGAGGCCGGCTGCCAGATCGTCGATCTCGAGGTCGAGTCGGCCGAGGAGGCCGCACCCCGGCAATGGGAGCAACTGCGAGCCAAGCTGCGGACCGCTGGTACGGCGCTGATGGTCAGTTCTCACGACTTCTCGGGCACCAAAGACCTGGAGCAGGCGGCACAACGCATAGAGGCCTTCCACCCGGATTTTGTCAAAGTGGTCTCGACGGCCCAGTCGCTGGCCGACAACCTGGCCGTCCTCAAGCTGATCGAGAGCCGGTCGCTCTCCGCGCAGCTAGTGGGCATCGCCATGGGCGAGGAGGGCCTGGTGAGCCGCGTGCTCGGCCCGCGAGCCGGCGCGGCCTTCACCTTTGCATCCTTCTCCGACGGCCCGGAGGCCGACCCGAAGCTGGCGACCGCCCCCGGCCAGGCGACCCTGCGCACGATGCGCGACCTCTATCGCGTCGAGCAGCTCGACCAGGCGACGCGCGTCTTCGGCGTGGCGGGAAATCCCATTGCCCACTCGCTCTCGCCGCTGATGCAGAACACAGCCTTCCGCCGCGAGGGCGTCAATGCCGTGCTGCTCCCGCTGTTGACTCGCTCGCTCGACGATCTGCTCACCCTGGCGCGCGAGTTGCCCCTGGCCGGCGCGGCTGTCACCATGCCCCTGAAGCAACAGGTCCTGCCCTACCTGGCTAACTCCGACCCGCTCACCGCTCGCATCGGCGCCTGCAACACGCTGCGCACCGGCGCCGACGGCAAGCTCTACGGCTTCAACACCGACGTTGCCGGGGTGGTCCGCCCGCTGGAAAAGCGCCTCAAGCTCAAGGGCGCGAGGATTGCCTTCGTCGGCGCGGGAGGCGCGGCGCGGGCCGGGGTCTTCGGCCTGGTGGACCAGGGCGCGGAAGTCTCCATCTTCAACGTTATCCACGAACAGGCCGTGGCGCTGGCCAGGGAAGCCAACGCGAACGTCCTCACGCGCGAGCAGCTCAGTAAGGGCCGCTTCGACGTGCTGATCAACGCGACCCCTTGCGGCATGGAGGGCAACCCGCAACGGATGCCGATCGAGGAGAACGAGCTGAACGCCGGCCTGGTCTTCGACATGGTCTATAACCCGCTGGAGACTCCGCTCCTGAAGCTAGCCAAGGAGCGCGGCATTCCGGTGGTGGCCGGCCTGGAGATGTTTGTCCAGCAGGGCGCGCGCCAGTTTGAAATCTGGACCGGCAAACCGGCCCCCGAAGCCGAGATGCTGCGCGTAGTCGAGTTGGAGTTGCGCAGGCGCGGATGAGTGTGAGCGGTCCGTGGTTCGCGGCTTCCCATGTCTCAAAATCGAGATGTGGGCCGCTTGCCAATGGCTTGAGTCTTAAGTCCGTTAGTAAATGCTTGTCATCCTGAGCGGAGTTTGGCACGCACTTTGCGCCAAACGGAGTCGAAGGACCTGCTTCTCCGGCTTCGAACTTCTGCAACTAATTTCGAATTCACCACATTAACTGCGTTCCACGCCCTTATCGTGGACGCCCTGGACGGGAAGAAGGAACCCGCGAACTCGTCCTGCCGCGCTTGCCCTATATCGTTGTTTACCGCGTGAAAGAGAACGATGTTGAAATCCTGCACATCTATCACGGCGCGCAACACCGGCCCTGATGATTGGGAAAAGTGGGACGGACGATAGTCTCCCAGCTCTCAAAGTCGAGACCTGGGTCACCCGCACGATCCGCGTGCCCGGCCGCATTCGCCAGACGGTCAAGATAGCTCCTCAGCCGCTGTTGCCGGGTGCCTGAGGTTCCGGTCTTGGCGCTCACGCAGACACGCTACACCCATACAGGCACAAAGTTACCGGAATTCTTCCTGAGTTGTAACTACTTTGTAACCAGGTTGCACTCAGGCCGTTTTGTGCTTGAACATCGTCACGATGAGCAGTACTTTGGAAGCTAGGAGCGATAAGCTTCTGGAAGCCAATTACTCAAGGAGATAAGAGCCGATGCACATGTCGATTTGGTCACACCGCCGCATCAGTTTCATCTTTGGACTGACGATGCTGTTGCTTTCGTCTGGCTACCGCGCCAACGCTCAACCTGCTTGGACTCAATTGTGGCAGCCCGGCCAGCCGGCCGACTATTTCAAGTACAGTGGTTCAACTGCCACAGTGATGCAGAATAGTATCTATACGCCGCGTCCGCAGTATGACTACTCGTATCAGACATTGGAGAATCCCTCACCGTTGAAAAGGAGTTGCCAGATTTGGAACCAGCCGGGCCTCTACTGGTTCTATCCTCCCGGCAGCACAGATGCGAATGGCAACGACATTTCGAACCAAACGATGAATGGCCAGTACCCCGGCGCAATACCGGCCGAATATACGATGACGACTTCCGGCAGCCCCTTGACTGGCGTCAAGGGAATTCAAGGGACACTGGATTTCTACGGCAGTGGCAGTGGCCAGGGGTTCCAGGAAACGCTATATTTCACCAACCGGTACTGTGTGGACGGTAGCACGGAGTACGGCCTTTGGAAGGAAATCACCACTGGGGTTATCTATTTCTACTGGTCTACGGCTACGAACTGCGGCTCGGATTGCCACTCGGCGAATAGTCCCTATAGCAGTAACGTCTTCCAAATGACCGACGAGGTATCGGTAACGAACCTGGGTCCGAATAGTCTCGGAGACTGGCGATGGAATTACCAGATGTATATGGTGCCCGACGCCAGTAACCAGAATTACAGTTTCACGATTGCGGTCAAAGACCCATTCACCGGGGCTCTGGCGCAGTGCAGTCTTAACGGTGGACCTGTTGGAAACTGCACTTGGTCGGGCCTTGAGTACAACAGCTGGTGGTACCCAACCAATGCGATGTACAACTCCAGCGGCTATGTCGCGGTCGGGACGGCGTCCAGCGGCAGTAATTCGCTCTCCAATGCGTTCCTGAGTGCACTCTCGGTCAGCGTAGGTCATTAATGCCGGTGTGGCCCATCCTTGACGCAGTTTCATCGCGGCAAGGATGGGCCACCACGAACCCAACTGCGGGTGCCGCGGATGGCGCAGGTCCCCGTGATCAACAAATGACGGGTGCCCCAGGTCCCTCGCATTTGGGGACCTGGGAGACCACAAACCTCAAGAAGCAAAGCTGGAAGCCCTTTCATCGCGCTTTCAATCTGCCGCAAGATCCAGCGGCTCAAACTCACGACTTCGACTGCTGCCTGCAGCGCCGCCTTGCGGTGCAACTCCGGTTCGGTGCGCAGCAGAATCTTTCCGTTGAAGGCGCGGTCGGACATCCGCGCCGTGTTGAAAGCGCAGCACGAACTCGTAAAAGTGACGCTAGCGCCACGGCCGTTACTCAATTACAAGGGCGGGTAGTCAAGTGGCCCTTTGCAAGGGCTAACTGGCTGGGCGCAAGTGCTACTCAGGGTGTTCAGGTGCCGCTCCCGGCCGCTCATATATTCAACTATCCATCAAGTAACTCACCGTTCGCCAGGCATAGCAGGCTTAATCAGGCAGGAATCCTTCTGTGCTAGCATGGTTAACCCTGATCCAGGGAACGGCCTTGCTTGTTTCGATTTTGCAATTTGCCTTGTGCTCATTCGGCCAGCTTCCGGGTGTCCAACCCCGCCAGTTGGCCGGCAGCGCGGCAACTGCTCCGCTGGTGCTGGAGGCAGGAGCCAAAGCCACGCTTGCGAAGGACACGATTCTTGCGACGCTGCCGTTGAGCACGACGCCTGCCCCAGGAACGAGAGTTGTTGTCTGGCTCGCCTCCCCCAAGGATCTGCGAAGCGGCGAGACAGTTGCCAGCTTGAGCGAATGGCCGGGCAGCTTCGGTGATTCTTCCCTGGCCAAAGGATGCGCGCGGGGTTCGCGAGGAAGACATCGGCTGGTACCGCATTGGACATCGCGTCGAGGAGGGCGGGACCGAGATTTCGCACGGAGTGCTTTCGGTTGGAGCGATCGCTGCCAACCTCATGGAACTGCGACTTGCCTACCCCAAGATAATCGCGCATGCCCACGCGTTGAGCGCACGGGTTATTGCCGTCAATCCGGTGACCGGCAAGTCTCTGCCGGGTGTGAACCTCAAGGCGACACTCTCCGACGACGAGGACAACTCCAAGAAAAAGAGCTTCACGCACGTGGCGACGACCAGACGCGATGGAGAGGCGATTCTGACCTTTGAGCCGTTGGGCGAGCCGGGCGACTCGCTGGACCTGACGGTCGAAGGGACGCTAGCGGAAGAGGGCGGAGCGTTGGTGCGGGACTCGGTGAATGGAGACCTGGAAGTGATGGACCTGGGGAACATCCATGTGGAGATGGACAAGCCGCTCCACAAGCCGGGAGAAACTGTCCATCTTCGCGCGCTGGCGTTTCGCGAGGGCGGCCGCGCTGCCGCCGACGAACCTGTCACTGTGACCGTAACCGATCCTGACAATAAGACACTTGCCGAGATGGCATTGAAGACCAACTGTTTCGGGATCGTGGCCTACGACTGGAAGACTACCGAACAGACCGCGACCGGCGACTACGAAGTAAAGTTCGATCTGGATAATGTGACGGGCGGCGCTAAGGAACCTCTGCACAGGTGCGTGATTTTGTAGCGGCAGCTCGTCGGCAGACAATTTCCTGATCTTGAAGCGGTTTTCTGCGGAAAAGGCGGGTTGCAGCCGGTCTTTTGGGTCTCTTGG
>JBEKNI010000021.1:0-72155 GCA_049522975.1 Occallatibacter sp. | reverse complement strand
ACGCGGTGAAGCTATTGATTGTTGGAGCGTTTCCAGTCGGCGCTGTCGCGGAGTCCCATCCGGGAAATTCAGGAGTCATCTGCACGACTTCGAAGTTCTCCGATCCGATTGTGTCCAGATTGCCCAGATCGTCGTCGTTCCAGCGGGGATCGGGAGCGCCCTGGAAGTAGAAATAGCCGCCATTGTCGGCCAGGATCATCCCATATTGCTTCATCGCGGTCAGGATGACCTGATTGGCCGCTGAGTAGCCGGAGATGTCGAAGCTGGCCTTCAGGCGTATCCGCATCCCCATCACATTCGAAACGCCCCAGTCGGTGCCAGCCGCATGAGTGGCCGGGGGTACAAAGTACCCGTTGTTGGCATCGTCCTTGGTTTGCTGCATGGTAAAGCGGATGGCGTGGTGGATCGCTCCGGCAGCCACTTCGTCGTAGCGAATCAGGCCGGGAAAGATCGCCAGCCCCGCGGCATCGGCCGAGGTCCATCCCCAGGGCCGCGACTCGTAATTCTTCATGTCCCAGATGGTCTCATTTGCCGCATTGTAGAGCCCGTTGCACCGATTCGTCTGGAAAGTCTCATAGAGGAAGCACTTTGTGCGATCGAGCACGAGGACGTGAGAATCTCCCAGGTAGGCATCCGGCCAACCTGAGCAATCGGCGGGTGCGCCTTCGATGGGAGCAGTGGTGGGATAGGGTGCAACCACCACATCGCTTTCGCTGGCGTAGTCGATCACGTTGATCCATGCCGAAGGAGTCGTCGTCGAGTCCACGACCACATAGGGGATTCCATACCCGGTTGCCGTGGACCCAAAATCGTGATGCAGGTGCAACCCGGCAAATCCGGACGCGGCAGTGATCGCCGGCGAATTCACGTCAACAGGGGCAGCTGCGATGTTGGTATTCCAGGCATTGGTGGAGGGAAACGGAACGAACCCATTCAGGCTTGCGTTGTTGCCCAGCGAGATGCCGGAGCAGGTTTGCGCGTGGGCATAACAAGCAGCAGCCAGGATTGCGAGCCCGATAACCGCCTTGATCTGCGTCTTCATATTTTCTTCATCCCTTCTGCAAGCGACACGTAGACTGACAAAGAATAAGCCCGAAAGGGCTCATCCCATTCAAGAGTTTCCCATAATCCGTTGAGTTGAAGCGAGTCCCATAGAACACGATGGTACTCTCCGATTCCGATCCGCTGGGAAAGTGGCAATACGATTCCGTCCAAATTTGGGGTTACAACCACCATGCCACACCGCCCCGGCAGCTTCCGTGAATGGAAGGTTATTTGTGTGTGACATTTCTGTCAAGCCGGATAAGTTGAATATAATGCACAGTTTAGTCTCTCAGGGATAGCACCTCCGGCTGCCAATTATCGGACAAAGCCGTACCCTATCAGGCACTCGGAAGCGAGGCCGAAAGAGCTTACACTTGAACTTGCTCTGGTTTCTCCGCACGCTCCTTGATGCGGCGGACCCTCCTCATCTCCTTCGTGCTGGCGGCGCTCTCGGTGAGCGCGGCCAACGGCTCGCCGAACTCTCCGGCCAAGCCGCCGAAGAGCGTTGCCTCCGCAACCGCCTCTCATAAGAAGGCTGGCCATCCGACGAACCATGCCGCCGGGCGAGCCTCCAGGCAGCCATCCGTCCAGCCAGCAGCACACAGGCACACAGCCGACGGAGACGCCCATCCCGCATCTCACAGGCAACCTTACCGCTCCCGTCAAGCCGCGAACTCCCATTTTGCAAGGAACTCCCATCAAGCCAGGAAGGCTGCACCGGACCGCCCCGCTGAAGTTGAGGTTGTTTCGCTGCGCAAACCCCGGGTCGTCATGCCGCCGCCCATGCGCGGGAGCCCCGAGTCGCTGGTGCGGCAAAACCAGAAGACGGAGGCCGACAGTCTGGAGCGGATCGAGGACGACGACGATCTGGACGATCGCATCGCCCGCGGGATGCTGGTGCCGGTTCCGGTCTCCCCGGCGCTCACCATCAACGGCAACCTGCCGGAGAACCGGCGCTACTGCCGCCCCTGGACGGCGACCTTTCTCTCCGACCTGGCGCGCGCCCATGCGGCCCGGTTTCACACTCCCCTCGAAGTCAGCTCGGCGGTGCGGACCGTCGCCTACCAGAAGGAGTTGGAGAAGGTCAACGGCAACGCCGCCGCGGCTGAGGGCGACATTGCCAGCCCGCATCTGACGGGCGCCAGCATCGACATCGCCAAGCAGGGCCTCAGCCGCCAGGAGATCGGCTGGATGCGCGCCTGGCTGCTGCCGCTCCAAAGCACCGGCAAGATCGACGTCGAAGAAGAGTTCCAGCAGGCCTGCTTCCACATCACCGTCTACAAGAGCTACGTGCCGCCCAAACCGGCGCGCAAGGCTGTAGTTCAGGCCAAGGCAACATCGGCCGAGCCGGGCCAGGCTGGACAGGATCGGACAGGCAAAGCCAAATCGGGGCAGCGAAAGCCGCCGTCCAAGCCGCAGCCAGCCAAGCCGCAACCTCCTCGCCCGGAAGAGCCCGGCCAGGATCCGCTCCAGCCTGCCGAGCAAACCGAAGCCCCCGTCGAAGGCCAATAGCGCCATGGCCTCGCAACCAATGCATCAGATTTTGACTGTGCCAGACAGGCCCTTCAAGGGTACAATCACGGCGATAGCCAAATTTGGCTGAACAAGGGGAATCATGAGCGATCTCGGATTTCAACCTGCGGGTGAGGCAGCCTCCAGCCTCTCCCAGTGGCAGCGCGTTGCATGCACCTTCACCGCGCCGTCGAAGACCTTTGAAGACATTCAGCGCGGCAACAAAAGCTGGTGGATGCCGTTTATCATCCTGGCAATCGTCGGATACATCCTATTTGCGGCCGTTGCGTTCAAAATCGGCATGCAAACCGTGGTCGACAACCAAATCAAATTCGACCCTAAAACGGCTGAGCGGATGGCGCAGGCGCCTCCCGATCAGCGCGAAATGGGCACCAAGATCTCCTTGTACATTACCGAGGGGATATTCATTGCCAATCCGGCCTTCCTTTTGGGAGGAGTTGCCCTCCTCTCGCTGGGCTTGTGGGGCACCATCAACTTCGTTTTCGGCGGCAAAGCGACCTACGGCAGCATCTTTTCGGTATGGATGTTTGCGAGTCTGCCATCCATCATAAAAACTCTGCTGGGAACGGTTGTGATCTTCGCCGGAGAGGACCCGGAAACGTTCAATATCAAGAATTTCGCTCCCACCAATCTGGCGGCTCTCCTTTATCCAAATGCGGCAGAGGCCAATAAGGCCCTCTATTCCCTGGCAAGCTCGCTCGACTTCGTTACCATCTGGACACTTGTGCTGCTGAGCATCGGCGTTGCGACGGTTGCGGGCGTCAAACGCAGCTCCGGCTACATTGCGGTCTTTGGATGGTGGATGATCTTCGTGCTGATAGGCGTGGGCTGGGCTGCGGCGATGAGTTGAGAACCTGGAGTGCCTAGGCTGTATCGACATATACGGTCTGGTAGGATGCTGGATTCCAACGAAGTTTGTGGCGGCGCAGGCTAACCGCGGGTCCTTCGACTTCGTTTGGCGCAAAGAACGCGCCAAACTCCGCTCAGGATGACAAGTTGTATTTTGTGAATCCAACAACTTACCAAGCTGCTATATGTCGATACGGCCTAGCTTCCCCTTCATGCGCCAGAAGAAAAGCGCATGGATTGGACAGGGTGTTCGTGGTCTTAGAAAAGGCAAAACGCCAACAGCGCGAATCCCGTCTGATTCGCGCTGTTGGCGTTTGCACCTACAACTGACAACTGATCCCTGACAACCGAAAATTGTCCTACTCCGTCCAGCGCCGCATGATCAGCGTGGCGTTGATGCCGCCAAAGCCGAAGGAATTCGACAGGCCGATGTCGAAGCTGTGGGCCACGGCTTTGTTCGGCACGTAGTCCAGCCGGCACTCTGGGTCGACGTTGTCGAGATTCATGGTGGGCGGCAGCATCTGGTTCACGAGCGCCAGCACGGTGACGCCGGCTTCCAGTCCGCCGGCGCCGCCCAGCAGGTGGCCGTGCATGGACTTGGTGCCGCTCACCTTGAGCTTGTGGCTCAGGGCGTGCTCGCCGAAGACCGCCTCGATGGCCTGCGATTCATTGCCGTCGCCGGCCGGGGTCGCGGTGGCGTGGGCGTTGATGTAGCCCACCTCCTCCGGCCGGATGCCGGCGTCCTTGAGGGCGGCTCTCATGCTGCGCTGCGCGCCCTTGCCCTCGGGCGCGATGCCGGTGATGTGATGGGCGTCGGCGCTCATCCCATAGCCGATGATCTCGGCCAGAATCTTTGCGCCGCGCGCCTTGGCGAACTCCAATTCCTCGAGGATGAGGATGCCCGCTCCCTCACCGATGACAAAGCCGTCGCGGTCTCGGTCGAATGGCCGGCTGGCGTGGGTGGGATCGTCGTTGCGCTGGGAGAGCGCGCGCATCGAGGCGAATCCGCCCACCGACAATGCCGTGACCGCTGCCTCCGCGCCGCCAGCGATCATCACATCCGCGTCGCCATGCAGGATCATCCGCGCCGAGTCGCCGATGGCATTGGCCGAGGTGGCGCAGGCCGTCGCCGTGGCCGAGATTGGTCCCGTGGCGCCATAGCGGATGCTGATATCGCCCGCCGCCATGTTGACGATGGCCGAAGGAATGAAGAAGGGCGAGATCTTGCGCGGCCCGCCCTGCATCAGGTTGGTGTGCTCGCGCTCAATGATCTCAAAGCCGCCTATCCCCGAGCCGATGAAGACCCCCACCCGGTCGGCAATCTCCGGCGTAATCTCGAGGCCCGAATGGGCCAGAGCCTCCGCCGTCGCGCCGAAAGCAAAGTGGATGAAGCGCGCCATCTTGCGCGATTCCTTCTTGTCCAGGAATTGGAGCGGATCGAAGTTCTTGACCTCGGCGGCAAAGGTGGTGGTGAAGCCAGTGGTGTCGAAGCCCTGAATCGGCCCCATGCCGCTGGCCCCGGCCACTAGCTGGCGCCAAACCTCGGGCGCGGTGTTGCCCACACCGCAGATCAGCCCCAGGCCGGTGATGACGACTCGGCGGCTCACTGGCTACTTGCCGCCTTTCGCGTTGGCTTCGATGTACTCGATCGCGTCCTTGACGGTCTTGATCTTCTCTGCGGCCTCGTCCGGAATCTCGATGTCGAAGGCCTCCTCGAACTGCATTACCAGCTCGACTACATCCAGCGAATCCGCGCCCAGGTCTTCCTGGAAGCTGGCGCCGGGGGTGACTTCGGCCTCGTCCACCTGCAACTGCTCGACGATGATCTGTTTGACTTTCTCTTCAACGGCCATGCGTGCTTCTCCTCATGAATTTCAGAACTTGGGAATCTCCGGGGCTGCCCAATTCAAGCTCCGCTTGTTTACCATACCCGCTCAAGGCACAGGTCTACAACCACCCAGCCGGAAAAAAACGCGCAGATCCCCGAAACTTCAAGTCTAACGGGCGGGCTGGGGAGTGTAAAGCAAGGGACAGGGGACTGGAAAACTTGCTGAGATTGGCGTGGAAACGGCTGGCGGAAGGCGTATATTTGGCGAAACGCGAAATGGGAGGTCACGGATTCTCCTCGTCATCTTGTTCCAGTTCAACCCCGGCTGATGCCGCAAGTTCAGGAACAGCCTCCCATGGGATTGCTTCCCGCCCAATCTGTCCATCGGGAATGGTGACGTCCAATAGGGGGGAAGGCCTCGGCATTCCGATCTCGGGTATTTCGACATCCCTGAGTTTCCTATTGATGGTTCTCGTCTTTGAATTAACCTCTTTCAGCGTTGTTTGGACAGTCCCTACCTGCTTTTCGACCTTCGTCATGAGAACGCCGAAGTTCTGGAACTCAATTTTTGTGGCCGATAGCAATTTCGAGACCTCGGAACTCTTTTTCTGAATCGCAAGGGTTTTGAAACCCATTTGAAGGCTATTCAATATGGCCGCAAAATTTGCTGGACCTGCAATGCTCACGTGATATTGATTCTGCAGATAATCCGTCAAACCTGAAATTCTTAAAACTTCGAGAAACAATCCCTCGGAAGGCAAATACATGAAAGCAAAATTTGTTGTAATCGGGGGATAAATATATTTATCCGCAATGTTTTTGGCCTCCTTCTTAATGCCCCTTTCTAGATCCTTTCGTGCTGCAGCAACAGCTTGGGCGTCGCCAATTTTTGCGGCATCCTCGAGGCGCTCCCAATCTTCCGTTGGGAACTTCGAATCAACCGGAAGTAGCACCGGTTCATCGTCGCTATATGGGAGGCATATCACATAATCTACGCGTTCGTCTGAATTCGGGCGGATTCGCACTTCCTTTTTGTATTGGCTCGGTGCCAACATATCCTGTAACAACAAGCCAAGCATCGTATTACCGAGCCCGCCACGTGTGCTCACATTGCTTAGAACCCGTTTGAGGTCTCCAACATTGATGGCGAGATCTTTCATCTCGCCCAGTCCTGTCTGCACCTTTCCGAGCTGATCCGTGACCAGACCAAAACTCTGCGTTAAGCGGGTTTCCAAGGTCTTATGGAGCTTTTCATCCACAGTTTCACGCATTTCGTCGAGCTTCTTTGTATTCGATTCGTTGAGCTTATCGAGTCGCTCTTCTACGGTTTGGCGAAGGGTGATCTGCTGCGATTCCGCGCTTTCTCTTAGGGCGGTTGTCTGCTGAGCCATCTCGTTGATACGACCGGTTACATCTGACTTAAGTTCGTTTACAGCTTCGCGGATTTCTCTACTTAATCTTGAAAGCGTTCCATCGATGGCGTCTCTCGATGCATTTCCTTGATCGGTTTGCGTCTTCTGGAACTCATTGGATCTACTGGTCACTTCAATTTGAAAGCTGCTCAACTGCACGTTGATAGATTCTCTAAGGTTGGTTTGTTGCGAAGTCAAGTCTCCCGTGAGATTATCTAGCCGCGTGTTTGTCGACGTGCGCAGTTCCTCAAGTGTCGCCCGAATCTGATTACCGATTTGTGTGATCGAATTTACAACCTCTTGCCGAAGATTCGAGGATTCTGTCGACGAGGCTGCAAGCAACTCCGCTCGGAAATTTGAGATAGATTGCGAAGAGGTCACAGCGAATTGATCGTGTTTTGCCGTCAGTTGATCGACCTTTGAGTCGGTCTTGCCTCCCAACTCGTAGAGTTGTTCAACCTTTTCGCGACAGGTTCTGAGGTCTCGACTACTTCTACCGCCGCGAAAGAAAATGAAAGCAAGAGCAAAGGCGATTGTTATAGCAAGCTGCAGAACAACGACTAGTTCGATCCAGGCCGGCATGGTTCCTCCATGAACTGGAAACAGGACTCATTGCATTAAATTCTATTCGAAGTCACCGAATCAAGCTCCCCAAACGCCTCCCGCATCCGCTGCCAGGTTGTCTCCAAGTCTTCCGGCAGGATGCCGATAACCTCAGCAAAAATTGCGGTCTGAATCGACGCCACAGATGGTTGCAGTGCGCACGATTATCGTGTACGCTATATCCATGAGAAACATCACCTTCAGCGCCAACGAAGATTTGATCGATCAGGCCCGACAGGTCGCTCACGACCAGCGCAAGACCCTGAATGAAGCGTTCCGCGATTGGCTGGCGCAATACGCATCTTCGCGCTCGGACGCGGCAGGCTTCGATGAGTTCATGAGCCGGATCAATCCGATGCGGGCCGGCCGGCATTTTACGCGGGATGAGATGAATGAACGATAGATTCTTTCTGGACACGAACATCTTCGTCTACTCCGCGACCGACGACGATCCAGCCAAAGCCCGCATTGCAACCGGACTGATCCGCAAGGCGCTCACCACGCACAAAGGCGTTGTCAGCTACCAGGTGGTTCAGGAGTTCTTCAACCTCGCGCTGAAACGTTTCGAACGCCGCATGAACTTCGAGGACCGCCAGGAGTACCTGGCGCGCGTCTTTCGTCCGCTGCTCAAGATTCACTCCTCACTGGCTCTCTACGAAGAGGCGCTGCGGCTGCACGCGGCCAACAAGCTTCAATGGTATGACGCGCTGATCGTCGGCGCAGCCCGCGAATCCGGTTGCGCGATCCTCTACTCGGAGGATCTGCAGCATGGCCAGAAGTTCGTCAGTCTAAAGATCGTCAATCCATTTCTGTGAGCTTCGAGGGACGAGACTTCCTAGATGCGACCGGTTTCCTCAAACGCCGCCCGCATCCGCCTCCGGGTGGTCTCCAGGTCTTCGGGCAGCAGGCGCGTCTCGGCTACTGTTGTCATGAAGTTGGTGTCGCCGGCCCAGCGCGGCAGGGCGTGGAGATGCAGATGTCCTGCGACACCTGCGCCACCGGCCTTGCCCACATTCAATCCAAAGTTGAAGCCGTCCGGGTGGTAGAGCCGGTCCAGCGACTGCTCGGTGCGTTGCGTCAGATCGATCAGCTCATGCGCGGTGTCGGCGGGCAGAGCGGCCAACCGGTCCAGATGCGCGTAGGGCATCACCATTACGTGGCCGGAGGTGTAGGGGAAGGCGTTCAGGCAGACAAAGCAATGCTTGCCGCGCAGGACCAGGCCGCCTGTTCGCTCGGCTTCCTCCGCGCTCATCCCGTTGGCGATGGCGTAGTCGATGGAGGCGATCAGGTTGCAGAAGACGCAGCCATGGTCGCCTGGCCAAGCCGCAAGGCTCGCGGGAACACCAAGGCGCGCGGCGCTGTCGGTCGACGTAATGTAGGCATAGCGCCAGGGAGTCCAAAGATAATCCATGGGTGGATCCGTCTGGACCAGTATAGAGCGTTGTTGGCGACGGAGGGTTTGGAATGCGGTTCGTGGGCATCCACCTTTTCCGCAGAAAGAAACGGAAAGGATGGGGCACGGAGCTGTGACGGGCACAATCACGGCGCGTGTTCATTTCCGTGGACCAAGCGCCTGTGAAAATCCGGTTACCAGGCCGCCCGCAATCGATTTCTGGCGATCAGTTGCATTGACGGAGGAAAGCCGAGGTTGCTACACTTGTGATCGTAGCTTCCTGCGCGGATTCCAGCAGTGAGTTGCGGCCGTCCTCCAGCCAGCCGCCCCCTGCCGTGTGTTTCCCAAGGAGTCCAGAGGCCTGCCACGCCAGCTTGAAGAGGCTGAAGTGGGCTGGTTGTTCCTTGCGAAGACTCGACGGTCATAGGTTCGCGGTCGCGGGCAGGGAGATGGCCTTCGGCATCCCTGGCTGCGGCAATTGCAACCGGGGAACCACCCCAGCGGCAGGCAGTCATGAGTCGCGGGAGCAAGGAATCGCGGAGCTGGCAGTGATGGCAAACGTCCTCAATCCCGAAACCGAGAGCACAACCCTGAACACCGAATTGGAAAGCCCAACCCTCGAACCTGCGACGGAGCAAGAGCAGCCGTTGCAAGAATCCACGTCCAACACAGAGACCGCCCCAATCGCGGTTGCCGTTGAAGTTGCCGCGCTGGACGCCGATGCCCCAACCGAGCCTCAAGTCGAGGCCGAGCCCCAGGCGGAAGCCGAATTGGAAGTGACGGCAGAAGCAGCGCCAGTGGCAGCGGAAATTCCCGCGCAACCTGAGTCCGCGGCTGTGGCCGAACCTGAGATTCAAGCGGCAGCCAAGGCCGGCGCGCCGCCCCGAGGCAGATCCAGAGCTCCGCGAGCCAAAGCAGAAGCAGCCCCTCACGCGAGAGCAGAAACGGCGCCGTCGGCCGAAGCCGGACAGTCGGAGCCCTCGCCTCAACCGGAGGCCGCTGTTGCGGCTGAACCGGCTGCCGCGCCGCCCGCGCACGCCGAGCACGGCCTTGAGTCCGTCGACGACTTTTCCGCTGCTTTGGAGGCTTTTGAGCGCGAGCAGGCTGCTGAGGCCGCTGCCGTTGAAGCTTATGGAGACAAGATTATCTCCGGCACGGTCGTCAAGCAGACCGACAAGCATCTGGTCATCGACGTGGGTCTGAAGTCCGAGGGACTGGTGCCGCTCGAACAGGTTCTGGATCATACCGGGGCGGTCAGGTTCCAGCCCGGCGACGTGATCGATGTGGTGATCGAGCGCGAGGAGCCGGAGGGCGGCTATCTGGCCAGCTTCGAGCGGGCGCAGCGGTTGCGCGTCTGGGACGTGATTGAGCGGGCCGCCGCCGACAAGACGCCCATCACCGGCACGGTGGTTAGCCGCGTCAAGGGCGGCGTCACCGTGGACATCGGCCTGAAGGCGTTCTTGCCCGGCTCGCAGTTGGAGATTCGCCCGGTCCGCAACCTGGACGGCTATCTCGGCCAGCAGATTGAAGTCCGGGTCATCAAGCTGAATAAGAAGCGCGGCAATGTGGTGGTTAGCCGCAAGGAGATTCTGGAAGAAGAGCAGCATGCCAAGCGGTCCAGCACGCTGGAGCACCTGGGCGAGGGCGCCATTCTGACCGGCACGGTGAAGAACCTCACCGACTACGGGGCGTTCGTCGATCTGGGCGGCATCGACGGCCTGCTGCACATCACCGACATGAGCTGGGGCCGGCTGACACATCCCCGCGACCTGGTGAACGTGGGCGACGAGATCCAGGTTAAGGTGCTCAAGTTCGACAAGGACAAGCAGCGGGTCTCGCTGGGCTTCAAGCAGTTGACGCCCGACCCCTGGCTGGACGCCACCGAGCGCTATCCGGTGGGCGCGCGCGTGCATGGCCGAGTGCTCTCGGTCACCGACTACGGCGCGTTTGTCGAGCTGGAGCAGGGGATTGAAGGGCTGGTGCATCTCTCCGAGATGACCTGGTCCAAGCGGCTCAAGCATCCCTCCAAACTGGTCAAGCCGACCGACGAGGTCGATACGGTGGTGCTGAGCGTGAATCCGGCAGACCGCCGCATCTCGCTGGGCATGAAGCAGTTGCTCGATAACCCCTGGGAAAACCTGACGGAGCGGTATCCGGCTGGGACACTGGTCGAGGGCCGCGTGCGCAACCTGACCGACTTTGGCGCCTTCATCGAGATCGAGGACGGCATCGACGGGCTGGTGCATGTCTCGAACCTGAGCTGGACCAAGCGCGTCAAGCACCCGTCTGAGATCGTGAAGAAGGGCGAGAAGGTGAAGGCTGTCGTTCTCGGCGTCGAGCCGCAGAACCGCCGCCTCTCGCTGGGCATCAAGCAGCTGCAGCCGGATGTCTGGGAGAGCTTCTTCGCGACGCATCGCGTGGGCGACCAGGTACACGGCAAGGTGCTCAGGACGGCGCAGTTCGGGGCTTTTGTCGAGATCGCGGAGGGCGTGGAGGGACTCTGCCACATCTCCGAGGCGGGCGACGAGGCCGGCTCGAAGCTCGAAACCGGCCAGGAGCACGAGTTCAAGATCATCAAGATCAATGTGGAAGAGAAGAAGGTGGGCTTGAGCCTGCGCGCCGTGGGCCGTCACGAGGCCAGCCGCGCACAGGTGGAGAGCTACAAGAAGGAGAGCCACAAGGCTCCCGTCTCCAGCTCCACCACCACGCTAGGCGATCTAATCAACTGGCGGAAGAGCGAGCGGTAAGGCACTCTTTCCTTGTGCAGTGCAGAGCGGCCATCCTTCGGGATGGCCGCTCTGCATTGCTCGGCGGCTTTTGGGCCGCGAAGGAACTCGTGCGGGTTTCGCCAGGACTTGAAAGCGGCAGTTGGACGGCGCGTGATCGGGCATCCGAAAAGATGCCAAAAAGAGGCCTTTTCTGCCTGAAACGAGGCTGTTTTGGGCCGAAAAAGAGGCAAAATCCGGGGTTTGGTGTTACTGATTCGTTAACATTACCAAAATGCAAGCTGTTTAGTTCGTGTATGTTACGAGCAATATAGGGGTCAAAAAAAGATTTCCACAGGGTGGGGGGTGGGGGTACCCGGTTTTTGGGGAGAAGAAACGGGAAAGACAGGGACTAGGGACGAGGGACTAGGGACTAAGATTGCGCGGGTTGGAGATTGGAGGATGGTCATTCGGGCCTCGCGTTTGCTGCTGCTCTTATTGTCAGCGCGGGATGGGGAATTATATGCAACCAACTGCAGGGATCAGGGCCGGGGGTTGGGCACGGGTCTATTACAAAAGAGAGAGCCCCGGCTTTGCCGGGGCGGCGGTAGAGGTTTGACATTTACGGGAGCCGCTCCCGGTTTGTGTCTTTCCATTCCTCTCGCAAAAATGTTAGAAGGACGTGGAGCATGGGCGCCGTCCCTACAGGACTCCGGTTGAATTGTTGGTTTCGCCCACCCCACGCTGAAGCGCGGGGCTAACGACCATTGCGCCTACGGCGCGGGCGACGGACTGCCGCCGGCATGGAGCGCTTCTGCCTGCCGCCGGCATGGAGCGCTTCCGCACGGGCTCCTTTGAGGGGCCAGCAACCGTAAAGCCTCCGGCCCGCCGGAGGATACTTACTGGGCGTGATGGGTGAAGAGGTGCGGGGGCTTTTGCTTTTTGGTCTTCGTCTTCTTTGGAGCTGTGGGGATTTCCAAGGCACCAGCAGCCTTGAGTTCGGCCTCGGAGATCAAGGGACTGGCGCAGATTCTTTCGAGGAGGTCCGCCTGCTTTGGCTCAAGCTCGACAAGGAGGGCCAGCACGTTCAGGACGTTGAGGAGTTCTGTTGTGTATTCCGGCAGCCAATGGTCCGGCTGAATGTCGCCAAGCGGAGAGGGCGGGCGCCGATCTCCGATGATGGGCTTTTCGCGGTTCTTCTTGCGGTAGCTGAACCATTGCAGAAGTACCTGCTTGCCGGAGACCTCGTATTTCCAGACTGCGGAAGAGACGCGGTCAATGAAGCCATGGCCCACCAGAAGCCTTTGTTTACCGGCGTCGTAGTTGATGGTGTCGGGCATTTCTTCCGGGTCGCCGGAGATTGCGCCCTCTTTGGGGATGGTGGGCGCGCTTCCGGCTGGAAGGCGCGGCGGGCCTGCCGGGCGATCATGCGCCGGGTCGATCATGCGCTCGCCGAAGGTATGGAGCCAAATGATTCTTCGGCCGAGTTGCGCGGCCTCCGCAAAGAGGCCGGGATCGGCGGTCAATGGGATGCGAAGTCCCGGCGTCGATAGATCGTCCTGGAACTTTGCGGTGTAGGCGGGATGGGCGGCGACGGCGGCGATGTAGGCGATGAGGTCTTCGGGGCTTCTTGCCGTGCCGATCTTTTCGCTTATGAACTCCAGGAGGCGCGGCGGCAGATTCGGTTTCTGGGCGCTTTCGTCCCGCCAGAGGGGGAACGCGCGACCGCCCCGACCGGCGTAGTGATGGAGGTCGGGGACGAACTCGGTGAATGTTAAAGCAGGGCCATTTGAGGGCGATCTATCACTTGGAGCAGTCAGATAAATCTGTTCGTTCGACCTGCAATTCCAGAGTTCAGGATTCGGCTGATTGATGAGTCGCGCATCGGGAATAATAAGCTGGCGGTCGAAGGATCGGAATCCGTATCTGATTGTGAGAGCCTCGCTCTCGCTCTCGTCTGCAACGGCCCTCCTGTTGATTGGAAATCCATGCAAGGGTGTTGGGACTATCTTCTTGCTATGTTTGTCACCCGGAGCGCCCTTGCGAAGATGGGGATGAAACAGATTCTCTTTTTTCTCATCAGGCGCGCCCAATAGGGCTGTCCAACGTTTTTCGAGGGAATCTGCATCGGGTGCGATGATCCAGGTTCTTCCGGGCATGACACCGGAGCCGTTGTAGACGAAGAGGTTTTCCAATGGCGGAAAGGTTGCCCAGGCTCCCTGCGACTCGGGCAGGAACGGCGCGCGCCATTCCGTCGGGCAATCGATCCATTCGGAGTCACTCAAATGGATCTTATAAAGCGCGTCGAACTTTGCTTCACGCTTGCCGAGCGGCAATGCGCGAAAGCGGACGGTCGCGGGCGTTTCCGAATCTGTCTTCTTTGACCGAGAGACCATCACGATGCAGACCGGTTGCTGGACGCCCTGGAAGATTCGGGCGTTGACTTCCGGCTGGTGTCCTTCCGGCGAGCAGTCAATGACCCAGATGCCGTCGCAGGTGCGGCGGAGATAGTCGCGCATCTTCTGAAAGCCGGGACCGCCGAGAAAGCCCGCCACGGTGATGAAGCAGACGATGCCGATGTTGTGTTCGGGGCTGTGGTCGAAGACCTTCCAGGTGGCCCAGCGCCAGAAATAGATGTAGAGATTGCGCAGGTGTTTGCTATGCGCGCTTACGCCCCATTCGGAGGGCGGCATCCATGCTTCAAGGGGGGCGGGCTGCTGTGCGTTGGGGTTGGCGTTCTCGACCCAGCCGCCGCGTCCTTTCGCCTTTTCCTTGTAGGGAGGATTGCCGATGACGACGGTGATGGCCTCTTCGCGCTTGATTTTATTTGCATCCTTGCGGGATTTTCCGAGGGCGGCGAGGAGGCCCGGTATCCATTCCGCATCGTCGTATGGATTGCCCAAGGTGTCGGTGACGAACATGCGCAGTGGCTCGCTGGAAGCGGAGCCGGTGAGATCGGCCACCTCGGCCAGAATGCGAAGCTGCGCCACGGCAAAAGGGCCTAACTGTATTTCAAAGGCGATGAGGCGTTTCAGCGCATTGTGGATAGCGCCCTTTACAGCTCCCGCTCCCTCGTCTTCGTGAACCTTTTGCGCGATTCGGCGAAGGACTCCGAGCATGAAGGTGCCTGTGCCTACGGCGGGGTCGGCCAATGTTACCGAGGGCGCCGCAAGGCCAGCGTGGAGGTTGAACCGGTCGCCGCGGAGGGCTTCATCCACGAGGGCGACCATGGCGCCGACCACTTCGGGCGGCGTGTAGTAAGAGCCGGTCTGCTTGCGCAGGTCGTTATCGTAGATGGCAAGAAACTCTTCATAGAAGTAGAGCCATGCATCCGGGTGGCCCTTGCTGATCCTGTTCCAATCGACTGCGTCGAGGACACGGATGAGCGTGCCGAGCGAAGTCTTCAGGGTTTCCTGGTTTTCCGCGCTGTCGGTTAGCAGGCGCAGCGCGGCTCCGATCAGGGAGCTTGAGTGGGTGAGTTCGGACGCGGCCTGTTGAAGGCCTTTGCCGAGTGGGATTCCCTTGGCCCGCGCCATCAACATGCCAAAGGTGACGGCTTGCGCGTAGCCGTCGGCGAAGCGCTCGTTGGTTGCGTCGGGGAAGAGCAATTTGCGCCAGTCGGTGGCAAGCGAGGTAAGGGCTTCGCTGTGAAGATCGAGTTGCTCGGTAACTTCATCCCGGAGGAGGCGGCAGAGGCGCGCGGTTGTGTGCGCCAACTCTTTTGCGCTTTGCGGGGGGATCGGCTGCCAACGAAGGAAGCCTTCGAAGAGTCCTTGTAGGCCAGGCGGCGGAGCGAGCTTGGCTCCGGAGGACTCGACGTCGCCGTGAAGATGAAGCACTTCCCCGGCGAGCTTGCCATCCCGCCAGAGGCTGAAAGCGTTTCCGTCCGTATAGATCAGGTTGGGCAGTGAGCTGAGCCGCTTCCACTGTTCCTTATCGTGTGGGTCGGTGAACTTCCGGGGGTCTGCGCCTTTTCCTGGAGCCTTCAGTTCCACGAAGCCCACGAGGGCCTTTTGAACGGTGACGGCGTAGTCTGGCCTCGTCTTCAGGTGGCTGACCGAGGACTCTCCCACAGGCACGACGGAACCGGTGGGGAAACCTGAGAGAGTTGCGATATCCAAGAGCAACTGCTCGAATGGGGCGCGAATCTGATCTTCGGGGTGGCCTGTGGCCGCGGGGTTTGACAGCTTCGCCCTGGCCGCTGCTCCGAAGGTCGCGATTGCCGTTTCTATGGTCAGTTGCATAAGGTCAAGGCTCCGCGGGTTTCTTAGCAGGGCCTTTTAAGTCCTGAATCTAACAGAGTCCAGACGGGTTCGAGCCTGAATCTTATGGTGAGGTGTTGCCGTTCTTGGTTTCCCGCCCCCCAGGGGCAACGCTCCTGGGGATTGCCTTTCGGTTAGGTCCGTCGTTGAGCTTTGGGAAATAAAGAGTTGTGGCGACGGCGGGGCGTATCCGTTTGGCTCGGCGGCGCGTGGGGCCGGTGGAGGCGATGGCGCTCCGCATTGCGGGGGAATGGGCGGGTTGCGGAAGATGGGGTGATTGCGGGGCGGGTTGCCCAAAAGAAGATTCCGCAGGGGTTATTGGTTCCCGCACACATAATGTCCTTGCGCCGTCCCTACGGGACTCCGGATGAATTATTGGTTGCGCCCACCCCACGCTGAAGCGCGGGGCTAACAACCACTGCGCCTACGGCGCGAGCGGGTGGCGTACAGTCGGGGTTCGCGGGTTGGTGAAGCGCGGGGCTGGCAACCATTGCGCCTACGGCGCGAGCGGGTGGAGGCGATGGCGCTCCGCGTTGCGGGGGAATGGGCGGGTTGCGGAAGATGGGGTGATTGCGGGGCGGGTTGCCCAAAAGAAGATCCCTCAGGGGCTGAAGCCCGCGTTGATTTTGCGGCGTCTACGGCACGACTAAAGTCGTGCCCTGATACAGAGCCAGCTTAATCAGAGCTTCCTTAGGAGACTACGAGGCTCAACGATCTGGAGGGCGGACGTCGACTGTTTGCGGTGCGGAATCCCAGGTCTCAGAATCGAGACCCTTCGACAAGCCCAGGGAGGCACTGGGGCACCTGGCACTGGGGCACCCGGGACTCCAGGTTTCAGAATCGAGAACTGGGGCAGCCGGCCGCCACGGTTCAGGATTGGGCGGCGACTTTCCGTGCCTCGCCAGCGGCCTGGACGATCTTGTCGGAATAGAAGATGAACTGGTTTCCCCCCAGATGCTTGGCGGCATACATCGCCATATCGGCGCGCACGATCAACTCCTCCATTTGAGCGGCGTCGGCGGGAAAGATGCTGATGCCGATGCTGGCGCTCACATGCACCTGCTGGCCGAGAAAGAATATAGGGATGTCGATGGCGCTCAACAGGCCTTCGGCGACTCTTACGGCGTCTTCGCTGGTGCGCAGGTCAGACAAGATGAGCATGAATTCATCGCCGCCGAAGCGGACCAGCGAATCGCCCTTCCGCACTAGCGAGCGCATGGTATTGGCGATGTGGACGAGTACATCATCGCCCGCGGCATGGCCGAAACTGTCATTGACCGGTTTGAAGCCATCCAGATCGATATAGAGCAAAGCAACGGAGTTCCTTCCTTGCCTCGCATTCTCGATGATCGCCGGCAGGCTTTCCATCAACATGCGGCGATTGGGAAGCTGCGTGAGAGGGTCGATCAGCGAATTCTCCACAGCCGTGTCTCTGGAGCGCTGCAACTCGATCTGATGACGGCGCATTTGAGTGACATCGATGGCGGTGGTCTCATAGGCAATGCCTTCCGGCGTCTCGACCGGAGAGACATTCTTGAGCAGATAGACGATGGAGCCATCGCCGCGGCGGAGCGTGGCCTCGCAATTGCTCAACATTTCGATTAGTTGAGCGTTCTTCATCTCCTCCTGGCGCTCCGATTCGATCTCGAACTCCCAGTAGGAGCGGTTCTGAAGTTGTTGCTTATCATCGAGGCCGAGCAATTTCAGGAAGGCATCGTTACATTCGGTGATGACGCCGTCCGGGCGCAGGGAATAGAGCGCGGCCAGGTTGCGCTCAAAGAGACGCTGATACTTGGTGGCCAGCCGAAGTTGCTTCTCCATCTGCTCGTTGTTGATGGCTATCTGCTTGCGCACGGTTCTCTTCAACTGCTTGACCCAGGCAAGGGGGACCAGAAGGCAGAGCGCCGTGAAGCCCAGAATCGCCAGCGCACGCCGCCAGGTGAGCCAGTTATCCGGCGGACGGAGGACGAGATCATCCGGGGATTCAATCAGCACCAGCACGGAGGGAGGAACATTCTTGCCATTGTTTTGAAGAACTTCAACACCCTGTAACTCCAACGTCGATCCCTTGGGAAACGCATCGATCTTGCGGGAGTTTTCATCCAGCAGCAAAAGCGCGGAGAAGGGGTGGTCCTGATCCGTGAAGTGGAAGGCAATCTGCGATGAATCCCCTTCCTGACTCTCCAGCCGCGCCTTCAGATGAACGCGCTGGCCGTTGAGGGAGTTCTTCAGAATCGACCCCACCGTGGTGTTCAACGGGGCAGATTTCACCCCGACAGGGTGACCCGTGGTCACTTGCACAGAGGAATCCTCGAGCTCCAATCCGAAGCGGCCATGGGAGGGAAATCCGATGACGTCGACCGGGTCGCCCAGGTGTACCGGGACAGGCGCCACGGTGCCGACGAAGATGGTTCCCGTCTCATCCTGAAGGGTGAAAAGTCTGTTCGAGGTCCAATTCACCCGGCCGCGCATATGCACCTGGCGAACCATGGTCAGGTCAGCATCTTCCGGGCGCAGACTTTGCACCGTCACGGGCGGCGAGTTCTCCACCAGCGGAGGCATCTCCACTTCGATCTGTTTCGCGCTCTCCAGCGTTATCGATGATCCTATGCGCTTGTTATCTTTATCGATCTTTGAGGTGCAGACGCCGCTGGCCCGAACCGTTGCACCCACCAGGCTGTCGGTGGCGGTGGAATGACGTTCCCGCAGATCCAATTCAAATTCCATCTTCCCATGCAAAAGCCGGAAGCAGGCGCGGTCGCCTGGATTGATGCAGGGGTGTAAAACCCCTTCGGTGACAACCAATTGGCTGTCGTAAGCACCGGTATTCAACTCCTCGAAGGTTTTGGGAATGGGCTTGACCTCAGGTCCGGCACCCAGAAACTGTATCTTCGGCTTTGCTATGGATATCGCAAAGCCGGAGAAAGCTGTTACCCCTGTCACACGGACACGCGAGCCCAGGGGATAATTCGTCTTGCGAGCATCCATATGGATGTAGGTGTGCCCGAATCCGTCCTGGACGAACAGCGTTCCCCATTCCGCATCGCTGTAGGTGACAACCGCCTCAAAATCAATCGGGTAGCCGAGCTTCGCCTGGTCTACGGAAAGGGCATAGATCTCTGAGATGGAGTGCAGGACCCGGCGTGACGCAGGCGGAGGCGCGCTTTGCCCGGCAGCCTGCGCCGCAAGACAGAAGAGAAGCAGGGGACAAGCAAGCGGAACCCATGATGGGAATCGAGGGAAGTAGGTGATCTTTCGAGTTTGCAAGGTCTCTTTGATCGTTCCGCCTTTCAAACTTCCTTGTAACGAGGGTACGTCCTCAAAAGACAATCTCAGAATATGCTCCGTCACTCTCTTTTCATCGGCTATTCTGGGAAATCGTTTAGAAGCCCGGCGAATGGTCACCTGCTCGGAGAGAACGATTTGGTTAACATTCCCCAAGAAGCGTGAAAGCCGACGGTCTACCAATCCCAGATCGTCGACTACCCGACAGCCCAGAATCATCCATTTTCAGTCGGGCCGGCCGGATCACTCCCGGAAGACGCCCATGTCGCCGGGACTGCCGGATTACGCGAAATCGCCAGGTGCTCGGCGAAGGGTGAGGCAGCTTCGAGAGTTCTGGATCGCGGGCTGGTAGGGACGGTGGACACCCAAAGAGAAGCGAGATTTCAATTGTGCTGCAAGTTAAACAATGTAAAAGAAGAGTCAGCTCTGCATCTTGAATCCAATGCAGTGAGTTAGCCCATGCTGCGCAGGGATAGCGAGTTAGCGGGTTAGCCCGGCGATCAAGAGGAGTTTCATTCCGGCGCGGGCTGGCGAAGCCGGTGGACGACTAAGACAAGGCCGAGTTCGTCAGGGATTCCCAGGCGGCGGTTGCGCGCCGGGGATTGGGTTTCGCGCGGCGGTCAGTTCCCGATGTACTTTGCGCCCCAGAGGAGCAGCGCAGTGCCAAGGAGGATGCGGTAGATGGCGAAGATGGTGAAGCCGTGCTTGCGGACCCAGAAGAGGAACCACTCGACTACGCCCAGTGCGACGATGAATGAGACTGCAAAACCGATGAGGAGCACGATCCAGTTGTCGGTGGTCATGACTACGTGCGCGACGGCGCCATGGCTGGGAAAGACTTCTTTTTTCAGATCCCAGCAGGTGGCGGCGATCATGGTGGGAATGGAGAGCAGGAAGCTGAATTCGAGGGCGGATGGGCGGTCCATGCCCGCGATCTGGCCGGCGGCGATGGTGGACATGGAACGCGAGGTGCCGGGAAAGATGGCGGAAAGCGTCTGGCAGAGTCCGATCCAGATGGCCTGCGGGAGGGTCATCTCCTCGACATGCGTCGTGCTTGCCTCGTAGCGTTTGCTGCGGGTATCGACGATCCACATGACGATGCCGCCGATCAGCAGCGCCAGGGCAATCGCCTTCAGGCTGCCCAGGTTCTTCTCGCTCCACTTGTGCAGCAGCAGCGCGGGTGCCGAGGTGAAGGCAAAGGCGATCAGGGTCATGGAAATGGGGTGGTTGAGCCAGTTGCGGTCGCCGCTGTCGCCCTTGGGAAAGGTGCGCAGGAAGCCCACGATGCGGCTGAGGAAGAGCAGCATCAGCGCCAGAATCGCGCCTAGCTGGATGACGATGGTGTACATCTTCCAGTAGGCGTCATCCAAGGGAATCTTCATCAGCGCTTCGGTGATGCGCAGGTGCGCCGTCGAGCTGACCGGCAAAAACTCGGTCAGGCCTTCCACTATGCCCAGCAAGACGGACTGAATGTATTCGTTCAAGGAGCCTCCGGGGTGCCCTCATTCGCGGTCGATGCCGTAGACGGGGATGCCCTGATCTAATTTGAACACGAGGGCGGCGGCGCGGGCGGCGAAATCCGATGGGGGAAGCTTATCTTGCACCTTGGCGGCGAGATCGCGCAACTTTGCGGCTAGCTCCTTGGCGTGCGCGCGGGCGGCGTTGCTTTTGTTGTCGCTGCCGTCGGCGGCATACATGTCGGCGAGCACGGCCTGGCGGTAGACGGCCTGGTAGAGGGCTTGGGCCGTGCGCGGGCCGTCGGGGTGCTCGACCGCGTACTTTTCATAATCCTCGGATTCTCTTTCCGGGCACTTGGGCGAGCCTTGCCAGTCTCCGCAGAGCTTGTTTTCAATCAGCTCAAAGGCGGCGAGATCGGCCTGACGGGTGTGCGGATAGAGCTTGATGACCTTCTTCAACTCGTCCTCGTCGATCTGGTCGCGCATGTAGGGGTCGCGCTCTTTGGCCGAGGGGCGCGAGGCGGCGTCGGCCTTCCGCAACTGCCAGAGGATGTCGGCGGCGCGCCAGGCGGCCTCTGCGGCATAGGGCGAGTTGGGGAAGATCTCCGCCAGGCGGCGGTAAAGGAGGCGGGCGCTCTGCGCGGCGTTGACCGGGCCGCGGGGGTCGCTGGCGAGGGATTCCTGATTGGCCGCTTCGCCCATCAGCACCAGGTCGCCGCCGGGAGCGCCTTCGATGACCACCCCCTTGGCCTCGATCCAGCCGGAGATGGGCGGCGGAATCTCGTCACGGCCGAATTCCGGGGCGTCTTTCTGCTGCGCCTCATAGATGTCGGTGTTGGCGTAGACGCGCAGCCACGGGCCGCTGTGCTCGGCCACCACCATTTCGCGGCCAATCTGCACGCGGTCCACCTTCTGCGAACTGGTGTCGGGCGAGATGTAGAGATTGGTGACGCGCAGGGCGGTGGCGCGCGGGCCGGCCAAAGGCTTTTCCAGTTGCGGCTGTTTCTTGTCGGCGTGCCCGGGCAGGGCGGAGCAGAGCAGAGCCAGGGTGAGGGCGAGAAGGCGGGGTTTCATCACAGAAAGAATCATAGTCGAACGACGTTGCGGGGTGTTTTCGGTGAGCGGATGAGCGGGTGATACAATGAATACATGTATTCGCTTGGGAGGTGATTGTGGCAACTTCGATCAGGCTTGCGCCGGAACTAGCGAACCGGCTGGATCGGCTGGCTGTGAAGACGGGGCGTACGAAGGCTTTCTATCTGCGGGAGATTATTGAAAGCGGAATCGCCGAGATCGAAGAGTATTATCTGGCCGCCGAGACGCTGGAGCGGGTACGCAAGGGGCAGGAGAGGGTGCACTCCGCGGCTTCGGTGAGGAAAGACCTTGGCCTGGAAGATTGAGTACGCTGAAACCGCGAGGAAGCAACTGCGGCTCATTCGGGCATCAGATTGATTTCCATTTGGTAAGTAACAGAAAAAATGAATACAAAACGATATAGACGCCGACAAGGCGAAAGAGCCATGTCATGATCTTTGTATTCAACGTTCGCATTGCAGGAGTCGGAGGCGGGTTGATGTGTGGATGCCGTTCGCGAAAGCTCGTAGTCCAAGCGTTATAGCGTAGGGAGATTTTCTCGGCCCAATAGACGATGATAATTCCGATTACGGCCAAGCAAAGAAAAACAACAATCAGAACGGTATTACCCATTGCGTCCTTCTCCGTCTTCTGTTTCTTTCGTCGGGCACCCGAGGACTCGTTTCAAGAGTGAACAACTGCCAGCCTCAAAGTTACCCGTTGTTCATCAGGATACGCTTTCGGTGAGCACCTCGGCCAGCAACTCGGGCGCGACGTTGCCGCCGCTGACGACGGCCACGGCCTTGGTGTAGGGCGGTAACTGGGCCGCGTGGAAGAGGAGCGCGGCCATTGCGACGGCTCCGCTGGGCTCGGGGACGAGGCGCGTGGCGGCGACGATGGCGCGCATGGCGGCGCGAATCTCCTGCTCGGTGACGGTGAGGATGCCGTCCACGAACGCTTGGATGTGGGCGAAGTTGCGCTGGCCGACGCTCTGGGTGCGCAGCCCGTCGGCGAGGGTGCGGCTGACAAGCTCGGCTGCCCAGGTGACGATGGAGCCGGTGCAGAAGCTCTCGGCCGTGTCGCCGGCGAGTTCGGGTTCGACGCCGAAGACTTTGGCTTGAGGGCGAAGTTGCTTGACGGCTGCCGCTATGCCGCTGAGCAGGCCGCCGCCGGAGACTGGAGCAAGAACAAGGTCCACGTCAGTGAGTGCTTCGACGATTTCGAGGCCGCAGGTGGCTTGGCCAGCGATGATCTGCTCGTCGTCATAGGGCGGGACGACGACGTAGCCATGCTCGCGGACAAGCTGCTCGGCCACGGCCAGCCGCTCGCTGGATGCCAGGCCCACGTCAACGACTTCCGCGCCGAGGGCCAGCGTGGCCGCTCTCTTGACGGGCGGCGCGTTCGAGGGCATCACGATGACGGCTTTGGCTCCAACCGCGCGCGCCGCGTAGGCCACGCCCTGGGCGTGGTTGCCGCTGGAATAAGTGATGACGCCGCGGCGAATCTCATCGGGAGTGAGTTGCAGAATCTTGTTGGCCGCGCCGCGGATCTTGAATGCGCCGATGGGCTGGAGACTTTCCGCCTTGAGCCAGATTTGCCTGCCGGTCCCGTAGCCGGAGCGGCCCGGGAAGGCGGCTTCGACCAGCGGGGTTCTGACGGCGATATGCGCGATGCGAGCGGCGGCGGCGCGGATTTCGGCGAGGGAAATAAGAGCTTCTTCCATCCTTTGATTATCGTCTACTCGCAGGATTGGCCGGCTTGACGGGTGCGGGCCCAAAAGGGGAGATTGGTGTGGGGTGGAAAGATGATCGTTGAGCTCCTGAATCGGTTTGAGCCCGAGCCGGAGGGGTTGCTGCACGAGATTTCCAAACACATCAGCGATGACATGCTCGGGACGATTGCCGCTGCGGACTACGGGCAAGATAAAGAGAAGCATCTTGCGGCGTTGCGGCAGGTTCGAGATGCTGGCTCATTTCCAGACAAGATGCATTGGTGTCCGATGGAAGTGTTGGAGCTGACTCGCTGGTCAGAGCCTGAGGATTCGGATTGGAAGCCGGAGAGGGCTGGGGAGTTTGGACATTGGATGCGGGCATTTTCCTGCGCAGCCATTCTGCGTGCCGAACATAAACCTTATAACGACCTTCATAACGACGGGAGTACCGATTCGACCGTAATCCAGTTGATTCTGAGCTTGCGTGCGTTGCCGGTGGATTTGAATGCGCAGGCTATGAAGCATCTTGCATGGCTTTTGCTGCACTCGGACCCGGAAGGACGGAATGACCAGGTCCGTGTCTATGGAGTAGGGCTGCTCTGGTTTGCACTTCAGGTCGTTCCGCCCGTGCCGGATGAGACCTTGACTTCCCTGGCAGGATGGGTTGTGCGAAGGGCGGATGAGCTTGACTGGAAGCCAACCGCCGGTGGATGGTCGGGCTTACGCGAAATGGTGCTGAATTGCCAGGAGAAATCCTCTTGGGAGCTTTTGGGATGTGAGTTTTGCAATCTGGATTTGAGTGGGCGTTCGTCCGATCTGCGGGTGTGGGTGCAGTTGATTGGAGAGCAACTGGCGGGATGAATGACGGCGCACAACCGCGGATCCTTCGGGTCCGCTGCGCTTCGCTCAGGATGACAGGTCTTGAGGGGTCAGATTTGAGCGGTGTTCGAGGGCTGAAAAAACTATAAAGAGATGTAGACCGGTGAAGCAATCCCACCCTAGCCGTAAATACAAGTGCGCGGCGAGGGTGGGCATCCATAGTTGGTACAACAGACGGTCAGAGACCTAGTGCGGGTCTGCTCATGCTTATCGGCAAAGAACCGAATCAACAAGGTCACCGACGCCATTCGGCCCTGTGATTCAAGTCACTGCGAGTTTCCTTCTCAAGGCGTCTTCTCAGAAGCGTGAGATCGGCCAGAAGCATCCTCGCTCAAACGCTCGTTCTATCACTGTTCGCATTGGCTTGCGCGGCTCGCGCGGAGAATAAGCCCAACGACAAGGACTGCCTGGCCTGCCACTCCAACGCCGCCATCTCCAAACAGGTTAACGGTAGAAGCGTCAGTCTGTATGTGGACGAAAGCAAGCTGAAACATTCGGTTCATGGCGAGATGTTTACCTGCGTGGATTGTCACAAATCGGCCAACGATCCCAAGGACAAGAACCGGCGGCTTCCGGCCTCCTGCGCCGATTGCCATGCGGACGAACAGGCCGCATACCAGCACAGCCAGCACGCCAAAGCGGCCAAGGCCGGTAGCCCAGCCGCTAATTGCCAGGACTGCCATGGAGGCGCGCACGAGATTCTGGCCGCCGACGATGTAAAGTCGCCGGTGAATCACGCTAACATTCCCTCGACCTGCGGCCGCTGTCACGGGCAGAAGTTTCTGATGGAGTCGAATGGAGTCAGCGCCCAGCCCTTCATTTCTTACCAGGACAGCGTACATGGGCGTGCCACTGAAAACGGATCGAAGCAAGCCGCGGTTTGCACCGACTGCCACGGCTCGCACCAGATTCTCTCCGCCGGCGACGCCAAGTCGGCGATCTACAAATTCAATGTTCCTACTACCTGCGGCAAGTGCCATGCGGCCATCGCGGAGACCTTCGCGCAGAGCATTCACGGGCAGGCCATTGCGCGTGGAAATGGGCTGGCTCCGGTGTGCACGGACTGCCACGGAATCCACTCCATCAAGGCGCACAAAGACCCTAACTCCCCGGTCTCGGAGCAGAATGTCTCCAGAGATACTTGCGCCCGCTGCCACGAGGGAGTGCGCCTTTCACAGGAGTTTGGCGTGCCCGGAAACCGGGTCACAACCTACTTTGACAGTTATCACGGGCTGGCCGCGGAAGGCGGCTCCCTGGTCGCGGCCAACTGTTCCAGTTGCCACGGCGTGCATAACATTCTTCCCTCCAGCGATCCGCGCTCCACTATCCATCGCGCCAATCTCGACGCGACCTGCGGAAAATGCCACCAGGGAGTTACCAGGAAGTTTACCTTGTACAAGGTTCATGCGGCGGGCGCGCGCTCGAACGACATTGGTTCGCTCGCGGTGCGCTGGGTCAGGTGGATTTATCTTATCCTGATTTTTGCCGTAATAGGCGCGATGTTCCTGCACAACGCAATTCTCTGGCGGAGCAAGGCCGTTGCCCGGCGCGCAATGCAGAATCCCATGCTGGAGCGCATGAGCGCCAACCAGCGCTGGCAGCACCTGATTTTGCTGGCCAGCTTCATTGTCCTGGTCGTCACCGGCTTTGCCCTCAAGTTCCCCGACTCCTGGTTTGCCCACCTGCTGGGCATGGGCGAGAAGCTGCGCAGCATAACTCACCGTGTCGCGGGAGTTATCCTGATCGGCACCGGAATCTACCATATCTTCTATCTCGCAATCGCTAAAGATGGCCGGCGGCTGCTACGCGACTTCGCGCCGCGCCCCAGGGATGCCTTCGATGCCATGGGAACGATGCGTTACTATCTCGGACTCAGCAAGGAGAAGCCTAAGTTCGGCCGCTTCAGTTACGCGGAGAAGGCCGAATACTGGGCGCTGGTCTGGGGCACAGGGCTGATGGCGGTTACCGGAGTTATGATGTGGGCCAAGGTTTGGGTCGGGGATCTGTTGGCCCGCTGGTGGGTTGACGTGGCCACGGCCATTCACTTTTACGAGGCCATTCTGGCCACTCTGGCAATCCTGGTATGGCACTTCTACCAGGTCTTCTTCGATCCCGATGTCTATCCGATGAACTGGGCCTGGTGGGATGGCAAGATGTCTGTCGAGCACTATCGGCACGAACATGAACTGGACGCCGAGACGCCAACTGAGGGCGATGCGAACGATGCAACTTCGGGGCAGGCCGGGTCAACGCCAGAGTAGGCGGCTTCGGGCGGGATGCCCCTTCCGCGGAAGAGGCCTTCCGCGCGCATCTTCGAGAACGCCGCCAGCCCTACGCGTAGTTGATGGGATGCTTGGTGAGCCACTGCTCGTCGCGGACTTTGCCCATGCTCTTCCATGCGCCGCCGGCGACGCTCGCGCTGAGATGGCGGCTCTTCCAGGCGATGCCCGTGGTCAGCCCGATGGCCCCGCCCAGCAAGCCGTACGCCAGGGTGATAGCCGAGGATTTCTTCCGCCAGAGCGGATAACCTGCCAGCACGCCCACGCATACGCCAATCGCGGCGGGGACCAGCGCGCCCTTGACCGACTCGCCAAGATACGGGGTAAGAGGTTTTCCGTCGAGGAACTCTTCCTGGCCGGAACGCGCTCCCTCAATTCCGGAGTCCACCAGCCGCCGGCCATAGTTAACATTGGATTTCACCCACTCGCCCAGTTCCATGGAACCCCCTCACTCTTCTGGAAAACACTACCCAGTCTAGCAGAACACCAGACGCCGGGTGATGACGGTATTCCCATCCACACCACAATGTGAACACAGCACGCCTTACGCCGGAGCCCGCCTCGCGCAAATAAGCGGATTCAAATCAGGACGCGCCCAAAGGCTGGCCGCGCGCGTTATCATGGTCCCACTTGAATCTCTGCCAGGATGCGGGATGAAATGCGAATCGTCTACATGCTCACCTCGCTCGGCGTCGGGGGCGCGGAACGGCAAGTGACGGCGCTGGCTGAGCGCATGGCGGCACGCGGCCACGCGGTTGCGCTCCTCGTGCTGCGCTCCCGCCAACCCGAAGAGTGGCCAACTGCCGTCACGGTCGTGCGGCTTGAGATGCGCAAGAATCCCGCCAGCATCCTCGCCGGTCTGTGGAGAGCCCGCCGCTTTCTGCGCGCCTTCGCTCCCGATCTGATCCATAGCCACACCTTCCCGGCTAACATGACGGCCCGGCTGCTCCGCCTGTTGTACCCCGTGCCCGTCGTCTCCACCATCCACAACGTCTATGAAGGCTCGTGGCCGCGCATGTTGGCCTACCGGCTCACCGACCCCCTCAGCCGCCGCACCACCGCCGTAAGCCAGGCCGCCGCCGAACGCTTTGTGCGTCTCAAAGCCATCCCCGCACACAAGTGTCTTGTCCTCAATAACGGAATCGCCACCGGGGAGTTCGCGCCCAGCCCGGTGCGCCGCGCCCATGTCCGGGCCGAAATGGGCTCTCAAGGGGAGTTCATCTGGCTCGCGGCCGGACGCATTGCGCCCGCCAAGGACTGTCCGAATCTGGTGCGCGCATTTGCCCAGGTCCGCGCCGCCCTCCCCACCGTTCGCCTTTGGGTTGCCGGAGAGACCGTTGGCCCGGAGGCTGAGGCCGTGCAAGCCCTGGCGGCCGAAGTTGACCTCGGTGATTCCGTTTGCTGGCTCGGGCTTCGCCGCGATATGCCCGCCCTGCTCGATGCCGCCGACGGCTTTGTGCTGGCCTCGGCCTGGGAGGGAATGCCTCTGGCCGTGGGCGAAGCCATGGCCACGGAGAAGCCGGTCGTGGCCACCGATGTGGGCGGCGTCCGTGAGCTGATTGGCGAGGCTGGCGTGATCGTTCCCGCTAAGAATCCCGAGGCACTTGCACAGGCGATGCTCGCGGTGATGCAAGCCACGCCCGAAGCCCGCCGCACCCTGGGCGGCGCGGCGCGAGAACGCATCCAGCGCAACTTCAGCATGGACGCGAAGGCCGACGAGTGGGAGGCGCTTTACCGGACAGTTCTTGAGTCTGAAAAGTAGTTCCTCCCTCCGCGGCTTCATCTGTTCCGGGCTTTTCTCGATCCTGTCTGGCCGTAGCGCCCAGCCAAACCCGCCATGGTACCCTTATCATCGGCTTTGTGTTCTGTTTTCAGGCTGCGATGGCGGCTGAACGCAGAGCCTTGGAGGGCGTGCAATGCGGCAAGCGATTGGCCGGGCAGTGGTATGTTGTGCTTTGTTGGCAGTGGGAGTTCTTATGGAGAACGAAAAGGCGCTCGCGCAGGCGAATCCGGCGCAGAATGCGGTACTCAACCTGGATCACGGCTGGCAGTTCCGGCAGATCACAGCCGGCGCGCAGGAGGCCGAGAGCGGCTGGCTGCCGGCTGTCGTCCCCGGCGACGTGCACCTGGATCTGCTGGCCAACAAGAAGATCCCCGACCCGTTTTACCGCGACAATGAGGCCAAGCTGCAGTGGATCGAAAATGAGAGCTGGGAGTACCGGCTGAGCTTCGATGTCACTCCGGCACTGCTTGCCCGCTCCAACGTCGATCTTGTCTTCGACGGCCTGGATGCGGCTGCCCAGGTCTATCTGAACGGCGTCCAGGTTCTCGACGCCGATAACAGCTTCCGGGTTTGGAGAGTCCCCGCCAAGGCCCATTTACATCCAGGCAAGAATCTTCTCCGTGTCGTCTTCCCATCGCCCATCAAGGCCGCCGCCGAGGTGGCCGCAGGCGATCCCTGGCGGTTAAAGACCAAGACCGAAGACAAGACCTACATCCGCAAGCCGGCCTACGAGTACGGCTGGGATTGGGGTCCGCGCTTCGTCACTAGCGGTATCTGGAAGCCGGTGCGCATCGAGGCCTGGGACAAGGCTCGCATTGTTGACTTCGCGATTCGTCAGCGCGATGTCAGCAAGGACGTGGCGCACCTGGACGCCGAAGTGGAGATTGAGGCGGCGACAGCAGGAATCGCCCATCTGACCTTCGAACATGATAGCTATGGTGTCTACACACGAAACTCAAAATTTGATGGCATTCGTGATGTTACACTTCATCCTGGTCGCAATGTCATCGATCTCCCAATCGAGATGAAGAATCCGGCACTATGGTATCCAGCCGGCTATGGTGATCAGCCCCTTTACAATTTCTGGGTGAAGATCGCGGATGGGCAGCAGGCAGTCGATACCCGCAGCGTTGTCATCGGCCTGCGTTCCATCGTTCTCCGCCGCGAACTGGACAAATGGGGCCGCTCCTTTGAGCTCGTTGTCAACGGCATCCCCGTCTTCGCCAAGGGAGCGGATGTGATTCCCTTCGACAGCTTCCCCAATCGCGTCACCACCGCGGACTACCGCCGAATCCTCCAATCCGCCCGCGACGCCAACATGAACATGATTCGCCACTGGGGCGGCGGCTACTACGAAACCGACGAGTTCTACGCGATCTGCGACGAGCTGGGCATTATGGTCTGGCAGGATTTCATGTTCGGCAACGACTGGCAGCCCGGCACATATCCCTTCAAGCTGAATATCGAGGCCGAGGCCGAGGACCAGGTGCGCCGCCTGCGCAACCATCCCAGCATCGTCGTCTGGTGCGGCAACAACGAGACCGAGAGCGCCATGGACTGGGAAGGGCGCAAGAACCTGCCGCAGGAGGTGAAGACGCAAATGTGGCAGGATTACCTGACAGAATTCAACGGCATCCTGCCCCGCGTGGTGGCCCGGCTCGACGCCGAAACGCCCTATTGGCCCAGTTCACCCAGCGCCGACTTCGAACCGGTCTCACCGACCTTTCACACCGGCGACAACCACTTCTGGGATGTCTGGCACGGACGCGCGCCCTTCTCGGCCTATGAGACGCATCACACGCGCTTTGTAACCGAGTACGGCTTCCAGTCGTTTCCCGAGATGCGCACGGTGGAAGCATTTACCCAGCCGGAGGATCGCGCCAGCATCTTCACCCCGGTGATGCTCGCCCACCAGAAAAACAATGTGGGCAATTCGATCATCCACGACTATCTGCTCCGGGATTATTCCGAGCCGAAAGACTTCGCCAGCTTCCTTTACGTCAGCCAGGTCTTGCAGGCCGAAGGGATCAAGGTCGGCGCCGAGTACTTCCGCCGCAGCCGTCCGGAAACCATGGGCTCGATCTTCTGGCAGTTGAACGACTGTTGGCCGGTGGCTTCCTGGTCCTCGATCGACTACTACGGCCGCTGGAAGGCGCTGCAATACTATGCGCGGCGATTCTATGCGCCCATCCTGGTCTCGCCGCACGTCGAGGACGGCGCGCTGAAGGTCTACATCGTCAGCGACAAAGTCAAATCCGAGTCTGCCACGCTGCGCGTGCGGTTGATGGACTTCGACGGCAAGCTCCTTCTTGAAGACACGCACGCCGTCGCCGTGGAGCCTCTTGCCAGTAAGGTCTATCTCGACTGGCCGCTCAAGAAACTAGCCGACGCGGGCGCGGCCGACACCTCGCGCGTCTTTGTAGTGGCCGAGCTGACCTCCGGTGGAGCGCAGCTTTCGCGCAACCTCGTTTACCTGGCCCCGGTCAAGCAGGTCTACCTCAAGCCGGCTCAACTGAAGGTCGAGACTACCGGCGCGAAGGGCAGTTACAAGATTCGGGTAAGCTCTCCGGTGCTGGCGCGCAGCGTCTACATCTACTTCGGCAGTCTCGATGTCGAGCTCTCCGACAACTACTTCGATCTGCTGCCCGGCGAGACAGTCGAGATCGCGGCGGCCAGCGCGGCCTCGTTCGATGCGCTCAAAGCTCAGTTGAAGATCGTCTCCCTCACGGATGCCTTCGCCGCTGCCGATCAACCGGCCACGGTGACGGCGGGGAAGTAGACGGAACAACCCCGCGTGTTAAGCGCGTATTCCCCATCCTTGCGACGTTCATGTTTTGTCGCAAGGGTGGGAGATCATGAACTGAATCATCGATCAGAACGCGAAGACGACCTGACCAAAGACGCGCCGCGCGGCCGAACCGGTGCTGAAGATGCCGCTAGCAAGATACGTGGAACGATTGAAGTTGGGGCTGGTGACCGTTCCATTCGGCGTGCCATAGTCGATGTCGTTGAAGAGATTCAACGCCTGAACACTGAAGGTCAGCGAGTACTTGCGGCCGGTGGTATTGCCACCGCCCATCCCGCCGCGACCGCCGCCCCCGCCCATTCCGAAGCCGCCAAAGCCGCCACCCGGTCCGCCACGCCCACCGCCTCCGCCGCCAGGCGGCGGGCCACCCGGAGGCGGTCCGCCACTGTTCTGGCTGTTGTCCGTTGAGGCGAGTTTGGGACCGAGGCCGACGGCGCGGCTGATGCGCAGATTGACGGCCACCGCTGCCGGGCTGTCTCCCAGATTGACCGGGATCAGTTTCCCGGTGAGCCCGGTCTTGTCGAGAACCCCATACGGTGTTGAGATCTGGTCGGTGGTTGGCGTTGCGGCCGTTGCAAAGGTCGGCCGCTGATTGAAGAAGTTGTTCAAGGGGTCGGTTGGCAGCGTGATATTGAATGGCCGGCCAGACTGAGCAATCACAAACGGGTTGAAGCGAATGCCCCACGGACCCTGGTAATTGGCCATCATGAAGAGCATATTGCGCATAACGAAGCCGGCGCGCCCATAGTCCTGGTCCAGGTTGTAGGCGTTCGAAGCGTTGCTGCCGGCGCCGTTGCTGTTGGCCCAGGACGCGGTGTAAAAGCCCACCAGGTTCAGATTCTTGTTTACCTTGGAGTTCACGCTGGCGATGAGCTGATTCTGCTTGAAGACCGCCTCGGGGAAGAACTCGTAAAGGTATCCACCAAGGTCATCTTGAGGATTCCCGTCAGGGGCCTGATTGGCATTACGCGTAAGCAATTGATGCACCCCGAAAGAGTGCAGGTAAGTCAGCGTCACGCTTGTTCCGGAAAACAGTTGCCGTTCCAGGCTCGCGCCCGCCTGACCGGTGTAGGGCGAGTGAAAATGGGGAGCCACTTCGTACTTCACCGGCACTGAGGCCGTGGATGCGCCGCTGGCGCTTGAGCATGTGCTCATGTCGATGTCGCTCAGCGAGGCCGGATTGGCTCCGCCGACCGCTGTGCAGTTGATTGGATCGTTGAGCACGATTTGATTCTGGACATTTGCGCGGTTGATGGTCAGCAGATTCCCGACTCCAAACCGGTCATAAAAGAAGCCGTAGCCGCCGCGCAGCACGGTCTTGGCTTTCTTGTCTTTGCCGTTTCCGTCCAGGGCGTAGGCGAAGGCCGCGCGAGGCGCCCAGTCATCGTGGTCGGCAATGTGATTTTGCGCCTCCCAGCGAAGACCACCCGAAACCGTGAGCCGCGGATTGACCTTCCAGTCGTCTTGCGCAAAGAGCGCTATATCGAAGACGTTGGCCAGCGTCGATTTCTGCCCGCTGGTGTAACTGGCGGAAGTTGGACCATCGCCCTGCGCCACCCAATAGGCGAAGCCTTCGGCCGGATTGTTGAGCGCAAGTCCGTTGGCCATTGCCGTGTACTTCTGGTACGCGTAGACCGTTGAGACGCTGTTCACCGTATCGGCAAACGTGAAGCTGCCGTTGAAGTTCGCATCGGTCAGGTTCGCATCGCGCGTGTCCCTCATGCGGGTGCCGAATTTGATGGCATGTGCGCCATGGCTCATGGTGGTAATATTCCAGAACTCCAGCCGCGTGGTGTGATCGCGGAGTTCCTGGCCGGGGTAGCCGCCTCCCGTGAAATCGCCCTGTACATTGACGGTGAGCGCCGTCGAGTCGGGATAGTGATTCTGATTCTGCCGTTCGTACTGGAAGCGGCTTTCGTTCACGGCGTGATCGTTGAGGACGATCGCATCGCTGATCTGCACCGTGTGATCGGTGTTCGATTCATGCGTGGAAGCGCTGGGCAGCGATCCCCCAAACAGATCGCCGTGCTCGGACTCGGACCAGAAGCCATAGCGCGCCGTGAATGTGTTCTTTGAGCCCAGTTGCCAATCGACGCGCGCCGAGGCATTGTCGCGAATGCGCCGGTTCAAAAAATTCACGCCGTAATTCATGCAATCCACAAACGTGCCTGAGCCTTCACAGTTCGCGTACTGGCCGGATGAGTCGTCGAGAATAGCATCCGGAATCAGCCATGCATCGATGTTCTCCGTGTTGCGCTGTTCGGCGCTCACAAAGAAGGAAGCGGTCTTTGAAATCGCGCCGCTCGCCGTGCCGTTGAATTGATAACTGTAGTAGGGTGGGACTGCCGGCGCAAACGGATTGCCGGTATTGAAGCTCTTGTCGTTGCCCTGGATGAAGAACTGGCCATGCAGCTTGTCGGTGCCCGGCTTGGTGAGAATCTCGATGCGCCCGTAGCCCAGCCGGTCGAACTCCGCCGAGAAGGGATTCTGGTTGATGCGAATCTCGCGAATCGCCGACTTGGGCGGCAGTTGCCCGCCAGTGAAGCCGTCAATGTAAATCTGCCCGCCGTTGGGTCCGGCTGAAGGACCGGCCAGCGCGGTCAGTTCGCTGGACAGCTCATCCGGGTCGTCCGACAGCGCATCCAGGTCCTTGCCCTTGATGACGATGGCGCTCGAGTTGCCGCCCGCCTCCACGTTCACCGAGGGCGTCTCGTCGGTGACCTCCACGCTTTGCTGCTCGACGGCGAGAGCCATGGAAATGGCCACGTGCTTCACCTGGCCTGCCGCAACCTGGATCACTGGCGAAACAAAGTCGGCGAAGCCGGCAAAGGAGGCCCGCACAACATAGCTGCCGGGCGCCAGGCCATTCACCTCGTAATGGCCGGTCGCGTCCGCAGTTGCCGTGGCTGCGGTCTTTCCGTCCGCTGTGGCAATGGTGATCGCCGCGCCCGGAATCATAGCTCCGGCCTGGTCGGCAATGTGCCCGCGCACGGTTGCCGTGGTTACGGGAGCGGCCGAAGCGGCAGTCGCCGTTGTGACCGCGGGAGAAGCGGCTGGCGTAACGGTGAGAGCTTGCGCCTGTGCCCCGGCCGCTATTGCCAGTCCCAACGCCATTGCAGTCAAAAAATAAGTCAAGCAATGCGATCTTGAATACACGTGTCCCTCGTTTGTTTTGGCTGATTGTGTGTACGCCTACTGGGCGACATCTGGCGTATTTGCGCCCACGCTCCAGTTGGCGAGAAGATTCCGGCTGGCTTCGGGAGCCTCAAGCAGCGGCTCAACGCCCGCCAGCAGCGTAATCGCCGTGACCTCGGTTGTCCCCTCGGTCGAAACAAGCATCACCGCCTCGCCCTTCTGCAGGTCGCCGAGTTGGATGGCCGGGGCGCGGCTGAGCATCTGCTCCGGGTCGCCGCCTCTGCCCTGGCCGCCCCATTGCCCGCCCTGGCCGCCGCCGGAGGCTTGACCGCCGCCGCCACCCCATTGCCCGCCGCCTGGGTTGCCAGCGCTGTTCCACTGACCTTGGCCGCCGGCTCCCCGGCTGCCAGCGCCGCCCTGTGCTGAGGCCGCGCCGGCGCTGGCTGGCTGGACTGCGCCGCCCCATCCACCGGTCCCGCCACTCGACGTGCCTTTCAGTCGCGCCGCCAACGCCTGCGCCATCCGATCCGGCAGCCGCCGCATCTGCGCGTCCACCGTTATGTGGATGGTGACCGGCTTCTTCGTCGCCAGATCCTTGACTACCAGCGTCGAGCCTGCCGCGTCCAGCGACGCAATGGTTCCTGAGATGTTGCGGAAGCTGCCCGAAACCACCTCTTCGGCGTCGATCTCGGTGCCGTCCGCGTTCTTCGTTCCCCGTGCCCGCAACTGATCTCCCGCGTGGATCGCATCGATCGGCGCGGGAAGCGCCGCATCGAAGCGCACCGAAGCTGGCGCGTAGCGCTTCAATATCGTTGCCTTGGCGGTCTTGACGGTGATCGTCTTCGCCGTGGCTCCCGAGCCGCTGGTCAATACAATGACGCCCGCCGTGGCATCGACGCTCTTCACCAGCCCGCCCACTCCGCGCCGCTGCCAGTCCTCGCGCTCCTTTTGCTGCTTGAGCGCCAGATCCTCCTGCTTGATGGCCACAACCCGAAGCGCCTGCGCCGTGGGGCCGGCCGCGCCCGGATCAAGCTTCACCAGCACACGGTCTCCGCTGGCCAGATCGCTGAACGCGATCGTCTCCGCGGCGCTCAGGTCCTTTGCTCCAGGAGCAACGCGCAGCACGGCCGCCGTTGAAGGAACTTCAACCTGGCGAACATCGCCCGCGTCGGTTTTCACAGATAGTGTTCTGCCGTTGATCGCGGTGATCGCGCCCCGGAAAGCCGCAGGCGCTTGCGCCCCGGCCGCCTGCCCGAAAAACTGGCCCGCGCCGGCCAGCAAGGCTGTCACCGCCATCCACCGCGCAGCCAAAAAACGCAACTTCATCTTGCTCTTCATGCATCCACTCTCCACCGGCAACTCCCATCGAGCGCCCGGAACGGGAAAGACCATCACTGTTTTGGTAGACGGAGCAAGCCGCCAAAAGGTTGATGCCGGGCTCTTCAAACGAAAGGCTCTTCTTTGAAAGTCTTTGAATCTGGAGAAGATCCCCACCAGAACTAGGGCGCCAACTCCGCCGTCTCCAGAAAAGAGAAACTCCCCGACGGCGCAGGAATCACATGCGTCAACCGCCGGTTGTGCACCACCACCGTATCCCGGTACCAGAGATTGATGGCCGGCAGATCGCGCGCCAGAATCTCTTGCGCCTCCACGTAATCGGCGCGCCGCCGGGCCGAGTCCGCGCTCTGGCGCGCATCGTCCAGCAAGGCGTCCAGTTGCGGATTCGAGTAGTGGCTGCGGTTGGTTCCCTGTGGAGAGAAGTTCTCCGTTGCATAGACGTTGAAGATATCCGGCTGCTCGTTGCCTCCAAGCCAGCGCAGCGAGTACATCTGGAACGCGCCGCGATTCAAGTCCGAGTAAAAGGTGGCGAACTCATAGCTGCGCAAATCGAGCGCGATGCCCGCCCCGGCCAGTTGCTGTTGCAAGACCGCAGCCAGCAGCCTTGTTCCCTCATCGGTCGAAGTCTTCATCGTCAGATGAAAGCGCACGCCGCTCGGCCCCGCTCGATAGCCAGCCTCATCCAGCAGCCGCGCCGCCCGCGCCGGATCAAAATCGTAGCGCGCTACATCGCCGGTGTAAGCCCAGTGGCTCGTAGGCAGCAGGCTCTCCGCCGGCTGCGCGTGCCCGCCCAGCAGCGTCTGAATAATCAGCCTGCGGTCGATGGCGCAGGCAATCGCCTGGCGCACCCGCGCATCCTTCAAAAGCGGATCGCGCAGGTTGAAGCCAATGTACTGAATCTGCGTTCCCGGCGAATCTTCGACCGCCAGATTCGGCCGCGTCGCCAGCACCGCCAGCGAATCCATCGGCAGGGAATTAACCTCCACGTCGGCCGATCCTTTTTTGAGTTCCAGCGATTCGGTCGTCGTGTCCGGCACCACGCGAAAGCGCACGCGCTCGATCTTCGGCGCCCCAGCCCAACTCAGCGGGTTGCGTTCGACCACCACATCCTGATCGACCTGCTGGCTCACAAAGCGAAACGGCCCCGTGCCCACCGGATGCCGCCAGAACTCGCGCCCACTGCCCTCCGGAACGACTCCAAATGCCCCCGTCGAAAGATTGGTCAGCAGAAAGTTATCCGCATGTTTCAAATGAAAGACCACCGTCCGCGCATCCCGGGCTTCTACCGCATCCACCGAGGCGTAGGAGGCCGTCTTGGGCGAGATCACCAGACCGGAGCGCATCGAGTCGATAGTCCACGCCACATCGCGCGCCGTCAGCGGGCGCCCATCGTGGAAGCGCACGCCGTCGCGCAGATGAAAGATCAGCGTCAGCGGCTCCGGCTGCTCCCAGCTTTCGGCCAGCGCCGGAGTGAAGTGAAAGCTCGCATCGCGCGCGACCAGTCCGTCAAAAAGCAACTCGTCGATGTGTTCCGATTGCCCGTCCATTCCGATGCGCGGATCGAGGTTCGCCGGACTGCTCTCGATCAGAAAGACCACCGTCCGGGGATCCCGAGCCGTCGATTGGCAGCCCACGAGCGCAACCAGGCTGATGAGCGCAAGCAGCCTACGCATACGTCACCTGCCCCAGAATCGCGGGCCGCGCAGCGCCCGTTGCTCGCGGCAGATTTCCCGGCAGGTGATGCCACGTCTGCCAGGCGAGCAGCGCAAAGGCCGCGGCCTCCTTGGCCTCAACGGGCAGGCCGAACTCCTCGCTCGCCGGCAGCTCGCATCCCAGCGGCTCCAGCCTCTGAGCAAGCATTGCCATCAGCGTCGCATTGCGCGCCCCTCCGCCGGAGACAATGTAGTCCACTTCATGGCCTTTCATCTTGCCGTGAATGTAAGCCTTGTAACTGCTGGCAATCGTCTCGGCGGTCAGCGCCGTCGCAGTAGCCAGCGCATCAACCGGCTGGGCGCTGTGGCGCTGACAGGCCGCAAGAAACTTCGCCGCATACTCCCGCCCGAACTGCTCGCGCCCCGCCGTGCGCGGCGGCTTCAGCTTGAAGTAGGGATTGCGCAATGCCTCAGCCAGCACCGGAGCAAGCACTATTCCCCGCGCGGCCAAGCCGCCGTTGCGGTCGAATTTCATTTTGAAGAGCTCCTGCGCCAGCGCGTCAATCACCATATTCCCTGGGCCGGTGTCGAAAGCGATGACTGCATCCTGCGCCGCTCC
Source organism: Occallatibacter sp. (assembly GCA_049522975.1). GTDB lineage: Bacteria > Acidobacteriota > Terriglobia > Terriglobales > Acidobacteriaceae > Telmatobacter. The sequence goes on along the minus strand of JBEKNI010000021.1, from coordinate 34,508 downwards.
GGCGGGAATCGCGGTCAGGTTAGCAATGCCGCCGATGTTTTGCAGCACGCGCCCGCGCTTCGCGTCGGCAAAGAGCACATAGTCCAACAGAGGAACCAGCGGCGCTCCCTGGCCCCCGGCCAGCATATCCGCCGGCCGAAAGTTCGAGATCACGGGAACCCCAGCCACCGCGGCAATCACTGCCGCCTCGCCTAACTGCCATGTGCAACCGAAGCGCCGTCCTGCATAACTCTCCGCGCGCGGCTGATGATAGAGCGTCTGTCCGTGGCAGCCAATCAAATCGAGTTTCACCGCGTGCCGCTCGGCTGTCGCTTTTACCGCCTCGGCGTAGGCCAACCCCAGCCGCCAGTGCAGTCGCGCCAGCTCCGCCGTCGAAGTCGCAGCGGCATTCATCGCCTCCAGCACCGCGCGCCTCAGCGAAGCTGGAAACGCAAAGCCCTCATGCGCTACGAGAGTTAGCTTCGATTTCTGCCGGCCCGGCGCAATCCGCACCAACGCCACGTCGATTCCGTCCGCCGAGGTCCCGCTCATGATTCCTGCCACTGTCATGCTCTTTGCGCTCATGCGGGCTGCTCCTCCATGATTGTCTGGGCAAAACGCAGAATCCGCTCGCGCAGCGCCTCGAATTGCCTCGCCGTCAGTGCCGCCGGAATTCCGCCCGCAAACAGCCTCGCCCTGCGCCGCGCCGTCTCTTCCGCCCGCGGGATCAGCATCCTGGAAAACACCGCCGACCTCTCCCCTTCCGCAACCAGCGCCTCATACGCGCGCAGAATCAGATCGGGGCTTTGGCAGATTTCCAGCAAATCCATCCCGGCGCGAATCGCCGCAATTGCCGCCTCTTCGATCGGCATGAACTTCAGGATCCCGCCCATCTCCATGTCGTCGGAGAAGATGATTCCCCTATAGCCTATCCGTCTACGCAGCACGGTATTGATCCAGTAACTCGACACGCTCGCCGGCGGGTTCTTGCCTGGCGTCGCGGGATAACTCGCATGGTTCACCATCACCATCGGCAGTTCGCCGCATAACTCGCGATAAGGAAGCAAGTCTTCGCGCCATAGCTCTCGCATATTGCGATGAATCGCCGGGGTTTCCCGATGCGAATCGCTCGCGCCGCCGCCCAGCCCAGGAAAGTGCTTGCCACAGCCCGTCACGCATTGTGCAGCGAGTCCAGCCAGAAACTCGCGCGCATAATCTACCACTTGCTCCGCGGTCGCGCCCGCCGGGCGCGTGCCCATCACCGCAGCCGACTCCGGTATCGCCAAATCCATCACCGGCGCCAGCGTCGTGTTAAAACCAAAGGCCTTCACGCCCCGCGCGATCAACTCGCCCTGTTCGCGAATCAGGTTGTTTCTTTCTGTCCGCCGCGCCGCCTCTGCCACGGCCTGTGCGGAAGGCACCGGCGCGAGCGCATCGCGCAGCCGGTCCACCGTTCCGCCTTCCACATCCACGCAGCGGAAGCTGTTCTCCGCGCATAGAGCCGTCGCTTCGGCCAGCAGCACCCGCGTCTGCCGTGCGTCCGCAATGTTGCGCCGGAAGAGAATCACTCCTGCCGGCTGCACCAGCTTCAGCCAAGCGCGCTCCAGCGCCGATAGCTCCGTGCCTTCCAGCCCCACCACCAGCAGGCTTCCCGCCGCCTCGCGCAGATTCATCTTCATTATTGTTGCCCTGTTCTCTATTCCCTGTTTTTCTTCAACTCCTGCTGTAACTCCTCGAGCAGATTCAGCGCCTGCAACGGCGTCAGCGTATTCACATCCGTCGCCTCAATCCGGTCCACGATGCGCTGCGAAAGCGGCGTAAAAATCGTCAACTGCACCGGATCAACCGCCGTCTCCACCTGCACGCTCTGCCGCTCCTGCTTCTCATGCTGACGCAGCACGTGTTTGGCCCGCTCGATGACAGCCGAAGGCAATCCCGCGAGCCGCGCCACTTCAATTCCATAACTCTTGCTTGCCGCTCCCGGTTCGATGTTATGCAGAAAGACAATCCCGCCCGACGCTTCCTTTACTCCCACACGTAGATTCCTGACGCGCGGCAGCTTCTCGGCCAGCATGGTCAACTCGTGGTAGTGCGTAGCAAAGAGCGTCCGCGCGCCGGTCTCCGCATGAAGAAACTCGACCGTCGCCCAGGCCAGCGAAAGCCCGTCAAACGTTGCTGTCCCGCGTCCCATCTCATCCAGCAAAACTAGCGACTTATTAGTCGCCGTATTCAGAATCGTCGCCGTCTCAGTCATCTCCACCATAAAGGTCGAGCGTCCCCGCGCCACGTTGTCGCTGGCCCCGATGCGCGTATAAATCCGGTCAACGATTCCAAAGCGCAAACTCTCCGCCGGAACAAAGCTCCCCATCTGCGCCATCAACACTAACATCGCCGCCTGGCGCAGGTAAGTGCTCTTGCCGCCCATGTTAGGGCCAGTTATCAGCAGCAAGCTCGGCCCGTCTCCCGCCGCATTCAAATAGATGTCGTTCGGGATAAATCGTCCCTCGCGCGTCTCCTCCATCCACTGCTCGATTACCGGATGACGGCCCGCGACCGCCTCGATCAGCGGCTCCTCGGAGATGGTGGGCCGCACATAGCGGCGTCCCGCCGCCAGATGCGCAAAGCAAGCCAGCAGATCCGTTTCGGCCACGGCAGCCGATGCCCGCTTGATCCGTCCCGCAGCCTCCAGAACTGTCCGGCGCAACTCGGCAAAGACCCGCTTCTCGATCTCGATGGACCGCTCGTGCGCTGTAAGTATTTTGCGCTCATATTCCTTTAACTCGGGCATCGTAAACCGCTCCGCATTCACTAGAGTTTGTTTGCGCTCATAGTCGGCCGGAGCCAGCGCCATGTTCGCTTTCGTTATCTCAATGTAATAGCCAAAAACCGAGTTATATCTGACCTTCAACGAACTTATTCCCGTTCGCGCGCGCTCCCGCTCCTCGATGGCCGCAATCTGCTGCCGTCCCGTTGTCGAAATTGTCCGCAGTTCATCTAACTCCGCGTCAACGCCGGCGGCAATCGCCCCGCCATCGACCAGCGTCAGCGGAGGCTCCTCGACCAGCGTCGCCGTAATCCGCGCCGTCACGTCCTCCAGCGTGTCCAGCCGGCCGGTCAACTCGCGCCAACGTGGCGCCTGCATTGCATCGAGCGCCGTCTTCAATCCCGGCAGGCGGCTCAGACTGCCGGCCAGCGCCCGCAGATCCCGCGGCCCCGCCGAATCCAGGCTGAGCCGCGCCAGCAGCCGCTCCAGATCCAACAGTCCTGCAAACGCGCGACGAATCTCTTCCCGCTTTACCAGGTCCCCATGCGCCTCGCCCACCGCCTCATAGCGCGCCTCCAGCGCTTCGGCATTCACCAGCGGCCGCAGAATCGTCGCCCGCAGCAGCCGCTTGCCCATCGGCGTCTGGCACGCGTCCAGTGTACGAAAGAGCGTCGCCCGATTGTCCTGGCCCGCAAATAGCGGTTCCAGCAGCTCCAAGTTCCGCACCGTTACCTGATCCAGCTCCAGCGCCGTCGAGTGTTCCTCGAAGCGTAGGCTATCAATGTGCAGCGCCTCATTTTTCTGCGTCGTTCGAACATAGTGCAGCACCGCCCCGGCCGCAATCGCCGCCGCCGGGTGTCCGGTGAGCCCAAAGCCATCGAGCGAGCGCACATTCATCTGCCGCTCGACAAGCTGAACCGCAAACTCCCGCGTCCAAACCCAATCCTCGACCCGCGTCCGCGCCGGAATCCGCTCCAGTTGTAGCGGAAGCTCCGCGCTCGCTGGCAAGATGACTTCGCTCGACCCCGCTTTCACAATTTCGTCCACCGCCTGTTGCCGCGCCGCCGCTCCGCGAAACTCCGCCGTCCGAAACTCCCCCGTGGAAACGTCCAGCAGCGCTACCGCGCAAACCAACCGGCTCGCCGCCGAGGAGCTCTCGGCTTTTGAAGAGCGCGGCTGGTAGGTCAGGGCTTTAGCCTTGAAAGCATGCGTCTCTCCAGCGTCGTCCCCCACCTCGAAATACGCCGCCAGAAAATTGTTCTGCTCCTGCTCCAGCCCGGCGTCCAGAGCCGTGCCCGGCGAAAGCACGCGCGTCACCTCCCGCCGGACGATCTTTTTCGTGAGCTTGGGATCCTCCATCTGGTCGCAGAGGGCGATGCGGTAGCCCATGCGCAGCAGGCGCGCCAGGTAGCCCTCGACGGCGTGGTAAGGAACTCCGCACATCGGCTGATTGCGCTCCCGGTCCCGCGCCGTCAGCGTCAGTTGCAACTCCCGGCTCACCGTCACCGCATCGTCATAGAACAGCTCGTAGAAGTCTCCCATGCGGAAGAACAGCAGCGCATCCGGATTCTCCCGCTTGGCCGCCGTCCACTGCCGCATGAACGGCGTAAGTTCGCTGGATCCCTTCTCCAAAGAGGGAATCTGCGGCAGAGCGGGTTGGTTCTCTTCTCGGATCACGTTGGCTTTAAGAGTATCGCGGCGGGACGGCAGCGTGGTAGCCTCTTGGGGCAAGCAGCGATTACACTCTAGTCAGGCGGGCGTTTTTGCGCTCCGTTCCAGGTGTTCGCCGAACGAAACTTGCAAAATTTGGATTTTGCGTGAGCAGGAGCAGATGGATCCGCTAACCCCCAACCTTTCCCCTCCCGATCAGACTGCCGCGCCTGGAGCAGACTTGAACCCGCCGGCTCCTGTTCCGCCTCTTGCGCCGTCCCCGAAGCCCAGCATCATCGGGATGCTGCTGCGTGATCTGCTTTTCTCCGTGGTTGCCGCGGTACTGATCGTCGTTTTTCTTTTCCAGCAGGTCCGCGTGGAAGGCACCAGTATGCTGCCGCGGCTGGAGGATCAGGACCGCCTATTCATCAACAAATTCGTCTACCACATCTCCTCCATCGAGCGCGGCGACGTGGTCGTCTTTCACTATCCCCGCGACCCCCAGAAGAGCTACATCAAACGCGTCATCGCCCTGCCCGGCGATCATCTGCGCATTGACCATGGAACGGTTTGGATCAATGGCAAGCCGCTGATTGAGCCGTATGTTCCCGAGGAGTTCCGCGACAGCGTCTCCATGGCCGAGATGGTCGTCCCCGAGGACAGCTACTTCATGATGGGCGACCACCGCTGCATCTCCTCCGACAGCCGCACCTTCGGCCCCGTCGAGCGCTCGCTCATCTATGGGAAAGCCGTTTTCGTCTTGTGGCCGGCGAAGGATGCGGGCGCGGTGCGGTAGGGCTCCGAATTATCGCCCGGAAATCCACCGCCGCAATCCCTCCAAAGCTGCTAAAATCGGTAGAATCCACTCTTCGGAGAGGCGATGCAATCGATTCTGGCGCTCGAAGACGGGCGCATCTTCCGTGGCCACGGCTATGGCGCTCCTGGCGAATGTCAGGGCGAAGTCGTTTTCAATACTTCCCTTACCGGCTACCAGGAAATTGCTACCGACCCTTCCTATGCCGGTCAAATCGTCGTTCTCACCAACCCTCAGATCGGCAACTACGGCACCAATCAGGCGGACAACGAATCGGCCCGGCCTTATATCGAGGGCCTGATCGTCCGCGAATTCTCCCCCATCGGCTCCAACTGGCGCTCCGAGCAGGTCGCCGACGAGTACATGGAGCGCTACTCGGTACCCGTGCTGGCCGAGATCGACACCCGCGCCCTGGTTCGCCACTTGCGCACCTATGGCGTCATGCGCGGCGTGATTTCAACCGCGGAAAGCGACACCGATGCGCTGGTTGCCAAGGCTCGCTCCATCCGCAAGATGGACGGAACCGACCTAGCCCGCGTCGTCTCCACCAAGTCGATCTTCACCTTCGACGCCGCTGACAGCCGCAACCAGACCGGCGATGCTTTGTTGGCCAAGGCTCACGTTCCGGACGCAAAGGAGCGCAAGCTTCACGTGGTTGCGTACGACTTCGGTATCAAGCTCAACATTCTCCGTATGCTGGTCCGTACCGGCTGCCGCGTGACGGTGGTTCCCGCCGAGACCAGCGCCGAGGATGTCTTCGATCTGAAGCCCGACGGCGTCTTCCTCTCCAACGGTCCCGGCGACCCCGAGCCGGTCGATTACGCCGTCCGCGCCATTCGCAAGTTCCTGGGCCGCGTGCCGGTCTTCGGAATCTGCCTGGGCCACCAACTCACCGGTCTGGCCCTGGGCGGGCGCACCTACAAGCTCAAATTCGGTCATCACGGCGGCAATCACCCGGTGCAGAACAAGATCACCGGCAAGGTCGAGATCACCGCCCACAACCACAACTTCGCTGTCGATCCCGACTCGATCAATGTCAATGAGATCGAGCTGACCCACGTGGACCTGAACGACCAGACGCTGGAAGGCCTGCGCCACCGGACGCTGCCGTTGTTCAGCGTGCAATACCACCCCGAAGCCGCGCCGGGGCCGCATGATTCGAATTACCTCTTCCGCGACTTCCGGCGCATGATGGAGGAGTGGAAGGGATGACCTGCGCCGCGCACAAAGGGAGCGGAGTCCTCAAACAGCGGAGCTATTGGCTCCGCTGTTTTTGGAGAAGCATATTTCCGCTGCTTGCGTTGCTGGCTTGTCTGAATCCAACTGCCCACGCGAACGTCTGCGTCAGCCCGACCCTCCATGTGCGGACCGTGCATGGACTCGTTACCGACCAACTCGGCGAGCCGATCGCGGGCGCGACGGTAATGCTCAAGGTCGGTAAGGACATCAAAGCCGAGACAAAAACGGACGACGCGGGAATCTTCCGGCTTGATGTTCCATCCAGCCACTACGAACTCTTCGTTCATTCTCAAGGATTCCGTGATAGTTGGATGCCGCTGAATGTCGGGCTCGGTATGAGGAGCCTCTTTCACTCAGATGCGTTATACGTGATTCTCGCGGTGGGTTCGCTGGACTGCCCACCGAACGTTGTGGCGAGCAAGCGAGAATTTCTCCGACAGATTCAGAACTTCAAAGCTCAATTTGGGGCGAAAAAACAAGAAGATGCCACGCAGAAATGACATTCAGAAGATCCTGGTAATCGGCTCGGGGCCGATCGTGATCGGGCAGTCGGCGGAGTTCGATTACTCCGGCACGCAGGCCTGCAAGGCCCTCAAGCAGGAGGGCTATGAGGTGGTGCTGGTCAACTCGAACCCGGCCACCATCATGACCGATCCCGACCTCGCCGACCGCACTTACATCGAGCCGCTCACCCGCGAGTACGTCGAGGAGATTATCCGCATCGAAGCGGAGATGCTGGCCTCCGAGCCCGACTCCGGCGCCTTCGCTTTGCTGCCGACCGTGGGAGGGCAGACGGCGTTGAATCTGGCCGTCGATCTGGCCGATGCCGGCATTCTCGATCACTACAAAGTGGAGCTGATCGGCGCGAAACTCGAAGCCATCAAGAAGGCCGAGGATCGCCTGCTCTTCAAGGACGCGATGCTGCGCGTCGGCCTTGATGTTTTGAAATCGGCTTTGGTGAACAATCTGCGCGACGGCCTGGAGTTTGCCTCCAAGCTCGGCTTCCCGGTGCTGATTCGTCCCAGCTTCACGCTCGGCGGTACTGGCGGCGGCATCGCTTACAACCGCGAAGAGTTGATGGAGATTCTGGCGCGCGGCCTCGATCTTTCGCCGGTGCATGAGTGCCTCATCGAAGAGAGCGCGCTCGGCTGGAAAGAATATGAGTTAGAAGTAATGCGCGACCTCGCCGACAACGTGATTATTATTTGTTCCATCGAAAACTTCGATCCCATGGGCGTGCACACCGGCGACTCCATCACGGTTGCTCCCGCGCAGACTCTCACCGACCGCGAGTACCAGAAGATGCGCGACGCCGCCATTGCTATCATGCGCGAGATCGGCGTCGAGACCGGCGGGTCTAATGTTCAATTCGCAGTCAATCCGCAAGATGGCCGCATGATTGTCATCGAGATGAACCCTCGCGTCTCGCGCTCTTCGGCGCTGGCCTCCAAAGCCACCGGCTTTCCCATCGCCAAGATAGCCGCCAAGTTAGCTGTGGGTTATACGCTCGATGAGATTCCCAACGACATCACGCGCAAGACTCCGGCCTGCTTCGAGCCGACCATTGACTATGTCGTAGTCAAGATTCCCAAGTGGCAGTTTGAAAAGTTTCCCGGCTCCGATGAGACGCTCGGCCCACAGATGAAATCGGTAGGCGAGGTGATGGCTATAGGCCGCACATTCAAAGAATCGCTGATGAAGGCCTGGCGTTCGCTGGAAACCGGCAAGAAGACCGGCGCGGAGATCCTCGAGCCACGCCGGCTGACGCAGCGGCTGGTCACGCCGCAGCCCGAGCGTCTCGGCTACATCCGCTTCGCCTTCGAGCGCGGCCTGAGTGTGCGCGAGGTGGCTCGGCTTACCGCTATGGACCCCTGGTTCCTGCATCAGATTCGCGAGATTACGCTAGCGCAGAACGCTATTGCCGGGACTACGCCGAAGACTATGTCGACCGAACAACTTCGCCAGCTAAAGCGCCTCGGCCTGAGCGACGAGCGCATCGCCATGGAGTGGAAGCTCGAAGGCCACGCTGGCACGCAGCAGGTTCGCGAACTGCGCGAAGGGAAGGGAATCAAGCCCGTCTTCAAGTTAGTGGACACCTGCGCCGCCGAGTTTGAATCGATGACTCCCTACTTATATTCGACTTATGACGAGGAGGACGAAGCGCTGCCATCACAAACGCCCAAGGTCATCATTCTCGGCTCCGGGCCGAATCGCATCGGCCAAGGCATCGAGTTCGATTACTGCTGTTGCCATGCGGCCTTCGCGCTCAAGGCGGACGGTTACGAAACGATCATGGTCAACTGCAACCCGGAGACCGTTTCCACCGATTACGATACCAGCGACCGGCTCTACTTTGAGCCTCTGGTGCTGGAAGATGTGCTGGCAATCTACAATCACGAGGCGCAGTCGGGCGCGCGGATCGGCGTGATTGTCCAGTTCGGCGGGCAGACGCCGCTCAATCTGGCGCAGCGGCTGCGCGCGGCTGGAGTGCCCATCATCGGCACCTCGCCCGAATCGATTGACCTGGCCGAAGACCGCAAGCGATTCGGCAAGCTGCTCGACGAGCTGAAGATTCCGCAGCCCGCTGGCGGAACGGCTACCAGCGTCGAGGAAGCGCTGGCCGTCGGCGAGCGCATCGGCTATCCGGTGTTAGTGCGGCCCAGTTATGTGTTAGGCGGACGCGCCATGGTTATCGCCTATGACGCCGACGCGGTCGCACAATACATGAAGCAGGCCGTCGAGTACTCCCAGGAGCGTCCGGTGCTCGTCGATCACTTCCTGGAGAACGCTATCGAAGTGGATGTGGATGCGCTCTGCGACTCCGAGGACGTTATTATCGCCGGCATCATGCAGCACATCGAGGAGGCTGGCATTCATTCCGGCGACTCCTCCTGCGTGCTGCCCGCCGTCGACATTCGCGAAGAGACGCTGGAGGTGCTCCGCGCCCACACCCGCAAACTTGCTCTCGCGCTCAACGTCGTCGGTCTGGTCAATTTGCAATTCGCAATTCAGCGCGATGCTGAGGGCCAGGATCACGTCTACGTCATCGAAGTGAACCCCCGCGCCTCGCGCACTGTGCCTTACGTCTCCAAGGCGACCGGCATCCCGCTGGCGAAGATTGCAGCGCGGCTGATGACCGGCCGCAAGCTGAGCGAGTTGCTGCCTGAGCAGCTCGCCGGCGGCAAGGACCTCGAAACCGGCACATATTATTACGTCAAGTCGCCCGTCTTCCCTTGGAATAAATTCGCCGGTGTCGATACCGTTCTAGGGCCGGAGATGCGCTCGACCGGCGAGGTGATGGGCGTGGCCGCAACCTTTGGCGAGGCCTTCGCCAAGGCGCAGCTCTCTGCTGGACAGGTACTGCCAACCGGCGGCACGGTCTTCTTCAGCGTCAACGATCCCGACAAGCCGGCGGCCGTCGAACTGGCTCGCCGCTACGTTCACCTGGGCTTCAGGATCGTCGCCACCGAAGGCACGGCCAACGTGCTGGAGAAATCCGGGCTCACCGTCGAGCGGGTTTTCAAGGTGAAAGAGGGCCGGCCGAACATCGTGGACCTGATCAAGGGCGATCGCATTCAGCTCATCGTCAATACACCGCGCGGCCAGGACACCTTCTTCGACGAGAAGGCCATCCGCCGCGCCGCGGTCCTGGCGCACATTCCCACCATCACCACCATCGCCGCCGCGCAGGCCGCTGTCGAGGGCATCGCCGCCATGCAGCGCCGCCAGACCACTGTCTACGCGCTGCAACAATTGCGCCCTGCGGAATAGGTTCATGCTGAACTGAATGGTTTGCGGCTTCCACCCTTGCCTCTGTGTGAACAGCAGGGATGGAAGCCGCAATCTTCAAGGCGCTCTGACTCCGCTTCGCGCTTAAGGCGCGAGCACAAACGCAATTATTGCGCTGGCATCGTACTCGCTTTGACGGCCCCACCCGTTGATGGCGCTGGCAGCCACATATATCTGTGCCGCGTAGCCTGCAATGTTGCACGTGCCGAGCAGATCCGCAACGCTGTCGGAGAACGGCGTCTTGGTGGGAGCTATGCTGACGGCACCGCTTATGGAGTCGATCTCGGAGACACCCTTGATCACGTCGAACGAGAAGGTGGCGTTGTTGTTGGGCTGGGAAGCGGTGAAGGCAATGCTCACCGGCGAGCTGTCCTTGATGCCGTAGTGGAGCAGGCCGCAGACCGTGTCGGCAGAGACTCCGTGAAGAATGGGCTGACCGATGGTGGCAGTGCATGGATTGTTGTCGACAAAGATGGTCAGTGGAGTTGCAGATCCGACGACGCCCCCGGTTGCATTCAAGAAGGTCACCTCGATCGTATTGAATCCCTCCGGCAACCCTGTTGAGACAAGGAACCCTCCAAGCGAAGGATTCATCCAGTTGAAGAGATCGGCCAGCGCGCGGGTTGGATAGCAATCAGAGAGGCCGCCCACCACCGTTGGGCCCGTGGTGTCGGCGACGAACTCTGTACCGTTCCAGTGCTCATCGGTCCAGGTAATGTTCTGCGGAACGGGAATTGCACTCGCCGGAGATGTGGTCGTCACCCGATAATACGCCGCGCCAATATTCAAGGCCGCCATGTAGTTGATCATCAGCGGCAGTGTCCCCGCGAACGGCACATTCGCAACCTGGAAGAAGTAGGTTGGATCGACCGCCGTGTTCGCATAGCCGTTATAGGTTCCCGAAGTGTTGATCTTGTCGAAGGGTACAAACCCGATTCCCATCAGCAGCGGACCGCTGGTGGACATCGATACGGTCAGGCTCGTTTCGACAATGCTCGAGTTGGTGCAGATGAGAATCTGCCCGGTTCCTGTTTGAGCAACGCTGGATGGCTGGCTCGGCGTTCCCGTTACAACGGTCTGATAGGTGCCCGCCGCAATATTGATCAGCAGAATCGAGTCCGCCGGGTCGCGTTGCGGCACCAGGAGCGATGTTTGCGCAGCATCGAACCATGTCAGGAAGAAAGGCGCCTTCAATCCGGTCACAATCGGAGTGCGCGCGCCGCTGCTCAGTTGGAACTCGCTCACCCGCCCCAGATCAGGCCCGGTCGTCTGCTCGCTGATGTATGCGTACTGCAGGTCGGCGCTGATGACCACCCCCACGGCATATTGCAGGCCGGTCAATATCGCCTTCTTGGTCTTGGTGACAAGATTCACCTGCCACAACGAGCCGGACAGCGCGTACTCGACGACGTAGGCCATCTTGTGCGCATCATCGAGAAACATCTGCTGCGGAGCTGTCATGCCGGAGGCGATGACAGACGTCGTTGCCGCGGAACGGTTCGCTGAGGCAAGCAAAACCTCGACCAGATCGCCGGAGCGCTCTGTCACATAGGCATGAACGCCGTCGCTGCTGCCCTTCACATCCTCGGGCTCGGTGTAGCCGGTGCCGAGGACTTCATAAAGGGGTTGGAGCTTGTAAGTAACCCACTCAATCAGAAGATTGAGTCCCTGCGGCGTCACTTGCACCTTGGCGTAATTGCCGCCGTTGGTGTGTACGGCAAAGACATATCCGTTTACAAAGTCAGCCCGCGGGATGAAGGCTGTCGAGTAGGGAAGACTCTGGAGAGTGTCCGCGGTGAGAGCCGCAAAATTGGTAACTCCCAGGCCAATGAGCTGTGCGGAAAAATTGGGATACATGCCCTCTGGAAGAACGCTCAGCCATTGGATATCGCCGATGATAGGCCCGGCATGGACTTGCTCGGTTCCGGTGTCGAGATCAAAGCCGTAAGACGAAAGCAGGACTCTGGTTCCGGAACTCACGACGACCGCAGTCCGGGTAAGGTTAAGGCGTGACAACTTTCCGCTGTATTCGACGAAGAGCAACTGGTTCTGCGCGCTGCGAAAGTCAGAGCCTATCGCACCACCCAAGCCGCTCACAAGCTGATTCTGTGTAGGCATTTCATTCTCCTTTTGTGCTTTTGCACACAAATGAGTAGTGATGCCCGGCACAGATTCGTTTCAGGGAATTGTGAATAGCGCCGCCGTCCGTCAGTCGCCGACCTTCTTAAGCAGCCACGCCATGTTCTGTCCCAGCACCTTAATGGTCCTTATGCCTTCCTCGTCCCGCTCGACGTCGCCCTTCTCCAGGCCGAAGCCGATGTTCCAATACGACGAGCCGGGCACGATCATCTCGCTGATGAGGAAGAAGTGGTTCAACGAATCGAAGGCATGGATCGCACCCGCCCGCCGCACCGCGACCACGGCCGCGCCCACCTTGCACCGGAAGATGCCGCCGTTGGCCTTGCCAACCAAGCAGGCGCGGTCCATCAGCGCCTTGATCTCCGGAGTTACGTCTGCCACATAGGTGGGCGAACCGAGCAGAATCCCGTCCGCCTGCTCCATCTTTTCGATGTAAACATTCCCCATGTCGCCGGTCTGCCCGCAGCGGCGGTCCTTCCTCTTGGAACACTCGCGGCATGCAAGGCAACCGTGAATCGTGGCCCCGCTCATTTCAATAAGTTCGGTTTCAATCCCTTCCGCTTCCAGTTCCTTCAGAACGTACCCGAGCAGAATGGCGGTATTTCCGCCTTTACGGGCGCTGCCGTTGAACGCAACTACCTTCTTCTTTCTTTCCTGCATGAATCTCTCTCCCCTCGATGCGCCTCCCAGTCGCGTTAGCGGGAAGGCGTTCTTCCAAACCCTCCATTATGCACCTTCGGGCTCAATCCCCATGCGTAATGCAGCACATGCCAGAGATTGCTCAAGCTACGACAGGGCGTTGGCCCTTTGAAACCGCTCCGCACCGTCCGGGCACTACAATCAAACCATGCTGATCGAGGGCATCTTTGCCGCGGTTACCACGCCGTTTTACCCCGACGAGCGCGTTTACTTTCGGAAGCTCGAAGCCAACATGGCCCGCTACTCCCGCAGCCTGCTCGCCGGAATGGTGGTTCTAGGTTCAACGGGCGAGGCGCCGATGCTGGACGACTCCGAGTCGCGCGATGTGCTGCGCGCGGCAGCCGAAGCCACTGCGCAGGAGAAGGTGCTTATCGCCGGCGTTTCGCGCGAGAGCGTCAAAGCCACGGCTGCGCTGGCGGAAGCGGCGGCTGAGTTCCGCTATGACGCTGTGCTGCTCCGCACTCCCACCTACTACGCCAGCCAGATGACGCCAGCGGCCGTGCTGCATTATTTTCGCTGCGTGGCCGACCGCTCGCCGCTGCCGGTCCTGCTCTACAACATTCCACAGTGCGCGCCTTACAACATACCCATCGAGCTGGCGGCCGAACTGGCCCAGCATCCCAACATTCTCGGCATCAAGGATTCCAGCGGCAGCGTCGAGCGGATTCGCGCCCTGGTCGAGTCCACCGGCAGCGCACCCCGGCGGACGGTCACCGTGACGCCCGTCTTCGAGGCGGTTACGGGACGGATGCTGGCGCCTGGAACCAGCGCCGCCGATGCCCTGGTCTCCGCCGCCGGCCTGGCGAGTGGGCCGGCCATAACCGCGGCGCCCCTGGCTCCGCCTATCAAGACGCGAACCAAAGAAGTGGGGTTTCAGGTGCTCAGCGGTTCCTCCGGAACGCTGCTCGACTCCCTTGAGGCCGGCGCGTCCGGAGCCATCCTCGGCCTTGGGGCCTTCGCCCCGCAGGCCTGCCAGGAGGTCTATCTGGCCTGGAAGGACCACGACCCCAGGCTCGCTCGGGAGAAGCAGGAGCGCATTGCGGCCGCCAGCCGGCGCATCGTAGGCGAGATGGGCGTTGCGGGAATCAAGCACGCCTGCGACTTCAACGGCTACTACGGAGGCCGCGCCCGCGCCCCGCTGGCGCTCCTCACCGCCGCCGAAAAGGACGAGATCGAAAGCCTGCTGGCCGGGATTCGCAACTAAGAAAGCTCTTCGGACCCAAGGCGGAATCGAAGGTCATCCCTCCGGAACGATTTTTGTTGCCTCCGGGTCCACGCCTGTGACAAATTAAAAACAGCTTCGACCCCCCAAGGTGCAAGACACTTTTTCGAAGCCGGAGGAGAACCATGCGTATTCGCGAGATTCTCATCGTCGCTCTGTTTGGCGCCGCCTCTTGTTGCGCGGCGCTCGGGCAGGAGGCAGCAGCCATCCCCAAGGCCCCCAGCGGCCTCAACTTTGCATTTGATGCGCAACATGGCCAATTGACCGCCAGTGGTTACACGCTCAAACCAGCTTCCAGCGCGGCGGCTTCCACAGCCGTCACCGGCACAGTCGATGTGACGCTCACCCTCAACCTGGTCACCAAATTCAAAAGAGGCACGACCTTCCCCTGCGCCGCGATCCTGATCGGCGGGCAGATCGACACGGACAACTACATCCTGGATGGTGGCGTGGAAACCGCCAGCGGAACAGCGATCGTCAGCGCCGCGAGCCCGTCCACGGCTACCTGCAAACTGACCATCCCTTATGCCTGGAGCCTGCAGCACGACAGCGGAGCAAGCAACGGCATGCTGATCGCATTTGCCGCCGCCGGGGTCAGCCCCTGGGGCACGACGGTGCGCTCCACCCTGCAGATCACCGGCATTGAATCCCTGCCGGCCACCGGCTCAACCACCACCTACACATTCAACGCAACGCTCTAAGGAAACCTCCAGCCGGTTCGCGCCCTGCCTGCGCCGCAAGGTTCAGGGAGGGTGTGTGTCGTTTGGCGGGCAGACGCCAGAATCTACCGCATGAGCGGAGGTCAGACGGTTACTTATTAAAAGATATTTGATATAGTGAAAGCTATTTCTTCTGGAACCACTGAAGTTTTGGGCAAGTGTACAATTTTGCACAATTTTCATTGAAAATATCCACAGAGCCGATTAAAGTATAGTCTCTCTCACTATTTGTTGCACTTGCATTGCCTGGATCCCCATGTTTCAGAGGTATTTTCCATGATCTGCCCGAAGTGTCAATCTTCGTCCATCTCCACCGTTCCGGCCGAAATCCGGCTCTACCGCAACTGCCATCGCACCCTCAGCCATCCGCCCATGACGCCGTCGCCGGACGTTTTGATCTGTCTCGACTGCGGCTGGTCCCAGTTCTCGATTCCGCACTCCTGGCTTTCCGCCGGCTGGCTGCGCCCTATGCGCACACAGCCCGCACCAGCCGCGGCATCTAGCGTCTCGGCGAATGTGGCAGTGCTGGCGTCCTAAAGGGGCACCTTTTCCAGTGGCGCAATGAACCCGATGCCGGGTACATCGAGTTTGTGCAACTCCTTGTCGTTGGTGATGAACAAGTCCACCCCAAAGTGAGCCGCGCAGGCCAATTGGATTGCATCTGCGCTACGTAGGTTGTGTGTGGCGCGCAAGCTGGCAAATCGCCACGCGACCTGTGCATCAAAGCCAATGATCTCCGATGTGGAACGAATGGCACGGTCGTACTGCTCGATCAAGGACGCCTGCCCAAGCTTGGTGGGTTTCACCAGCACTTCGCCCAAAGTCATCGCAGAGGTGACGATCCTGTCTCCACGCTCCAGCATCCGCCGCCGAATCTCGATCATCCGGCTCCGGTTCGGATCCAGCCCCTCGAACATATAGATGTAGACATTTGTATCGAAGAAGATCCTATTCATCCTGCTCATGCTGGTTCTTCCCTGCGTAGGTTCTCGACGTATTCGTCAGCGTGCTCATCGGCCCAGATGTGCTTGCCCGACCCAATGAGGCGAATCAAAGGGTCATCCTCCCAGTTGATGGGCATGACCGGAGGACGAGTTTCCTTGCACCAGCTTTCATACCAATCCAGCAAGGGCCAATAATGCTGGGGAAGATCTTCACGCTTGGGTACGGACTTGGATAGTTTGCGCCCCTGCATTCTTCCCTGAAAAGTAAAGTCTCCGGGGCGGAAGAGACGAAGATTGCCCCCCGGAGTTGTTTCATACAGCATTCGATACTTGCCGGACGAGGGAGGCACATTTGCAACGCAGTGCTGGTCAAGATGAGCACTGAGTGTTCCGCTCTTGACCCCGTCACTTAATCCCACGGCATCGAGTTTCCTCCGAATTTCATCTTTCGTGAAATCAGCTCTCGAACAGAACTGTTGATGAAGCAAAGCAGTGGCGATCCAAATTCTGTCGGCAATGAGGATCTCTCCGGAAGCTTGTGTATCCATGGGAATACCTCTAATATAGGTATATACCAATCATACCAATGTTGTCAAGTCTGCAACAAAAAGGCCCCCAGCCAAAGCTAGAGGCCTATTGTTTCTTCGTCTTTGAACCAGGACTTGCCAAGTCAGAGAAGCGGGGCCATGTTCTTACTGTTCCCTAATCCCTGTTCCCTGTCGTTAGTACATGCCGTCCATGCCGCCGCCGTGGCCGCCGCCGGCCGGAGCAGCTTTGGGCTCGGGAATCTCGACTACCATCGCTTCGGTCGTCAGCAGCAGTCCGGCAATTGAAGCCGCATTCTGCAGCGCCGTCCGCGTCACCTTGGTCGGATCAATGACGCCCGCCTTCACCAGGTCCTCGAAGACCGAAGTCTCGGCGTTGTAGCCGTAGTGCGGGTCCTTGGACTCCAGCACCTTGGCCACCACCACCGCGCCCTCTTCGCCGGCATTGGCGACGATCTGCCGAAGCGGCTCTTCCAGAGCGCGGCGCACAATATTCGCGCCGATCTTCTCGTCGCCTTCCAGGGTCTTGATCAGCTCGTCGACCGCCGGAATGGCGCGAACCAGCGCCACGCCGCCGCCCGGTACGATGCCTTCCTCGACTGCCGCGCGAGTGGCGTGCAACGCATCCTCGACGCGAGCCTTCTTCTCCTTCAACTCGGTTTCGGTGGCCGCGCCAACCTTGATGATGGCCACGCCGCCGACCAGCTTCGCCAGCCGCTCCTGAAGTTTTTCCTTGTCGTAGTCCGAGGTGGTCTTTTCAATCTGCGACCGGATCTCCTTGACGCGGCCTTCGATGTCGCTCGCCTTGCCCGCGCCGTCCACGATGGTGGTGTTGTCCTTGTCGATGGTGATGCGCTTGGCCTTGCCCAGATCCTCCAGCTTCACGCCTTCCAGCTTGATGCCCAGGTCTTCGGTGATTGCCTTGCCGCCGGTCAGAATCGCCACGTCGCCCAGGATCGCCTTGCGGCGGTCGCCAAAGCCCGGCGCCTTCACCGCGGCCACGTTCAGTGTTCCGCGCAGTTTGTTCACGACCAGAGTGGCCAGCGCCTCGCCCTCAACGTCCTCTGCAATAATCAGCAACGGCTTGCCGCCGCGCGCCACCTGCTCCAGCAGAGGCAGCAGATCCTTCATCGCGCTGATCTTCTTCTCATAGATCAGGATGTAGGGCTCTTCCAGAATCACTTCCAGCCGCTCGGCGTCGGTTACAAAGTAGGGGCTCAAATAGCCGCGGTCAAATTGCATACCCTCGACCAGTTCCAGGCCCGTGTGCATGGTCTTCGACTCTTCGATGGTGATGACGCCGTCCTTGCCCACAACCTTGACCGCCTCGGCGATGATGTCGCCGATCTCAAGGTCGCCGTTGGCTGAGATTGCTCCCACCTGGGCCACAGAACTCGGGTCGACGGGCTTGGAAAGCTCACCCAGTGCGCCGCCCGTGATCCACTTGCCTTCCTTGTCCCGTGTGCCGATGATCGTCGTCACGGCCTTTTCAATGCCGCGCCTGAGGGCCATGGGGTTAGCCCCGGCCGCCACCGTCTTCACGCCTTCGCGGAAGATCGACTGCGCCAAAACCGTCGCGGTGGTGGTGCCGTCGCCGGCCACGTCCGAGGTCTTCGATGCGACTTCCTTGACAAGCTGCGCGCCCACGTTCTCCAGCGGGTCCTTGAGCTCGATCTCTTTGGCCACCGTCACGCCATCCTTGGTAATGGTCGGCGATCCGAACTTCTTCTCGATTACCACGTTGCGGCCCTTGGGGCCGAGCGTCGCCTTTACCGCGTCCGCCAGCGTGTTGACGCCGCGCAGGATCGCTTGACGGGATTCCTCACCGTGTAAAATCTGCTTTGCCATTTCCGTAACTCTCCTTGAAAACAGTGTTCAGTGAACAGTGATCGGCGATCAGTGTTCAGTTATGAGCAAACCGTCGTCTGTGGCCGGAATCAGTGTTCAGTATCGATAGTCACGTCGAATGCGGTCCAAGCTGACCACTGACCACTGTTCACTGACCACTGGCAGGCTACTTCTTCACGATGCCGAGAACCTCTTCCTCGCGCATGATCAGGAACTCCTGGCCGTCGAGCTTGATCTCGGTGCCGGAGTACTTGCCGAAGAGAATCTTGTCGCCCGCCTTCACATCGAGGGGGAAGGTCTTGCCTTCGTCGTTGGACTTGCCCTTGCCGACGGCGATCACTTCGCCTTCCTGGGGCTTTTCCTTGGCGCTATCGGGGATGATGATGCCCCCGCGGATGGTTTCGCCCTCTTCCAAACGGCGGACGAGGATGCGGTCATGAAGCGGGGTAAACGTCGTTGCTGCCGATGTTTCTGCCATTGCTTTGCTTCTCCTTCACGCGCAGGCAGGGGTAATCCCCGCCGCGGCATTTGAGTGGTTATTTGAGAAAAAACACTTCGGAATTTGCGGGCTGCGGCTCGGGATGCCGGAACTGCCTCACCCGGACAAGCAGAAGCGCCAGCCGCGTGCTAGCACTCTCGCCTTCCAATTGCTAACGATAGGCAACTCTCGTCTTTTTGTCAAGCGATGGTTGTAAAAATATGAGCGTAATGCACTAAGAAAGCATGATGACCCGCCTGGAATCAGTGGAGAGGCATCCTCCGGAGCATCTGCTCGTAAAATCCCCGCCCCATGACCGGAAGTCCGGGATTCTCTTCCGGCTTTGCAAATAATTTCCCCCACAAGCGCAGAATGCAACCATGAACAACGACCAGAGGACGGCCACTTGAGATTCCCTACTCGTTGCCCCGGTCCGGTCTCTCAGGGATATGACCGGTCCGTACCACCCTCCGCAAAAATTTATAATTGCTTAACCATGACCAACAACCCGGAAAGCCAAGTCGCTCGCACTCCCTCCAACTTCCTCCGCGAGATCATCGCCGAAGACCTCCGAACCAAAAAGTACGGCGACGCCCAAATCCAGACTCGCTTTCCACCCGAGCCCAACGGCTACCTGCACATCGGCCACGCCAAGGCCATCTGCATCGACTTCGGCCTCGCCGATGAAGTCGGCGGCAAAACCAACCTGCGCTTCGACGACACCAACCCAGAAAAAGAGGATCAGGAGTACGTCGATTCCATCATGGAAGACGTGCGCTGGCTGGGCTTCGACTGGGAGCGCCTCTGCTATGCCTCCGACTACTTCCCGCAGCTCTACGAGTGGGCCTTGCAACTCATCCGCGCCGGCAAGGCCTACGTCGACGACCTCACCGCCGATGAGATTCGCCAGCACCGCGGCACCTTAACCGAGCCCGGTAAGGACTCGCCCTATCGCAACCGCTCCGTTGAAGAGAATCTCGACCTCTTCACCCGCATGAAGGCCGGCGAATTTCCCGACGGAACCCGAGTCTTGAGGGCCAAGATCGACATGGCCTCACCCAACCTCAACATGCGCGATCCGGTGATGTACCGCATCCTTCACGCCTCGCACCAGCGCACCGGCGACCAGTGGTGCATCTATCCCATGTACGACTACGCGCACGGCCAGTCGGACTCGCTGGAGCGCGTTACACACTCGATGTGCACTCTGGAGTTTGCGGATCACCAGCCCCTCTATCGCTGGTATATCGAGCAGTTGGGCATCTTCCCCACGCAGCAAATCGAATTCGACCGCCTCAACATCACCTACACCATGCTCAGCAAGCGCAAGCTCCTCCAACTCGTCCAGGAGAAGCGCGTCAACGGCTGGGACGATCCTCGCATGCCGACTCTCTGCGGCATTCGCCGCCGCGGCTTCACCCCCGAGGCCATCCGCGCCTTCGTCACCGCCGCCGGCGTTTCGCGCACCAACGGCTCGACCGACATTGAAATGCTGGAGCACTTCCAGAGGGACGACCTGAACCGCAGGGCGAGCCGCGCCATGGCCGTGCTGCATCCTCTGAAGTTAGTCATCGATAACTACCCCGCCGGCCAGAGTGAGTTAGTCGAGGTCGCTAACAATCCCGAAGATCTCTCCGCGGGCATGCGCCAGGTACCTTTTTCCGGCGAGATTTATATCGAGCAGGACGACTTCCGCGAGGTGCCTCCGCCCAAGTACTACCGCCTGTCTCCAGGGAAGGAAGTGCGCCTGCGCAACGCCTACTTCGTCACCGCACACAGCGTGGTCAAAGACGCGGACGGCAACATTGTCGAGGTGCACTGCACCTACGATCCGGCCAGCCGCGGCGGTAACTCTCCCGACGGCCGCAAGGTCAAGTCCACCATGCACTGGGTATCGGCAGCTCACGCCATCGGCGCCGAAATCCGTCTCTACGGCAATCTCTTCGCCAAGGCCGACCCTTATGACTTGGAAGAAGGGCAGGACGTCCTCGACAATCTCAATCCCAACTCGCTGGAGATCCTAACTGACGCCAAGCTGGAGCCTTCACTAGCCAACGCCAAGTTAGAGGACCGCTTCCAATTCGAGCGTGTGGGGTATTTCTGTCTCGATCCAGACTCGACTGCGGGCAACCTGGTCTTCAACCGCACTCTGCCGCTCAAAGACGGATGGGCCAAGATCGAGAAGAAGGCAGGAGCGTAGCCACCTGGGGTTTGCAGCGGTTAAGATAGCTCATGCCGCTTACTGACCTATACGAAGCCGCCAGCCCTTGTGTTGTTGGGTTCATGTCCAGAGTGGTAACTGCTCCCGTCGGTGAACCGCCGCCGCCTTTCCCGGGCATTATAGGCACCGGATTTCTGGTAACCAACGACGGAGTGGTTGCAACGAACCGCCATATGGTTGAGGCGCTTTGGGAGCTGCCAAGAATACCTGAGACTGGGGAGCGCGCCGGTGGCGCGTTGATATTCATGGTGTCCGAGGACAAACTCGGAGGCCAGATACTGAATTTGAAGATTCGTGACGTGGCCGCATTACAGGGTTTTTCGTCGGGCAAAGATTGGTATGGTCAGAATGTCCCTGACGTTGGATTCGTGCAGCTTGAGATAACGGGTACACCATTCTTGGAGTTGGCCGTTGAAGATTTCGCGATCAAACCTGGCATGGAAATATCTACTATCGGGTATCCCCTCGGTACACAGCCACTGATATACGAGGGCAAAGTCAATCAGTTGGGGCCATTCATACGGCGCGGAATTGTCAGCAGTGTATATCCGTTTTCGAGTCCTCAGCCTCACGGCTTCACCATCGATATAATGCAGCAGGGCGGCTCAAGTGGTTCGCCGATCTTTGCGGGAGACTCGCCGCGTGTTGTGGGCATGATGTGGGGTGGAGTGCTTGAGCCGCGCTTGGCTCAATCGGCAACCATGTCTCTAACCTACACCTTGAACACAAACATTAGCATTGCCGAGCCAGCAGATATCGTGAACGATGCGTTGACGAAATATCTCAGTCAGCGCAGGCCGTTGGATCCGTCGATTCTGTCGCTTCAGCAGCTTAGAGAGAAGTATCCGAGGCCAGAAGAGACCACGGGCTTCAAATGGAGTATGAATCCCTTTGACCTTTCATAGCTGCCGGGCTCCCAGGTCCCGATTCTTGGGCTGGGAATTACGGTTAGTCGGCAACCGGCAAGGCCTTCCCTTGCTCGAAGAACTCCCGAAGCTTCGCAGTCGAGTACGGAGCCTGCCCCAGCGCTTCCTCCATCCATGCCGGAAGCTCGGAGGCGAAAAAAGTAATTTCGCGTCCCAGGAACGATGCGATCAGCTTCGGCGGCATTCCCAGCGCGGTATTGTCATAAACTTCGAAAGCATCGATGGTCTGGCCCAACTCGTCAAATGCGCGGCGCAGATTGAACAGACTTTTGGCGCGAATATCCTGAACGGTCTCCTCCGATGCGCTGTGACCGCCCATGAAGGCCCGCTGTTTTACGCGCTTCACAGACGTGTCGATATTATCCACGCATATATAGGTGAAACTCACCGAAAACCTGGCTTCATGCGCCTGCTTCATCTGATCGAATACGATTGTGCTGCGCAGAGTCGTTTCTGTTGCGAAGTCCTTGCCCGTCGCGATGTGATCCTGAATGAATCTCTCGCAAACCGGTCCCACTTCCTTGCGAATAGAGTTGGAAATACCGATGTAAGAACCGCCATTCAACATCGCCGCGTAGTGGTCCGCGTTGAAATAATCGCAGCCAAATGAGTCACCCGGGAATGCACTTGTCTTCCCACTGCCGGCAGGCCCGGCCACCACGTACATGATCGGCATTCGCTATCCCCCAAAGTCCCGATCGGCACCGGGCTGCATATCCGCGGGGAGTTCCTTCTTCAAGAGGTTGCCGTCCTTGTCGATGATGCCCATGGCAATGGCTCTTTCAACCGAGCGGCGGATGCGCTTTGCGCCCTCTTCGCGCACCCGCGCCATCACTGCTTCATGCTCTGCCAGGAACTCAGGGGAGTATACCTTCTTCACGTAGGCCGGTTTAGGGGCTTCCACGGCGGTCTCGTCCAGCTTCGGAACCACGGCTTCAGTTGCCATTACGCCCTCCTGTTACCTGAATTCTAGTCCTCATTCGGTGCGAAGGAAAGATCACCCTTGATCGCGATCCGCGCCGGGCCCCCCAGAGCTTGCCTTGAGCCTGTCGAAAGCCTGCTCAGAGCCTGCCAAAGGGTCCCGTTTCCGGGACCGGGGAAACCGCAAACACTCTCGCATCTTGCGGAGAATCACCCTGCGCGTCGCACAATGGAAGGATGGATAGCGATGATCCGAAGCGAGCGGCGACAGTCGAAGACCCGGAAAAGGAGTTTCTGGAATTGAGCCACGTCAACGTGGCGCGCGGCGAGCGCGTGGTGCTTGAGGATGTGAGCCTGCGGATTCGCACCGGAGAGCATGTGGCGATCCTGGGTCCGAACGGCTGCGGAAAGTCCACGCTGATTCTGACTATGAGTTGCCAGATTTACCCGATTGTGCGGCCTGAAATGAGGGTGCGCATCTTCGGGCGCGAGCGCTGGGATCTGACCGAGTTGCGGCGGCATTTCGGCGTGGTGGCGCCGGGGCTGATGGGCGCGGAGTTGCCCGGCGAAAAGACGGCCATGACCACCGGGCTGAATGCCGTGATTGCCGGATTCTTTTCGGCTTCGACGCTGTGGCCCAACCTGCGCGTTACCGAAGAGATGCGAGAGCGCGCAGCGGAAGCCCTGGAACGGCTGGAGGCCGCGCACCTGGCAGGGCGGCTGGTGGGGGAAATGTCAGCCGGGGAGAGGCGCCGGATTTTGATCGCGCGCGCACTGGCGCACCGGCCCCGGCAATTGCTGCTCGACGAGCCCTCGAACGCGCTCGATCTGGCCGCGCAACGGGAGCTGCGCGAGACTCTGCGGCGTTTGGCCCGCGAAGGCACCGGCCTGGTGCTGGTCACTCACCATTTGAGCGATATTCTCCCGGAGATCGAGCGCGTCATTCTGATGCGCGGAGGCCGCATCACGGGGGACGGGCCGCGCGAAGAGCTTTTAACCGAGGCGAGGCTGAGCGATCTGTTCAACACGCCAGTCCGGATCGGCCGCGATGAGGAGTGGCTGCATAGCTGGTGAGGGAGCAATTGCTCTATCCGAATAACGCCATCGCCAGATGATTCACCGCGAAGGCCGCGCCCCAAGCCAAAGCCAGCATATAGAGAAACTGCACGGCGGGCCACTTCCAACTATTCGTTTCGCGCTTGACGACGGCCATCGTCGAGGTGCACTGCATGGCGAAAGCGAAGAAAATCATCAGCGCCAGCGCGCCGCCTAGCGTCATGTCGTGGTGCAGCGCGGTTTGCAAACTCAGCGCCTGCGTGCCGGGGTCGGCGCCATAGAGAGTACCCATGGTCGAGACCATCACCTCGCGGGCCAGCACGCTCGAGAGCAGGCCGATGCCGATCTTCCAGTTGAAGCCCAGCGGCGCAATGGCCGGCTCGATGAAGTGGCCCAGGCGGCCGATCAGGCTGTCGGCCAGCTCCGGCGCGTGGATCGGGCCGCCGGGAGTCTGAATCACGGGCAGGTGAGCCAGCACCCACAGCGCCAGCGTGACGCAGAGAATGATCGTTCCGGCCTGGCGCAGAAAGATCCGCGCGCGATCCACTAGGCGCAGCGACAGCGAACGCAGCGTAGGCATACGGTACTGAGGCAATTCGAGAATAAACGGCGTCTCGCTGGACTTTAGGATCGAACTCTTGAGCAGCCATGCGGTGGTCATCGCTCCCACAAAGCCGGCCAAGTAGAGACTGAGCATGACGATGGTGCGCAGGCCGAGAAAGCCGTGCAGGTAAGTCAGGTTGGGAATGAACGCGGCAATCAGCAGCATGTACACCGGCAGCCGCGCCGAGCAGGTCATAAACGGCGTGACCAAAATGGTCGCCATACGGTCGCGCTTGTTCTCAATGGTGCGCGTGGCCATGATGGCCGGCACGGCGCAGGCGTAGGCCGAGAGCAGCGGAATGAATGCCTTGCCGTTGAGTCCTGTGGTGCGCATCACCCGGTCGGCGATCAGCGCGGCGCGGGAAAGATAGCCCGAGTCTTCCAGGATTCCTATGAAAAGAAAAAGCAGAAGGATCTGCGGAAGGAAGACCAGCACCGACGAGATGCCCTTCCATGCGCCGTCGAGGATCAGCGATTGAATCCAGCCGGCGGGCAAGATGGGCCGCGCGAGGCCGCCGATACGTGCCAGGATTTCGCCGAAGCCG
Source organism: Occallatibacter sp. (assembly GCA_049522975.1). Taxonomy (GTDB): domain Bacteria; phylum Acidobacteriota; class Terriglobia; order Terriglobales; family Acidobacteriaceae; genus Telmatobacter. The sequence goes on along the minus strand of JBEKNI010000021.1, from coordinate 9,407 downwards.
TCGGAGAGCGGCTGACCGATGGAGAAGACTACCTCAAAGACGCCGACGACGACAACCAGAAAAAGCAACGGACCCCAGATGCGATGGAGCAGAATGTTGTCGATCCTGCGCGTTCCCTCGACCGAGAGCGGAGCGCGATAGCCGGTGCGGCGGCTCAGTTGCGCGGCCCAGGAGTGAGCGCTGGCGGCATTGCCCAGGACGGGCAGCGTCAGCGGCTGGGCGGCCGTGCGATCGGTTTGCTGGTGGAGAAAGAGCGGAATGGCATCCAAGCCGGCTCCGTTGACGGCGCTGATCTCAGCCACGGGAGCGCCCAGTTCGCGGGCCAGCGTGAGCGCGTCGATGTGGCCGCCGCGAGCCTCCATCAGATCGCTCATGTTGAGCAGCACCAGCGTCGGCAGACCCAACGCCAGCACCGGCGCGGCCAGCATCAGCTGGCGGGTCAGATGCAGGGAATCGAGGACCAGCAGCACTGCGTCCGGCTTGGGCGTGCCGGGCATCCTGCCGCGCAGCACGTCGATCGAGACGCGGGCGTCTTCGGAGTAAGGATCAAGCGAATAGATGCCGGGCAGATCGATGAGCGTCAGGTCAGCGCGGCCCACCCCGGCCATCAGGCCCATGCGCTGCTCGACGGTGACGCCGGGGAAGTTGGCCACCTTCTGGCGCAGGCCGGTCAGCCGGTTGAAAAGGGTGGACTTGCCTGAGTTGGGCGGCCCGATGACGACCACGGTTTTAAGCGCCCCTGCGGACGGCAGAGATTTAGGCGGCTTGAATGCTGGAGGGGTGCAGCAACTGCTCATTGCGCGGCCTCGACCAGTTCAGGAGCGTCTTCGTCTTCAGGTTGCTCGACTCCGGCGTCGGGGGCTCTCATGCGGATGGCCGCCGCAGTCTCGTGCCGAAGGGCGATCTCCATGCCATCCACGGCGTAGACGGTGGGGTCGCCGGCCGGGGCGCGGCGCAGGACCGTCACCAGCGCATTGGGGACAAAGCCCATATGCATCAGGTGGTTCTGCACGGATTCAGGCAGGTCGAGGGCGGCCAAAACACCGCTCTCGCCCACATGCAGATCGCTTAACACACTCAATCCACGTACTCCTGCGGGCCGCTGAAAACGGAGGACCCTGAAACTACGACCATAATAGTCGGATTTCAGTATACGACCATTTCCACCTGAGCCGCAAATGCAGGATTTCACTTCGTTCGTTCCGAGAGCGCGCATGGCTTGCTCGACGGGAGGGGCGGTTGGCGTCTTCCGCACCAACCGCCCCCAAACCTCTGATGGACCCCTCATTCTCTTTTCATCGGAACGATGAGCTCTTTTTATCAGCGAAAAAGCGCACCACGATGTGACTTAGATCACACTTGCTGTCCTGCCCAGCCCATTGCAAGACCAAAACGACCGGTGGTAAAAGAACCCTATGAATGCACAGGAGTTTCGCGATTCGCTTGCTGGTGAATTGCCTTCCGAGGGGCTGCCGGTCCCGCTGGCGGCGCTGTGGTGGGATGCAAAAGGGGAATGGGAGGTGGCGCACAACCTTGTGGATGAGCTTGAAACCACTGAGGGGATGGCTGTTCACGCTTACCTGCATCGCAAGGCGGAGGCGGCGTCCAATGCAGACTACTGGTATGAGAGGGCGGGACGGAGGTTTCAACGGGAGACCTTCGATGCTGAGTGGGAGGCGTTGGTTGAGGGATTGTCCGGGAAGTGAGTAAACAGCCCGGAGTAGAATTCAGTTTGGAAGACTCGACAGGGGTGGCAACGATGCAGTATCGCAGTTTTGGAAGGTTGGATTGGAAGGTCTCGGCGCTGGGTTTTGGCTGCATGAGGCTTCCCACCTCGGACGGGGAGCGTCTCAGCCCCAACATCCTAGAAGCCGAGGCGGTGCGGATGCTTCGTCATGCCATCGACAACGGGGTCAACTATCTCGACACAGCCTACCCCTACCATGGCGGCCAAAGCGAAGTGGTGGTGGGCAAGGCGCTCCAGGACGGCTATCGGGAGAAGGTCAGGCTGGCCACCAAGCTGCCGGTCTGGCTGGTGGAGAGACCTGTGGACTTCGATCGGCTGGTCAATGAGCAGTTGGCTAAGCTCCAGACGGACCACATCGACTTCTACCTGCTGCATGCGCTGGGCCATGAGCGGTGGCAGAATATTGTTCTGAAGTACGGACTGCTGGACCGGGCCGAGGCCGCGCTGGCCGACGGGCGCATACGGCATCTCGGCTTCTCCTTCCACGATGAGTACGAGGCCTTCGAGGAGATCGTCAACGGGAGCAGCCTGTGGAGCTTCTGCCAGATTCAATACAACTACATGGATGTCGAGAACCAGCCCGGCACACGCGGCTTGAAGCTGGCGGCGGACAAGGGCCTGGCCGTCATCGTCATGGAGCCGCTGATGGGAGGCAGGCTGGCCGATCCGCCCATGGATGTTCTGGAAGCCATGGAGAGCTTTCCCCAGCGGCGCTCTCCGGTCGATTGGGCGCTCCAGTGGCTCTGGGATCAACCGGAGGTTTCGGTGGTCCTGAGCGGCATGAGCACGATGAGCCAGGCGGAAGAGAACCTGCGCCTGGCCGGCCAGTCGCACATCGGAAGTTTCAGTGCGGCGGAGCACGCGCTGATTGCCGAGGTCCGGGAAAAGTATCGGGCGCGCACGGTCATTCCATGCAGCAAATGCAATTACTGCATGCCCTGTCCCAATGGCGTGTGGATTCCGGCCAACTTCGAGTTTTATAACTACGCGCACCTCTTCGACGATCTTTCCTCGGCGCGCTTCCGCTACCAGGTCTTTCTCAAAGAGGAGCAGCGCTCCAGCGCCTGCATCGCCTGCGGCATCTGCGAGGGATTGTGCCCGCAGCATATCGCCATCAGCGAGGAGATGACCAAGGTGACCGCGCTGTTGGCGTGAAGAGAGCAGGGAACAGGGAGCAGTAATTCCATCCTCAGTTGGCTGCACCATTGAGATGCGCCAGATAATCAGCGGGCGACAGCACCCTCACCCCATTTCGCGCGGTCTCCGGGAAGTGCTTGAGATTTCCCATCACGAGCCATGCTCCCGCCGCATGAGCAAGCGCGAGAAATGGAGCGTCGGTAGGGCCCGGGCATGGGCATATCCATGGCTCAGGGTCTTGAAGCCAAAGGCTCTCCTCAATCAAAGTCTCCAGCCAAAGGGGAGGAAAACCATACTTCAGAAATCTCGGACGCTGGGCAACTTCGCGGTACTCGGCAAGGACCGCCGGACTAGTTACCACTTGGATGTGTTCCTTCAATACCCAATCGAAGATCAGCTTGGCTGGCGTGCCCCCAGGAGTGATCCCAGCAGAGATAACTACATTCGTATCCAAGACAGCCAGCTTCATCCTGCGCTCACAAGCTGATGAGAGGCGCGGACCGCGTCAATCTCCGCGTTGATCTCCTCATCGCTCATACCGCCCAATTCTTCGGCAAGCCGCCAGCCCTCGCGGAGGCTGGCAAGCGCCATCGCCCGCCGCAGATCCTTATCCTGCTTGATGACATCCCCCAAAACAGGGACCAGGAAGTAGGCGGGGCCATTCTGGCCCACCAGAAGAGTTGTCTCGCCTCGCGGCACGTCCGCCAAAGCCTTTGCGCCGCGGGTTCTGAACTCGCGCAAGGAAACATGACGCATGGATGGCCTCCTGCTTTAGTGTAGCCGAAACGGCTACGGCGTGCAACAGGGTAAAGCAGGGAACAAGGAAGAGGGAACAGAGAACAGAAAGGGGGGAAGAAACGGTGAATCCGCGCTATTCTTGTTGCGATTCCGAGAGGGCTAAGGAAAATGGCCGGAAGCAAGTCGCCAGCACGATCATTCTTGCATCCGCATTGGTTGCAGCCGTCGCGATTTTCCTACTCCCTCTTTCGCTCCATGACCTGACTCAAGCTCGACCCAAAGGCAAGACGTTTCGACAAGCTCGCTTTGTAACAGGACTAGAAGAATTGGCTGGTAATCACCCTCTGGCAGCAAACGAAGACCAAACCAGGAAAACCAATAGGCTCGCCAGTAAGAGACCTGCCAGAAGAAGAACCGCTTTCTGACGGCGTACCGCAGCCTTTTGAATGTCAATGGCTTCCCGCTGGTGCTTCAACGCAACTTTGTAGTTTTCCACATGCAACTTCTGCAAATCCCTGATTTCTTCCAAGAGCTTGATCACTTGTTCTTCGGCCATAACCTCTCCTCCAGGGCTAGTCTACTCCCGATCAGAACTCTTGCAAGAGGCTCCTTGTGACAGGGCCGACAATAGCGTTTGTATTGCAATCTCCCGCGAGGGGTACAATTGGAGCAAATCCATGCTGCAAAGGGGATTCGAGATGCCAGACAGTGGTCAGATGTTTACGAGCGGTTTCCTTTGGTCTTTTTCGATGATCGTGATCGTGTTGCTCGCGCTTGCCACCGTCCTCGCGTCCTTCTACAGCATTGGCCCAACGCAAATCGGATTGGTGCGAAAGAGGCTTGGGAGGAAGCTGCCGGGCGACAACCCCGTGGCTTTCTTGGGAGAGGCCGGTTATCAGGCCGATCTTCTTATGCCTGGGGTCCGCTTCAAATTCAAGCCCTTCTACACTGTGACCAAACACCCGTGGGTGCAGGTGCCGGCAGGGCAAATTGGCGTGGTGATCGCACAGGTCGGCAAGCCCACGCCGATCGGCGCCAAGTCAGCCCGGTACGATCCGGCCTTCGGCAACTTCACCGATTTTAGGACGTTTGTTGCCAGGGGCGGAGAGAAGGGCGTGCAAAGACCGGTTCTTTCTCCCGGCACTTTGGCGCCGATTCACCCGGTGGCTTTCCTGGTCATCACCAAACCGCAGGTCTTCGGCGTACCGGTGTCGGACGAGTACAAGAACCTGGCCAGCAACAAAGGCCTGACCTTCAGGGCATTCGGCTTGGAAGAGGGGCAGCTTGATGTCACGCGCATTGCGCCCAAGCCGGCCGGCGACAGCGGCAAGGTCGTGGACATGATCGGAGTGGTGACCGCATTGGATGGCGAACCCCTGCCGGCCGGAGCCATTGCCAGCCGGCTGGGCGGATTCCAGGACGTTGGCGAGTTCGAAAGGCAGCCGGGCGTCACCGATTTCCAGCTGATGGGGATGATCCTCGGCAGCAAGAACGATCAGCACAACAACTATCAGGACTTCCAGAAGTTTTTGGAGGCGGGCGGAAAGATCGGTCTACAGCACGACCCGTTGCTCTATGGCGCTTACAACCTGAACCCGTTTCTGGTGCGCGTGGAACAGGTGCCGATGCTGGTGGTCGAACAGGGTCAGGTCGCCGCGATCAAGGCCTATGTGGGACTGCCCACGCAGGATACATCCGGCGCCGGCTTCAAGTTCGGCAGCTTGGTTCGCCCCGGTCACCAGGGAATCTGGCAGGAAGCGCTGCGAACGGGGAAGTACCCGATCAATCCCCGGATCTACGACGCGAAGCTGGTTCTGACGGCGATTCTCAAGCTCGATTGGGCGAAGGATGTGACCGGAGCTCATGGGCTCGATGCGCGGCTTGAGCCGATCATTGCCAAGAGCAACGAGGGCTTCGTCTTTAGCATCGATCTGCAAGTCCTGATTCATGTTCCGGACACCAAGGCTCCGCGCGTGATTTCCATGGTCGGTTCCATGGAGAACCTGGTGAACGAGGTTCTCCAGGCGGCCGTGGGCAACCTATTTCGCGACAAGATCGGCGGGATGGAGGCGATCCGGTTCATCCAGACCCGTCAGAGGGTCCAGGAGGAAGCCTTTGATTACATCCAGGAAAAGCTCGCTGAATACGAGATTGAGACCAGGGGAGTTTATATCCAGGATGTCGTCTATCCCCAACAGTTGGTCACTGTTCTGACGGAGCGGGAGGTTGCGCATCAGCAGGTGGAAACATTCAAGATGCAGCGCCAGGCCCAGGACCAGCGCATCGAGACCGAGAAGGCGCGCGGCACTGCCGAGATGCAGGTGGACCTTGCCAAGGCAAAGGTCGGAGTGGAGATCCAGACCAACAAGACCGAGGCCAGGATCAAGGAAGCCCAGGGCGAGGCTGCGTTTATCCAGCAGACGGGCACCGCCAAGGGAGCCGAGGTTCGCGCGGTGGGCTTGGCCAACGCCGAGGCCTATGAGCGGCAGGTCGAAGCGCTGGGCAAGGGGCCTACGGCGCTGGTGAACGCCATCAAGGCTTTGGCGGCAGGCAATGCCGCATTCATGCCCAAGATCCTGGTCGTGGGCAGCGGGAGCAGTCAAGGAGTTCTGGAGAGCTTGGGAACGATGCTGATGGACAAGCTCGACACCAGCACTGCGGGTTCTGGCCCTGCCAGCCCCGCGGCCGGCGCGCCCGGCCCGGCTCCTGCCGGCCCCACGGCGTAACCTGCAAGCGTTCTCAGAGCAAGCCAACGCGGCGATCGTCGAGCCGGGTTCCATTGTCAGGGTGTGCAAGAAGCTGCCGCTTGAGCAGCGCGCTGCGGCAGAATCTTTGGCCGCGGCGTCAATCCTTTCTCGTGCAATGAAAAGCGTAAGTCCAAGCCGCCGTTGCGGCAGATGTGGATTAACAAAGCGGAAGTGATATAACGCACATTCTGATATGAAAAGAAAAAGCCAAAGTATTTCTTGACAAGTAAAGATTTGCAGAGTAGATTCGCAGCCGGGATACCTTAATCCCTTCCCCGGCCTCAAAACCCACATTAAGGAGATCACCATGAAAATTGCAACAGTCCTGACGCAAGGAATACTCTCCCTTCGCCTGCCTGCACAGTTCTCTAACACAGCGTCGCCAATACGGTCGCAGTTCCGGAAGACAAAAGCCGTCAATGCAAACATCCGGAAGGCGCTTTTCAAAGCCCCGCTGGCTCTGTTTGCCACGCGGTTGAGTCGCGGCTTTGCATGCGCGAGCATCCTCTGCGGCATCCTGATGCTGCTCTCAACTCCTGCATCTGCACAAGGCGTTTCGGTGGCGGCTATGCCGCCCTGCTCGGCGGACGGCGGACCCAATGGCGGTTATGGATCCACCCTCGACCTGAGCACGACCTCCAATTCAGTAGTAACGGATCCTTATTGGACGATTAACGGCGGCCCCGCCTACCACATCACAGCGGCTCAAGTCGCCAGCATGTATTCCTTCACCGTGTGGACACCTGACGCGAACTGGCTGCAGCCGAACCCCTCGCCGCTGCCCGACGGGAGTGCCGCGGCAGGCATCTACATCTATGAAATCCACTTCAGGATTCCCGAGTGTGCCCTGGAAACACTCAGCCTCAGCGGAAGCTACCTGGTTGACGATTACGTACAAGACATTACATTGAACGGTCACCATTACGCTCCCTTCAACTCCGGCTATCCGTTGTATTGCAACCTCCATGCCGGTTGCTTTGCGGGAACTCCGACCGCCTTTTCATTCACCAATCCCGCCGATTTTGTGGCGGGCGTCAATACCCTCAGAATCCGGGTACGAAACTTGGAGTTATGGACCGGGCTGGAGGTGAATGCGACTCTCACCAGCACCTGCGCCAACGCGCAATGCGGCAACGTCAAGCTATGCAAGGTCGCCGGCCCGGGTGTTGCGGCCAGTACGCCGTTCACCTTCAACTACAGCAGCATCCACGGCTCCGGCACGGCCTCGATCCCAGCAGGCCCCGCGCCCGGCGGCTATTGCAAGCTAAGTGGCAGCGCTCCCATCGGCACGGTGGTGCACTTGGCTGAAGTCCTTCCGGCGGGCGATATCGTATCCAGCATTACCGCGGCTCCGCCCAGCAGTTTGGGAGCCACGAATTTAAGCGCGGGCACGGCCACCGTCACCGTCGGAACCGGCGTCACCGAAGTAACATATACCGACGAAAATCAAAAGGAGGAGACCGGCTATCTGGAGATATGCAAGGAGTACAAAGGCAACTCAACGACTGCGCCTCCGCCGTTCGCCACCTTCAATATCACCCCTGGAAGTTCAGGGCCGGTTGTCGTTCCCGCCGGCGCTTGCTCGCCCGCCATCGAGGTACCGGCCGGGACAGTGACCATCACAGAGGTTCCCATCGTCGGCTACGCCATGAATACCTGCGCCACGATTCCGGCAGCCGATCAAATCTCTTGTGTGCCCGCCACATGGACGGATACGGTGACTGTCGCACCTGGCAACATTCCCAATCAGACCGTTGCCATCATCACCAACTCTCCCGCCAACACTACGGGCGGCGGCGGAACCACAGGCTTCACGCTCACAACCTCAGCGGCCAGCCTGACAATTGTTCCGGGAGCCGTCGCCACCGCAACCATCACGGTAACTCCGGGCAGCGCCTTCGACGGCAGCGTCACTCTCGCCGCCAGCGGATTGCCCAGCGGAGTCTTTGCTGCCTTCGACACTAATCCAACAACAGGGACAAGCACGCTCACGCTATCTGCCGGCTCCGCGGCCACTGCTGGAGAATCGACTGTGACGATCACGGGAACCTCCGACGCGCAAACCGCAACCACGTCCATCGATCTCACGGTCTCCGCCTCTGCAACCGGAACGAGCTTTCTTGAGTTTCCCCTGTGGGATAACTTCGACCCATTTCCGTCGGGGATCTGATTCCCGATGAATCGAAATGTGGCTCAACCAATTCATGGCGAGTGCCCTAGGCCAAACCAAGGCTTGGGGCACTTGCCGCTTATGCGTTGCTGGCATGGTCTCGCTCTAAAGCGAGAGGAGATCCCCCGGCTCTGCCGGGGTGGCAGTAGAACTTTGAGAATTCCGGGAGTATGTTTTCTCTCGAATTGCCGTGCTGCGGCAGTGAAGACAGCAGTACGAGGCTTTTGCTTTTGTTCTTGCTTTTGCTTCGGACCGTTGCGAAAAGGCCCCTTTGAGGGGCCAGCAACCGTAAAGCCACCGGCCCTGCCGGTGGATACTTACAGCACAAGATCGGGCAGCAAAATGGTTTGCCGGGCATCCGGCAAAGCTGTAGCAAAGGCCAGTCACGATTTATCGTTTGTGACACGTGCACGAGAAGCTTCTCAGCATAAAGTTTAGCGTCAGAAGATATGCCTTACTTCAATACCATCTTACTTCCGATTCCGATCTGTCCGAACTTCCTCTCAAGATCAAGAAGATCGATGAGTTCAACTGATTCACCGAAATATTCGCGAAGCTTTTTTCTTGCAGCATCTCGCTTCCGGGCTGAGAATGAATATGAACTTTGTCTTATCGCGGAGACGTGACTCTCGATGCCGTGGGCCATCCATCTGGAGCTTCTGTCCAATTGAAGCCTCAATTTCGATGACAAGCGGCGGGCCAGAGGGCATCACAGCAAAAACATCAGGCCGAATTTCTTTTCCTTTCACGGCGGATTCAACAACGAAGCGCAACGGGTTGGTTCGAGTGTAACTGTTTCCGGAAGACTTGGTGTGGTGTTTTATAGCCCAGGCATTTTCTGGGCCGGTGGTTGAGCCGGTGCTGGGCC